>NZ_CM009578.1:313250-913250 GCF_002993885.1 Sphingopyxis lindanitolerans
TTGTTGCCGCAATCAGCGTGGCGAGCCGTCATAGAAGCCGCATCCCCGAGCGAAGACGAGGGGCTCTGCCGAGCGAAGTCGAGGCAGCGGAGGCGCGCGGTTCTCGCTCCGCTCGAACGAGCCCCTCGTCTTCGCTCGGGGATGCGGTCTATTGGGCTTCCTCTAGGAGACCCACGTCCACTCCCCACCCCAAAGCCGTCGCCCGCTCGAACTTATCGCAAAGCTCGTGAAACCGCAGTTGGTCGAGCTATTCGTGCCGTTCCTCTTACCCCACCCAGCGCCAGATTCCCGCGACCATATACCCCAGCGCCCCATGCGCCCAGGTCGCGGCAAGCCACAGCAGGATTCCGCCCAGCAAGGCGTGCGCGCGCGGGATGGTATCGCCCCATGGCGTCGTGCCGCGCATCTGCCGGGCAAAGGGCACGAAGCTCGTCCGCGCCGCCCAGTGCCGCCATGTGTCGCCCATCAGGCGCGCCTTCTTGGCATCCTGCCCCGCTGATCCGACGAGCGCGAGGAAGGCGATGATCGCGGACAGCGTGATCTGGCCCGGCGTCGGCATCACCAGCGCGTGGGCGAAGGCCCAGAGCGTGAAGCCCCACATCATCGGGTGGCGGGTGATGGCGAAAACCCCGCGCGGCGCGCCCTGCGCGCTCGCCGCCGCGCCCGGCGCGGGCAAGGCGGGGTTGCCGATCAGCGACCCCATGAACAGGATGCTCGCGAACAGCACGAGGAGCGAGGCGAGACCCCACAAGGGGCCGTCGACCGACCACAGCGGCGGTTCGGGCGGGAGGCCGCGAAACGCCTGCACCATCAGGATGAAGGTCGCGATCGCGACCACCGAATAGACGATCAGGAACCCGCGCTCGCCAAGCCCGCGCGAAAGCCCGTCGCGCAGCGGATGCGACAGCGCGAAATGCGTGCCGACGAACAGCGCGCCGGTGACGACCAAAAGCGAAATCGGCTGCATCGACGGACCCCTCCTATCGAACCGGCATTCTACCTGTCATACGCCTTTGGCAACGCGCCTTCTTCGGGCGTCCGATAGCGGTCGCGCAGGCGGTCCTGCCGCGTCACCAGCGACTGACTTTTGCCGTCGATCCAAATCGCCGTCGGGCGGCTGCCAAGTTCGAGCGGATCATGGTCCCAGATCACGACGTCGCCCGCACGGCCCGGTTTCAGCGACCCGATGCTACCCTCCATCCCGACCGCGCGCGCCGGCGCACTGGTGATCGCGGCGAAGGCCTGGTCCCAGCTCAGCCCGCTCGCGCCCGGCAGCTTCGACAGACCCACGAGGTTGCCCGCATATTGGGTGGTATAGCCCATCTTGTGCGCGTCATCATCGTCGAACACGCCGACCGATACGTCGATCCCCGCCGCCTCCAGCCGCCCGGCGTTCGATTGGGTCGCGCCCAGCCGCTCGAAGCTGTCGGGCAGGTCGCTGAGCGGCGAGACGATCACCGGCACCTTCGCCGCGGCGATTTCGCGCGCGACCAGCCAGCCTTCGGTCGCGCCGACGAGGACGAGCTTCAGCGCCGGCAATTCGCCCTTCAGCTTGAGCACGTTCAATATGTCGGCGGCGCGATCGACGCGGACGAACAGCGGCGTCGTGCCGTTGATCACCCGCACCAGCGCCTCGGCGTCGGCGCGCTGGATCATCGCGTCATTGCCCCATTCGGCGAGCGTCGCGGGGTTGCGGGCATAGCTGCGCGCCGCGAGCAATTGTTCGCGAAACAACAGGAAGGTCGCGGCGCGACTGCCGCCCGCCTTCGCCGCCCCGGCCTCGCCGAAGGCGACGAACTGCAGCGCGCGCGGCTTGGTCACCATATCCATGTCGTCGGCAAGGTCGACGACCGCGCCCTGCCCGGCGAACAAATTGCTGCTCGCCCCCGGCGCGACGATCGCGCGGGTGACTCCCGCGGCGCGGTTCACCGCGACCGGCGAGCCCATCGGATTGAGCGCGGGTGCGATATCGAGCCCCGCCGAAAAGCGCGACCGGGCCGCCGAGCGATCGTTGGAGCCCGCCACCGCATCGACCTCGACCAGCCCGACGCGGCTGAACGCCGCGACGATGCCGGGGGTCACATAATGTCCCTGCGCGTCGATGCTTTCGATGCTCGATGGCACCGCGACGCCGCGCCCGGCGGCCACGACCTTACCCCCGCGCACAATAACGGTGCCGCCCTCGATCGGCGCGCTTCCGTCACCGATGACGAGTTTCGCGTTGATGATCGCGATATCCTGCGCGGCGGCGGGAAGCGCGACCAGCGCGGCGGCGGAAAGAAGAAGCGTGCGGATCATTTCACATCTCCCTCGCCCGGCTGGCCCAGCTCGAAGTCGGTCACCGGCCGCCGTTTCGGATCATTCGCGTCGAACATCAGCGCGCCGTCGATCCAGACCTTTTCGGGGCGGGTATAGACGCTGAACGGATTGCCGTTCCACAGCACGACATCGGCCATCTTGCCGGGTTTCAGGCTGCCGATCTTGTCGGCCAGGCCGATCGCCTTCGCGGGGTTGATGCCGAGCCAGGTCCATGCCTGCTCGTCGCTGATCTCCATCCCCATCCGGCGCCCGGCGGCGAGCGCCTTGGCGGCTTCCTGGTTCAGGCGCTGGATCTGGTTCGCGTCGTCCGAATGGACGATCGTGCAGGCGCCCGCCTTGTAAACCAGCGCGATATTTTCGGGCACCGAATCATAGGCTTCCATCTTGAAACCCCACCAGTCGGCCCACATCGCGACGCAAATATCTTCCTTCTTGAGCAGGTCGGCGATCTTATAGGCCTCGACCGCGTGATGAAAGGCCGCGATCTTGTATCCGAATTCGTGGCTCATATCGATGACCTGCGCCATTTCGTCGGCGCGATAGCAATGGTTCTGGACGCGAATCTCGCCCGCCAGCACGCCGGCAAGCGTTTCCATCGCCAGGTCGCGGTCGACCGCCTTGCCCTCGTCGAGCTTCTTCTTATAGGCGACCGCCTTCGCCCAGGTCTGCCGGTCGACCGCCATATTGCCCATGCGGGTCGAGGGCATCCGGCCCTTGGCGCCATAGACGCGCTTCGGATTTTCGCCGCACGCCATCTTGAGGCCATAGGGCGCGCCGGGGAATTTCATTCCCTGCACCGTGCGCGCGGGAACATTCTTGAGCACGACCGAGCGGCCGCCCATCAGGTTCGCGCTGCCCGGCAGGATTTCGAGCGTCGTCACGCCGCCATTGGCGAGCGCGCGGGTAAAGCCCGGATCCTGCGGCCAGACGCTATGTTCTGCCCAGACTTCCGGCGTCACCGGGCTCGTCGCTTCATTGCCGTCCGAAAGGCCCTCGACACTCGGGCTCGGATAGACGCCGAGGTGGCTGTGGATGTCGATCACCCCGGGGGTCAGATATTTGCCCGTGCCGTCATAAACGTCGGCGTCGGTCGGGACCGCGACGTCGGCGCCGCCGATCGACAGGATCTTGCCGCTCGACAGGATGATCGTCCCATTGTCGATCCGCCCGCCCTCGCCGTCAAAGATGGTGACGTTCTTCACCACGGTCAGCCGCGACGGATAGCCCTTGTAGGTCGAGGGATAGGGATCCTTGCTGAACCGTGCCGGCTGGTCGGCCGAGGCCGTGGTCGCGGGCTTGTCGCTCGCCGCCTTCGGCTCGCCGCCCGTCGCCGCACAACCGGCAAACGCCAGCGATACCGCGGCGAGCAGGCCGCTCTTCATGCCCCTGATCATGACTTATGCTCCCCTGGTTTCGGGATGGACGCCCGCGGCCTGCGCTTCGCCGATCTCGCCCGCTCCCGCGACCGCATCCTCGCGGTCGCGCAGCGTGTCGAGGTGCATCCACTTCTTGACGATCGGCGACAGCGCCAGCACGACGACGCTGACGCCGATCGTGATCAGGCCGATCTCCCAATAGATGGCGAGCGTCGCTTCCTTGGTCATGTTGCCGCTTTCGCCGCCGGTCGCCTCGCCGATCTTGCCCGCGACGAAATTGCCGACCGCGGTCATATAGAACCAGGCGCCCATGATCAGCGACGCAAGGAAACTCGGCGCCAGCCGGTTCATCGCGCTCAGCCCGACCGGCGACAGGCAAAGCTCGCCGGTCGTGTGGAGCATATAAAGCAGGAAGACGAACAGCACCGGCGTCGCGACTTCGGGCCCGACACTGTTCGCGCCCCAGACAAAGACGAGGAAACCAAGCCCGACCTGCGCCAGCGCCAGCGCGAATTTCGCGGGCGCCGAAGGCTCGAGCCCCTTCTTGCCCAGCCACTGCCACAAGGCGGCAAAGACGGGCGCGAACAGGATGATATAGATGGGGTTGATCGACTGGAACACCGACGCGGGCACGCCGCCGGTGTCGACATAGCGGTCGGTATAGAGGTTGAAGCTGCCGCCCGCCTGCTCGAACAGGCCCCAGAACAGCGGGTTCAGCGCGATCAGGAACAGGATCGCGAACATGCGCTCGCGCGGTTCCTTATCGAGCTTGAGACTTTCGTAGAGAACATAGCCGAGCAAGCCCAGGCCCGAGATGATGAGCAAATTCTGGATGACGCCCTGATATTGCACGAGCGCCCACATCACCGCGACTGCGGCCAGGCCGACGCCATAGATCGCGAACTCCTTTTGCCGCGCCAGCGGCGCGGGCGCTTCGCCGGCGCCGAGCAGGACATTCTTGCCGAGCACGAAGACGATCAGGCCCGCGATCATGCCGATGCCGGCCAGGCCAAAGCCATAGGACCAGCCGACCTTCTGCCCCAGATAGCCGACGAGGATGGTGCCGAGCGCGGCGCCGACGTTAATCCCCATATAGAAGATCGTATAAGCGGCGTCGCGGCGCAGGTCGGTCAGGCGATAAAGCTGGCCGACCATCACCGAAATATTGGCCTTCAGGAAGCCCGAACCGACGATGATCAGCGCGAGCGCGAGCCAGAAGATGTTGATCGCGCCGTCGGCCTGCTTGGTCGCGGCGTCGGTGATCCCATGGTCGCCCTCGATCGCCATGAACAAATGGCCGAGCGCGAGCAGCACGCCGCCGAACAGCACCGCCTTGCGCTGCCCCAGATACCGATCGGCCAGATAGCCGCCGAGGACCGGGGTGATATAGACCAGCGCGGTATAGGCGCCATAGATCAGGTTCGATTTGGAATCCGAAAACAGCCAATGCTGCGTGAGGTAGAAAATCAGCAGTGCCCGCATGCCGTAATAGGAGAAACGCTCCCACATCTCGGCGAAAAAGAGCATGTAAAGGCCCTTGGGATGGCCGGCGAATTCGGGCTTCTTGCTGCCGGCGATCAGCGCGCCGATGCTGAGAAATACCCCGAGGACGACGAGCGCGATGACCGCGATCCAATCCCCTTCATCCCATAAAGCCATGTCTTTCATTCGATTGCGTCCCTTACCCGGATTGTTCTGACCGCGGCTTTCCGCCGCGCATGTGGGGCAACCTAGCGCGAAAATTGCGCAAGGGAAGAATCTAATTGCGCGTGAAACCATGTCGGCCGCCCTGTCTGCCGCGCGAAAAACGTCCGCCCCGCCGAAAATTATTGCGAATGGCTCGCAACACTTGCGCCGCGGTGCAAAGACGCCCACATGCGCCGCCATGTTCAACGACATCTCCTCGCTCCGCTCGCACCTCGCCACCCGCCGCTCGGGCAAGGCACGCGACATGGTCGCGCCCGGCCCCGACGCCGCGACCCTGCACGACATCATCGCGCTCGCGCTACGCTCGCCCGACCATGGCAAGCTGGCGCCGTGGCGGATCGTGACGATCGCCGACGACCAGCGGGACGCCTTCGCCCGATTGCTCAAGCAGGCCTGGGTCGCCGAAAACCCCGGCGCCGCGGGGATGGACCTGTCGGCGCTCGACCAGTTCGCGCATCAGGCCCCGACCCTGCTCGTGCTGATCTCGACCCCGGTCGCGGACAGCAAAATTCCGCTGCGCGAACAGCAGATGTCGGCCGGCGCGGTCGGCATGAACCTGCTCCACGCCGCGCACGCGCATGGCTTCGTCGGCAGTTGGCTGACCGGCTGGGCCGCCTATAGCCCGGCGGTTGCCGAGGCGTTCGGCGTGCGCGCCGCGGACGGAGCCACGGACGGAATCGTCGGCTATTTCTTCATCGGCACCGCGGGCGCCGACCTCTCCGAACGGCCGCGCCCGGAGTATGAAGATGTCGTCAGCGCCTGGGACATATAATAACAAACATCGGCCCGATCACATAATATCCTGATTTGACTGTGCTGCTGTCTTATGGCATTAAGGCGGCATGCTCGATCAGTCCAAACCGGTGTATCAGCGTCTGCGCGACACCATCGCCAACGCGATTCTCGACGGCACGTTTCGCGACGGCGACATGCTGCCGTCGGTGCGTTCGCTCGCCGCCGAAGAGGGCGCCAATCCGCTGACCGTCGCCAAGGCCTATCAGACCTTTCAGGACGAAGCGCTGGTCACGGTGAAGCGCGGGGTCGGCATGTTCGTCGCCGAGGGGGCGACCGAGCGACTGCGCGATCTGATGCGCGAGGATTTCCTGACCAACATCTGGCCCCCGGTCGCCCAGCAGATGCGCCGCATCGGCCTCGACGCACGCACCCTGCTCGATCTCAACGAGGCTTGAACGAGACAGAGGCTCGAACAAAGAGCGACATTTCCTTTCTCGTCACCCTGAACTTGTTTCAGGGTCCATGGCCTGCCGTTTCCTTCGGCGCGGCGTTGGACGAAAGCTCAGGCCATGGATGCTGAAACAAGCCTGTCCTGAGCCTGTCGAAGGGTGCAGCATGACGAATTTTAGAGGGCGGCCCTCCCCAAAGCGGCCAGCCTCCCCACCTACCGGCCGATCTGCTCCGCCTTGTCGCGCAAATCCTGCGCCGCCTGCCGGTTGCCCCGCTGATCGAGAAGATCGGCGTAGAACCGCATGATCTCACCGTTCAGCGGCTGCAACCGATAGGCGGTGGCGATCAACGGCAAGGCGCGATCGCGGTCGCCCTTTGCGGCATAGGCCCGCGCCAGATCGCGCAGGATCACCGCGTCGCGGTCACCGATGCGGCGGCGCACCCGCTCGAAATGCGCGGCGGCCTGGTCCCAATGCTCGATATCCATCGCCAGATGCCCCGCCAGCCGGTCGGCGGCGATGCTCGACGGCTGGCTGTCGCGCAAGGCGAGGATCGCGGCGCCCGACCCGGCGGGATCACCGGCGCGGAACAGCGCATTGGCGAGCCGCAGCGTGGTGCGCTCGCCCGCGTCGAGCGCGCGCGCGGCGCGATAGGATTCGACCGCCAGTCCAAAGCGCCCGCCCGCGAGCGCCGCGTCGCCGAGCAGGATGTGCGCGTCGGCGACCCCGCGGTTCGCATCGCGCAACCGGGTCGCGCGCGCGATCGCGCTGTCATAATGCCCCGCCGCCATGTCGGCCGAAATCGCCGGGATCGCCTTGGCCGGGTCGAGCGGCGCGGCATTGGCGTCCGCCGCGAGCGATCCATAGTCGTCGTCGACCGCGAACGGCCCCGCCTCGCCCGGCGCCAGCGCCGCCGCGCGCGCCATATAATCGGCCGCTTCGCCCTTGTGCCCCAGTTCCGACGCGGCGCGCGCCGCCAGCAGCAGCGACCAACTGTCGGCGTCCTGCCGATCGACGAGCGGCGCCAGCACCTCGGCTGCGGCATCGGCATCGCCGTCGGCCCAATTGGCCGCCGCGAGGATGCGGCGGGCGGTAAAATTATACGGCTGCTCGGCGATCAGCCGCTCGGCCCAGTTCACCGCCACCGCCTGGCCGCCCAGTTCGAGTTCGACGATCGCGCTGAGCAGCATGACGCCCGGCTGGTCGTCGAGTTCGCCGCGCGTGCGCTGGAGCAGGCTGCGCGCGAGCCGGTAATTGCCCGCGCGCGCGGCCAGCACCGCCTGTAGATAATAGAGCCGGGGGTCGCGCGGGACGAGCGTCGCGGCATGGCGCAGCGCGGCGAGCATATCCTTGTAGCGGCCCAGATCGCCGAGCGTCGCCGCCTGGTCGATCAGCGCATCGGCGTCGTCGGGATCGGCGGCAAGCGCCTTTTCATACCAGCCGAGCGAAGCGTTCAGCCCGCCCTGGGTGCGGACCAGATTGGCCTTGTAAGCCAGCGCCGCGCTGTTCTTCCCGTCGAGTTCGATCGCATAATCGACCGCATCGCGCGCGCCCAGCGTGTCGGCATTGGCATCGCGAAAGCGCGCGATATCGACCCACAGCGCCGAATCGCGCGGCCGTTCGCGCACCGCCCGGTCATAGGCGGCGCGCGCCGCGTCCAGGTCGCCGTCGGCCAGATGGACGTCGCCCGCGACCCACGCCGCTTCGCCGACCATCTCGGGCGCGATCGGCCCGGCATCGAGCGCGGCGAGCGCGCGCTTACTGTCACCTTGCAAAGCATAAGCGCGCGCAAGCAGCGGGCGCAGATAGGCGGCGTTCGCGCCAGCCGCGAGCGCCGCCTTGACCGACGCCTCGGCGCCGAGCCCGTCGCCCAGCCACAATTGCGCGCGCGCCAGCTCGACGCGCGGCCGCACCGCATTCGGATCGTCGGCGATCGCGGCCTGCAGGTCGGCGCGGCGGTCCAGCCACTGCTGGCGCGGCCCCGGCGGGCCGGCACCGTCGCCGCAGCCGGCCAGCGCCACCGCCGCGATCAGCGCGACGAGCAGAGGCCGGGCCAGCGTCATTCAGGCCTGCATCCGATATTGCTTGAGCAGGTCGTAAAGCGTCGGGCGGCTGATCCCGAGCAGCTTCGCCGCCGACGAGATATTGCCTTCGCTCTGCATCATCGCGCGGCGGATCGCGACGCGGTCGGCCGCCTCGCGCGCGGCGCGCAGGTTGATCCAGTTCGCGTCCCCCTCGCCGTCCGCCCCCGACAGGTCGAGATCCTCGCGCATCACCAGTCGGCCGTCGGCCATGATCACCGCGCGCTTGATGCGGTTTTCCAGTTCGCGGACATTGCCCGGCCAGCGCCCCTCGTCGATCGCCTGCAACGCATCGGGCGCGAAACCGCGCACGCCGGGGTTCATGTCGGGCGCATATTGATGCAGGAAATGGCGGGCGAGCAGCACCGCGTCGCCCGGCCGCTCGGCAAGCGCCGGGATCTTCACGACCATCTCGGCCAGCCGGTAATAAAGATCGTCGCGGAAACTGCCGTCGGCGATCATCGCGTCGAGGTCGCGGTGCGTCGCGCAGACGATGCGCGTGTCGACCGCGATCGCCTTGCGCCCGCCGATCCGCTCGATCGTCCGCTCCTGTAGGAACCGCAGCAGCTTGACCTGGAGCGGCAACGGAATGTCGCCGACCTCGTCGAGGAACAGCGTGCCGCCATGCGCGAGTTCGATCTTGCCCTCGGTCATCTTGACCGCGCCGGTGAACGCCCCCTTTTCATGCCCGAACAATTCGCTTTCGAGCAGATTTTCGGGGATCGCGGCGCAGTTGATCGCGACAAAGGCGCCGTCGCGCCGCCCGCTGGTTTCGTGCAGCCCGCGCGCCAGCAATTCCTTGCCGGTGCCGCTCGCGCCGAGCAGCATCACACTGACGTCGAGGTTGGCGACGCGCTCGATCGTGCGCGCGACCTTCACCATTTCGGGCGCGCCGGTGATCATCCCGCCGAGCACGCGATGGTCGCCCGCGCCCTGTTCGGCCAGCCGCGCATTCTCGACCTCGAGGTCGCGGACGTGAAAGGCGCGGGCGACGATCAGCCCCAGTTCCTCGATATCGATCGGCTTCTGATAGAAATCCCACGCCCCGCTGGCGATCGCCGCCAGCGCGCTCGCGCGTTCGCCGTGGCCCGACACGACGATGACCTTGGTGTCGGGTTTGTTCGCCAGGATCGCTTTCAGCACGCGAAAGCCTTCGCGCGTCCCGTCGGGGTCGGGCGGCAGGCCAAGGTCGAGCGTCACCACCGCCGGCTCCTCGGCGCGCAGCAGTTCGATCGCGCTGTCATGGTCGCCCGCGATCAGCACGCGATAATCGTCATAGGCCCATTTGAGCTGCGCCTGCAGCCCCGGATCGTCCTCGACGACCAGCAACGCCCGCGCTTCGGTCCCCACCTCGTTCATCCTATCCCGCTTTCCCCATCCGCTGCCCGTTCTCGCACGTGTCGGCGAGCGGCAGGCGCAGCGTGAAGGCGCTGCCCTGCTCCGGCTCGCTCGCGACGTCGATCGATCCGCCCATCGCTTGCGCCAGCCCCAGCGCCTCGAACGCGCCGAGCCCGAAGCCGCCTTCCTTGGTCGACACGAACGGCTTGAACAATTCGTCGCGGATGAAGGCGCGCGTCATCCCGCCGCCCTGGTCGATCACATCGATCCGCGCGCGGTCGTGCTCGGCGACCGCGATGACCTGAACCGGCGTGTCGGCGGGCGAAGCATCGATCGCATTGGCGACGAGATGCTGGACGATCTGGCGGATCGACGCCCCATCGCCCCACGCCGCGAGCCCGGCCTGGCAGCCGACGAAGATCGTGCGCCGCGGCCGCACTTCGGCCGCGACATCGCGCAGCAGCGGCTCGACGAGCGTCCGCCCCGCCTCCGCCGCGCGCCGTTCGCGCGGCGACAGGCGGACGAGCAGGTCGGACAATCGCCCCGCCGACACCTTCAGCGTCCCGATCATGTCGGCGCGAAACTCGGGCTTGTCGGCGTGTCGCTCGGCATTGCGCGCGAGCAGCGAGAGCTGGCTCGCCAGATTCTTGATGTCGTGCATGATGAAGGCAAAGCGGCGGTTGAATTCGTCGAAGCGCTTCGCCTCCGACAGGGCCTCCAGGCTCTGCGATTCGGCGAGATAGCTTGCCGCCTGCTGCCCCGCGATGCGCAGGACGTCGAGGTCCTCCCAGTCGAGCGGACGCGACACCGGCGGGCGGTGCAGCACCGCGACCGCGATCATCCGCTGGAAATGCAGCACCGGCACCACGACCCACGCGCGCATGTCGGCGCGCAGCCAGTCGGGAATCGCCAGATCCACCCCCTCGTGCCCGCTCCCGTCGGGCGCGGCCCCGCGACGCTCGACGTCGAGATCGACGATATGTCGGCTTTCCTGCAACATGAAGCTCGACCGCAGCGGCAGCGCCGCGCCTTCCTCGACGCCGGCGGGCCAGCGCCATTGTTCGGCGACGCGGAACGCCCCCCGCGCGTCGGGCAGCATCAGCAGCGCGCCGGGACTGCCGGTCAGTTCGGCGAGCGCCTTGGCGACGCGGCGGTGCAGGTTGCGGTCGTCCTCGCCCCCATCTTCCTTGGCGCCCTGCGCCAGCGTCGCGGTGAAGCGCATCCATTCGGCGCGATAGTCATAGCGATGCTCGAAGAAATGCTTCGAGATCATCACCGCGAGCCACGCGCGCGTCCGCGCCGACAGCAGCAGCACCCCACCCGCGCCGAGCGCGACGATCAGAAAGAGGCCCTGCGCCAGTTCGCCATAATCGCCGCCGACCAGCCGCGCGACCGCGCCGGCCAGCCCGATCAGGATCAGATAGGCAGCGGCGGCGATCAGGATCAGCGTGCGCGTCGCGACCGTGCGCGACAGGCGGATGCGCTCGCGCCCGACATCCATCGCCGCGAGCACGAAGGTCGGCACCGTCATCAGCGCGACCGCGGGCAGCAGGAGGATCAGCGTCGATGCAGGCTTGCCGGTCAGCGCCCCGATCAACTGGACATTGAGTTCATAGGCCCAGAGCATCGCAAAGCCGCCCGCGACCGCCATCAACGGCATCCGCAGGCCGACGCCGGCCCGGCGCGCCGCGCCATCGACGACCAGCAAGCCGCCGGTCGCGACGATCATCCCCGACACGCCGAGCGTCGGGCCCAGCCACGCGCCCGCCGCCGCGCTGCGCCAATGCGCCGCGATCCCGCCGATCAGCGCGATCGCACAGAGGGTGACGAGCAGGCGCAGGATCAGGCGCAGCGGCCCCGGCATCGGCGCATGCACCGGCCAGAAGGTCGCGGCGAGCCAGCCGAGCATCGCGACGTCGCGCAGCGACCGCGCCACCATCGCCTGCGACGATCCGGGCGCGAAGCGATAGAGCGCCGCGCACCAGATGGTGCCCGCGAGCGCGGCGATGATCAGCCAGTGCGGCGCGGGCATCAGCGCCGCCATGCGCGCGCGCGGCCGCGTCAGCAGCCACAAGGCAACACCGCCGAAACCGGCCAGCGCCAGCGCCGACAACAGTTGCGACAGGGCGCCCAGCGTCGCCACCGTCAGCGCGCGCCCTCGGGCCACAGCACGACGCGCACCGTCTGGAGCAGGATCAGCAGGTCGAGGAAGGGCGAATAATTCTTGGCATAATAAAGATCATATTCCAGCTTCACCCGCGCATCCTCGATCGACGCGCCATAGGGGTAATTGATCTGCGCCCAGCCGGTCAGCCCCGGCTTCACCATGTGCCGCTCGGCATAATAGGGCAGCTCGCGCGTCAATTCCTCGACGAAGCTCGGCCGCTCGGGGCGCGGACCGACGATGCTCATCTCGCCCTTGAGCACGCACCAGAGCTGCGGCAGTTCGTCGATCCTCAGCTTGCGGATGACATGACCGACGCGGGTGACGCGCGGGTCGTTCTCGCTCGCCCACACCGCCTTGCCCGCCGCTTCGGCGTCGGGGCGCATCGATCGGATCTTCACTATGTCATAGGGTTCGCCATACAGGCCGACGCGCGACTGGCGATAAAAGATTGGCCCCCGGCTGTCGCACAGCACCGCCAGCCCGCCGATCAGGATCAGCGGCAATCCGACGACGAGCACCAGCAGGCTCGCGACGATGTCGAACAAGCGCTTGGCGACGCGCGAGATGCGCTGCCCCGCCGAAAAGCCGTCCGAAAAGATCAGCGCGCTGGGATTGGTCGTCGCCAGGTCGACGCGCCCCGTCTCGCGCTCGATAAAGCTCGCGATATCATTGACATGCACCCCGGTCGTCTTGACGCGAAGCAGGTCGGCCAGCGGCAGCGCGCCGCGGCGTTCCTCCATCGCCAGCACCACCTCGCCGACGCCGAGCGCGACGACATGGTCCGACAGATTGGCGAGCGCCTCGCGCGGGATCGCGTCCTGAACCGCGCGCTCGCTGCCCGACATGGCGACGAACCCCGCGATGGCGAGGCTGCTGCCCGGCGCTTCGGCGAGCGCCCGCAGCCGCGCGGCGCGCTTGCCGGCGCCAAGCACCAGGATACGCCGCTTGAACGCTTCGGCGCCCGCCGCCTGGGTCAGCGCCAGTCGGATCACGAACAGCGCCGCGATCGCCAGCCCCATCGCGTAAAGGCTGTTGACGCGCCACAGCGTCGCATTGGGGAGGAGGAAGCCGACGACCGAGAGGAAGATCACGCCGAGCGAGATCGCGGCCAGCAGCCGCGCGGTCGCGAACTTCATCGATCGCAGGGCCTCGCTGCCGTACATTCCGGTCGCCATCATCGCCAGTGAATTGGACAGCGCAAAGGTCGCGAGCCGCGTCCAGCGCGCCGCAAGCGGGCCGGCGTCGAAGCCCGCGAAATGCGCATAGATATGCCAGGCCGCCTCGGCCGAACCGAGCAGCGCGATGAATTCGACGAGCGCCAGCCAGACCACGGCATGCGGCACATAATGTTTGAACAGACGGAACATCGAAAAGCTTGGCCCTTTCGAGCGCCGATTCTAGCGCCGAGGCGTCAACTGTCGGTTAATTTTACACTCGCCTTCTCCCTATCGGGCAACGCCCGGCGGTCAAGCGGCGGAAGGGGGTGCGATAGCGAAAGGCGGCCTACTCTCCCTCGTCACCCCGGACTTGATCGGGGGTCCCGCTATCGGGGATAAAGCGGTCGATGCGTCGAAAAAGCGGAATCCCGGGTCAAGCCCGGGATGACGAAGGGAGGCCGCGATGACAAAGGTCGGAGGGCCGGTTTCGACCGATTGCTGCCGTGGCCGCAAAGCGGCTTTGATCCAGATTCGCGCAGAGGCGCAGAGATCGCAGAGGGACCAGGTTCACGCGGAGACGCGGAGACGCGGAGAGAAGCTATTTGCCGCGAAGCGGCCTTCCCTGCGACCTCGCGTTGCAGCGGACGGTGCAACAGAAAAGGGCCTTTCGGCCCCATCCTCTCCGCGCCTCCGCGTCTCCGCGTGAACAAATGTCTTTCCTCCGCGATCTCTGCGCCTCTGCGCGAATTTCTCGATATGCCAGGTTTCGACCGATTGCGGACGCTGCCGCGTCGGCTTTGGCTGATTTCAAGAGCAGGGCCGGCACAGATAAGGCGATGGTGAGCAACGAAGAACTTGTGCCGGACTCGCCAAGGAGACAGATCTATGGAGACGCAGTTAGGGGCGACGGGTCCGAACCGGTTCAGTCGGCGCTCGGCAATTTCCAGGCGATCCGGATCCTGAGATCACGACCTACGGCGTCACGCCCATCTATTGTCTTGGGACCTAAGCGCATCGTCGAGGCGAGTTGGTAGGTCGAAAAGCGGAAATCCTCGATCAAGTCAGCCGTCTGATCGCCGGCATCGGCGGGTCGGAGCGCAATTTGGCCCGGGTCGCGGCAAAGCAGGCTGAAATCCGCCTCGATCCGACAGGTCATGCGTATCTCCGCCTCAACGGAATTGCGCAGGGCGAGAGTCGGATAAAGCATCCCCATCAGGCGACCGTCCGGCGGCCGCGTAATCGTTACCTGCAGCGTGCCCAGTGATTCCCCGGGCGTAAATGGCGGGCGCGCATCAGTCGGCGATATTGTCTCCTCGAAAATACGGATAGCGAACATGCTTTTGCTGTCGGGACGAGGTGTGACCCGCACCGCATTCATTCGCTGCGATGCAGCGAAATAAAGGGCGGCCTCGGCCGGGTCATCCGACGGAAAGGCCTTTTCATAAGCGCTGCGAGCCGCCACCCAATCGATCGTCTTCTTCCCCGGCGCGATAAACGACTCTGGAACGCAGGCGCCCGGCACTCCGACTTCGGTAAGTACGATGCAGGCGACCCGTACGCGGTGCGGTTCGGAAGGTTTTATGATGAAATGGTCCCATGTTTCCGCGCGGACTGAAGCGCTGACGGGTATCTGAATGTCCGCTGGCCCCACTGTGGTATAATCGATTGGGATAGCATTCATTCCGGGATCATCTGAAACTGGTTCGGTTGCCGCTGCCAACAAGACGATGAAAGTCAGCATGGTTTTTCCTCCTCGGCGCCAAGGAGCCCGCTATCGGGTCTTGATATCTATAAGACAACCTACAGATCAGCGAATTGGGTGACAGCGACCGTGCGGGTGTGACCCTCCTACGTAAGCGCTTCGCGCTGTTCCTTTTGCTCCAGTCGGAAGAATCCAACGGCCGCTTCCCACCCCAAAACCGCCCTTCCAGCAACCCCAGGGCCCATTCCACCCGTCATGGAACAGCCCTAATCCCCCGCGAAGTCGAATGCGCTGACCCCGCGCTCACCCTCCCGAAAGCGCAGCGGACGGCCCAGCGGGGGCATCGAGCGCTGGATGCAGCCGGTGCGGGTGCAGCGCCGACAGCCGAGCCCGACCGGCGTCGCGAAGGAGCGCATCAGGTCGATCCCGCGCGCCGCGATCAACGGCGCCGCGACTTTCGCATCGACCCCGATGCAGACCACGAAGCGGGCGGGCGTGCCGCTTCCCGTCGCGCCGGGCGCCGCGACCGATCGCGCCTGGCTGAACCAGCGCGACCCGTCCTCCAGCTCGACGAGGTCGGCGACGACTTCGCCCGGACGCGCGAACGCCTCGTGCACGCCCCACAAGGGGCAGCGCGCGTCGCCGTCGACCAGCGGCGACTGGCTCGCCCCGGCATAGCGCTTCGACCCCTGCCCCGCGCGGTCGATCCGCAACATGAAAAAGGGCAGCCCGCGCGCGCCGACGCGCTGGAGCGTCGTCAGCCGGTGCGCGACCTGTTCATAGCCCGCGCCGAAACGGCGCTGGAGCAGCAGCAAATCATAGCCCGTCGCATCGCAGGCGCGCAGGAAGCGGCTGTAGGGCATCATCAGCGCGGCGGCGAAATATTGGATCAAATGGCGCTCGAACAATCGCGCGGCGGCGCTCTCGGCAAATTCGGCCCCGGCGACGAGCGCGTCGATCTCGCCCTTCGCCTCGATCTGCGCGAGGGTGGCTGCCGCCTGGAAGGTGCGCGAGGCGGGACGGAGCAGTTCGCTCAGCATAAGTTGCCGCGCGTGCCAGTCGAGCCAGCGCAGCCGGTCGGGCATCACGTCGCTCGGCAATATGCGGATGCCAAGCTGGTGCCGCGTGCGCAAACGCTCTGAAATCGTGCCATAAAGATCGCCGCCCGCGAGGCGCAGTTCGTCGGCGAGTTCCTCGGCGCGCGCGTCGAGGTCGGGGAAATGGTTGCGCCATTTCTCGATCGCGCGGCGCACGGCGGCAACTTCGGGCGCGTCGCCTGCCACTTCCGCGCGTCCTTCGGGCGCCGCATCGAACAGCCGCGCAAAGGCCGCCGCGGTCGCGGGCGCGGTCTGCACCCACTCCTCGACCTCGTGCGCGCCGATGCCAAGGTCGGCGAAGCGCGGATCGGCAAGCCGCCGCCGCAGCCCCGCGAGCCCGCCGGGCAATTCGTCGGCACCCAGCTTCGCGGCGTCGAAGCCGAAGCGCTCGGCCAGCCGCACGATCACCGTCGCGGAGAGCGGCCGCTGCCCATGCTCGATCAGGTTGAGATAGCTCGGCGAAATATCGAGCGCCTCGGCCATCGCCGCCTGCGTCATCCCCGCCTCGCGCCGCGCCTTGCGCACCGCCGGCCCCGCAAACACTCGCCGCTCCACCATGTTGTAACTTTCTTTACTGATTTACATGTCAATTTACACCTTATCGGCATATTTCACAAATATTATTGACAAAGCCTTTCCCTTTGCGCGGCACTTTCGCCAACTTCCGTCCATCACCTCATTCCACAAGGAACCGAACGATGGGCTACCAGGAAGACATGGCACAGGCAGGCCGCCTCATCCGCGACTATGACGGCACCTGGGACGGCATCAGCGGCGAAAGCATCGCCCGCATGCGCGCCCAGAACAAATTCCGCACCGGCCTCGACATCGCCCGCTACACCGCACGCATCATGCGCGCCGACATGGCCGCCTATGACGCCGACCCCGCGAACTACACCCAGTCGCTCGGCTGCTGGCACGGCTTCATCGCGCAGCAGAAGATGATCTCGATCAAAAAGCATTTCGGGACCGTCAAGGGCCGCTACATCTATCTCTCGGGCTGGATGGTCGCCGCGCTGCGCAGCGAATTCGGGCCGCTTCCCGACCAGTCGATGCACGAAAAGACCAGCGTTCCGGCGCTGATCGAGGAAATCTATACCTTCCTGCGCCAGGCCGACGCCCGCGAACTCGGCGGACTGTTCCGCGACCTCGACGCCGCGCGCGCCGATGGCGACGAACTCAAGGCCAAGCAGGTGCAGGCCGCGATCGACAATCACGAAACCCATGTCGTGCCGATCATCGCCGACATCGACGCGGGCTTCGGCAACGCCGAGGCGACCTATCTGCTCGCCAAAAAGATGATCGAGGCCGGCGCCTGCGCGCTCCAGATCGAAAACCAGGTGTCGGACGAAAAGCAGTGCGGCCACCAGGACGGCAAGGTCACCGTGCCGCACGAGGATTTCATCGCGAAAATCCGCGCCTGCCGCTACGCCTTCATGGAACTCGGCGTCGAGGACGGCATCATCGTCACCCGCACCGACAGCCTCGGCGCGGGCCTGACCAAGCAGATCGCCGTTTCGAAGGAACCCGGCGACCTCGGCGACCAGTATAACAGCTTCCTCGATTGCGAAGAGGTCGACGGCGCGGGCAACCCCGGCGACGTCCTGATCAACCGCGACGGCAAGCTGGTGCGCCCGAAGCGGCTGCCCTCGAACCTCTATCAGTTCCGCGCCGGAACGGGCGAGGATCGCTGCGTCATGGACTGCATCGCGAGCCTTCAGAACGGCGCCGACCTGCTCTGGATCGAAACCGAAAAGCCGCATATCGACCAGATCGCCGGCATGGTCGACCGCATCCGCGAAGTCGTCCCCAACGCGAAGCTCGCCTATAATAATTCACCGAGCTTCAACTGGACGCTGAACTTCCGTCAGCAGGTGTATGATGCGTGGGTGAAGGACGGCAAGGACGTCAGCGCCTATGATCGCGACCGGCTGATGAACGTCGATTATGACGGCACCGAACTCGGTGACGAGGCCGACGACCGCATCCGCAGCTTCCAGCGCGACGCGGCGAAGCGGGCGGGGATTTTCCACCACCTCATCACTCTGCCGACCTATCACACCGCGGCGCTGTCGACCGACAATCTCGCCAAGGAATATTTCGGCGAAGAGGCGATGCTGGGTTACGTCAAGGGCGTCCAGCGCGCCGAAATCCGCCAGGGCATCGCCTGCGTGAAGCACCAGAATATGTCGGGCAGCGACATCGGCGACGACCACAAGGAATATTTCGCCGGCGAAGCGGCCCTCAAGGCCGCGGGCAAGGACAACACCATGAACCAGTTCGCGGCCTAAGGGCCGGACAAGTTCGGCGCGAGGGGCCCGTTGCACCCCCTCGCGCCACCCAGTTTGGCGTGGGGTGCCTTGCACGAACCCCCGCGCCTCCCGAGCTTTCCTGGGGAGGAAAGCCTGTCCGTCGGAAGCCGCAAGGCCTCCGGCGGACATTTTTATCGAGGCGGCGGAAAGGAAAAGTTGGACGCATGACTAGTTTTTCCCTTGCCCCGCTGCCCGTGCCGGTGCATTATGTTGCAACGCACAAAACCTCCCCAAGGCGATTTCAAGATGAGTGACAACCGGCTGAAACTGATGGAAGCGATCGCTCGCCGTCGCCGGATTACCGCGCAGTACAACGGGACGCGCATGACGCTTGCCCCCCACCAACTGTTCGAGCGCCACGGCGCACTGTTCGTCAGCGCATTGAATCTCGGCAAGAACTGGCGCTCCGACAATGAGCGCCGACTCGGTCATTTCAAGCTCGATGGCCTGAGCGCCCCTGAACTCGAAGACGAGGAGTTCGAACCGCTTCCCTCGTTCGAAGCGGCCGCGCCGCGCGACGACGATATCCTGCTGATGGCGGTGTAAGAGGCGGGCGTCGCCGCCCGCCCCTCGCCTTGTTGCCTCAGAGCGCGAGCGCGGGCTGGCGCGACAGGCTTGCCAGCCGTTTCCGGATCGCGAGTTTCAGCGACTTCAATCGCAGCAGCCGGAACGGATCGCTACTGCGGCGGCGCCTCTCGCGACGCAGCGCATCGTCGATCCGGCGATGCCATTCGGTCAGTCGGTAAAATCGGGGATTGAGTGTCATAAAAGGGCCTCCTGATTGAAGAATCAAGCAGGTGACGCCGACGCCACGACCCGCGATTGAGGGGGGAGGTAGGCCGCAAGCATCGGTGTCACCCGATGCGGTCCGACATCACGTGGCGGAATTTCTTCCGCCGACGCCAGAGGGGCCCGGCCCGCATATCCATGATCTAGGATCGGGTGCGGAGCGTTTCAACCCTTTGCCCCCGGCCCGTGCGTCGTGCTAGCCCGGAAAGCCATCGGATGGCCGAAGCGGGGAGAGTGCGCATGACAATATTGATCGACCGCGACGGCCCAGTGACGATCGTCACCATCGACCGGCCCGAAAAGCGGGGCGCGGTCGACCCCGCCACCGCCGCTGCGCTGCGCAATGCGTTCACCGCCTTCGCGAACGACGCCGATGCGCGCGTCGCGATCCTGACCGGCAGCGCGGGGCATTTCTGCGCAGGCTTCGATCTCGGCGCGGTCGGCGCGTCGCGCTACGACCCCGACGGCCCCGGCCCGATGGGGCCGACGCGGATGCTGCTGGGCAAACCGGTGATCGCGGCGGTGGAAGGGCATGCAGTCGCGGGCGGGCTCGAACTCGCATTATGGTGCGACCTGCGCGTCGCAGCGACAAGCGCGGTGTTCGGCGTCTATTGCCGCCGCTGGGGCGTGCCGCTGATCGACGGCGGGACGGTGCGTCTGCCGCGCATCGTCGGACAGGGCCGCGCGATGGACATGATCCTGACCGGCCGTCCCGTCGCCGCCGACGAGGCGCTGCGCATCGGCCTCGCCGACCGGGTCGTCGCCGATGGCGGCGCGCTGGCGGCCGCGATCGACCTGGCAAAGCAGATCGCGGCCTTCCCGCAAATCTGCATGAACAGCGACCGCCTCAGCACCTATCGCCAATGGGATTTCGACATCGAGGGCGCGCTGGTGCACGAAGCGCACGCCGGGGTAGCGCCGCTCCGCGAAGGCGCGGCGGCGGGCGCCAGACGCTTTACCGATGGTGCAGGACGCGGCGGCAGTTTCGCCGCCTTCAAGGGGGAATGACGATGAAGCTATGGATCGCCGCGGCGCTGCTTGCCCTGCCCGCTGTGGGCCATGCGCAAGTATCCGACATTCCGGCCGCCATCTACACCGATCCGGCGCCCGACAAGGTGTATCCGGCGGCGATGGAGGTCGTCCATATTCCCAGCGAGGGGGTGGAAATCAACGGCGTCGTCTATGTCGCGGCGGGCGCCGGGCCGCATCCGACCGTGGTTCTGTGCCACGGCTTGCCGGGACTTGAGAAGAATCTCGACCTCGCGCAGGCGATCCGCCGCGCGGGGTGGACGGTCATCACCTTCAACTATCGCGGTTCGTGGGGCAGCCCCGGCGACTATCGCTTCGCGGGCAATCTCGACGATGCCGACGCGGTGCTCGCCTTCGCGCGCGATCCCGCCAACGCGGCCAAACTGCGGATCGACCCGGCGCGGCTAGTTGTCATCGGCCACAGCATGGGCGGCTGGGTCGCGGCGCTGACCGCGGCGCACGACAAGCATCTGCTCGGCGCCGCGATGATCTCATCGGGCAATATGGGCGCGCTTGGCGGGCTGCCGCGCGCGTCGGCGGCGGCGCTGCTTCGCGCCAACGGCCTCGAAGCGCTCGCGGGTACCAGTCCCGAAATCATGGCGGACGAGATCATCGCCAACAAGGACCGCTTCGACTTCGTCAAGGCCGCGCCGCAACTCCTCGACACCAATTTGTTCGTGCTGACCTCCGACGACGGCTTCGCATCGATGAGCGATACGCTGAGCGGAGCGATCAAGGCGGAGGGCGGCACCAAGCTCAAGACGCTGCACGTTGCGACCGACCATAGCTGGTCCGATGCGCGCATCCGGCTGGAGAGCGAAATCCTGCGGTGGTTGGCGGGGTTGAAGCCTGCTGCGTAGAGCCGGATGTCTGTTTTGGGGTGGAAAGCGGCCGTTGAAGGATGGCGCTGATGTCCCCTCCCGCAAGCGGGAGGGGCAGCGAGACTTGCGAACTTGTTCGCTAGCCGCAGCGGGGTGGGCCATTGCGACGCCGCTGCCCATCCCCAACCCCTCCCGCCTGCGGGAGGGGAGAGCAGCCGTCCGCAATCAGTCGATTGCAGTCTTTAAACCTCGTCATGCTGAACTTGTTTCAGCATCCATGGCCTGAGTTCTCGTCCAGCGCCGCGCTGAAGGAGACGTCCGGCCATGGACCCTGAAACAAGTTCAGGGTGACGAGAATGGAGATGTCGCCTTACGGTCGTTGGCAGACGTAGCGGCTACCCATGCGGGCGGATCAGATATTTCTCGCCGGTCCGCTTTGCATTATAGGCCTGCGCAGTAGCGACATCGAGCGCCCCGGTCAGCGAGGTTTCGTGGCTGTAGTGGCTCTTGAAGGTCGTGGTCAGCTCGTCGACGACGCGCTGGCGCATGCGGCCGACCGTCTCCATCCCCGCCTTCGCCATGAAGGGCGTGAGCAGGAAGCCCGAAAGCGACCAGGTCAGGCCAAAGCTGCGGTTGAGGATCGTCGGGCCAACGTCGAGCCCGCCATAAATATAGACCTGCTTGAACGTGTCCGAGCCATAGCGGCTGTAGGTGGTCATGCGCTTCACCGCCGCCACCTCCATCGCCGCCAATATCTGCCCGGCCAGCTTGCCGCCGCCGATCGCATCGAAACCCAGCGTTGCGCCGGTTTCCGTGATCGCATCGATCAGCCGGTCCATGAAATCATCCGCGCTGCTGTTGACGATATGCTGCGCGCCGAGGCTCTTCAATATCGCAACCTGCGCGTCGCTGCGCACGATGTTGACGAGCGGAATGCCGTCCTTTGCGCAAATCTTGACGAGCATCTGGCCTAGGTTCGATGCCGCGGCGGTGTGGACGATCGCGTTGTGATTTTCCATCCGCATCGTCTCGGTAAAGGCGAGGCTGGTGAGCGGATTGACGAAGCAGGATGCGCCGTCGACCGGGTCGGTGCCGTCGGGCAGCGGCATGACCATCTGCACGGGAAGGCAGCGATATTCGGCGTACATCTCGCCGCCGAGCAGCGCGACGGTCTTGCCGAGCAGCGCCTGCGCCTCGGGCGAGTCCCCGGCCTTGACGACGACGCCGCAGCCTTCGTTGCCGATCGCGAGCGCATCGCCGATCCGCCCGCCCATCGCGCGCATCCCCGCGGGGGGCACGTCGGCGGTGATCATCGGCAGGCCGTCGCGCGTCCCGGCGCGCGCGGTGGTCATGTCGGCGCCGCCGAACAACAGGCCGAGATCGGAGGGGTTGATCGGTGTCGTCAGCACCTTCGCCACCACTTCGTGCGGCTTGGGTTCGGGCATCGGGCGGCGCTCGAAAAAGACTTCGAGCTGCCCTTCGGGCTTCACCAGCGTCACCATGACGGTGTTGGTTTCAGGCAAGTCGGTCATCGCGCGTCTCCCGTTGTTCGGTTTTTCGATGCAACGGATTAGGGTGCGACGGCGACGGTTGCAATGGCCTCTCATACTCTTCGTCATCCCGGCGAAGACCGGGATGACGATTATGGAAGGGGCGCATATTCCGCCGCAAACCGCAGCACCTCTCCAGCAAGCTCCTTCCGGCAGATGAGGAGATCGGGGAGATAGGGGTTGCTGTTATTATACCGCAGCGGCGAACCGTCCACGCGGCTGACATGCAGGCCCGCCGCCTGCGCCACCGCGACGGGGGCGCAATTGTCCCATTCATATTGGCCGCCGGTGTGAAGATAGATATCGGCCTCGCCGCGCACCACCGCCATCGCCTTCGCGCCTGCCGAGCCCATGGGGACAAGGTCGGCGCCGAGCCGTTCGGCGACATGGATCGCCTCGGCGGCGGGGCGGGTGCGGCTGACGAGCATGCGGAGCGGTGCGTTGGCGGGGCCACGCGGGACCGGGTCGGCAGAGGTCAGGGTAACGCCCAGCGCCGGCAGCGCGACCGCGCCGACCGTCGCGGCGCCATCGACCGCCAGCGCGACATGCACCGCCCAATCGTCGCGGCCTTCGCCATATTCGCGTGTGCCGTCGAGCGGATCGACGATCCACACGCGGCGCTCAGCACATCGCGACACATTGTCCTTTTCCTCTTCGGACAGGAGCGCGTCATCGGGGCGTGCGGCGCGAAGTTCGCGGCACAGCAGCGCGTTCGCGGCCTCATCGCCCGCCTTGCCGAGCGCCTTTCCGTCGAGACCGCCGGCGCGCAGGTCGAGCAGGATCGCACCCGCCGCAGTCGCGAGCCGTTCGGCCAGATGATCGTCGGTTTCGGTCATATTATCCCAGCAGGCGATCGACGATCATATCCGCCGCCTGATCGGGCGTCATCGCGGTGGTGTCGATACGGATTTCGGGACTCTCCGGCGCCTCATAGGGGCTGTCGATCCCGGTGAAATTCTTGAGCTGGCCCGCGCGCGCCTTTTTATAGAGGCCCTTGACGTCGCGGCGCTCGGCTTCGGCGAGCGGGGTGTCGATGAAGATCTCGACGAACTCGCCCTCGGGCAGCATCGATCGCACCATGTCGCGTTCGACCTTGAACGGCGAGATGAAGGCGGTGATCACGATCAGCCCGGCATCGGTCATCAGCTTGGCGACCTCGCCGACGCGGCGGATATTCTCGATCCGGTCGGCTTCGGTGAACCCCAGGTCGCGGTTGAGCTCGTGCCGGACATTGTCGCCGTCGAGCAGGAAGCTGTGCCGGTTCATCCGGTGCAGCTTCTTCTCGACCAGATTGGCGATCGTCGACTTGCCCGACCCCGACAGCCCGGTGAACCAGAGCAGCGCGGGCCGCTGATTCTTCAGCCCCGCGCGCATGTCGCGGTCGATGTCGGTCGCCTGCCAATGGACATTCTGCGCGCGGCGGAGGCTGAAGTGCAGCATCCCCGCCGCGACCGTCGCATTGGTCAGCTTGTCGATCAGGATGAAGCCACCGAGCGTGCGATTGTCGGCATAGGATTCGAACACGATCGGCTTGTCGGTCGACAGTTCGACGACGCCGATGCCATTGAGGTCGAGCGTTTTCGCCGCGAGATGATCGAGCGTGTTGACGTTGATCTCATATTTCGGCGCCTGCACCGTCGCCGAAACGCTCTGCGTCGCGAGCTTCAACCAATAGGCGCGGCCCGGAATCATCGCCTCGTCGGCCATCCAGACGAGCGTCGCCTCGAACTGGTCGGCGGCTTGCGGAGGCGCGTCGGCCGCCGCGATCACGTCGCCGCGCGAGCAGTCGATCTCGTCGGCCAGGGTCAATGTCACCGACTGACCCGCGCCCGCCTGGTCGAGGTCGCCGTCCAGCGTGACGATGCGCGCGACGGTCGTCGTCTTGCCGCCCGGCAGGATGCGAACCGGGTCGCCGGGCGCAACACGCCCGCCCGCGATCAGCCCGGAAAATCCCCTGAAATCAAGATCAGGACGATTAACCCATTGAACCGGCATACGAAATTCTTTTTCGATGTCGCTCTGCGCGGCAACTTCGACACCTTCCAGATGCGCGATCAGCGTCGGCCCCTGAAACCAGGCCGTGTTGTCCGAAAGGCCGGTGATATTGTCGCCCTTGAACCCCGAAATCGGAATCGCGGTGAAATGGGTGATCCCGATCTCGCTCGCAAAGGCGCGATAGCTGAGCAGGATACGCTCGAACACCGCCTTGTCGTAATCGACAAGGTCCATCTTGTTCACCGCCAGCACGATATGCTTGATGCCGAGCAGGTGCGCGAGAAAGCTGTGGCGGCGCGTCTGGGTCAGCACGCCCTTGCGCGCGTCGACCAGGATCACCGCCAGGTCGGCGGTTGAGGCGCCGGTGACCATGTTGCGCGTATATTGTTCGTGCCCCGGCGTGTCGGCGACGATGAACTTGCGCTTTTCGGTGGTGAAAAAGCGGTACGCGACGTCGATCGTGATCCCCTGCTCGCGCTCGGCGGCGAGACCGTCGACGAGCAGCGCAAAGTCGATCTCGCCGCCTTGCGTGCCCACCCGCTTGCTGTCGGCTTCGAGCGCGGCAAGCTGGTCCTCGAAGATCATCTTGCTGTCGTAGAGCAGCCGCCCGATCAGCGTCGACTTGCCGTCGTCGACCGATCCGCAGGTGATGAAGCGCAACAGCGATTTCTTCTCATGCTGCGCGAGATAGGCGTCGATATCCTCGGCAATCAGCGCGTCGGTGACATAGATGGGATCGGTCATCAGAAGTATCCCTCCTGCTTCTTCTTCTCCATCGACCCGTCGCCGGCGTCCTTGTCGATCGCCCGGCCCTGGCGCTCACTCGTCGTCGTCAGCAGCATTTCCTGGATGACGTCGGACAAGGTCGCCGCCTCGCTCTCGACCGCGCCGGTCAGCGGGTAACAGCCAAGCGTGCGGAAGCGCACCGAGCGCTCCACCGGCACCTCGCCGGGTCGCAGCGGGAAGCGGTCGTCATCGACCATCAGCAGCAATCCGTCGCGCTCCACCGTCGGACGTCGCGCGGCGAAATAGAGCGGGACGATCGGGATATTCTCGCGCGCGATATATTGCCAGATGTCGAGTTCGGTCCAGTTCGAGATCGGAAAAACGCGGATGCTCTCGCCTTTCGCCTTGCGCGCGTTGTAGAGGTTCCACAGTTCGGGCCGCTGCTGCTTCGGGTCCCAGCCGTGCGAGGCGGTGCGGAAGGAGAAGATGCGTTCCTTCGCGCGGCTCTTTTCCTCGTCGCGCCGCGCACCGCCGAAGGCGACGTCGAAACCGTGAAGGTCGAGCGCCTGCTTCAACCCCTCGGTCTTCCACATATCGGTGTGCAAGGGCCCGTGATCGAACGGATTGATCCCGCGCTCCTTGGCTTCGGGGTTCTGATAGACGAGCAATTCCATGCCGCTCTCGCGCGCCATGCGGTCGCGCAACTCGTACATCGCCCGGAATTTCCACGTCGTATCGACATGGAGCAGCGGAAACGGCGGCGGCGAAGGATAAAAGGCCTTGCGCGCCAGATGCAGCATCACCGCGCTGTCCTTGCCGACGCTGTACAGCATCACAGGCCGCGCGGCGTCGGCCATCACTTCGCGCATGATATGAATGCTCTCGGCCTCCAGCCGGTCGAGATGGGTCAGCGTATCGGTCATGTCCTGCCCTTGCCGCCGCGCCGCGCGGCGGGCAAGCTGTATGGGCTTTTGGCGCTGCAAGCCAGACTTGTGAGGCGCAGGCTCATGCCGCGGCATCGACCTTCAGCCGCTGCCAGTCGGCCGCGATCGCGCCGATCGTTTCGAATGCATGGGCCAGCCGTGGCGCGACCTCGGACAGCCCGCTCCATGCAGGATCGACGACCAGCCCCAGCGCGCGGTGGAAATCATAGCCCGCGACCTTCAGCGGGACGATGCCGTCGATTGCGAGCGACACCGGCGCGGTGGTGATTCCGATTCCCGCCGCGACCATGCGCAGGCAGCGTTCGTCGCTTTCGCTGCGCAGCGCAAAGCGTGGGCGAACCCCGTGGCGCGTGAAGAAACGGCTCGTCGCGTCGAGAAATTCGCACGACCGCCGCGCGATCATCGTTTCGGCGGCGAGTTCCTCGGGGTCGACTTCGATCCGTCCCGCGAGCGGATGATCCGACGCGATGAACATCGCCAGCGGTTCGGCATAGAGCGGTCGCACATGGTCGCCGCACTCATCCGACCGCAGCGCGAGCAGCGCCATGTGGATGCGGCCGCTGCCGAGCGCGGCGCGCAGTTCGGAATCGCTGTTTTCGACAAGCTCGATCGAAAAACCCGGTCGCAGCGCCGCGACGATCGCCTGCAACAATTCACCCGGCGCCGACCGGATGACCCCGAATTTGAGCTCGCTCGCCTGCCGCTGGTCGTCGCGGCCGAAACCGTCGGCGGCGCGAAAGCCGCGCTCGAGATCGCGCGCGATGGGCAGGAAGCCGCCGCCCGCCTCGGTCAGCCGGATCTGGCGGCGGTTGCGGATGAACAGCGGCGTGCCGACCAACCGTTCCAGCTCGGCGATCCCGGTCGAGAGCGCCGGCTGGGTGACGCGGATGCGGTGCGCCGCCTGGGTGAAGCTGCCGGCATCGACGACGGCGAGAAACTGACGGATATGAGCGCGCTTTATCATCAATTTTTCTTATGATGAATCTACTTTCATTTCAATTTCCATATGTCGGAAATTTGATGCACTATCGCGGCACCGCCCTGCCCTCGATCGATAGGTCCATCCATGCGCGCTACCCCCGATTTCGATTTCGCGCTCGGCGAAACCGCCGACATGATCCGCGAGACCACCGCCCGCTTTGCCGACGAACAGATCGCCCCGCTCGCCGCCAGGGCCGACGCCGACGACTGGTTCCCGCGCGACGAGCTATGGACGCGGATGGGCGATCTCGGGCTGCACGGCATCACCGTCGAGGAAGAATATGGGGGACTTGGCCTCGGCTATCTCGAGCATGTCATCGCGGTCGAGGAAGTGTCGCGGGCTTCGGGCGCGATCGGGCTCAGCTATGGCGCGCACTCGAACCTGTGCGTCAACCAGATCCGCCGCTGGGGCAATGCCGCACAGAAGGCGAAATATCTGCCCAAGCTGATCAGCGGCGAGCATGTCGGCAGCCTCGCCATGTCCGAAGCGGGCGCGGGCAGCGACGTCGTCTCGATGAAGCTGAAGGCCGAGAAAAAGGGCGACCGCTTCCTTCTCAATGGCACCAAATTCTGGATTACCAACGCGACCTGCGCCGATACACTGGTCGTCTACGCCAAGACCAGCCCCGAAGCCGGATCGCGCGGCATCACCGCCTTCCTGATCGAAAAGGACATGCCGGGGTTCGCCATCGGGCAAAAGATCGACAAGGTCGGCATGCGCGGCTCGCCGACCGCCGAGCTTGTCTTTACCGATTGCGAAATATCCGAAGACCAGGTCATGGGCCCCGAAAATGGCGGCGTCGGCGTGCTGATGTCGGGACTCGATTATGAGCGCGTCGTGCTTGCCGGGCTCCAGCTCGGCATCATGCAGGCGTGCCTCGACACCGTCATTCCCTATGTCCGCGAGCGTCGGCAGTTCGGCAAGCCGATCGGATCGTTCCAGCTCATGCAGGCGAAGGTCGCCGACATGTATGTGATGCTCCAGTCGGCGCGTTCCTATGTCTATAACGTCGCCAAGGCGTGCGACGCTGGTCAGACGACGCGCTTCGACGCCGCGGGCTGTATATTGTTGGCGAGCGAGAATGCGGTGAAGGTCGCGGGTGAGGCGATCCAGGCGCTGGGCGGTGCGGGCTATACCAGGGACTGGCCGGTCGAACGCTATTGGCGCGACGCCAAGCTGCTCGACATCGGCGCGGGGACGAACGAGATTCGCCGCATGCTGATCGGCCGCGAACTGATCGGCGCCGGCGCGTGATCTGGCTCGGCCTGTCGTCCGCCTGCATGGTGGCGGCAGCGCTGGTGCATTCGGTGCTTGGCTATCGGCGCCTGATCGTGCCGTTACTGCGGAGCGGCGACGGCCTGTTGGCCGATGCGCTGACCCGCCGGATTCTTCGCTTCGCCTGGCATGCGACCGCGGTGTTGATGCTCGTTTCGGCAGCGGCGGTGAGTTGGCCCGGCGCGCCAAAGGGGCTGCTGGCCGTCATCGGCGCGGCCTGGCTCGCGACAGGATCGTTCAACGCGATTTACACGAAGGGCCGCCACATCGCCTGGCCGGTGCTGAGCGCGGCGGGCCTGTTCGCGCTGATCGGCGGCCTGTCGTGAGCGACGCTCTGCTCGACGCGCTGCAATATTATGGCGCCGCTGCCGCGACGCTCGCGGCGCTGCTCGTCTCGCTCAATCTTGGCGAGCGGTGGAACGGCTGGGCGTTCGTGATCTTCGTGACGAGCAGCCTCGCGCTGATCGTCTGGGGATTCCTGCAACCCGACAGCGAAGGCATCGGCTGGCAGAATGTCGCGCTGCTCTGCATCAACTGCGTCGGCGTCTACAGCCATTTGATCCGGAAGAAGCCGACAGCCCGACAAGCCTCCCATGATTGATGTCATTGCGAGCGAAGCGAAGCAATCCAGAGCGGCGACCGCCCGCTCTGAATTGCCGCGTCGCTTCGCCGCTCGCAATGTCGGGTTTAGATTACCCCCACACCCGCACGCGCTTGTCGGGCGCGAGGTAGAGTTTGTCGCCCTGCTTGACGTCGAACGCCTTGTACCAGGCGTCGAGATTGCGGACGGTGAGCGCGCGGTACATGCCCGGCGCGTGACCGTCGGTCGCGATGCGCGCGCGCAGCGCTTCGTCGCGCATCTTGGTCGCCCAGGTCTGCGCATAGGCGATGAAGAAGCGCTGGTCGCCGGTGAAACCGTCGATCACCGGCGCATCCTTGCCGCCGAGCGAGGCGTGGTACGCATCGTAAGCGGCCTGCAGCCCCGCAACGTCGGCGATATTCTCGCCCAGCGTCAGCTTGCCGTTCACCGCGAGATCGGGGAACGGCTTGTAGGTATCGAACTGCGCGGCCAGCGCCGTGCCGGCTTCCTCGAACTTCTTGAGGTCCGCCGCGGTCCACCAATTGCGCAGCGCGCCGGTCGAATCGAAGGCCGCACCATTATTGTCGAAGCTGTGGCTGATCTCATGCCCAATGACGGCGCCGATCGCGCCATAATTATAAGCCGGGTCGGCGGCGGCGTTGAAGAAGGGCGGCTGGAGGATCGCGGCGGGGAAGTTCAGCGCATTCTGCACCGGCAGGTTGACGGCGTTGACCGTCTGCGGCGTCATCCACCATTCGGCCTTGTCCATCGGCTTACCGATCTTGGCGAGTTGATGGGCATATTCGGCCTTGTCGCCGGCGATTTCGTTGGCGTAGGCGTTGTCGGCGCTGACGGTGTAGCTGCCATAATCGCGCCACGTCTCGGGATAGCCGACGCCGACGACGATCGTCTCGACCTTCTTGATCGCTTCCTTCTTGGTTTCGGGGGCCATCCAGTCGATCGCGTTGACGCGCTTGGCGAACGCCGCCTTGATGCCGGTCACCATGTCGCCGACCTCAGCCTTTGCCGACGCCGGGAAATATTTCTCGGCATAGACGCGGCCGACCGCGTCGCCGAGGTCGGTGTTCAGCGCGTCGAGCGCACGCTTGTCACGGCTGCGCTGCTGCGGTGTGCCCGAAAGCGTCGTGCCGTAAAAAGCGAAATGCGCATTATCGAGCGCGGTCGGCAGCACGTCGGTGTGGCTGTTGATCTGGTGGAACGCCAGCCAGTCCTTCCACGTATCGAGCGGCTCCGACGCCACAAGCGCCGACAGGCCGGTAATCGCCTTGGCGTGATAGGCGCCGAACTTCGCCGCCTTGTCGAGCCCGGCGGCGGCCAGATAGGCGTCCCAGTCGATGCCGGGCGCCTTCTTCGCGAAGTCATCCTTCGTCCAGACCCCCGCCGACTTGGCGAAATCCTCGCTCTCCTCGCGGCTCGCGTGCGCCTTCGCGATCTTGACCTCAAGGTCATAGATCCGCTTCGCCTTGGCCTCGGCATCGGGCTGTCCGGCGGCGGTCAGCAGCTTGGCGATATAGGCCTGATATTGGGTGCGGATCGTCGCCATCTTGGGGTCGGCGGACAGATAATATTCGCGCTCGGACAGACCGAGGCCGCCCTGCAGCATATAGGGAATGACATCGCCGGGGGTCGCGAGACCCTGGGTCACGAAGATGCCGAACAGATTTTCGGTGTTGAAATCGGTCGCGTTGAGCGGATCGACGTCGGCGCGGGTCTGCTCGCCCAGCACCTTCGACAGCGAGGCCTTGTCGGTGATCGCCGCGAAGCGCGCGAGGTCGGCCGCGACCGGTTTCATCCCCGCGGTGTCGATCGCCTTGGTGTTCATATAGGCGTTGTAGAAAGCGGCGATGCGGCCGTCGTCGGTCTTGGGATCGCCGCCGCTCTTGACGATCGCGTCAACCAGTTCGCGCGTGCGCTTCTCGGTCTCGAGGAAAGCGATATAGAAAGCGCCGATCGACGAGCGATCCGCCGGAATGGCGGTCGTCTTTTGCCAATTGCCATTGGCATAGGCATAGAAATCGTCGCCGGGCTTCACGCTCGTATCCATCGCGTCCTTGCTGATGCCGAGTTCGGTGCCGACGGTGTAGGTCGCTGCGGCCTTGTCGCCGCCCTTCGAGCAGGCGACAGGCCCCGCGACGATCGCGGCGGTGGACAGCAGGATGGCGAAGACGGTCTTTTTCATGAGGCAAACCTTGCTTTCGTGGGGATATGCGAGGGGCATAGGCCTGTGACGATCTGGTTTCAATGCCAACCATTTTCGGCGTGCGGTCCTATGCAATCGACGAGCGGCGGGCTAGTCCCGCACATATCAGCGGGAGAGTTTGAGACGTGAGCGCACCTGTTCTGGGCACGATGATGAATAGCGACAGCGATGCGTTCCGCGCCAATGCCGCGCACAATCGCGGCCTTCGCGACGAGCTTTACGCGCGGGTCGCCGAAGCGGCGCTCGGCGGCAACGCGAAGTCGCGCGAGCGGCACACCAGCCGCGGCAAGCTGCTCCCACGCGAGCGCGTCGAACGATTGCTCGACGCGGGGTCTCCGTTCCTCGAGATCGGGCAACTCGCGGCGGGTGGCCTCTATGAAGGCGAAATTCCCGGCGCCGGGATGATTGCCGGTATCGGCCGCGTGTCGGGGCGGCAGGCGATGATCGTCTGCAACGATGCGACGGTGAAGGGCGGCACTTACTATCCGCTGACGGTCAAGAAGCATCTGCGCGCGCAGGAAATCGCCGAGGCGAACCGCCTGCCCTGCATCTATCTCGTCGACAGCGGCGGCGCGAACCTGCCGCACCAGGATCAGGTGTTTCCCGATCGCGACCATTTCGGGCGTATCTTCTTCAACCAGGCGAATATGTCGGCAAAGCGCATCCCGCAAATCGCCTGCGTGATGGGAAGCTGCACCGCCGGCGGCGCCTATGTGCCCGCGATGAGCGACGAGACGGTGATCGTGCGGGGGCAGGGCACGATCTTCCTCGCCGGGCCGCCGCTGGTCAAAGCGGCGACCGGCGAAGAGATCAGCGCCGAGGATCTGGGCGGCGGCGACCTGCACGCGAAGAAGTCGGGGGTCGTCGATCATCTCGCCGAGAATGACGAACATGCGCTGACGATCGTCAGGGACATCATGAGCCACCTCTCCGGTCCGTTCGTGTCGAGCGAAGTCGAGACACCCATCGGCATGAGGGAACCGCGCCCACCCAAATATGACGCGGAAGACCTCTACGGCATCATCCCACAGGACGTCCGCGCGCCCTACGACGTGCACGAAGTCATTGCGCGCCTCGTCGACGCCAGCGAGTTTCACGAGTTCAAGGCGCAGTACGGCAGCACCCTCGTCTGCGGCTTCGCGCATATCTGGGGCATCCCGGTCGCGATCCTCGCCAACAATGGCGTGCTGTTCAGCGAGAGCGCGGTCAAGGGCGCGCATTTCATCGAACTCGCGCAGCAGCGACGCATCCCCCTGCTCTTCCTCCAGAATATTTCGGGGTTCATGGTCGGCGGCAAATATGAGGCCGAGGGCATCGCCAAGCATGGCGCGAAGCTGGTCACCGCGGTCGCGACCGCGACGGTGCCGAAGATCACCGTGCTGATCGGCGGCAGCTTCGGCGCGGGCAATTACGGCATGTGCGGGCGCGCTTATTCACCGCGCTTCCTCTTCACCTGGCCCAATGCGCGGATCAGCGTGATGGGCGGCGAACAGGCGGCGTCGGTGCTGGCGACGGTCCACCGCGACGCCGACAAATGGACGCCCGAGGAAGCCGAGGCGTTCAAGGCCCCGATCCGCCAGAAATATGAGGATGAAGGCAACCCCTATCACGCGACCGCGCGCCTATGGGACGATGGCATCATCGACCCCGCGCAGACCCGCGATGTGCTCGGCCTGGCCTTCACCGCAACGCTGAACGCCCCGGTCGAGGACCGCGGGTTCGGCGTGTTCAGGATGTGAGAGATGAAGGTGCTGGTCCTTCTCGGAACTTTAATTTGCCTGCCTGCCGTCGCCGAGGCGAGGGTTGCTCAAAACAGTCCTAAGGCAGTGATTAGTTATTTGCGTGATGCCTATGACGCCAAAAACTGGGACGCAATCATCCGAACATGGTGGCCTGATGGCACGATCGTCGGAGATAAACCCGACGGCAGAGGGAAAGAAACAAGATCTTTCAAAGAAGTGCCCACCGCAGGTTTGGGTATACAATATGACTCGACGCTGATTTTCCGTAGCACCGAAGTGTCCAGAAACCGGGCGATTATTGTCACCTTCGAGAAATCGAAAGCTCAATATCTTGGATTCGATGGCGGTTACGAAAATGCTGGCCCTTATAGCGTCAACGAGTTTCGATATGTTTGCGAAAGGCGGAACGGCCAATGGCGTGTGCTTATCCGCGAAACATTGTCCAGCCGGCATTTCGGATCGGATGTGGAATGGAAGAAAGCGCAAGATGTGAAGCGACAAGAAATCGAAAGAAAGAAGCAATGATCACCTCGCTCCTCATCGCCAATCGTGGCGAAATCGCTTGCCGCATCATCCGCACCGCGCGCGAGATGGGCATCCGCACCATTGCGGTCTATTCGGACGCCGACGCCAAGGCGCTGCATGTGCGGGAAGCCGACGAGGCGGTGCATATCGGGCCGTCGCCGGCGCGTGAATCCTATCTGGTGGGCGAGAAAATCATTGCCGCCGCCAAGACGACCGGCGCCCAAGCGATCCATCCCGGCTACGGCTTCCTCTCCGAAAATGCCGAGTTCGCGCAGGCCGTCACTGACGCCGGGCTCGTGTGGGTCGGACCCAAGCCTTCCTCGATCACCGCGATGGGGCTGAAGGACGCAGCTAAGAAGCTGATGACCGACGCGGGCGTCCCCGTGACCCCCGGCTATATGGGCGAAAATCAGGACCCCGCCTTCCTCGCCGAACAGGCGGCTAAAATCGGCTACCCCGTCCTCATCAAGGCAGTCGCCGGCGGCGGCGGCAAGGGGATGCGCAAGGTCGATGCGGCGGGCGATTTCATCGACGCGCTCGCCTCGTGCCAGCGCGAGGCCGCGGCGTCCTTCGGCAACGATCATATGCTGATCGAGAAATATATCCTGACCCCGCGCCATATCGAAGTGCAGGTGTTCGGCGACACCCACGGCCATGTCGTCCACCTGTTCGAACGCGACTGCTCGCTGCAGCGCCGCCACCAGAAGGTGATCGAGGAAGCCCCTGCCCCCGGCATGGACGAAGCGACGCGCGAAGCGCTTTGCGCCGCCGCGGTGCGCGCGGCGCAGGCGGTCGACTATGTCGGCGCCGGGACGATCGAGTTCATCGCCGACGCCAGCGAGGGCCTGCGCGCCGACCGCATCTGGTTCATGGAAATGAACACGCGCCTGCAAGTCGAGCATCCGGTGACCGAGGAGATCACCGGCGTCGATCTGGTCGAATGGCAGCTTCGCGTCGCATCGGGTGAACCGATCCCGCTGACGCAGGACCAACTCGCGATCAACGGCTGGGCGATGGAAGCGCGGCTGTATGCCGAAGATCCCGCCAAGGGCTTCCTCCCGAGCATCGGCACGCTCGAGCTGTTCCAGTTTCCCGAGCATCTCGGCCGCATCGACACCGGCGTCTATGAAGGGGCCGAGGTATCGCCCTTTTATGACCCGATGATCGCGAAGGTCATCGCCTATGGCGAGGACCGCGAAGAAGCGCGCGAAATGCTGTCGGAGATGCTGGAGGACAGCGCGATCTGGCCGGTGAAGAGCAATTCGGCCTTCCTGATCGCCGCGCTCGACCATCCTGACTTCGTTGCCGGCACCGTGGACACCGGGCTGATCGGCCGCGACGGCGAGGCGATGACCGCCGCGCCGATGCCGTCCGACCATGCGCTGACCGATGCCGCGATGGCGCTGGTTCCGCGGTCGCTGCAAGCGGGCTTTCGTCTCAACGCGCCCGATGTGCGCATCGCCCCCTTCCTGCTTGACGGAAAGCGCGTCGATGTGACGCTGCACGGTCCCGGCGCCGAGGAGCCCGCCCCGGCGATGCTGGTCGCCGAAAGCGGCGCGGTCTGGCAGCTCACGCCCTGGCGCGCCGCTGGCGGGACCGGCGGCGGCGCCAGCGACGGCGCGATCCTGTCGCCGATGCCGGGCAAGGTCATTGCCGTCGAGGTGGCGGCGGGCGATAAGGTGATCAAGGGTCAGAAGCTGCTGACGCTCGAAGCGATGAAGATGGAGCATAGTCTGACCGCGCCGTTCGACGGCGTCGTCGCGCAGCTCAATGCCATCGCGGGCGCGCAGGTGCAGGTCGAAGCGCTGCTCGCGAAGATCGAGGCGGCCGAATGAGCGGCCTCATCCTGCGCGACGCAATGGCAGCGGACCTTCCGGCGATCCTCGCGATGCTCGCCGGGGATGTGATCCCGCCCGGACGCGAGGCCGACCCGTCGGACCCGCGCTATCTGGCGGCGTTCGAGGCGATCGACGCCGACCCGAACCAGCGCCTGATCGCGGCCGAGCTGGACGGCCGCATCGTCGGGACCATGCAACTGAGCTTCCTACCGGGGCTTTCCTTCATCGGAAGCTGGCGCGGACTGATCGAGGCGGTGCGCATCGCCGCCGATCTGCGCGGGCAAAGACTCGGCGAGCAGATGATCCTGTGGGCGGTTGAGCAATGCCGTGCGCGCGATTGCAAGCTTGTCCAGCTCACTTCGTCGGCTACACGCACCGACGCGCATCGCTTTTACGCCCGGCTCGGCTTTGTGCAGAGTCATGTCGGCATGAAATTGCATTTGAGGGATTGAAGATGGCAGGCAAGTTTTTCGACGAGTGGCAGATCGGCGAGACGCTGGCCCACGACATCCGCCGCACGGTGACCGAGACCGACAATCTGCTGTTCACGGTGATGACGCACAATCCGCAGCCCTTGCACCTCGATGTCGAGGCGGCGAAGGCATCGGAATTCGGGCGGATTCTCGTCAACGGGACCTTCACTTTCAGCCTGATGGTCGGGCTGTCGGTCGGCGACACGACGCTCGGCACGCTCGTCGCGAACCTGGGGTATGACAAGCTCGTCATGCCGAAGCCGGTGTTCATCGGCGATACGCTGCGCGCCGAGACCGAGATCATCGGCCTGAAAGAGTCCAGGTCGCGGCCCAATGCGGGTATCGTCACTTTCCTGCACCGCTGCATCAACCAGCGGGCCGAGATCGTCTGCCAGTGCGAACGCTCGGCGCTGATCAAGAAGAAGGACGTCTGATGCGCCTCCGTTCATTGCTCTTCGTCCCCGGCGACCGCCCCGAACGCTTCGCCAAGGCCGCCGCGTCGGGCGCCGATGCGATCATCCTCGACCTGGAGGATTCGGTGGCGCTTGCGAACAAGGACGCCGCGCGCGCCGCGGTGGCCGAATATCTGCTGGGCGACCGCGAGGTCGTGACGCTGGTGCGGGTCAACCCGCTCGACGGGCATATGACCGCCGCCGACGTCGCTGCCATCGCGGCGGCGCGGCCCGATGCGATCATGCTCCCCAAGGCCGAGGGCGCATCGAGCGTCGCGCAACTGGATACCATATTGCGCAGCGAAACCGCGCGCGATGCGTCGCTGCCGCCGATCCTGCCGATCGCGACCGAAACCCCGGCGGCGATCTTCACGCTCGGCAGCTATCGCGAGGCGAAGGATCGCCTGCTCGGGCTCACCTGGGGCGCCGAAGACCTGCCCGCCGCGATCGGTGCAACAGCGAGCCGGCACGAAGACGGCAGCTATACATCGCCCTATGAGGTCGCGCGCGCGCTCACGCTGTTCGCGGCGCATGGCGCGGGGGTCGCGGCGATCGATACGGTGTTTCCGGCGATCAAGGACGCGGCGGGGCTCGCCGCCTATGCCGCGCGCGCGCGCCGCGACGGGTTCACCGGCATGATGGCGATCCATCCGTCGCAGGTCGCGCCGATCAACGCGGCCTTCACCCCCGCCGCCGAAGAGGTCGTGCGCGCGCAGGCGATCGTCGATGCCTTCGCCGCCAATCCGGGCGTCGGGGTGTTGCAGATCGACGGCAAGATGGTCGATGCGCCGCATCTCAAGCAGGCGCAGCACATCTTGTCGCTGGCGGATTAAGGCGCGCTTCGCTTCTTCCGCCCGAACGGCCGGTGCCGCTTCATCCAGCCTTTGCCGCGATTCCAGCTTTTTTTCAGCCCGCGCTGGGCGAAACCCTCGAACATCGCGTCAGGGCTTGCGGGGTCGAGCAATTCATTGTCGGCGATGAAGTCGTCGAGCGGGCCGGGGCTGACGAGATCGAGCAATTCGAGCGTGCGCCCGTTGCCCTGCAACGCCTCGATCGTCGCGATCAGCGATCCGGTGCGCGCAAATTCGCGCGCCACATCGGCGGCCTCGACCCCCAGATGTTCGGCAATCAGCGATTCGCGCAGCCGCGCGATCGCCGGTCCGGCATCGCGGTTGGCGGGCAATGCGGCGTCGATCGTCACATCGCATTCGCTGTCGAGCCCCATCGACCGATTGTTCATGTTCGACGACCCGACACGGATCAGCCGGTCATCGACCACCGCCGTCTTGGCATGGACATAGATCGCTTCGCCCGCCGCGGTCCGCGGAACATAGATACGCAGCCGATCGCCATGCCGCGCCTTGGCGATCGCGCGCACCAGCTTGACCCGGGCGCCGTCCATCGCCTTTTGTTCCAGCCAGCCGTCGGCGGTTTCGGGCATGACCACGACAAATTCGGGCGGGTCATCCTCCTCCAGCCGTTCGGCGATCGCCGCCGCGATCTTGCCGCAGGAAAAATACTGATTTTCAAAATAGATGAAGCCTTTGGCGCCCGCGATCATGTCGAGATAGAGTTGCTCGATCTCGCGAATTTCGTCCCATTCCGCATAGGCTGCACGGGTGCGCGAAATGGCGACATCGACGCCTTCGAAATCGGGCTCGAGGTCGTCGGGCCAATTCTCCCCCTTGCCGTGCAATTCGCGCAGCCCCTTCTTCGTCGCGCGCTGCCACCGCTCGTTGCCGAGTTCGGCGAGCGCGCCGCCCACCGGGCCCGCCACGATCATCGTGCTGTCGTGCCATGGCATATAGGCCTTGCCGCCGGGCGCGGTGCGGCGCGGGTCGCCGTCGAGGTGGTCGCGCGTGTCCCAGCGGCACGCGCCGACATCGATGCCGCCGCAAACCGCCAGATGATCGTCGAACACCGCGACCTTTTGATGATGGCTGCACCCGACCGGATGCGCGCTGTCGAGCCGGAAACGGATCGAGCGCGTGATCTTCCAGCGCAGGATCATCGTGACGATCCGCGGCATCGCAAATTGCTTGAGCCCGCCGAAATTCCAGCGGAGGATGTCGATGTCGCGATCGGGGCGAGCCTTTGCGAGGCCAAGCAGATAGGCGCCGAGCGGCTGGCCCCTTCCCTGTTCGTCGGGCTTCAACGCGATGCGCGGATCGAAATCCCAGCCGATCAGCAGAATGCGTTCCTTCGCATCGGCCATCAACCGCTCGAGCAGCGCATAATAATCGGCGGCATCGACAATCATCCGTGCCTTGTCGGCGCGCTCGATCCGCCAGCAATTGCGGCCCGCTATGACGATCGGTTTCAGGTCGCTCCCCATCGCCATCCCCACGCATGGCGGCGGCAATGGTTGCGCGCCGGGATCAAGCGGCGAAAAATTGTTCGGGCGTCAGCGCCATCATCGCCTCGCTGCCCGCCTCGATCTTGCGGCGCAGCGCCCCCGCGTCGGGGAGGAAGCGTTCGCCGAAGTGGCGCGCGGTGACGATCTTCGCCTCCAGAAAATCCTGGCGGCCGCGCTTTTCGTCGAGCGCCGTCTGCGCTGCCTCGGCCATGCGCAGCCACATCAGGCCCAGCGCGACGATGCCGGCGATATGCATATAATGATGCGCGCCGGCGCCGACATTGTTCGGGTTGGTCATGCCATTCTGCATGAACCACATCGTCGCCGCCTTGAGTTCGCCATTCGCCTTTTCGAGGCGGCCCGCGAAATCGGCGAAGGCGGGCCTGGACTTGGCGGCGGCGCATTCCTCATCGACGATCGCGAAGAGGGTCTGGATCGCGCGGCCGCCGTTCTGCGCGAGTTTGCGGCCGACGAGGTCCATCGCCTGTACGCCGTTCGCGCCTTCATAGATCATCGTGATGCGGGCATCGCGGACATATTGGCTCATGCCCTGTTCCTCGATGTAGCCGTGGCCGCCGAAGACCTGCTGCGCGTTCACCGCGACCTCGAACCCCTTGTCGGTGCCATAGCCCTTGATCACCGGAGTGAGCAGGCTGACAAGGTCGTCGGCGCGCTGGCGTTCCTCCTCGCTCTCGGCGACATGCGCGAGGTCGACCTGAAGCGCGCCCCACAGGCAGAGCGCGCGCAGCCCCTCGACCACCGCTTTGCCGTCCATCAGCATGCGGCGCACGTCGGGATGGACGAACAGAGGGTCCGCCTTTTCCTGCGGATCCTGCGGCCCGGTCAGCGCACGGCCCTGGCGGCGGTCCTGCGCATATTGGACCGCGTTCTGGAAGGCGATATCGGCCTGCCCCAGCCCCTGGATGCCGACCCCCAAACGCGCGGCGTTCATCATCACGAACATCGCGGCGAGGCCCTTATTCTCCTCGCCGACCATCCAGCCCTTCGCACCGTCATAATTCATGACGCAGGTCGCATTGGCATGGATGCCCATCTTGTGCTCGATCGATCCGCACGACAGCGTGTTGCGTTCCCCCAGCGAACCGTCGGCGTTCACCAGGAACTTGGGCACGATGAACAGCGAGATGCCCTTGACGCTGTCGGGCGCGTCGGGGGTTTTGGCGAGGACGAGGTGGATGATATTGTCGGTCAGGTCATGCTCGCCCGACGAGATGAAGATTTTGGTTCCGGTGATTGCATGACTGCCGTCACCGTTCGGCGCCGCGCGGGTGCGGATCAGGCCAAGGTCGGTGCCGCAATGCGGCTCGGTCAGGTTCATCGTCCCGCCCCATTCGCCCGAGATCATCCGCGGCGCATAGATGGCCTTCTGCTCGTCCGATCCCTTGACGAGGATCGCCGCGACCGCCGCCTGGGTCAGCCCCGGATACATGGCGAAGGCCTGGTTCGCCGCCATGCGATATTCCTCGACCGGAAAGCCGACGACGTGCGGCAGGCCCTGTCCGCCGAATTCCTCGGGCTGGGTCAACAGCGTCCAACCGGCCTCGCAATAGGCCTGATAGGCCTGCTTGAACCCCTCCGGGGTCGTCACCGACCCGTCGTCATGGCGCGTGCAACCTTGCTGATCGCCCGAATAGTTGATCGGGAACAGCACTTCCTCGCAGAATTTGGCCGCTTCGGTCAGCACCGCCTCGACCATGTCGGGCGAGGCATTGGCGAACCCCGGAAGCGCCGCATAGCGTTCGATCCCGAGCACATCGTTGAGCAGGAACAGCGTATCTTGGACGGGGGCGCGATAAGCGGGCATGACTCGTCTTTCCGAAAATCAAAGGGTTGGCAAACATCTCGCCCGGGGAGGCCAGGACCGAAAGCTCAGCGTGCTTTGCGGGCCGTCTCAACCTTTTTCACCATATCGATGAACCGTGTCAGTTCGTCGACGGCGCTATCGATGTCGTCGCGCTGGCGCTGCAACAGCGCTATGCGCTGCTCGCACTTTTCGATCGTCACCTGGCGCTGGGTCTTGCGCCCGTCGCCAACGTCGTAAAGGTCGATCATCTCGCGAATGTCGGCAAGGCTGAAACCGGTGCGCTTCGCGCGCAATATCCAGGCCAGCCGCGCGCGGTCGCGCTTGGAATAGATGCGCGACAAGCCGCGGCGCGAGGGGCTGATCAGCCCCTCGTCCTCATAGAAACGCAGCGCGCGCGCCGTGACCCCGAATTCGGTCGACAGATCGGTGATGCTGAACTGGTCGCGACCGAGGTGATCGGGCGTGTCGATATGGGCGTGGCCGTATTCTTCGGTCATGGGGCGAGGATAGTTTCCGTTGACGTGAACGTCAAGGCTGGTGGAGCGACGGAGAATCGGCGGCACTCAGCCCTCGCAGAGCGCGATATTATTGCCGTCCCCATCAAGGATACGCAAGCGTTTCGCATCCTCCCCGGACCAACTCGCGCGCGGCAGGTCGAGCCCGGCGAGCGAGGCGCGCGCGGGACACAGGCTCGCGCATTGCGGCGGCAGCTTTCCGGGCAGGCGAAGCTCGTCCTCTTCCTCGCGCACCAGCATCTCGCAGCCCTCGACACCGGCAAAGTGCAGGCGCCAGCCTTCGCTCTCGCTCGTCATCGTGCCGCGCGCGGTGCAGCGCAGGCCGGGACCAAAGGCCGCGGTGACCGCAAAGCGCCAGCGGCCCGCCCCGTCGGGCACCGCGCACATCGCATCGCGCCCCAATTCGTGAGTCCGCTCGAACACCCCGGTGGGCGTCGCCGTATCGGGGCGAACGACGCCGCGCTCGCGCGCCGCGATCTCGAGCGGATTGCTCGCATCGATATCGCTGTTCGCGCGGTCAGCCGCCGGCCGGTCGCAACCGGCAAGCAAAAGCGGCAGGATCAGCCAGGCGGCGCGGCGATCAGGCATCGTCATCGGGGAAAGTCAGCGACCCATCCGTCTCGACCCGGCGATAGAAGCAGGAACGGCGCCCGGTGTGGCAGGCAGGTCCTGCGGGCCGGACCCGCAGCAGCAGCGCATCCTGGTCGCAATCGACGCGCATCTCGACGAGCGTCAGGCCGTTGCCCGACGTCTCGCCCTTGCGCCACAGCGACCGGCGCGAGCGCGACCAGAAATGCGCCGCTCCCGTCTGCTGCGTCAGCCGGATCGCATCGGCGTTCATATGCGCGACCATCAACAGCCCGCCGGAGTCGGCGTCGGTGACGATCGCGGTGACGAGGCCCGCGGCATCGAAGCGCGGTAAAAAGCGGTCGGTTTCGTCGCTGGCCCTGTCCATGTGCCACGCTTTAGAGCAGGACCGGGGCCGCTGTCACCCCACCCGCGACGCGGCTTCGTGACAATAGTATGAAGATGGGGGGCGACATTTGGAACAAGCCTCCCTATATGCGCGGCAGGTTCCCCCCTGCTCCTGGATCGACATGCTGACGACGCATCCTTTCGATGACGACAAGCTCCACGAGGAGTGCGGCGTCTTTGGCATCCACGGCGCCGAAAGCGCCGCCGCAGTGGTTGCGCTCGGGCTGCACGCGCTCCAGCACCGCGGACAGGAAGCATCGGGGATCACCGGCTTCGACGGCAAGGAATTCCACACCCACCGCGCGATGGGCCATGTCGCGGGGAATTTCGACCGCGACGACATCATGCGTCAGCTCGCCGGCACCTCGTCGATCGGCCATGTCCGCTATTCGACGACGGGCGAAACCGCGCTGCGCAACGTCCAGCCGCTGTTCGCCGACCTGGCGACCGGCGGTTTCGCGATCGCCCACAACGGCAATATCTCGAACGCGACCGCGCTTCGCAAGATTCTCGTCCGCCGCGGATCGATCTTCCAGTCGACCAGCGATACCGAGGTGATCATTCATCTGGTCGCGACGTCCAATTATCGCACCCTGCTCGACCGCTTCATCGATGCGCTGAAACAGGTCGAGGGCGCCTATTCGCTGATCTGCCTGACCGCCGAGGGCATGATCGGGTGCCGCGACCCGCTCGGCATTCGCCCGCTCGTCCTCGGCAAGCTGGGCGACGCCTATATATTGGCCTCCGAAACCGTGGCGTTCGACGTCGTCGGGGCCGAATTCGTCCGGTCGGTCGAGCCCGGCGAGCTGGTGATCATCCGCGACGGCGAACTGACCTCGCATCACCCCTTCGCCGAGCGCGCCGCGCGCCCGTGCATCTTTGAATATGTCTATTTCTCGCGCCCCGATTCGATCGTCGACGGGACGAGCGTCTATTCGGTGCGCAAGGCGATCGGCGCCGAACTCGCGCGCGAAGATCCGGTCGACGCCGACCTCGTCATCCCGGTCCCCGATTCGGGAACCCCGGCGGCGATCGGCTATGCGCAGGAATCGGGCATTCCGTTCGAACTTGGCATCATCCGCTCGCATTATGTCGGCCGCACCTTCATCCAGCCGGGCGACAAGGTCCGCCATCTTGGCGTCAAGCTGAAACACAATGCCAACCGCGCGCTGATCGCGGGCAAGCGCGTCGTGCTGATCGACGATTCGATCGTGCGCGGCACGACCAGCCTCAAGATCGTGCAGATGATGCGCGACGCCGGTGCCGCCGAGATCCACATGCGGATCGCGAGCCCGCCGACCCAGCATAGCTGCTTTTATGGCGTCGATACGCCCGAACGCGCAAAGCTGCTCGCCGCGCAGATGACGGTCGGACAGATGGCGAATTTCATCAACGCCGACAGCCTGTCCTTCCTCACCATCGACGGCCTCTATCGCGCGCTCGGCGAAGCGAAGCGCGCCGACGACAGCCCGCAATATTGCGACGCCTGCTTCACCGGCGATTATCCGACGACGCTGACCGATTTCGACGAGAACAGCATCGACGACCAGTTTTCGCTGCTTGCCGAACGAGTTGTCTGACCACATGACCATGAGATCTGAAGAATTGGCGGGCCAGGTCGCGCTCGTCACCGGGGCGAGCCGTGGCATCGGCGAAGCGGTTGCCGAATCGCTCGCGGCGCGCGGCGCGCATGTCGTGATCACCGCGCGCACCGCGGGCGGGCTCGAGGCGCTCGAGGATCGGATTCACGCAGCGGGCGGCAGCGCGACGATCGCGCCGCTCGACCTCACCGACGGCGACAGCATCGCGCGCCTTGCCAGCGCCATGGCCGAGCGCTGGAAAAAGCTCGACATGCTCGTCCTCAATGCCGCGATGCTCGGCACGCTGACTCCGGTCGCGGCGATCGACGGCAAGGAATTCAACCGCCTGCTGACCCTGAACCTGATCGCGCAGCAGGCGCTGATCGCCAATTTCGACCCGCTGCTGCGCCGCGCGACGAGCGGCCGCCTGCTCGCGCTGTCGAGCGGCGTCGCGCGGAATCCGCGGGCTTATTGGGGCGCCTACGCCGCATCGAAGGCGGCCTTCGAAACCCTGGTGACCAGCTATGGCGCCGAAATGCGCAATATCTCGGGCGTCCGCACCGCGATCCTCGACCCCGGCGGCACCCGCACCCAGATGCGCGCGCGCGCCTATCCCGGCGAGGATCCGCACAGCATCAAGGGGCCCGAAGCGGTCGGCGAATTCGTGGCCGGGATGATGGTCGAGGGTTTCGACAGCACCGCGTTCCACGCCCTGCCCAAAGTGATGCTGGACGCTTAACGCGATCTTTGCAACTCTGTGCCAATTGCGGGCATATCCGGGTTGGCAAAGGCATCGAAATGAAAAGCAACATCCTGCGCTGGGCGATGGCGGCTGCGATCGGCATCATCGTCGCCTTCGCTCTGCTCTGGCTGGCGCAATATGCCGGCAGCGAGATCGCTCCCGCCGAATATGATGTCGACACGGGTGAAATCCTGATTCCGCTGGGTTCGACGATCGCGCTGATCGTCGGCTGGTTCGTCGGAACCTTCGGCGGCGCATGGCTTGCGATGCGCGTTGCGGGCGGCAGCGGCCCCGGCTGGGTCGTCGCCGGCGCGGTCGTCGGCGCGGCGCTCTATAGCGCGGCCGATTTTTCGGATAGCTGGTGGATCATGGCACTGGGCGTCCTGGTCCCGCTCGCCGCGGCGTGGATCGCTCAGCGCGCGGCGGGCGCCGTCGAGGCCTAGTAGAGAATAGCATCACCTACATCCGTTCGTGCTGAGCTTGTCGAAGCACCGTTCTTCTTCCTGCGACGCAGAAGGAAGAACGGCCCTTCGACAAGCTCAGGGCAAACGGTGTATATTTATGGGCGCGATGCTCTAGCCGTCTTATTTCGCTTCCCGGTCCACCGCCGCTTGCACCGCCTTGTAAAAGGCCTCGCGCGCCTTGCCGACGCCTTCGGGATCGGTCGCGGTCGGCCAGTTGCCGTTCGACGCGATCACCAGCTTGCGCGCGGGATCGATGAAGATGCCCTGCCCGAAAATGCCCTGCGCGGCGAAGCTGCCGTCGTCATTGGTCCACCATTGATAGCCATAGCCACGCCCCGGAAGGTCGATATCGGCCTGCTTCGTCGTCGCCGCCGGCAGCCAGTCGTCGGGCACCACTTTCTGCCCGCCCGCGACGCCGCCGTTCAGGATGAACTCGCCGAACCGCGCATAATCCTTGAGACTGGCCGACAGGCAACAACCGCTGATCTCATGCCCCGTCGGCCCGAGCATCCATACCGCATCCTGCTCCATGCCGAACGGTTTCCAGACCTTTTCGGACAGATAGTCGGACAGCGTCTTGCCCGTCGCGCTCGACACCAGCACGCCGATCAAATTGGTCTCGCCGGTCTTGTAGACCCATTTCGACCCCGCGGGCGCCTCGCGCGGCAACGTCTTCATATAGCTGACGGTGATATCCTCGCCGGCGACCGGCTTTTGCAGATTGAACTGCGCGACGTCGGACTTGGGATCGGTATAATCCTCGTTCCACTTGATCCCCGACGTCATCGTCAGCAGCTGCCGCACGCTGACATCGTCATAGGCCGAGCCGCGCAGGCCGGGGATATAGACGGTCACCTTGTCGTCGAGGCTCTTGATAGAACCATCCTTCACCGCCGCGCCGACGAGCGTCGAGGTGAAACTCTTGGCGACCGAGAAACTCGTCCAGCGACCCGCCGCGCCATAGCCGAGCGCATATTTTTCGAGCCGGACCTTGCCGTCCTGAACGATGATCAGCCCCGCGTTGCGCTGTTCCGCCATATAGGCATCGACGTCGAGGCCAAGATCGATCGGCTGGCCCTCGGGCAGCGGATAGACCGGGTCGCCCGCCTTGACCGTGTGGACGACGACCTTGGGGACGTTCTCCATCGTGCGAAAGGCGGCGTCACGCTGGTCTTGGGTCCAAAACAGCACGTTCAAATCCTCCGGCAGCTTCTGGGAAATGGTGTCGGCGGTCTGCGCCGTCGCGGGACCGGCAAGCCCCGCCGTCGCCGTGCACAGCAGCACGGCCGCCCAAAATCTTTGCATCATCCTCTCCCCTGTTTTCAGATCGTCTTTTCCAGGGTCACCTGCGCGACGTCGATGCCGCCGGCACGAAAGCCCCCCTCGCAATATTGCAGATAATAGCGCCAGAGCCGCACGAAACGCTCGTCGAAGCCCGCGGGCAGTGTCCCGCCCGCCACCGCCGCGTCGAAGCGCTCGCGCCACTGGCGCAGCGTCTCGGCATAGTCGGCGCCGAAGCGGCGCACGTCGCGCCACGCGAGCCCCCGCTCCTCGGCCAGTGCGCGAAAGCGGCTTTCGGACATCAGGCAGCCGCCCGGAAAAATATAGGCCTGGATGAAATCGATGCTCGCCGCATAGCGTTCGAACAAGGCATCGCTAATCAGGATATATTGGATCGCGGCGCGCCCGCCGGGCCGCAAAAGCCGCGCGATCGCGTCGAGATAGGCGGGCCAATAGGCCTGCCCCACCGCCTCGACCATCTCGACGCTGGCGATCGCGTCATAGGGGCCTTCGGCGTCGCGATAATCGCAAAGCTCGACCCGCGACCGGCCCGACAAATCGACCGCGTGCAGGCGCTGGTCGGCGATCTCGGCCTGCGACGGCGACAGGGTGATCCCGACATAGAGGACATCGTGCCGTTCGACCGCGCGTTCGGCGAGCGCGCCCCAGCCACAGCCGATTTCGAGCAACCGCCCGCCCGATCGCAGATCGAGCCGGTCGAGGATCGCGTCGATCTTCGCCTCCTGCGCCTCTTCCAGCGATTGATCGGGGTCGGCGAAGAGCGCGCTCGAATAGCTCATCCCGGTGTCGAGCCACAGTCGATAGAAATCATTGCCGAGGTCGTAGTGCGCGTGGATGTTGCGGCGCGCGCCCGCCCGGCTGTTGCGGTTGAGGAAATGCGCGGCGCGGTGGAACCAGCGCAGCGGCCCGCGCGACCGCCCGGCATCGCCGAGCGCCTCGCCGTTGCGCATGAACAGGTCGAACAGCGGCACCGGATCGGGCGAATCCCATTCATCCATGTCCCAGGCGCGATACCAGCCCACCGATCCCGACAGCGCGAGCCGGACCAGCGCCGCCCAGCTCTTGAGGTGGACGACCGCCGTCGGCCCCTTGCCGCGCCCGCCGAGGATGCGCACGCTGCCGTCGGGCAGATGGCCTTCGAGCGTTCCCTGCGCGAGCCCGGTGTCGATCCGGTCGAGCTGGCGATGAAAGAAGCGTGCCGGCGCCAGCGCCATCAGCCGCGCCAGTGCGCCCCCCGAGCGAAACGCCCGGTCGGCGCGGAGCAGCTTCTTGCCGCGGCGGGGGCTGACATGCGTGTTCATTATCGCCTTCCTGCCGCAAAAGCAGCATCCTGACAATCGGCCGCGCGCGCCGTCATGACGTCACCCACCACAAGCCCGCAAAGCGGGGGCATGCGGCCGCGCTGGACGGGTAACGCGCGGGCCTGTTTCCGCGTTGCGCGCGATCCGCGAAGGCGCGATCGTTCGGGATGGAGACGGTGGCGGGCGCCCGCCCGCGTCGTGCCTTCGCGCCAGAGCAAACGGCACGACATCTGACTCGCCCCGTTTCCCGAGCGAAGACGAGCGGCCCGTTCCGGGGAAGCGAGAAGTCCAGCGTTCCGGCCTCGACGCCGCTCGGCAGAGCCCCTCGTCTTCGCTCGGGAAAAACGGGGCAGATGGAACGCACGATGCCCCAGCCGCCCCCTTCGTGCCTTCGTGCGAGATTTCTTAAAGTTCCGGCCCGCCCTCGGTCACCGTCCAGGTCTGCCCCTTTTTGAGCAGGCTTTGCAGGTCGGCGGTCTTGCCGTCGCTCGCGAGCTTGTTCTGGCGCCACACATCGGCTTCGAAAGTCGGGCGCGGGTCGTCGTAGAGGACGCCGAGCGCCATCGGGAATTCGCCGAAGCGCATCTCGACCAGCATGTGCGCGACGCTGCGGTTGGTCGCGTCGTGGACGATCACCCCCGCCGCCTGCCAGTCGCCATCGACGACATCGACGACCTTCAGCGTCAGCGCCTGATTGTCGAGCGCGATGCCCTTCGCGCCCTTGGCGAACAGCATCGGCTCGCCCTGCTTGAGCCAAAGCTGGCGGTCCTCCGCGCCCTTGGGCGCGGCGAAATCCTCGAACACGTCTTTATTATAGACGATACAGTTCTGGAAAATCTCGATAAAGGCCGCGCCCTTGTGCGCGTGCGCTGCCTTCAGCACGTTCGGCAGTTCTTTCGAGACGTCGAACCCGCGCGCGACGAAGCGCGCGCCGGCGCCGAGCGCGAAGGCCGCGGGCTGCGCGGGGCGGTCGACCGAGCCATAGGGGGTCGAGGGGCTGGTCGTGCCGACGCGGCTGGTCGGCGAATATTGCCCCTTGGTCAGGCCATAGATCTCGTTGTTGAACAGCATGATCTGGCAATCGAGATTGCGGCGGATCAGGTGCATCGTGTGGTTGCCGCCGATCGACAGGCCATCGCCGTCGCCGGTGACGATCCACACGTCGAGTTCGGGATTGGCGAGCTTCAGCCCGGTCGCGAACGCCGGCGCGCGGCCGTGGATCGTATGGAAACCATAGCTTTCCATATAATAGGGAAAGCGCGACGAGCAGCCGATGCCGCTGACGAACACCGTATTCTCCGGCACCGCGCCAATGTCGGGCAAGGTGCGCTGCACCGCCTTCAATATCGCATAGTCGCCGCAGCCGGGGCACCAGCGAACCTCCTGATCGGTCTCCCAATCCTTGAGCGTCGTCGTCCGCGCGATGGTGGTCATTTCGTTCATTGCGTTTCCTCTCGGGGCAACAACGCTTCCGCGTCAGCCCAAGGCCTCCTCGATAGCCGCTTCGATTTCGGCGATGGTGAAGGGCTGGCCCGACACTTTGTTCACGGGTTTCGCGTCGACCAGATACTGGTCGCGCAGCACTGTCTTGAGTTGCCCGGTGTTCATCTCGGGAACGATCACTTTGTCATAGCTTTTGAGCAATTCGCCCAGGTTCGCGGGCATCGGCCAGATGTGGCGGATGTGGATATGGCTGACCTCCACACCCTCGGCGCGTTTCCGCCGCACCGCCTGGTGGATCGGGCCAAAGGTCGAACCCCAGCCGACGACCGCGAGTTTGTCGCCCGCCGCGCCAAGCTCGACGATCTGATCGGGGATGCGGATGCCGTCGACCTTCGCCTTGCGGATGTCGGTCATCGCCTGATGATTGTCGGGATTATAGTTGAGGTGGCCGGTATCGACCTCTTTCTCGATACCGCCGATGCGGTGGAGCAACCCCGGCGTGCCCGGCTTGACCCACCGCCGCGCGAGCTTTTCGTCGCGGCTATAGGGTTTGAAGCCGTCCTCGGGCACCTCGGTCAGGAACTCGACCGGGAAGGGTTCATAGGCCGTCAGATCGGGCACCGCCCAGGGTTCGGCGGCGTTGGCGATATAGCCGTCGGTGAGCAGCATGACCGGGGTCATATATTGGGTCGCGATGCGGCAGGCCTCGATCGCGCATTCGAAGGCGTCGCCGGGCGAGCGCGCCGCGATCACCGGCATCGGCGCATCGCCGTTGCGGCCATAGACCGCCTGATACAGGTCCGATTGCTCGGTCTTGGTCGGCAGGCCGGTCGAGGGGCCGCCGCGCTGCGAATTGACGATGACGAGCGGCAGCTCGGTCATGATCGCGAGCCCCATCGCCTCGCCCTTGAGCGCGATGCCGGGGCCGGATGAACTGGTCACGCCCAGCGAGCCGCCATAGCTGGCGCCGATCGCCGAACAGATGGCGGCGATTTCGTCCTCGGCCTGAAAGGTCGTGACGTCATATTCCTTGAGCCGCGACAGATGGTGCAGGATCGCCGACGCCGGGGTGATCGGATAGCCGCCGAAAAACATCGGCAGCTTCGCCAGTTGCGCCCCCGCGACAAGGCCGAGCGCGATCCCCTCGGCGCCGGTGAGCGTGCGATAGAGGCCCGGCGCGACCGGCGCGGGATCGACATGGTGCTGCTTGAGCGGCCCCGACAGCTCGGCGGTCTCGCCATAGGCGTGCCCCGCGTTGAGCGCCGCGATATTGGCCTCGGCAAGCTCGGGCGCCTTGGCGAATTTCGCCTTGAGCCACTCGATCAGGGGCGCACGGTCGCGGTCGAACATCCAAAGCGCCAACCCCAACGTCCACATATTCTTGCAGCGCAGCGCTTCCTTGTTGCCGAGCCCGAAGGGCTTCACCGCGTCCATCGTCAGCTGGCTGATGTTAAGCTTGAGGAGTTGCCATTTGGCGAGGCTGCCGTCGTCGAGCGGGTTCGCGGCATATTTCGCCTTGGCGAGGTTGCGGTCGTTGAACTCGCCCTCGTCGGCGATGATCAGCCCGCCGATTTTCAGCGTGTCGACGTTGGTCTTGAGCGCTGCGGGGTTCATCGCGACGAGCACGTCGGGCGCGTCGCCTGCGGTATCGATCGCCGACGAGCCGAAGTTGATCTGAAAGGCCGAAACGCCGAACAATGTTCCCTGCGGCGCCCGGATTTCCGCCGGAAAATCGGGGAACGTCGCGAAATCATTGCCCGCGAGCGCCGACGACAGCGTGAATTGACCGCCGGTCAACTGCATCCCGTCGCCGCTATCGCCTGCAAATCGAACCACCACTGCGTCGGAAAGAGGGGACTGCCTTTGGCTGGCTTCGTCCGCTACCGCTGTCGCCATTTTGTGTATCTGCCTTTGAATCTTGCGAACCTCTGACATGGGCCTAGGCCCGCGCGCCGCAAGCCGCAATTCAGAAAAAATTGTGCGCCGCAAAGGCTGGCCGTGTGACGGGTTTCATTTTGCGATTGAATAACGGCGAGCGATGCCGAATAGCTGGGGCCGAAAAACAGTCTGGGGATGAACAGGATGACCGACGGCAAGACCCACGATACGCGGCCCGACGTGGCCGCCTTTCTCGCTTTCCTGAACGCGCAGGAAGGCCCGAAGATGGAGGAGATGCCGCCCGCGGCGGCCCGCGAGATGATGCGCGTGATGGGCCAGATGGCCGACGTCCCGCGCGGTGAGATCGCAAAGGTCGAGGATAGAGCGATTCCCGGCCCGGCCGGCGACATTGCGATCCGCCTCTACGACAATCGCCCTGCCCGCGAGCCGGGTCCGGTGATGGTCTTCTATCACGGCGGCGGCTGGGTGATCGGCGATCTCGACACCCATGATCCCTATTGCGCCGAGGCGGCGCGTATTCTCGACATGCCGGTGATCGCGGTCGATTACCGCCTCGCCCCCGAACATCCCTTCCCCGCCGCGCCGATTGACTGCGAGGCCGCGACGCGCTGGGTCGCCGACCATATCCCGTGCACCGGCCTCGTCCTGTCGGGCGACAGCGCGGGCGGCAACCTCACCATCGTCACCGCGCTTGCGCTGCGCGATGCGCCCGCGTCGAAACCGGTGGTCGCGATCCACCCAATCTATCCCGCCGTCACGACCCACAATGACTGGCAGAGCTATCGCGATTTCGGCGAAGGCCATTTGCTGACCGAGGGCAGCATGACCTGGTTCGGCGATCAATATGCCGCCGATCCCGCCGACCGCCGTGCCGCGCCGATCGATTTTCCCGCCGAAGGCCTGCCGCCGACGCTGCTGATCACCGCGGGTCTCGATCCCTTGCGTGACCAGGGGCGCGCTTATGCCGCAAAGCTGATCGAAGCGGGCGTGCCGACCACCTACCGCGAGGCGAAGGGCAATATCCACGGCTATATCTGCCTGGCGCAGGGCATCCCCAGCGCGAAGGACGACATACGCGGCGCCTTGACTATGTTGAAGGCGATCGTCACCGAAGCGACCGTATGACCGACAACTCTCTCCCCTACCGCCCCTGCGCCGGCGTGATGCTGGCAAACCGCGAAGGCCGGATCTTCGTCGGCCAGCGACTCGATTCGTCGGCCGACGCCTGGCAGATGCCGCAGGGCGGGATCGATCCGGGCGAAGAGGCCGAGGAAGCGGCGATCCGCGAACTGGGCGAGGAAACGGGAATCCATGGCGGCCTCGTCGAAATCATCGCGCGCAGCAAGATCGAACATTTTTATGACCTGCCCGATCATCTGCGGGGTAAAATGTGGGGCGGTAAATATCGCGGCCAGCGCCAGCACTGGTTCCTGATGCGCTTCATGGGCGAGGACAGCGACGTCAATATCGCGACGAAGGATCAGGAGTTTCGTTCGTGGCGCTGGGCCGAGCTCGACGAGCTCGAACGGCTGATCGTGCCGTTCAAGCGGCAGCTCTACCGTGCCGTGGTCGAGGAATTTCGTCCGCTCGTCTGATCGCGGAGCGCGCAAGCGGTGCGAAAAACATCGGCGAACATCGCGGGCGTCAGCCGTCCGGTGTTCGTGTTGTGGCGCGAGCAATGATAGCTATCGACCAGTCGCCTGCCGCTCGGCAGCACGTGCACCGCGCCGTGCGCGAACGGGCAGGCCGCGAGCCGGACGCCTTCCGCGCGCAGCGCCGCGTCATGCGCAATTCGCCCGAGCGCGATGATCACTTGCACCTTGGGCAATGCCGCCATCTGGGCCTCGAAATAAGGGCGGCAGTTGGCGATTTCGCTGGGATTCGGCTTGTTCTGCGGCGGCAGGCATTTGACGCTGTTGACGATGATCGCGCCGTCGAGGGTTAATCCATCGTCGATGCGCGCGTCATAACGCCCCTTGCTCAGCCCGAATTCGGCGAGCGTCGCGAACAGCAGATCGCCCGCATAGTCGCCGGTGAAGGGGCGCCCGGTGCGGTTCGCGCCATGCTTGCCCGGCGCGAGCCCCGCAAACGCCAGCCACGCATCGGGATCGCCGAAGGCCGGGACGGGCGCGTTCCACCAATCGGGATATTCGGTCTGGCATTCGCGCCGCAGCGCCACCAGTCGCGGACAGCGCGGACAGTCGCGCGGCGGTTCGGTTGCGGGCAAGGGGCTGTCAATCTCCACGCGCCTGCGATAGGCGCTCGGCGATGACCAGCGCAACGCCCTTGCCTCTTTATGCGATCGGCCTCGGCTCGAACCGCCGCCACGCGCGTCACGGCGATCCGCGGCGCGTGCTGCTCGCGGCGCTGGCTGCGCTCGAAGCCGATGATATCGAACCGGTCGATGTCAGCCCGATCATCACCAGCGAGCCGCTCGGCCCCTCGCTCCGACGCTATGCCAATGCGGTCGCTCTCGTCGCCTCACCGCTCAGCCCACGCGACATGCTGGCGCGGCTGCAACGGGTCGAGGCCGAATTCGGACGCCGCACGGGCCAGCGCTGGAGCGCGCGGACGCTCGATCTCGACATATTGCTGTGGTCGGGCGGTGCGTGGAGCGATGGCGCGCTCGATATCCCGCATCCGGCGATGACCGAGCGGGCTTTCGTGCTCGGGCCACTCCGCGCCATCGCGCCCGACTGGCGCCATCCGCTGAACCGCCACACGATCCGCCAACTCGCCGCGCGCCTTATCCGCGCGAAGCCGGTTGACCAGGCCGCCGCAGCGCACTAGGGCGGCCCCTCCTTTTCTGGCGCCGCCCACCGGCGCCACGATGGGCCCTTAGCTCAGTCGGTAGAGCAACTGACTTTTAATCAGTAGGTCGCTGGTTCGAACCCAGCAGGGCTCACCATCAGGTTTCAATGCGTTAGCGGCCGATCTTGCCATTTCATTCCGGCTCGATTCGGTTTACCCATTTCCGACAGACGGGCGGCGAATGTCCGTCCATCGGCCGCCGCGACCTGAGCAAGACAGTGATTCCTCGCCATTTGCGCGGCTTTCGCTTTGGCCCGTGATGCGCGATCACGGAAATCCCCATCCGTTCAAGCCGATCCGTCGCAGAGCTGTGGCGAGGCCCGGATGCCAGGCTCCTTTCTTAGGGCGCGAGTTCGAAGCTTTCGGCGCGCGCCAATTGCCAGGCGCTGCCATAAAAATCGCGATTGGACGCCCCGGCGAGCAATTCTCCCTCGTCAAGGAAGATATGAAGCTGGGAGAAAAGCCGGATCTCGGTGAGGCTGACGCGGCGGACGAGGTGGTGCGGACCAAGACGGCCCGGATGATCGAGCCCCGCCGCTGCGATCATTTCCGACAAGGCCTTGAGCGTGTTGCGATGATAGTTGAAAACACGCGTCGCCTTGTCGGGAACGACCAGCGCGCGCTGCCGCGTCGGATCCTGGGTGGCGACGCCCACCGGGCAGCGATTACTGTGGCACGACAGCGACTGGATGCAGCCGATCGCGAACATGAAGCCGCGTCCGGCATTGGTCCAGTCCGCCCCCAGCGCCATCGCGGTCGCGATGTCGAACGCGCTGACGATCTTGCCGGCGGCGCCCAGCTTGATCTTGTGGCGAAGCCCCGCCCCCACCAGCGTGTTGTGGACGAAAAGCAGGCTTTCGCGCATCGGCATGCCGAGATGATCGGTGAACTCCAGCGGCGCGGCGCCCGTCCCCCCTTCGCCGCCGTCGACGACGATATAATCGGGAAGAATACCCGTCTGGAGCATCGCCTTGACGATCCCCATGAATTCCCAGGGCTGACCGACGCACAATTTGAACCCGACGGGCTTGCCGCCGGAAAGACGGCGCAGTTCGGCAATGAAATGGACCAGTTCGATCGGGGTCGAAAACGCCCGGTGCCGTGCCGGAGAGATGCAATCCTCACCCATCGGGATGCCCCGCGTCGCCGCAATTTCCGCCGTGATCTTCTCGGCCGGCAGGATGCCGCCCTTACCCGGCTTGGCGCCCTGGCTGATCTTGATCTCGATCATCCTGATCTGCGGGTCGACGGCCTGTTCGGCAAAGCGGACGGGATCGAACCCGCCGTCGGGGGTCCGGCAACCGAAATAGCCGCTGCCGATTTCCCAGATCAGGTCGCCGCCAAATTCGCGGTGATAGGGGCTGATCGAACCCTCGCCGGTGTCATGGGCGAAGCCGCCCATTCTGGCGCCCTTGTTCAGCGCCCGGATCGCGTTCGCGCTCAGCGCCCCAAAGCTCATCGCCGAAATGTTGAAGATCGAAGCCAGATAGGGCTGGCTGCAATCGTCGCCGCCGATGCGAACGCGAAAATCCGCCGGGTCTGCAACCGGAACGGGCTGCGTCGAATGGGCGATGAATTCATATCCATTGGCATAGACATCGACCAAGGTCCCGAAAGCCCGGTCGCTGATCTCATTTTTGGCGCGCGCATAGACGAGCGATCGCTGGCTTCGCGAAAAGGGCGTCCGTTCGTGATCGCTTTCGATCAGATATTGGCGGATCGCGGGGCGGATATCTTCGAACAGCCAGCGAATGCGGCCGATGACAGGATAGTTGCGCCGAACCGAATGGAGCGGCTGACATAGGTCATACAGGCCGATCACGGCCAGGCTTGCCCCGAGCAGGAACAGCAGAAACGCCCAGATTCCTGGCAAAGCAAAGCCCGCGGCCAGCATCAGAGCGATACTCGCGGCGAGCGGAATGAAACGGGTGAAGCGCAAGAGTGGCTCCTGGGCGTATGGATGGCGGAAAGATATAGGCATCCGACGTTTTCCGTCCGCAGCAGATTAGGGGGCGCGCCTCCCTTCCGCGCGCCGGACCGCGGTCGCGGCGATCCGGCGCGCGCAGGAAAGGCGATCAGAGCGGGCTGAACATCGAACCAAAAGTGATGAGCGCCAAAATGCCCACCGGAACGATCGTCACAAGCGACGAAATATCCTCGCCCGTCATCGCAAAGCCCGTCCGCTTCGGCGGCAGCGCCACGGGCGCCGCGATGATGGCAGCTTCGGCCGCACTGCGGACGCGGGGGTGGTTGACGAAAACCCCATCATGATGGGCGAGCATGTTTTGCGTAGACATATTCTCTTTCTTTCAAGGCGCAGGTGCTGCCGGGGACAAAGTCATGGACAAGCTGCCTCCGCCCTCGCGGCACGGAGAGCAGGGCGAGCGTGCTTTCGGGCTAACGGCCGAGAAACCACCAGAGCGCGGCACTAGCCGTGATGATCGGAAGGATGAGCGACACGAACAAAAAGGCGATCGGCACTTCGAGTTCGCAGCGATGATCGCGATAGAAAGCCGCGAGCTTACCCGACAATTGCTCGTCGGCGGTGATCACGGCCCTGTCGATCAGCGGCAGCAAGGGAAAGGTCTCGATAAGACGCGCCAACTCCTGCTCGTCGAGCCGAGGATAGCGGGTCGCCCGTGAAAAACGCTGGATCCCGCAGAGATGCGGGGTTTTTCGTGATAACCAAGTATTAGAAATCGCAAGGGTTCGGGCGATTGGTGCAAAAAGCTTGCAATTTTGCGCGCCCGTGCGCGTGGGGGCTTCCCCTGGAAATTGGGCTGTGATTCAGTGCGCTGGCCGAGACGATGAGGTTCGCCGATGCCGCCGAAGAAGCCCCAGCTGAGCGAGTTCGAACTGTTCCAGAGCCGTTTGGACAACATGCTCGATCCCAAGCATCCGCTGGTGAAGCTCGCTGGGCTGATTGACTGGTCGCGGTTCGATGAGGCCTATGGTCGCTTTTACACGGAGAAGGGCCGGCGGGGCTTGCCGACGCGGTTGATGGCGGGATTGCACCTTCTCAAGCACATGGAGGGCCTGTCGGACGAGGCTGTCTGCGCCCGCTGGGTGGAGAACCCCTATTTCCAGTACTTTTGCGGCGAGCAGCATTTCCGGCACAAGCTCCCGCTCGACCGGTCGTCGATGACGCGCTGGCGGGGGCGGATCGGTCCTGACAAGCTCGAGCTGCTGCTGGCCGAAACGCTCAGCGTGGCGATGCGAACCGATGCTGTGACGCCCCAGGCCTGCGAACGGGTGACGCTGGATACAACGGTGCAGACCAAGGCGATTGCCCATCCCACCGACAGCCATCTGCTCCTGCGCGGCATCGAGTGGCTGAACCGGCTGGCGAAACAGCACGGCATCACGCTGCGCCAGTCGTTCCTGCGTGTGGGCCGCCGGGCGCGCCGCGAGGTGTCGCGGCTGATCCATGGCCGCGGTCACAAACAGGCGCTGCGCTGGGTGCGAAAACTGCGCACCTGGCTGGGCCGGCTCGACCGCGACATCGGCCGCAAGATTGCCGGGAATGAAGCGCTCGAGGCCGCCTTTGCCGTCGCCCGCGAGCGCGTGGCGCGCATCCTCGCCCAGAAGTCTGGTGATGCCGACAAGCTCTACGCCCTGCACGCACCCGAGGTCGAATGCATCGCCAAGGGCAAGGCCAGGACGCGCTATGAGTTCGGGGTGAAGACCTCGATCGCGGTCACCAACGCCCGCACCGCCGGCGGCCAGTTCATCGTTGGCATGCAGGCTCTGCCCGGCAGCCCCTATGATGGCCATACGCTGACCGGGCAGATCGAGCAGGTCGAGCGCTTGACCGGCATCACCGTCGAGCGGGCCTATGTCGACCGCGGCTACAAGGGCCACAAGCACAGCGGCAAAGCCAAGGTCTATATCGCCCACACCCGCGGTATCACGTCACCGACGATCAAACGCGAGCTCCGCCGCCGCAACGCCATCGAACCGATTATCGGTCACGCCAAGAGCGATGGCTTGCTCGAGCGCAATCACCTTGCCGGTGCTACCGGCGATGCCATCAACGCCATCCTGGTCGCCGCCGGACACAATATGCGGTTGCTCGTCGCATGGCTGACCGCGCTTTTGCGTGCCCTGTTCATGGCGCTCCTCCAACCGAGGCAGCCAGAACTGGCCGCCGCCTGAGCGCGCAAACTTCGCTATCAAAGTCTCACCCATCCAAGCCGGATCGCTCAACGCAACCGCCTATTTGAAATCGCATTGTTCACGGACGACTAGCGGGCCAGCAGCATTTCGACATCGAACGTCATTTGCGACCTGTTCCGCAAACGGGAATAAACTCGGGTTGCCATTTTCGGAGCTCCTTTGCGCAGCAACGACGCCCACGCAGGCTTGCGGCCTGTGCGGCGTGAAAGAGGGATTTCGCCCTGCATCGGAGAATGGATGGCTTGCGGCCGTCAGCCGACGCGCATCATGACTCGGATGCCTTGCACCGGACGCCGCCTGGGTGGGCGCACGTCCGGCTAGACACGGATCGTCAGGCGCTCTGAACTTCGAAATGGAAAAAATATAATCATAGCTGTGAGGATAAGATAGCGATCCCGCTCGTATTTTCAAGTTATCTTGTAGAAATTAAATTATTCTCAACCCGATATTCGCTTTGTGAAAAATATTCAACTTCACAGAAGGCACGAAAAGCTTCCTTTTTTACAAAAATATCTATTTTACTTCCATAAAAAATCTTTCTTTCTCTATTATTATAATAATATTATATCCGGCGCGAGAGATGAAAGACGGCGACGATCGCCTCATCGACGTGGGCGTCCGGCTGTTCACGACGTCCACGCGCTTCGACGAAGTCATCACGGCCGACAATCCGTGCCGGAACGGCGAGCGCCGCGCGCGTCTAAAGCTGTCGGTTGAGGCTGTCCTGTCCCGGTCGGAGCAAGGTCCGGTGCACGCAGATTCTCAGACCGGTGCGGCCCACGGAGAAGCGGCGCGGCTATTGTGCATCGCGCGTTCCGGCACGATCGATCAATCCGGCATCGAGCAGCGGCGCGGCATCGATATCCTCCGCGCCCAATATGCCGGCCAGTCGCTCGGCACCGGCCAGGATCATTGCCTGTTCCCAGGCCGGAAGCGCGGCAAAGCGATCCGCAAAAACCTCCTGGAGCATATCGGGGGCATCGCTAAGCCGCTGTCGCCCCTCGTCGGTCGCGTCCAAAAGCATCTGCCGCTTGTCCCGATCGCTGCGCGTTCGCGTGATCAGGCCCAGGGCGACGAGCCGGTCTGTAATCGCCGTGATCGTGGCATGACTGAACTGCAATCGCTGCGCGATCGCCCCCGGCGTTACCTCGTCCTGGGCTTCGACCTCTCGCAGGACAAGCAGTTGCGACGGCGTCAGCCCGGTTGCCGCCGCAAGCTTGCGGCTACCCCGGTCGGTCGCGCGCAAAATGCGCCGCAGGGCCTTCAAAGTCGCGTTCGCAATCTCGGTTTCCATACCCCCTGAGTAGCCGCACTGGCCGCTGTCGCCAACGCGTTATTGCTCGCGTTATGGCTTCCCAATCAATTTGATTATATTTTGTATTTTGAAATAATTTTCAATGCCGGGGTTGAGCAATCTTTGAAATACCTTATATTTCCTTTGATAAATTTTTGAGTCGCCCCATCATGGCGCATAATATGTTTCAGGAGATGAATGATATCCGATTGGCAAAAAGACACGGAGACATTGCCACCAGGGAAGCGTTTGGATGACGCGATAGTTTCAACAGCCGATTTGCAACTCCGCAGGCCCGTCGCGACGGATGGTCCTGCCATCACCGCGCTGGTCGCGCGCTGCGCACCGCTCGATCGCAACTCTGCTTACTGCAATCTGCTTCAATGCACCCATTTCGCCGACTCGTGCATCGTCGCGGAGCGCGACGGCGCGATCGTCGGATGGGTGTCGGGGCATCGCCCGCCCTCCGATCCGCAGGATTTTTTCGTCTGGCAGGTCGCCGTGGCCCGCGAAGGGCGCAGCAAGAGGCTCGCAAGCAGCATGATCAAGGCGCTGCTCGCGCGTCCGGCACAACGCGGCGCAACCCATCTGATCACGACGGTGACCGACGACAATCAGGCATCCTGGGCGCTTTTTCACGGACTGGCCCGCGACTGGGACGTGCCGCTTGAAAGAAGCCCGCTTTTTGAAAGCAGCGCGCATTTCGCGGGGGCGCACGCGACCGAATATCAGGCCCGCATCGGGCCTTTCGACCATGGCAAGTTCCAGGCAGAACAGGGATAATATCATGATTACGAGGCCTAAACCGTCCGGCAGGATTCCGGACCGGAGCATCTATGAGCGCCGCGAATCCGCGGTGCGCAGCTACGCCCGCTCGATGCCGCGTCAATTCGGCCGGGCCGAGGGTGTGTGGATGCACGACGACCAGGGCGGGCGTTATCTCGATTTCCTTTCGGGTTGCTCGACGCTCAACTATGGACATAACCACCCGATATTGAAGCAGGCGTTGCTCGATTATATCGGCGGCGACGGCATCGCCCACGGGCTCGATCTCCACACCAACGCAAAAAAGGATTTCCTCGATGCGTTCGAGGCGCTGATCCTGCAGCCGCGAGCGCTCGACTATCGCGTCATGTTTACCGGCCCCACCGGCACCAACGCGGTCGAAGCGGCGATCAAGCTCGCGCGCAAGGTCACGGGGCGCGAGATGGTGATCGCCTTCACCAACGGCTTTCACGGCATGACGCTGGGCGCCCTCGCCTGCACCGGCAATGCCGCCAAGCGTGGCGGCGCGGGCGTGCCGCTGAGCCATGTCGCGCACGAGCCCTATGATGGCTATTATGGCCCCGACGTCGACACCGCCGACCTGCTGGAACAGCGGCTATCCGATCCGTCGAGCGGCCTCGACGCCCCCGCCGCGATCCTCGTCGAAACGGTGCAGGGCGAAGGCGGGCTCAACGCGGCGTCGCCCGACTGGCTGCGCCGGATCGCGGACATCGCGAAGGCGCACGGCGCGCTGCTGATCGTCGATGATATCCAGGCGGGCTGCGGCCGCACCGGCGGCTTCTTCAGCTTCGAGGAGATGGGCTTCACCCCCGACATCGTCACGCTGGCGAAATCGCTGTCGGGCCTGGGTCTGCCCTTTGCCCTGACCCTGCTGCGCCCCGAGTTCGACCAATGGTCGCCCGGCGAACACAACGGCACCTTCCGCGGCAACAATCATGCGTTCGTCACCGCGACCGCGGCGCTCCGCCATTTCTGGAGCAGCGAAGCCTTTCAGCGCGACGTGCGCCGCCGTGGCGACATGCTGGAAGCGCGGCTGGCCGGGATCGCGGCGGAGTATGGCTTCGAGGTGCGCGGCCGCGGCATGATGCGCGGCGTCAACACCGGTTCGGGCGACCTCGCCGGGGCGGTGACCACCGCCTGCTTCGACGCCGGGCTGATCATCGAAACCAGCGGCGCGCATGACGAGGTGATCAAAGTCCTTGCCCCGCTGACGATCGACGACGCGACGCTCGCCGTCGGTCTCGACATTCTTGAAACCAAGATCCGCGAGGCGATGGCCGACGATTACGCCGTCGCCGCCGAATAGACATAGGAGACACAATATGATCGTTCGCAATCTCAACGCGATCCGCAAGACCGACCGCAACGTCCGCTCGGACGGCTGGGCCAGCGCGCGCATGCTGCTCAAGGACGATGGCATGGGCTTTTCCTTCCATATCACCACCATGTTCGCGGGCAGCGAGCTCAAGATGCACTACCAGAACCACCTCGAGGCGGTGTTCGTCCTGAAAGGCACGGGTACGATCGAAGACCTGGCGACGGGCAAGGTTCACAAGCTGGAACCCGGCGTCCTCTACGCGCTCAACGAGCACGACCGCCACATCGTCCGCCCCGAAACCGATATATTGACCGCCTGCGCCTTCAACCCGCCGGTCACCGGCAAGGAAGTGCACGACGCGAGCGGCGCTTATCCCGCCGATGCCGAGCTAGTCCGCGAGCCCGCCCCCGCCGACTGACAGACATCAACAGGAAAGGGGGAAGTCCCATGACAGACATCTACCCATCGCGCCGCGCCGCCGAGCCCGAGATGCGGCCGCGGCAGGACCCCGTCGTCCATGGAGAATGGAACAACGACGCGCCGATCAGCCCGGCGCAGGCCGCGCAGTTCGATCGCGACGGCTATATGATATTGGAGGATATTTTCTCGGACGAGGAGGTCGCCTTTCTGCAGCGTGCCACGGGCAAGCTGCTCGCCGATCCCGCCGCGCTCGATGACGAGACGATCGTGACCGAACCGCAAAGCAACGAAGTCCGGTCGATTTTCGAGATTCATCGTCAGAACCATTGCATGGCACGCCTCGCCGCCGATGCCCGGCTCGCCGACGTCGCGCGTTTCCTGCTCGGCGACGAGGTTTATATCCACCAGTCGCGGCTCAATTATAAACCCGGCTTCAAGGGCAAGGAGTTCTACTGGCACAGCGATTTCGAAACCTGGCATGTCGAGGACGGCATGCCCCGGATGCGCGCGCTGTCGATGTCGATCCTGCTCGCCGAAAACACCCCGCACAATGGCCCGCTGATGGTCATTCCGGGGTCGCACCATATCTATCTGACCTGTGTCGGCGAAACCCCCGACGATCATTATCTGAGCTCGCTCAAGAAACAGGAATATGGTGTTCCCGACGAGGACAGTCTCGCCGAGCTGGCGCACCGGCACGGCATCGTCGCGCCGACCGGCAAGCCCGGCACGGTGATCCTGTTCGACTGCAACCTGATGCACGGGTCGAACTGCAATATCACGCCCTTCCCCCGCGCGAACGCCTTTCTCGTCTATAATGCGGTGAGCAACTGGCTCGAAGAGCCGTTCGGCGCCCGCAAGCCCCGCCCCTGGTTCCTCGCGCATCGCGGCGATCCCGAGCCGCTGACGGTCGAGCATGGATCGCTGACCGGCACGGTGTCGGCATGACAGGGCTTCATAGCGTCGAGAAGATCGGCGGCACCTCGATGGCCGCGACCGCGACCCTGTTCGATAATGTGCTGATCGCCGGCCGATCGGGTGCCGATCTCTACAACCGCATCTTCGTCGTGTCGGCTTATGGCGGGATGACCGACCTGTTGCTCGAGAACAAGAAGACCGGCGCTCCCGGCGTCTATGGCCGCTTCGTCGCCGACGACGATGCGGACGGTTGGCGCGATGCGATGGACGATGTCCGCCGCGCGATGCACGCCCGCAATGCCGCGATGTTCGCACGTTCCGAAAGCCGCGCCGAAGCCGATGCCTTCGTCGATCAACGGATCGCGGCGATTGCGGCCTGCCTCGACGATCTGGCCCGACTACGCAGCCATGGCCGCTTCTGCGTCAAGGAGCAGTTGATGACGGTGCGCGAACTGCTTGCCGGCGTCGGCGAAGCGCATAGCGCGCACAGCACCAGCCTGCTGCTCCGCGATCGCGACGTGAACGCCCGCTTCATCGACCTGACGCTGTGGAAGCAGGACGACCTTGCCAGCCTCGACGCGCGGATCAACACCGCCTTCTCCGCGATCGACCTGACGACCACCCTCCCCATCGTCACCGGCTATGCCGGCTGCGAGGGCGGCATGGTGCGGCGCTATGCGCGCGGCTACACCGAAATGACCTTCTCGCGGCTCGCGGTCCTGACCGGCGCGCGCGAGGCGATCATCCACAAGGAGTTCCACCTGTCGAGCGCCGACCCCAAATTGGTCGGCGTGGACAAGGCGCGCAAGATCGGCCGCACCAACTATGATGTCGCCGATCAACTCGCGAATTTGGGGATGGAGGCGATCCACCCAGGCGCCGGGCGCGGCCTTCGCCAGACCGACATTCCGCTGCGCGTCCGCAACAGCTTCGACCGCGAGGATGGGGGGACGCTGGTGACCGGCGACTATGTCTCCGATGTCCCGCGGGTCGAGATCGTCACCGGCATCCGTCAGATGCAGGCGCTGATGTTTTTCGAACAGGATATGGTTGGCGTGAAGGGATATGACACCGCGATCCTCGACGCGCTGACGCGGCACAGGTTGTGGATCGTCAGCAAATCGTCGAACGCCAACACGATCACCCATTATCTCTCGGCCAGTGCCGACGCGGTGAAAAAGGTGATCGCCGACCTGCAAAAATCCTATCCCGACGCCGCCATCTCGGCGCAGCCGGTGGCGATGGTCGCGGCGATCGGCAGCGACATTTCGCGCCCCGGCCTCGTCCCCGACGCACTGCGTGCGCTGGGCGATGCCGGTATCGCGATGATCGCGATGCAGCATCAGATCCGCAACGTCGACGTCCAGTTCATCGTCGAATGCCGCGACTTCGACGAAGCGGTGCGCGTCCTCCACCGCGCGCTGGTCGAGGACGAAGACCATGCGGCGGAGGACAGGCGCGCCGCCTGATGCCGCCGCCGAAGGTGCCTGATGTTCGCGAAGCTCCTTCCCGTGCAAAGCCTGCTCATCGCCATCTTCGCGATGATGGCGGGAAGCGGCTTTCTATCGACGCCGATGGGGCTCCGGCTCGAACGCGCAGGCCCCGAAGATTTCGCGGCACCGACCGACCCGAACCCACGAACAGGTGACCAATGGACAAGCCGGTGACGATTCCTGCCCTGGGGCACCCACCCCCGCTTCCCGACCCTTCGCCCCTGCACCGGGCGGTCGGGGCTTCGGCGCTGGGCAATGCGGTCGAATGGTTCGACTATGGAATCTATGCCTATGGCGTGACCTATATTTCCGCCGCGCTTTTTCCCGGCGACACCGAGGAAGCAGTGCTGTTCGCGCTCGCGACCTTCGCCATTTCCTTCCTTATCCGCCCGCTCGGCGGCCTGTTCTGGGGGCCGCTCGGCGACCGCGTCGGGCGCAAGTCGGTGCTCGCGATGACGATCCTGCTGATGGCGGGCGCTACCTTCTGTGTCGGGCTGATCCCGTCCTATGACAGGATCGGCCTCTGGGCGCCGGCCCTGCTCGTCGTCCTGCGTATGGTTCAGGGCTTTTCGACCGGCGGTGAATATGGCGGAGCGGCGACCTTCATGGCCGAATATGCGCCCGACGAACGGCGCGGTTTCTATGGCAGCTTCCTCGAATTCGGGACGCTGGCGGGCTTCTCTTCCGGCGCCGCTCTCATGCTCGGCTATTCGCTGCATCTCGGCGATGCGGCGATGCACGAATGGGGCTGGCGCATCCCCTTCCTGATCGCCGGTCCGATCGGCCTCATCGGCATGTATGTGCGCTCGAAGATGGAGGATACGCCGGTTTTTCGCGAGGAAATGGCATCGGCGGGCCGGCGCTCGCCGATCGGTCTCGCCCGGCTGACGCGCGATCACTGGCGCCCGCTGCTCGTCGTCGGCGGACTGGTCGTCGCGCTCAATGTCGTCAACTATACGCTGCTCAGCTATATGCCGACCTATCTTCAGCGTCGCATCGGCCTTTCGCACGAAGAGGCGCTGCTCGTGCCGATCATCGGCATGCTCTTCATGATGCTGTTCCTGCCTTTCGCCGGTGCGCTCTCCGACCGGGTCGGCAGGCGACCGATGTGGCGATGGTCGCTGCTCGGGCTGCTGCTGTTCGTGGTGCCGCTCTACCTGCTGATCGGCACTGGCTTCACGGGAGCCATGATCGGATTCGTGGCGCTCGGTCTGCTTTATGTCCCGCAACTCGCCACCATTTCGGCGACCTTTCCCGCCATGTTCCCGACCGCCGTGCGTTTCACGGGCTTTGCGATCGCCTATAATATATCGACATCGATCTTCGGCGGCACCGCACCGATGATCGGCAGCGGGCTGATCAGCCTGACCGGCGATCCGCTCATGCCGGCCTATTATATGATGCTCGCCTGCGTCGTCGGGCTCGTCGCGCTGCATTATATGCCCGAAACCGCTCGACGATCGCTACGCGAGGACCCTTTCGCACCCACGCCGCCGCCCGTCACCAACAGCTGAAAGCGCATGGCCGAGCTTTCGCCAGACAGGTTGGCACGACCGCTTGACACAAGGAGACGGAAGACTTGGATTTTCTGAACAACCCGGTCCTCGAATTCTATGATCACTGGCGGAGTCTGGCGAACATAGGCTTCGCCCTGTTCGGCGCGCTGATCGTGACCCTTTTCATTCATCTTATGCTGCGCAAGCGTTCGGGCCGCTCTCACAAGAGCGAACATGCGTGGCGCGACGCCATATTATCGGCGCTCAATGCGCCGCTCCAATGCGCCGTGTGGATCATCGGCCTGAGCATTGCGGCGGCCGTGTTGACCACCGGCGACCGGATGCCGCTTCTCGCCGAATTGTTCGCGCCGACGCGCGATGTGGTGGTCATCGGCGTCGCTGCCTGGTTTCTGATCCGCCTGGCGCGACAGGTTTCGGAAAATCTCCACAGCCGCGCGAGAGCCGAAGGCTCGGATTTCGACGAAACGGCGGCCGATGCGATTGGAAAATCCATCACGGCCGCGATCATTGTCGTCGCGGCGCTGGTGACCATGCAAACGCTCGGCTTTTCGATCGCAAGCCTGCTCGCTTTCGGCGGCGTGGCGGGCATCGCCCTGGGCTTTGCCGCGCAAGGCCTGGTCGCCAATCTGCTCGGCGGAGCGACGATTTACGCCAGTCGCCCTTTCAAGGTCGGCGATCATATCATATTCCCCGGCATCCCCTCGACGGGCGGATATATCGGGTGGCAAGCGGGCGAGGTCGAGCATATCGGCTGGCGCGCGACCCGGATCCTCGATTGGAACGGCAAGCCGTTTTACGTTCCCAATGCCAAATTCAACACCGAGACGATCGTCAACCACTCGCGCATGTCCTTCCGCCAGGTTTCGGAATATGTGTATGTGCGGCTGGAGGATATCGGCAAGGTTTCCGCCATCGTCGCGGACACCAACCATATGCTGGAAAACCACCCTGACATGGGGGATTATCTGGTGTTCCGGTTCGACAGCTACGGCGACTATGCTTTGAAGCTGTATCTATACGCCTATACATCCAGCACGATCACCGCCTACACCGAATATATGCGCGTCAAGGAAGACCTGCTCCTCAAGATCGCGGCGATCATAGCGCAAAATGGCGCCAGGCTGGCTGTTCCCGTTTCGACCGTATACCTGCCCGAAGGATCGACATTGCAGCGCCAGGGGAAAGTTGGAATGAAGGATGCTGGCAAGAGATAGGCTCCGACCGGGCGGGCGACGCAGGCGCACGCAATGGCTTGCCCAACTCGGCCGCTTCGAAAGAAGGCGCTAACAATCCGTTCAGGCCACCCCGCGTAGGCCCATTAGAAGCAACTCCCGTTTTCTACTCCACGCTCGCAAAATCGATCATGCGGGGAAGCGATTGTCAGGCGCGTGGATCGAGGGTGACGCTGACGGTCGTCATCAGCTGCGCCAATAGCCTGGCCTGAAGGTGAGGCACCCTCGCGCTATCCCAAACCCCTTCCCCGATGCGCGTCGGCTCTTTCCTCCGCTGTCGGGTTAATTTACAGTTTACCATGAGCCGGTTGCGCCGAATCCCCGATTTGCGCCACTGGCACGGCGCTTGCTTGGATGGTGGTAATGCTGAAAAAGATCGGACGCCTGTTCGTCATCAAGACCCGCTTCGAGGCGTGTCTGATCGTCTACGCGCTTGCGATGGGGGCGATGGCGCGCGGAACGGCCTATCTGCATCAATTTCCGGGTTTCGGCGGTCACCTGCTGATGGTGGCGTGCAGCGGTTCGGTCTTTCTCGCCGGCGCGAAGATTTTCGACTGCCTGCGCTACGAACAAGCGGCCAGGGCGGCGGCCGAACCGCAGGGATAGCGACGGGATAGCGACACGCGGCCTTTCGTCCGTCCCCAAGCTGTGCCAAACGGGGGCCATGAGCAGGATCAGCGGCCAGCCCGCCGTCAGCACCGAACATGTCTATGGCCTCAGCCTGCGCGTCGCGCGCTGGCATGAAGGCAGGCGCGGAACCCCGCTGCTTTTCCTCAACGGCATCGGCGCCGACATCGCCGCCGCGGCGCCGCTGCTCGCGCAGATCCAGGACCGCGAGGTGTGGACGCTCGATATGCCCGGCGTCGGCGGCTCGCCCGACGCGCTGCTACCCTATAGCGCGCCGACGATGGCGGCGACGGTGATGGAAATCGCCGACCGCTTCGGCCATGCCGCGCTCGACGTCGCCGGGTTCAGTTGGGGCGGCGCGCTGGCGCAACAGGTCGCGGTCCAGTTTCCGGGGCGCGTGCGCCGACTGGTGCTGATGGCGACCACCCCGTCGGTCGGCGCGCCGGGCATCGGCTGGGCGGCGATGCTCGACGACGACATGCTGGCAAGCGGCCTCAGGCTGCCGACCGCAACCCCGCTCGGCCTGGCCTGGCAGACGATGGCGATGGCGGGCTGGACGAGCGCCGCGATGCTGCCGCATCTCGGCAACATTCCGACATTGATCCTGATGGGCGAGCGCGATGGCGTGGTCCCCGCGTGCCACGGACAGGCGATCGCCGAACTGATCGACGGCGCGGTGCTGGAGGTCGTGCCGGGATCGCACCTCTTCCCCTTCACCCACGCGGCGGCCATCGCCGCGCGGATCAGCGATTTTCTGGAGCAGGCGCCGCCGCCGGCGCAAGCCGCCGCGTAAGGAAATCGGCAATCGCCGCCGCGGTCGCGTCGGGGGCTTCTTCCATCGGCAGATGACCGATACCGCCCAGCAGCACGACTTCCGATCCCGCGATCCGTTCGTGGAACGTCTGGGCCGCGGTCGGATTGATGATCCGGTCCTGCTTGCCGAACAGGATCAGCGTCGGCGCCTTGATCTCGTCAATCCGGCTCGCCATCATCGGCTCGCGGTCCATGCGCGCGCGCAGCACGGTGGCCTCGCGATTGCCCGGAAAACGGAGCAATTCCCAATAGCGGTCGATCATCGCGTCATCGACGATGCTCTGCCGCGCGACCGAACCGCGCAGCGACTCCTCGACCAGCGAGCGCGGCGTGATCTGCGTCGCCAGCCAGCGGCCCAAGGGATATTGGAGGATGCGAAAGCCGACATTCGACGGCGCCGCCTTTTCCCCCGGACGCAGCGGCATACCCGCCGCGTCGAGCAGCAGCAGCGCGTCAATCCGATCGGGCCGATCGAGCGCATAGCGCCACGCGACCCAGCCGCCCATCGAATTGCCGCCGAGGATGAAATGGTCGAGCCCCAGCTTGGCGGCGACGACATCGACCGCGTCGATCATCCCGTCGGCGCTGTAATCGCTGTCGGGGGTGCCGCCGGTGAGACCGTGGCCCGGCAGATCGAGCGTTACGATGCGATAGGTGGCGCCGAGCCGCTTTTCGAGCGGCTCCCACGTCTGGAGGCTGGCGTTCGCGCCGTGCAGCAGCACGATCACCGGCCCGTCGCGGCGTCCCCGATCGCGGTAATGGATGTGCTGGCCCGCCGGCCCCGCCGCAAAGGCCGCGTTCGGGCCACCATATTTGGCGATCATCGCGTCGCGGTCGGTGTCGGGCGTGCGCAGCGCAAAAAAGATCGCGACGATCGCGAGCAGCAGCGCCAGCGGGATCAGCACCCGCTTGCGCCGGATCAGTGGCCGCCGCGGCGGCAGCGGTTCGAAATCATCTTCGTCGATCGTCGGCATCACGCCCCCCTCAGAGCGAGGGAGACCCTAGCGCACCGGCGCGCGGCGTCAACCGACGCGCACCGGTGCGCGATCCATCAACCGACGCGGGTCACCGCCCCCTTGTGCGCGCCGACGCCGCTGCGACGCGGGCGAAAGCGGCGCTTGCTCTGCGGCTGCGCGCCATCGCCCGCGGGCGCTTCGCGGCGCGGGCCACGGTTCGGATTCTCGCCCTTGCGGCGCTGCGCATCCTCGCGCTGGCGCTGCGGGTCACGGCCCTTGCCGCCGGTGTTGCGCGGCGCCTGCACCGGCTTGGGCAGGCTGCGCACCATCTCGTTGAAATCGTCGGGCAGCTTGACCGGCTCGGCCTTCGTGCGCGTCACCCGTTCGATATCGCGCAAATAGGTCTTCTCGTCGGGAGCGACGAAGCTGATCGCGATGCCTTCCGCCCCCGCGCGCGCGGTGCGGCCGATGCGGTGGACATATTGTTCGGGGACGTTCGGGATCTCGAAGTTGATCACATGGCTGACGCCGCTGACGTCGATCCCGCGCGCCGCGATGTCGGTCGCGACGAGCAGGCGCACCTGCCCCGAGCGAAAGGCCTGAAGCGCGGTCGTGCGCTGTGCCTGGCTCTTGTTGCCGTGGATCGCGAAGGCCTGGATGCCCGCGCCCGCCAGATGGCGGACGACGCGGTCGGCGCCATGCTTGGTGCGCGTGAAGATGAGCGCGCGGTCGATCTCCTCGCCCTTCAGCACATGGTGGAGCAGCGCCTGCTTTTCCTTCTGCTCGACGAAGGTCACCTGCTGGCGGACCTTTTCGGCGGTCGTCGCCTGCGGCGCGACCGACACGGTGACCGGATCGTTGAGGAACTGGTCGGCCAGCCCGGCGATTTCCTTGGGCATCGTCGCCGAGAAGAACAGATTCTGGCGGCGCGAGGGCAGCAGCTTGGCGACGCGGCGCAGCGAGTGGATGAAGCCCATGTCCATCATCTGGTCGGCTTCGTCGAGAACGAAGATTTCGACGTCGTCGAGGCGCAGCGCGCGCTGGTCGATCAGGTCGAGCAGGCGGCCGGGCGTGGCGACGAGAATGTCGACGCCCTGCGAAAGCTCGCGGATCTGCTTGTTGATCGGCACGCCGCCAAAAACGGTCGAGACGCTGAGCTTGGTAAAGCGACCATAGTCGCGGCAGCTCTGCGCGATCTGCGCGGCGAGCTCGCGGGTCGGCGCCAGCACGAGCATCCGGCAACCGCGCGGCGTCGCGCGATGCGGATAGGTCAAAAGATGGTGGATCGAAGGCAGCGCAAAACCCGCGGTCTTGCCGGTGCCGGTCTGCGCGATGCCGCACAGGTCGCGGCCCTTCATCAGCGGCGGGATCGCCTGCACCTGAATCGGGGTCGGGACGGTATAATCCTTGGCGGCCAGCGCGCGATTGATGTCGGCGTGCAGGCCAAAGTCGTTGAAAGTCGTCATAAAATACTCACATAGGGCGACGCGCAAGCGCATCCGTTCGCATCGAACGGACGGCGCACGAGCCGCGGGTTCGAAACGACCCGCGTGAAAGGGTGCCTCTGGGGACAAAGCGCCGGTCCGGCTCGCCCGCGCCTGTCTTGGGCGGGAAAATCACGCTGCCGGTGGTTACGGCGGATTGGCCCGCCATGCTGCGCTGCACCATATATGGCACGGGTTGCGCGGTTTTGCAAGATAATTGCGTGGCCGTTTCAAGAGAGGAAAAAGGGATTCGCGCAGAGGCGCAGAGAATGCAGAGGAAGCGAGAAAGGGGCAGCGAAGCCGCCAATATGTCTTCTCCCTTTTCTCCGCGTCTCCGCGTGAACATCTTGTCCTGCCTCACAGTCTTTGGCACGCTCGACATCAAAGATTTGGGGGACGTGCATTGGCCGAAAAGATCATCGTCATCGACGAAGGCACCACCTCGACCCGCACGATGCTGTTCGACGCGGGCGGCACCCCTCTCGGCAGCGCGCAGCGCGAGTTTCACCAGCATTATCCCGGTCCTGGTCTCGTCGAGCATGACGCCGCCGAAATCTGGGAGGCGACTCTGGCCTGCACGCGCGAGATGGTCGCGCGGGCGGGCGGCGCCAGCGCGGTCGCCGCGATCGGGATCACCAACCAGCGTGAGACCGTGGTTTTCTGGGACCGCGCGACCGGCGAACCGCTCGCCCCCGCGATCGTCTGGCAGGACCGGCGCTCGGCCGCCGACTGCGCCGCGCTCAAGGAAGCGGGTCACGAACCAATGGTGCAGGCGAAAAGCGGCCTGCTGCTCGACCCCTATTTCTCCGGTACCAAGATCGGCTGGGCGCTCGCCCATTGGCCGCAGCTCAAGGAAGCGGGCGACCGACTCGCAGTCGGGACGATCGAATCCTATCTCGTCTATCGGCTGACCGGTGGGGTGCACGTCACCGACGCCAGCAACGCCTCACGCACCCTGTTGATGAATTTGGACGATCGGCGCGGCTGGGACGAGGAATTGTGCGACCTGCTCGGCGTGCCGGGGACGTTACTGCCCGAAATCACCGGCTGCACCACCACCGTCGGGACCACCGATCCTGCGCTGTTCGGCGGCGCGATCCCGATAACCGGCATGGCGGGCGACCAGCAGGCGGCGACGATCGGCCAAGCCTGCCTGACGCCGGGGCAAACCAAGGCGACCTTCGGCACCGGCGCCTTCATCCTGTCGGCCAGCGGCACGACGCGGCCGCATTCGACGAACCGCCTGCTCGCGACGATCCTCGTCCAGGAAGGCGACGTCCGCTCCTTTGCGCTCGAAGGGTCGGTGTTCGTCGCGGGCAGCCTGATCCAATGGCTGCGCGACGGGCTCGGCCTGCTTGCGAGCGCGGGCGAGAGCGAAGGGCTCGCGCGGTCGGTCGCCGACAATGGCGGGGTTTATCTGGTCCCTGCCCTCGCCGGTCTCGGCGCGCCGCACTGGCGACCCGACGCGCGCGCGGCGCTGTCGGGACTGAGCTTCGCCAGCACCAAGGCGCATGTCGCGCGCGCCGCGCTCGAGGCGCAGGCCTATCAGGCGCACGACCTGAAATCGGCTTTTGCCGCCGACGGAGTCGACTGGGCAGAGGTCCGCATCGACGGCGGCATGGCCGCGAACGACTGGATGGCGCAGGATCTTGCCGACATGCTGGACATTACGGTCGAGCGCCCCGACTTCGTCGAAAGCACCGCGCTCGGCGCCGCGATGCTCGCCGCGACCGGCGCCGGCCTCTACCCCGACCTCGCGAGCGCCGCCGCCGCGATGCGCGGCACTGCGACGCGCTTCACGCCCGCGCTCGGCGCCGACAAACGCAAAACGCGCCTCGCCGGGTGGCAAAGCGCGCTTGCAAAGGTCTTGGCATAACCGTCGCCCCCGCGAAGGCGGGGCGCCGCATCTTAGCGCTTGAGGGTCAGCCCACCGAAACGCTTGTTGAACTTGGCAACCTGACCCGCTGCGTCGAGCATGCGTCCATGGCCGCCGGTCCAGGCCGGATGCGCGGTCGGGTCGATTTCGAGCGTCATCACGTCGCCCTCTTTGCCCCAGGTCGAGCGCGTCTGATATTCGGTGCCATCGGTCATCTTGACCGTGATCATGTGGTAGGCGGGATGAATGTCTTTTTTCATGTTCAGCTCCTGTGCCGCTGGTTTCCGACCAGCCGCGTGAGACGATGCGCCCGGGGGCGCGAAGCCCGCGCCTTTAGGGGGCAATGGGGGGAAATGCAACACCTGCTCCAACATCGTCATCCCGGCGAAGGCCGGGATCTCGCCGGTGCGTAAGAATGCGAGGGCGAGATCCCGGCCTTCGCCGGGATGACGAAAGAAAGGGAGCCTCAGTCGCTCGGCGGATCGGCGATCATCGCGGTGAACTGGCATTCGGTCGCCAATTGATCGCCCAGCATCGCCCGTCCCTCGAACTTGCAGATGGTCCGCTTCGCCTGAAGGATGGTGACGTGCAGGTCGAGCAGATGGCCGGGTTCCACGGGCTTGCGGAACTTCACTCCGTCGATGCCCATGAAATAGACGAGCTTGCCCGAACCCGCGAGGCCGAGCGATTCGATCGCCAGGATGCCGCCCGCCTGCGCCAGCGCCTCGACGATGAGGACGCCGGGCATGATCGGCCGGCCGGGGAAATGGCCCTGAAAAAAAGGCTCGTTCATCGTCACCGCCTTGACCGCGTGGATCGAGGTGTCCTTGACCATCGATTCCACCCGGTCGACGAGCAGCATCGGATAACGATGCGGCAACAGGCTGAGAATCCGGCGGATATCCACCGGACCCAGAGCTTCACCCTTTTCCCCGTCGGCCATGCGGCTTAGCGCGTCGTCGGCGGAGTGCCGGCGGCCGGCTGTGCGGCGCGGGCCGCGTCCATCAGCTGCTGGTTGTGCTGCTGGACGAGCTGGCCGGGCTTGTAGCCGGCCGGCGGCGTGATCGTCACGTTCGGCAGGATCTTGTTGAGTTCGGCGACCACCGCGTCGGTGATGTCGACATTATTCTCGCGCGCCAGCACCGCGTCGGGCTGAAGCAACAGATCGATCTTGCGCGCGGTCATCGCGGCCTTGACCGCTTCGTTCATGCGAACGCTGATCTGGTCCTCGACATAGGCGAGCGCGAGTTCGACCGGCGCGCCGATCCGCCCGAGCTCTTCCTGAGCGGCCTGGCGCTTGTCCTGCACGGCCTTGGCCGCCGCCTGCAACGCGGTCTGGTTCTGCGGAGTCTTCTTCGCCTCTTCATTATATTTGGCGATCAGGACGTTCATTTCGGCCTGCAGCGTCTGGCCGCGGGTTTCCTGCTGGTCGAGCTGCGCCTTGTAGGTCGTCTGGATCTGCTGCGAAGCCGTCGTGAACGCGGTCGACTTGCTGGCCGCGGCGCGGACGTCGGCGACCGCGATCGCGCGGGCCTGCGCGGCGGCGGGCGCAGCGAACATGGGCGAAACCGACAGCGCGGCGATGGCAAGCGCCGAAGCGGTGAGGATTTTCTTCATCAGAATTGGGTTCCTACGTTGAATGAGAAGCGTTTGGTATCGTCACCCTCTTCTTTGCGGAGGGCATAAGCGAAATCGATCCGGAAGGGGCCGAAGGGAGAGTTCCAGTTGACGCCCGCGCCGATCGCGACGCGCGGCATCCAGCTATCGCCATAGAAGCGTTCCTCGAACGGGGCGAGCGAGGAATAGCCGCCGGCGGTGTCGCAGGTCGAATAGAGCGTCGTGCTGCCGGTGGTCAGCGTCGCGAATTTCGTATCGCCGGTCGTCGCGTTGCGGCACTTATATTTGGTCAGGCCGTCCAGCGGATCCTTGAAATCGCCGAGCGTGGTCAGCGTCGGGCGCTTCACGCTCCACACCGAACCGACATCGACGAAGATCGACGGGCGCAGGCCGAGTTCCTTGGCGCCGGTGCCGAGCGGAATGTCCATCTCGAGCCGGCCCTGATAATAAGCGCGCCCGCCGAGCGCATCGTCGATCAGATTGTTGCGGTTCTTGAGATCGGCGTTGAGCACCGGATTCGTCGGATCGTCGAGGTTGACGTCGGTGAAGCGGATGACGCGCGGGCCGATGCCGCGAATGTCGAATCCGCGCATCTGCGGTTCGCCGAGCTGGAAGCGGTCGACCAGCCGCACCTTGTCGCTCGTCGGGGTCGGGCGCCCGCCGAACGGATAGATATAGCCGCCCTCGGCCGAGACATTGAGGATGAACCGGTTGCCGAGGTTGAAATGCTTGCTGCCCTGGAGGCGGGTGCGGGCATATTTCACGCTGCCGCCCAGCCCGGCGAAATCCTGACTGAGCGAGAGCGACTGGCCGCGCGTCGGGCGCAGGCGGTTGTCGCGGTCGTCATAGGCGAGCGTATAACCAAGCAGCGAAGTCGTGCGCTTGCCGATCGCGTCGCACAGATAGCGGCCGGCGACGAGCGGGTCGCACTGGCCGCCGAAATAATAGAGATTCTTGTCGAGCGACACATCGTCGAAATTGATCGTGTAGCGACCGAAAAAGGACATGAATTCGGTCAGCGGGACACCGACGTTGATCTGGGCGCCGGTCGTCGTCTGCTGGAACGTGGTCCGGCGGTCGTTGTTGATGAAGTTGAACGAATTGAGGTCGCGGCGATAGACGCTGCCGCCGATCGAGATATTGCGATCGAACAAATAGGGTTCGGTAAAGCCGAGCTCTACCGATTTGGAATAGCTCGAATAATTGACCGACGCCTGAAGCTGCTGGCCAAGGCCGCGGAAGTTGCGCTGGCGGATCGAACCCTGGAGCAGGAAATTCTCGATCGACGAGAAACCGGCCGACAGCGACAACTCGCCCGTCGGCTTTTCCTCGACATTGGTCTCCAGGATGATGCGATCGGGGGTCGAGCCTTCCTTGCGGTCGATTTCCATATTTTCCTGGAAATAGCCAAGGCTGTTGAGGCGGTTTTCGGTGCGCTTGACGCCGAAGCTGTTGAAGGCATCGCCTTCGTTCAGGCGGAATTCGCGGCGCACCACCTTGTCGTGGGTCAGCGTGTTGCCGTTGACGTCGATGCGCTCCACATAAGTACGCGGGCTTTCGCCGACGTCGAACGAGATGTCCATCGTCCGCGTTTCGGCATTGCGGTGGAATTCGGGATTGATGTCGGCAAAGGCGTAGCCGAACAGGCCGGCGGTTTCGCTCAGGCTTTCAACCGTATCCTCGACCTGCTTGGCATTATACCAGTCGCCGGTCTTCATCGGCAGCAGCTTTTGCAGCATCTCGGGCTTGAAGTCGCGCAGCTCGCTCTTCACGCTGACGTCGCCGAACTTGTAGCGCTCGCCCTCCTCGACGACATAGGTGATGATAAAGTCCTGCTTGTTGCTCGTCAGCTCGGCAACCGCGGAAATGACGCGGAAATCGGCATAGCCGTTCTGCAAATAGAACAGGCGCAGCTTCTGCTGGTCATAGGCCAAGCGGTCGGGATCGTAGCTGGTATTCGACGACAGGATGGTCAGCAGGCCCGACTCCTTGGTCGCCATCTCGTCCTTGAGGTCGCCATCGCTGAACTTGTCGTTGCCGATGATGTTGATCTGGCGGACCTTCGATTTCGGCCCTTCGTTGATCTCGAACACCACATCGACGCGGTTCTGGTCGAGCGAGACCATCTTGGGATCGACGGTCGCGGCGAACCGGCCCTGCCGCTTGTAAAGCTCGATGATGCGCGCGACGTCGGCGCGCACTTTCGAACGGGTGAAGATCTGGCGCGGCGCGAGCTTGATCTCGGGCCGGATCTTGTCTTCCTTCAGGCGCTTGTTGCCCTCCAGGATCACGCGGTTGATCACCGGATTTTCGGCGACCTGAATCGTCAGCGCGCCATCGTCGTCGCTGATCTGATAATCCTTGAACAATTCGGTCGCCGCAAGATCCTTGAGCGCCTGGTCCAGCGTCGCGCGGGTATAGGATTGGCCGACGCGCAGGCGCAGATAGGACAGGATCGTCTGCGCCTCGAGCCGCTGGTTGCCGGTGACGGTGATCGACTTCACCGTCGAGGCGGTCGGGACGGCCTCCTTCGGGGGTGCGGGCACGTTGGGCGCAGGAACGTTCGGCGCGGGAGTTGGGGGCGCTGCGGCTTCCTGTGCCTGGAGCGCCGCTGCCGGCCATGCGAGCATGGTTCCCGCCATAAGGAGCGCCGATAGCTGGGTCCGCGCCCGGATTTTCTGTGAAGCCACGCTGTTCATCCCGCAAAAATAACTCAAAAGCGACGAATCCGCTTGCCCACGGGTCCGCGCGCACTCCTGCCCCAGTCCGCTTATCCAATCAAGCGCGCGATCCGGTCCCAGACCCCGATTGAGCCCAAATCGTTGAAAGTCACGACCAGCATCAGCGTCACGATCGCCAAAAAACCGAATCGGAACGCCCATTCCTGCGCCTCGGCGGGGGCAGGACGGCGCCGGATCGCTTCATAGGCGTAAAAGGCCAGATGACCGCCATCGAGCATCGGCAATGGCAAGAGGTTGATGAACCCCAGATTGATGGAAATGAGCGCGACGAAGCCAATCAGCGTCGCCAAGCCCATTGTCGCCGCCTTGCCGGAGAATTCCGCGATCTTGACCGGGCCGTTCATGTCCTTGATCGACCGGCGTCCGGTGACGAACTGGCTCAGAACTTCGCCCGTCTGGCGGATAATCTGCCACGTCTGGTTGATTCCGACCAGCGGAGCTTCCCATAGCGGCACCGATTGCACTTGCGGCGGCGGCGGCGCGATGCCGACGATGGCGCGGGTATATTCCTTGCCGAAGGGGTCCTTCTCGCGCACCAGGCGCGGAGTCAGTTCGACCAATCGATCCTGCCCGTCGTGCGCAACGCGGACCTCGAGCCTCTCGCCGGGACGATGTTCGACCGCCATGCGGAGGTCGCCAAACACCTCGATCTCCCGCCCGTTGATCGACACGATCCGGTCGCCGGCCCTGAGGCCCGCGGTGGCAGCCGACGATCCGGCTTCGACCCCTCCGACCACGGGCGGCGTCACCGCCTGCCCGCCGATCCACGCAAAACCGGCAAGGATCAAAATCGCGAACAGGAAATTGGTCGCCGGTCCCGCGACGACGATCAGCGCGCGTTTCCACACCGGCTGCGCGGGAAAAGTGTGCGATTTTTCGGCAGAAGGCAGCGCCTGCCAATTGGCATCGGGCTGGCTCACCGCATCGCGGTCGCCCGCGAACTGGACATAGCCGCCGAGCGGCAGCCAGCCGATCTTCCATTCGGTGCCGCGCTTGTCGGTCCAGCCGAGGATCTTGCGGCCGAAACCGATCGAGAAGGTATCGGCCTTCACCCCGCACCAGCGGCCGACGATGTAATGCCCATATTCGTGCACAAACACGAGCGGCCCCAGCACCGCGAGAAACGCGATCGGATAGAGCCAAAGCGGTACGTCAAGCATGTTCATAGTCAGGCATGTTCATATTGGTCCACAAAATGCTGCGCGGCCGCGCGCGATGCGGCATCGACGCTGAATATGTCGTGAAGCGATGCGGGCGCGGCGGGCGCTGCGGCATCGATCACGCGGCGCACCGTGTCGACGATCGCCGGAAAACTGATGCGCCCCGCCAGGAAAGCGGCGACCGCCACCTCGTTGGCGGCGTTGAGCTGCGCCGGGCGCGCGCCGCCCTCGGCGATCGCGGCGCGGCAGAGCGCGGTGGCGGGAAAGCGCGCCTCGTCGGGCGCCTCGAAGTCGAGCCGCGCGATCGATGCCAGGTCGAGCGGCGCGCACGGCGTCGCCATCCGCTGCGGCCAGGCGAGCGCGCTGCTGATCGGAATCCGCATGTCGGGCGAGCCGAGCTGCGCGAGGGTCGAGCAGTCGATATATTCGACCAGGCTGTGGATCACCGACTGCGGGTGGACCAATATCTCGATGCGGTCGAGCCCGACGGGGAACAGATGATGCGCCTCGATCAGTTCGAGCCCCTTGTTCATCATCGTCGCCGAATCGACGCTGATTTTCGCGCCCATCGACCAGTTGGGATGCGCGACCGCCTGCGCGGGGGTGACGCGCGCCATGTCGGCGGCGCTCATCGTGCGGAACGGCCCGCCGCTGGCGGTCAGGATGATCCGCCGCACCTGATCGATGCGCCCGCCCGCAAGGCACTGAAAGATCGCATTATGCTCGCTGTCGACCGGCAGGATCGTCGCGCCCGACCGGCGCGCCGCCGCGGTCATCAGTTCGCCCGCCGAAACCAGCGCTTCCTTGTTGGCGAGCGCGACGTCGGTGCCCGCCTCGAGCGCTGCCATCGTCGGCGCAAGCCCGGCGGTGCCGACGATCGCCGCCATGACGAGGTCGGTCGGATGCTGCGCCGCCGCGACCAGCGCTTCCGCGCCCGCCGCCACCTCGATCTGCGTGCCCGCCAGCGCGTCGCTGAGCGCGGCATGGCGCGCCTCGTCGGCGATCACGACGAGTTCGGGGTGAAACTCCAGAGCCAGCTTCGCCAGCTCGCCGACGTCGCTGTTCGCGGTCAGCACGCCGACCCGCCAGGCTTCGCCGTCGCGGCGCACGAGGTCGAGGGTCGATTGCCCGACCGATCCCGTCGCACCGAACAGCGAGAGGCGGCGCATGGTCAGCCGACCGCCCGCACGGCGATGGCGCCGGCAAAGGCAAGCGCGCCGAGCAGCAGCGCAACCGGCAGCAGCCCGTCGACGCGGTCGAACAGCCCGCCGTGACCGGGGATCAGCCTGCCCGAATCCTTGACCCCGGCGCGGCGCTTCATCCAGCTTTCACCCAGGTCGCCAAGCTGCGCGAGCAACCCCATGAACAGGCCGATCCACAGCGGCACGCCGACGATGCCCGCGCGGTCGCCGATCGTCGCGCTGGCGATCAGCGCCGCGACCATGCCGCCGATCAGCCCCGACCAGGTTTTCGACGGGCTGATCGCGGGCGCGAGGCGCGCGCCGCCAAAGGCGCGGCCGGCGAAATAGGCGCCGATATCGGTCGCCCACACCATGCCGAACACCCACAGCGCCGCGGTCATGCCCAGATGGTCGCGAATGAACCACAGCCCCGCCATCGCGCCGAGGATCGCGACCGGTCCCAGCAGCGTCAGCGCGGCCTTCGCGCCGCCGCCCAGCCGCATGGCCCGGACGAGGCTGAGCCATTCGACCACGACCAATGCGCCGCCGACGAGCAGCAACAGCCCAAAGGCGATGCCCCCGAACCACAGCGCCGTGCCCGCGATCGCGAACAGGACGATCGCCGATCCCACACGGGTCCAAAGGTCGGATTTTGTTGACGCTGCCGTCATGGTCTAGAAACTCTCCACTTCAATGAGCCGCGTGCCCCCGCGAAGGCGGGGGAATAATAGATGATTTGAGACCAAGCGTCGCTCGACACGCTTCATAGCCCCCCATAACGGCGCTCGCGCCGCGCAAAATGATCGAGCGCCGCCTTCAGGTCGGCGGGCGCGAAATCGGGCCACAGCGTGTCGGTGAAATACAGCTCGGCATAGGCCGACTGCCAGAGCAGAAAGTTCGACAATCGCACTTCGCCCGAGGTGCGGATGAGCAGGTCGAGCGGCGGCAGGTCGGCGGTATCGAGATGCGCCTCGATCGCCTCGGCCGTGATCGCCCCCGCCGCCGCCGCCGCGGTGGCCGCGCGCACCAGTTCGTCCTGCGCGCCATAGTTGAGCGCGACCGCCAGCGTCGTGCGGCGGTTCGCGGCGGTGCGGTCGAGCGCATTTTCGATCAGAGCGACGACATCGGGCGCGAGCGCGCGCCAATTGCCGATCACTTTCAGCCGCACGTCATTTGCGGCGAATTCGTCGAGGTCGGACAGGATGAAGCGCTTCATCAGCCCCATCAGGTCGCTGACCTCTTCCTCGGGCCGTTTCCAGTTTTCGGACGAAAAGGCGTAAAGCGTCATCGCCTCGATGCCGAGGTCGCCCGCCGCGCGGACGATCGTGCGCACCGCCTCGACCCCCGCCTTGTGCCCGGCGACGCGCGGCAGAAAGCGCTTCTTGGCCCAGCGGCCGTTGCCGTCCATGATGATGGCGACATGGCGCGCGCCGTGATGGCTTTCAGACACAGACCGACCCTATCAACAAGCCGTATCCCCGAGCGAAGACGAGGGGCTCGTTCGAGCGAAGCGAGAACCCGCGCCTAGTCCGCGCCTCGACTTCGCTCGGCATGGCCCCTCGTCTTCGCTCGGGGATACGGACCTCTTTGGGAAAAGCAGATCGCGAACAGGCACTAGCCCAAAATTTCCTTTTCCTTCGCGCTTGCCGCCGCGTCGATGTCGGCGATCGTCGCGTCGGTCAGCTTCTGGACGTCGGTTTCGGAGCGCTTGCGCTCGTCCTCGCTGATTTCCTTCTTATTCTCGTCGGTCTTCAGATTGTCCATGCCGTCGCGGCGGACGTTGCGGACGGCGACGCGCGCCTTTTCGGCATATTGACCGGCGAGCTTCGACAAATCCTTGCGGCGCTCCTGCGTCATTTCGGGGATCGGCAGGCGCAGAAGCTGGCCATCGACGATCGGGTTGAGGCCAAGCCCCGCCGAACGGATCGCCTTGTCGACCGGGCCGACGTTCGACTTGTCCCACACCTGCACCGTCAGCATGCGCGGTTCGGGGACGCTGACCGAAGCGAGTTGGTTGAGCGGCATCTGGCTGCCATAGACCTCGACCGTCACCGGATCGAGCAGCGCCGTGTTGGCGCGGCCGGTGCGCAGGCCCGCCAGGTCGTGCTTCAGCGATTCGACCGCGCCGTGCATCCGGCGTTCGAGATCGGCCTTGTCATATTTCGCCATCTGTCTTTCCTCTCTTGATCTCAGTCGATGTCGCCGAGCGTCATTCGTTAGTCGGCGTCGCCGACGACGGTGGCGACACCCTCGCCCGCCAGCACCCGCGCCAGATTTCCGGCCTCGCGAATGTTGAATACGACGATCGGGATATGATTGTCGCGGCACAGCGCCACCGCGCTCGCATCCATCACTTTCAGATTGTCGGCGAGCACGCGGTCATAGCTCAACCTGTCATAGCGCACCGCGCCCGAATCCTTCTTGGGGTCGGCATTATAGACGCCGTCGACGCTGGTGCCTTTCAGCAGCGCGTCGCACTTCATCTCGGCGGCGCGCAGCGCGGCGCCGCTGTCGGTGGTGAAATAAGGCGCACCGACGCCCGCCGCGAAAATCACCACGCGCCCTTTTTCGAGGTGGCGTTCGGCGCGGCGGCGGATCACCGGCTCGCACACCTTGTCCATCTCGATCGCCGACTGGACGCGCGTCTGGACGCCAAGCTGTTCGAGCGCATTCTGCATCGCGAGCGCGTTCATCACCGTCGCGAGCATCCCCATATAGTCGGCCTGGGCGCGGTCCATGCCCTTGGCGGCGCCCGCCATGCCGCGAAAGATGTTGCCGCCGCCGATGACGAGGCAGATTTCGAGCCCGCCATCCTGTGCTTCCTTGACCTCCGCCGCCATGCTCGCGACCGTTTCGGGGTCGATGCCAAAGGGGGTGGAGCCCATCAACGCCTCGCCCGACAGTTTGAGCAATATGCGTTTCATGCCGGGCAAAGCCATGTCGGGGGAACCTCTTGCAAACTCGATAAATGCGAATGGCGCGCACCCTAGAGCGGGCACGCGCCATTGCCAAGCGGACTGCCATGCTTCCCTTTACTTCGTCATGCCGAACTTGTTTCAGCATCCATGGTCCGGCTTTCGCCTTCCGGACCTGCGCAAGACCGGGAGGATCGGCCATGGACCCTGAAACAAGCCTGTCCTGAGCCTGTCGAAGGGTTCAGGGTGACGATGAAGGGAGGGCAGCCCGTTTTTTAGACGCCGGCAGCGGCCGCGACTTCGGCCGCGAAATCGCTTTCTTCCTTCTCGATGCCTTCACCGAGCTGGAAGCGGACGAAGCCCTTGAGCGTGATCGCGGCGCCGACATCCTTGCCGGCGGCGGCGACGACTTCGGCGACCGGGGTCTTGCCGTCCATCACGAAGAGCTGCGACAGCAGCGCGTTTTCCTTGCGGAACTTGGCGATCGAGCCGTCGACCATCTTGGCGACGATCTCGGCGGGCTTGCCCGACTGCGCGGCCTTTTCCTCGGCGATCGCGCGCTCGCGCGCGACCAGATCGGCGTCGAGGTCGTCGCCGTTCAGCGCCAGCGGGTTCGCGGCCGCGACGTGCATCGCGAGCTGCTTGCCCAGCGGTTCGAGAAGGTCGGCGCCGACGGTCGATTCGAGCGCGACGAGCACGCCGATCTTGCCCATGCCGGGGGCGGTGGCGTTGTGGACATAGCCGGTGACGACACCCGAGCCGACCGACAGGATCGCGGCGCGGCGCAGCGACTGGTTCTCACCGATCGTCGCGATATTGCTCGTCAGCTTTTCGGCGACGGTGCCGCCGGTCGGATAGGTCGCGGCGTTCAGCACGTCGATGTCGGTGATGTTGCCGGCCAGCGCGACCTGCGTCACGTCGCGCACGAACGCCTGGAACTGCTCGTTCTTGCCGACGAAATCGGTTTCGCTGTTCACTTCGACGAGCGCGCCCTTGGTGCTGTCGGTCGCGAAGCCGACAAGGCCTTCGGCGGCGATGCGGCCGGCCTTCTTGGCGGCGGCGGCAAGGCCCTTGGTGCGCAGCCAGTCGATCGACGCTTCGATGTCGCCGCCATTTTCGGCGAGCGCCCTTTTGCAGTCCATCATGCCGGCGCCGGTGCGGTCGCGCAGTTCCTTGACGAGAGCGGCTGTAATCTCAGCCATGGGAGTATCCTTTCCAAAGGGGCAGGCCGGTTTCGGCCCGCGGTCCGCCCGCGCGCATGGCGGGGCGACAAGTCAATGCGATGACAGGGACGGCGCGAAGCTGTTGCCGCGCCGTCCCGTCATCCACGAGAGCGGATTAAGCGTCGCTCTGACGTTCGGTTTCGGCCGCGGCTTCGCCCGGAACCTGTTCGTCCTCGGTCACCGGAGCAGCGTCGGCAGCCGGAGCCGCTTCGACCGCCGGGGCCTCATCGGCAACCGGGGCCACTTCAGCGACCGGAGCGACCGTTTCTTCGACCAGGACCGGCTCGGCAACGGGTTCGACCGCCGCGCCCAGGTCTTCGCCGCGATCGGCGCGGGCCTGCTGGCCGCCACGGGTCGCCGCCTGGGCCACCGCGTCGCAATAGAGGCGGATGGCGCGCGCGGCGTCATCGTTCGCCGGAACCGGGAAGGCGATGCCGTCGGGCGAGACGTTCGAATCGAGGATCGCGACGACGGGGATGCCAAGGACATTGGCTTCCTTGATCGCCAGCTCTTCCTTGTTCGCGTCGATCACGAACATCACGTCGGGAATGCCGCCCATGTCGCGGATGCCGCCGAGCGACATTTCAAGCTTGTCGCGTTCGCGGGTGCGGTTGAGCACTTCCTTCTTGGTGAGACCCGAAGTGTCGCCCGAAAGCTGTTCCTCAAGCGTCTTCAAACGCTTGATCGAGTTCGAAATCGTCTTCCAATTGGTGAGCATGCCGCCCAGCCAGCGATGGTTGACGAAATGCTGGCCCGAGGCGCGGGCCGCATCGGCGATCGGACCCTGCGCCTGGCGCTTGGTGCCGACGAACAGCACCTTGCCACCGGCGGCCGACGACGACGCGATGAAGTCGAGCGCGCGCGCGAAAAGCGGCACGGTCTGCGACAGGTCGAGAATGTGGATGCCGTTGCGCGCGCCGAAAATATACGGCTTCATGCGCGGGTTCCAACGGTGGGTCTGGTGGCCGAAGTGGGCGCCAGCTTCGATAAGATTCTGCATCGTGACGACAGGGGCCGCCATAGTCTTTCTCCTTCCGGTTAGTCCTCTGAAAGGCAAGAACCGAGGCATCCGCGGGGGATGGACCCGGCACCGGTATGTGCGCCTTCCATGTGGAATGGGCGGGCCGTTAGCGGGGCTGGCGAGGAAAAGCAAGCGGGAAGGAGGAACGGGGCTGGCCTGGTCGGGCTTCGATGCGGGCGATATGACATGGCTAACGTCGACTGGAAGGCACCATCTCTTTCATCGTCACCCTGAACTTGTTTCAGGGTCCATGGCCCGCCGTCTCCTTCGGCGCAGCGCAGGACGCGAGCGCAGGCCATGGATGCTGAAACAAGTTCAGCATGACGACATTAAAAGGCCGCTTCCCACCTCAAAGCAGAAATTAGGCCTTTCCTACATTATCCGGCTATGCCAGCTTTTATCTGGCTCTTTCATTCGGTGGATAAAGGCGATGGCGGTCCGGCTTGCGGGCGCGGCCACGGCGAGGCACGTTGGGCGCGTTCAGCACGCCTCAAAGCCCAGATCGGGGCTGCAAGAGGCTGAACTTTCCTGAACTTTGGAAACGACCAAGCGCTCCTTGCGCCGACCAGCCCCCCGATCCAAGCCGCGATGACGAATGAAGACAGGGCAGATTTCCACCCCAATGCCGACGCACCTTCGATCATCCCCCTGCCCCGCGCGCATTCGATTCATCGACGAAACCACTCTTTTCATCGCAATCTCATTGAGAACAAAACATGAACATGAAACGAGGAGCGCAAGGAAACCGTCAATGGACACGGGTTTCGCACACAGAAGCCGGAAGGACAAGATCATGGTTCAGGTCGCCACCGCTCTCCTCTTCGCCGTCGCCGCCGGGCTCGGCCTGACCGTCATCCTTGCGATGCTGAAGAATAATGAGACCGCAATTCTCTCGGCCTTGATGGGCGAAGGCGCCTTCCCAGCCGGAGCGGCGCCGCAACCCGGCCCGGCATCGACCGTCGTCACGCTGCACCGTTCGCCCGAGCGCCGCGACGCGCCGCGCCCGGTTCGCGCCGCCGTCCGCACGCAGCCGCAGTTCAGCCGCGCCGCCTGACCCTGGCATAGCTTGCAATGCCGAAGGGCAGCAGAGTCACATAGACGGCGCAGACCGCGAGCAAGGTCTGCCACGGCGCGGTGACGAGCGCCGCGCCGAGCAGACCGACGCCCGCGAGCGCGAACAACCGCCACGATCGGCGCAGGCGGATCGACGACCAACCATAGGTCGGGATAGCCGAAATCATCAGCATCGCGACGCCGAGCGCCCAGGGCATGACGACATACCATTCGCGGAACAGGTCGTTGCCGGTGCTCAGCCACAGATAGACGGGGACGAAGGACAGCCCCGCCCCGGCCGGGGCCGGAATGCCGGTCATGAAGCCCGCCGCCTTGTGCGGCTGGCTGTCGGCATCCATCCGCGAATTGAAGCGCGCGAGGCGCAGCGCGCAGCACACCGCGAGCGCCAGCGCCGCGGTCCAGCCGAACTTAGGCGCCTCGGCCAGCGACCAGAGAAACAGGATCATCGCCGGCGCAACGCCAAAGGCGATGACGTCGGACAGCGAATCAAGCTCGGCGCCGAACTTGCTTTGCGCGCGCAGCAGGCGAGCGATGCGCCCGTCCATGCCGTCGAGTACCCCGGCAAAGATTACCGCCGCGAGCGCCTTTTCCCATTCCTCGCCGATCGCGAAGCGCACCCCGGTCAGCCCGAAACAGAGCGCAAGCGCGGTGATCGCATTGGGCGCGAAGGCGCGCAGCGGTATCCCGCCGACGCGGCGCCTGTCGATTCCGGGGTCGGCGCCCTCGGTCGTCTGCGCGTCGTTCGCCACGCTATTGACCGATGCCGTCGAGAATTCCGGAGGTGCCGATCCGTGCGACGATCGTCTCGCCGGCGAGCGTTCGTTGGCCGAGCAGCACCTGCGGCGTCGTGCCCGCGGGCAGATAGACATCGACGCGGCTGCCGAAGCGGATCAGCCCGACGCGCTGGCCGGTCTGAAGCTCGGTCCCCATGCTGACGAACGGCATGATGCGCCGCGCGACGAGGCCGGCGATCTGGGTGAAGCCGATGCGCGTCCCGTCGGCGCGCTCGACGACGAAATGCTGGCGCTCATTCTCCTCGCTCGCCTTGTCGAGGTCGGCGTTCACGAACTTGCCGGGAATATAGACGAGCTTGCGCAAAATTCCCGCGACGGGGGTGCGGTTGATGTGGACGTCGAAGACGCTCATGAAGATCGAGACGCGCAGCATCGCCGCATCGCCCAGCCCGTCGGCGCCCGCGATCTCGGGCGGCGGCGGCACTTCGGCGATCTGCGTCACCAGTCCGTCGGCGGGTGCGATCACCAGATCGCTGCCCGTCGGGGTGACGCGCACCGGATCGCGAAAGAAGGCTGCGACCCAGATGGTGATGCCGAAGGCCAGCCAGCCGACGATTTCCCAGCCGAGCAGCCAGAAGCAAAGCGTGACGATCCCGGCGATCAGCAGGAATTTGCGGCCTTCGGGGTGGACCGAAGGCCAGCGCCATTTGATGCCGCCGCCGGGGCGATTGGAAGAGATGGTAGAGGACATGCCGGTCTTTCTAGGGAGGAGGTCCGATACTGACAATCGAATAAGCCGTCCCGCTGGTTCCACCACGGCAGTTGATCAATGACGCCGCATTCCCTAAGGCGCCGTGCAACTCCGACTCCCCAAGGAAAAAGGCTGTAAGCATGGGCAAGATCAAGGTAGCCAACCCGGTCGTCGAACTCGACGGCGACGAAATGACCCGGATCATCTGGCAATGGATCCGCGAGCGGCTGATCCTGCCCTATCTCGACATCGACCTTGAATATTACGACCTCGGCATCGAGGAACGCGACCGCACCGACGACAAGATCACCGTCGAAGCCGCGAACGCGATCAAGCGGCACGGCGTCGGCGTCAAATGCGCCACCATCACCCCCGACGAAGCCCGCGTCGAGGAATTCGGGCTCAAGAAGATGTGGAAATCGCCGAACGGCACGATCCGCAACATCCTGGGCGGCGTCGTCTTCCGCGAACCGATCGTGATGAAGAATGTTCCCCGGCTCGTCCCCGGCTGGACCGACCCGATCGTCGTCGGCCGCCACGCCTTTGGCGACCAGTATAAGGCCACCGATTTCCTCGTCCCCGGTCCCGGCAAGCTGCGCATGGTGTTCGAGGGCGAAGACGGCACGCTGATCGACGAGGAAGTGTTCCAATTCCCGTCGGCAGGGGTCGCGATGGGGATGTATAACCTCGACGATTCGATCCGCGATTTCGCGCGCGCCAGCCTCAACTATGGCATCGCGCGCCAGTGGCCGGTGTATCTGTCGACCAAGAATACGATCCTCAAGGCCTATGACGGCCGCTTCAAGGATCTGTTCGAGGAAGTCTATCAGGCCGAATTCAAGGCGAAGTTCGACGAACTCGGCATCACCTATGAGCATCGCCTGATCGACGATATGGTCGCGTCCGCGCTCAAGTGGAGCGGCAAATTCGTCTGGGCCTGCAAGAATTACGACGGCGACGTCCAGTCGGACACCGTCGCGCAGGGCTTCGGCTCGCTTGGCCTGATGACCAGCGTGCTGATGACTCCCGACGGCCAGACCGTCGAATCGGAGGCCGCGCACGGCACCGTCACCCGCCACTACCGCATGCACCAGCAGGGCAAGGCGACCTCGACCAACCCGATCGCGTCGATCTTTGCCTGGACCGGCGGGCTCAAGCACCGCGGCAAGCTCGACGGCACGCCCGAGGTGACGAAATTCGCCGACGACCTCGAAAAAATCTGCGTCGCGACGGTCGAGAGCGGCAAGATGACCAAGGATCTCGCGCTGTTGATCGGTCCCGACCAGAACTGGCTGACCACCGAAGGCTTCTTCGAGGCGATCGTCGAGAATCTCGAAACGAAGATGGGCGCCTGAACTCAGCGGCTTAAAAGCACCGACTCCCCTACCGCAAGCGGGAGGGGCAGCGAGGCTTGGCAGCTTGCTGCCTAGCCGCAGCGGGGCGGGCAATCGCGCAACGCGGTTCGCCCTCCCCCTCACCCCTCACGCAAGCATTTCGATTGACAAAGGCGGTAGCCAAGCCCCTCCCGCCTCCCTAAGACCGCCTCATGTCCATCGAAACGGAAGCATCCAGCCTCGGCAACGCTCTGGTCGTGCTGGGAGCGGCGGGGATCGTGATTCCCGCTTTTGCCCGGTTCCGCATCACGCCGGTGATCGGCTTCATCCTCGTCGGCCTGCTCGTCGGGCCGTCGGGGCTTGGCGCGCTCGCGGGCCAATATCCCTGGCTCAAGCATGTCACGATCCGGTCGGCCGAGGATATCGCGCTGTTCGGGGAATTCGGTATCATCCTGCTGCTCTTCTCGATCGGGCTCGAACTGTCGTTCCGCCGCCTGTGGCAATTGCGCAAGCTGGTCTTCGGCGCCGGCGCCGCCGAATTGCTGCTGAGCGGGGCAATTCTGGGCGGAGTCCTCTATATGATCGGGACGCTGTCGGGGCCCGCCGCGCTGGGTCTCGGCCTCGCGCTCGCCCTGTCATCGACCGCGCTGGTGCTGCCGATCGCCGGGACCAAGTCGGCGGTCGGCCAGGCCTCCTTCGCCATGCTGTTGTTCGAGGATCTGGCGATCGTGCCGATCATCTTCGTGCTCGGTGCCCTCGCGCCGAGCACCGGCGGCCACCATGCCGAACTGCTGCTGACGACGCTGTGGCAGGGCGCGCTCGTCGTCGCGGCGCTCGCCATCGGCGGCTGGTTCCTGCTGCCGCGCATCTTCGCCCAGGCGGCGCGCGCGAAAGACCCCGAACTGTTCCTGGCGGCGAGCCTGCTGGTCGTCATCGTCGCCGCGCTGGCGACCGCGGCGGTCGGCCTGTCGCCGATCGTCGGCGCGCTGCTCGCCGGGCTGATGATCGCCGAGACCGAATATCATGGCGAAGTCGAAGCGATCACCGCGCCGTTCAAGGGGCTAGCGCTCGGGGTCTTCCTGATCAGCGTCGGCATGGGGCTGAACCTCGCGACCATCGCGCGCAACTGGCCGGCGCTGGTCGTCGCGGTGGTCGGCGTCGTCGTGGTGAAGGCGGTCGTGACCGCGGCGCTGCTGCGCTTTTCGGGCTCGGCGCGGCGCAGCACCGCGGCCGAGGTCGGCCTGCTGATGTCGAGCCCGTCGGAAACGACGTTGATCGTGCTCGCTACCGCATTCCAGGCGCAGCTTATCAGCCGCGCCACCGCCGAATTCTGGCAACTCGTCACCGCGATCGGCCTGACGATCACACCGCTGCTGGCGCGCATCGGTCATGACGTCGCGCGGCGCATCGAGATGGGCAACAGCGACGTCGAGAATGAGGAGGAGACGCCGCCGCGACGCACCGTCATCGTCGGTTTCGGCCGCGTCGGGCGGATCGTCGCCGAATTGCTACGCGAGCATGACCGGCCTTATATCGCCGTCGATGCCGACATCGACACGGTGGCGGCGGCGCGGCGCGACGGCTTCATCGCGCGCTATATCGACGTCGGCCGGCCCGGAAGTCTGAGCAAGTTGGGGATCGAGAATGCCGACGCCGTCGTGCTGACGATGGATGATCCGGTCCAGCAATTGCGCATGACGCGGCGGCTGCGCGGAAAATATCCCGACCTGCCGATCATCTCGCGCGCGCGCGGCGCCGACCATGCCGCCGCGCTCTATCAGGCCGGGGCGACCGACGCGGTGCCCGAAACGCTCGAAAGCTCGCTGCAACTCGCCGAGGCGGTGCTGATCGACCTCGGCGTCGCGATGGGCCCGGTGATCGCGTCGATCCATGACATCCGCGCGAAGATGCGCCACGACATCATGACCAAGGGCCACCTTGAACGCGAACCGCGCATGCCCAAGCTGCGAACGCCGGAGCGTTAGCGCCCGCCCTGCGCCGCCGCCTTGTCGAGCGCCGCCGCGTCGGCGAGCGTCATTCCCTTTGGCAGGATCGCCACCGACCATTGGTGCGCGGGCACCAGATATTCCTGCGCGAGCCGCTGGATATCGGCCGGCGTGATCGAGGAAATATCGCGACCGATCGACAGCGCCGCCGCGGCGACGCGCGGATCACGGGTCGCACCTTCGAGCAGGAACATCCAATAGACGTTGCCGGTCGAAGCGCGCTCGACCTGCTCGCGGATCGGCCCGGCATTGCGCGCCAGCTCGTCGGCGCCGACCGGATGGACGACCAGATCGGCGGCGATGTCGCTGGCGATGCCATAGAAGCGGCCGACATCCTTCGGCGCCAACAGGCTGCCGACCACCAGATAACCGCCGCTGCCGTCGAACCCCGTCGGCCAATGGCTGTCGGCGACCGGGCCATAGCTTGCCCCCTGCTCGGCGCGGAGCCGGTCGAACAGGCGGTCGTTGAAGATCGCCGCCAATATCTCCAGCCCGTGCGCATCGCGCGGATTGCCCAGCCCGCCGCTCGTCGGCCAGGCGGTCATCGCCGCCGCCTGCCCCTGTTCGCCCTTGTGATAGGCGATCATCGGCGTTCTGTTATGTTTCGCGAACGCAACCTTTTGCCCGCTCGGCGGCGCCAATAGCGTGCGCGGGGGCAGGGCGCCCAGCGTGTCCGCCAATATCTGCCTGTAATCGACCGTCGACAGGTCGCCGAAAATCTGTACCTCGATCGGCCCGCTCGCCAGCCGCGGCTCCCAAAAGGCGCGGAAAGCGGCCGGGGTCAGCGCCGAGATTGCCGCCTTGTCGGGCGCCGACCAGCGCGCATCGTCGTCGGTCAGCCAGCCTTGCAGATTGCGGTCGAGCACCGCGTTCGGCGTCGCGTCGTTGAGGTCGTAACCGGTCAGATAGCCGACGCGGAGCCGCTCGACCGGCGCCGCGTCCCAGCGCGGCATCGCGAGCTTTGCCGCCATCAGCTTCATCTGGTCGGCCAGGTCGGCGGGCTTGCTTTCGGCCGACAGCTCGAACGCATCATCCTCGACCGAAAAATTCATCTGAATCTGGCGGCCATTGGTCAACTGGTCGATCTCATTCTGACCCCACGGCCCGATACCGCTCGCGACCAGCGCATAATCGCCGGTCCACAACAGGTTCGGCGCGTCGGCGGCGACGCTGCGATTACCGGTGCCGAAGCGAATTTTCACCCGCACCTTGCCGGGTTCGACCTGATTGTTCGACACCAGCGCGATCACGCCATTGGCGAATTCGACGCGTTCGGCGCGTAGCCCCGGGATCGGCGCGGTCGACACGATCGTCCCCGGCTTGCCGATCGCGGGCAATTGCTTGAAATCGACATTCGCGGCGGAGAGCCGGTCGCCCTGTATCTTCGGCGGAGCCGCCAGCGCCGCGATCAGCGCGCCGTCGCCGCCAGGAATCGCGGTCGGGGTCGTCAGCACGACGCGCGTCACCGGCGCGCTGAAGATCGCCTTGCTGATCGCCAGCATCGCCTGCGGCGTCGCCGAAGCCCGGATCGCCTTGAACATATCGACCTGCCCCTGCGGGCTGGCGACGGTTTCGCCGATGTCGACCGCGCGCACCATATCGTCGGCGAGCCGCGCGCCGGGCTCGTTGCGGGCATTGTCGAGTTCCTTGACCAGGAACGCCTGAATCTCGTTCGCTTCGCGGTCGATGTCGGCCTGCGAAGGCGGCGTCGTCACCGCATCGGCGATCACGCCGCGCACGTCGGCCAGCGCCGCCTTCCAATCGCTGAGCGGCACGATCTGCGCCATGGTGACGTCGGCGCTGCGGCTGACATATTGCTGCTCGACCGTCGCGACCAGAAAGCTGCCGCCCGCCCGCGCGCGGTTTTCGAGCCGCCGGTTGACCAGCGCCTGCGCGAGAAATTCGAGATAGAGTCGCCGTGTATTCTCGACCGTGTCGATCCGCTTTTTCCACGGCCGAATCATCGCGAGAGTCAGCGCGAGCGGCTGGTTGGCCTCGACGATCGCCTTGGCGACCGGCGCCTTGGGATCGGGCTTGCCGAAATCGGGCGGCGTCGGCGCCGGGCCGTCGCTGCGCCAGTCGCCATAATATTTGGCGATCAACCGCGCGAACTCGGCCGGGTCGCCATCGCCGGAGATGACGATCACGGCGCGATCGGGCCGATACCAGCGGTCGTGGAACGCCTGAACCGCGCCGGCGCGCGCCGCCGCGAGCGATGCCGTGGTGCCGATCGGCGAGCGGTCGCCGAGCAATTGCCCGGCAAAAAGATGCGCGGTGGTGAGATCGGCGATCCGCTTTTGCGGCCCGTCGGATTCGCGCAGCTCGGCCAGCACCACCCCGCGCTCGGCGGCCACCGCCGCCTCCGAAATCCGCGGCTCGCGCACCATGCCGGCCAGCAATTTCATGCTCTCATCCAGATTGGCGGGGGTCACGCTCGGCAGGTCGAGTTGATAGACCGTCTGCGTCGGCGTGGTCTGGGCATTGGAATCGCTACCGAATGTCACGCCGAACCGCTGCCAGATGCGCTTCGTTTCGCCGTCGGGAATATGCTCCGACCCGCGAAAGGTCAGATGTTCGAGCAGATGGGCAAAGCCGCGCTGCGCGTCGGTCTCGAACATCGAGCCGACGTCCATTCGAACGCGGATCGAAACCTGGCCTGGGGGGACGCCATTGTTGCGGACGGCATAGCGGACGCCATTGGGCAGGATGCCGAACTGCCACGCGGTATCGCGGGGAATGTCGCTGCCGGCATAAAGCCAGTCGGCCCCCAACCCGGCATCGACCGCCGTCGGTTGCGCGGGCGCAGGCTGCGCGGCGGCCGACGGCGCGAGCAGCATCGCGGCGGCGATGACGCTGGCCGGAAGGAAAGATCGCAGGAAAGAACGGGGCGTCGGCGGGGGAGAATAGAACATCGCGCCCTCTTATCCCCATCGAACCTTGCTGGCCACTGAACTTCGCCGCTCCGCCCTTCGCATCCGTCTTGTCGCGGGCGCGGCTTCGGCTTAGCCAGATGGAATGGAAACCAACCCCGCCCCGCTCGCCGCGCTCGTCCAGATGACGAGCGGCATCGACCCTGCCGTCAATCTGGCGACGATCGACCGCGCCCTGGCCGAAGCGGCGGCGGCGGGCGCGGCGATGGCGTTCCTTCCCGAAATGTCGCTGCTGCTCGACCGCGACCGCCAACGCTCGGCCGCGCATATCGTCCGCGAGGAGGACAGCCCCTGGCCCGCGGCGCTCCAGCAAATGGCGCAGCATCACGGCCTGTGGCTCCATAGCGGATCGATGCCGCTGCTGTCGGGCGACGGCACGCGGCGCGTCAACCGCGCCCATGTCATCGCCGCCGACGGCAGCATCCGCGCGCGCTATGACAAGATCCACATGTTCGACGTTACCCTTCCCTCGGGCGAGAATTGGACCGAGTCCACCGCCTATGCGGGAGGCAGCGCGATCGAAGTCGTCGAAACCCCGCTCGGCCGGCTCGGCCTTACCATCTGCTATGACCTGCGCTTTCCCGAATTGTATCGCGCGCTGGTCGATCGCGGCGCCGAACTGATCGCGGTGCCCGCCGCCTTCACCGTATCGACCGGCGAAGCGCATTGGCACCTCCTGCTCCGCGCGCGCGCGATCGAAACGGGATGCCATATCATCGCCGCCGCACAGCGCGGCGCGCACGCCGACGGGCGGGCAACCTACGGCCATAGTCTCGCGATCGATCCCTGGGGTGCAGTCCTGGCCGAAGCGGCGGCGCGCAACCCCGATGGCGATCGCGGCTACGACCTTGCCCTTGCCCCGATCGCCCCCGACGCCGCCACAAAGGCGCGCCAAGCCATCCCCCTCGCCCGATCGCGCGCGGTTCGCTCCGTCGGGCTTTAGCGCGCCGTGCGTTAAATCTGCATCACCTCAAGTCCGTTCGTGTCGAGCCCTTCGACTGCCTTGGCAGGCGCTCAGGATAAACTTCGGCCTTGGCCGAAGTCGAGACACCCATCGGCACAGCCCAAGGCCGATGGGTGTCTCGACTTCGCTCGACACGAACGGGAGGGTGAATCAGATATAAGGCTGGCGGCTCTAGCGCCGACCGACGTTGAGGAGATGGTGGAGCGAAAAGGCCGATCCTGGCAGCGGGGATGGAATCAGCGATGCGACCGCCCATGACACTTATATGACATCCCCTGTCACATACACGTCACACAAAACGCTCATTGGCGGCTCAGCGAGTCGCCGCGGGGGTGGTGACTTGGTTCGGTAACGACCCCCGACAGGATTTTCCCATGGCTTCGAAATTCGCCCTGATCGTCGGCGTCGCCACTTGCGCACTGGCGCTGTCCGCGTGCCAGGACCAGGCCTCCTCGGGCGGCGGCGCGCGTGCTTATATCAGCGCGGTCGGTTCCTCGACCGTCTATCCCTTTGCCACCGCGGTCGGCGAGAAATTTGCCGAAGCGACCGGCAACAAGACGCCGAAGATCGACAGCACCGGCACCGGCGGCGGCTTCGAACGTTTTTGCCAGGGCGTCGGCGGCGACACCCCCGACATCGCGAACGCCTCGCGCCGCATGAAGAAGAAAGAGTTCGACACCTGCGCCAAAAATGGCGTGACCGACATCGTCGAAATCCAGATCGGCATCGACGGCATCGCCCTTGGCGAGGCTTCGCGCGGCCCCGGCTTCAAGCTAACCGAGGAAGATGTCTATAAGGCGCTCGCCGCGAACCCCTATGGCAAGCCCAACTCCGCGAAGACGTGGAAGGACGTCAACCCGGCGCTGCCCGCGGTCGGCATCTCGGTCTTCGGCCCGCCGTCGACCAGCGGCACTTACGATGCGTTCAAGGAGCTGATCCTCGGCAAGGGCTGCGACGCCGATCCGGCGATGAAGGCGCTGAAGGACAGCGACAAGGACAGGCATGAGGCGGTATGCACCGGCCTGCGCGGCGCGCCCTTCTATGTCGAGCAGGGCGAGAATGATAACCTCATCATCTCAAAGCTCGACAAGAATCCCGACAGCCTCGGCATCTTCGGCTTTTCTTACCTCGACGCCAATAAGGACAAGATCAAGGCGGTGCCGGTGCAGGGCGTGTCGCCGACCTATGACACGATCGCCGGCGGCAGCTATCCGGGGTCGCGTCCGCTCTTCCTCTATGTGAAGAAGGCGCATGTCGGGGTGATCCCCGGTCTCGCCGACTATGTCGCCGAATTCCTGAAGGGCGCCGCGAAGGACGGCTATCTCGCCGCCAAGGGCCTGGTCATCTCGCCCCCCGACGTGTCGGCAAAGGCCGCCGCTGCGGCGAAGAGCATGACCCCGCTCGACGGCGCGGAATTGAAATAAATTTCTCCCCTTGGTGGCTGGAGCCGGGGGATCATATGCCCCCTCCCCGGCCGCCGATTTTTCGAATCGTCATTGCGAGGAGCGAAGCGACGAAGCAATCTCCAGCTATCGTCCGGCTGATCCGCTGGCTGGAGATTGCTTCGCTTCGCTCGCAATGACGGCGATGGATTTGTTTGACCGATGAGGACAGCGTGACCTTCAACGCCGCCGCCTTGCTCTTGCTCATCGCGGGCCTTGCCCTGATCGGCTGGCTTGCCGGCCGCGCGCGCTCGATGATGCTTGCGGGGGCGAGCGGGGCCAAGCTGCATTCGCGCCCGCAATATCATGGCTGGTATGTCGCGCTGTGGCTGTTCGCGCCCGCCGCGATCTTCCTCGCTGTGTGGGCGAGCGTCTCGCCCGCGCTGATCACCAATTCGGTGCTGGCCAGCGACGCCGCGCAGAACCTGCCCGCCTTCGGTTTCGAGCGCGGCGCGATCCTGTCCGACGCGCGCAGCGTCGCGCAAGGCGCGCAGGCCGCGGTGCGCCTGCCCGCCGCGGCACCGCTGGTCAAGCCCTATGCGGACGCGACCCAAAGCTACGCCTGGATCGGCATCGCCGCGATGCTGGCGCTCGCTCTGGCGGGCGGGCTTTATGCCTTCACGCGGATCAAGCCCGATTTCCGCGCGCGCACGCGGGTCGAGCGCATCGTCATGGCGATATTGCTGCTCGCGTCGCTCGTCGCGATCCTGACGACGTTCGGCATCGTGATGTCGCTCCTGTTCGAATCGATCCGCTTCTTCCGCCTCGTCCCCGCGACCGAGCTGCTCTTCGGCACCTATTGGAACCCGCAGAGCGGCGCGGCGCAGCCGGGCACCTTCGGCGGCATCCCGCTGTTCTGGGGCACGGTGCTGATCGGCGCGATCATCGCGATGATCGTCGCCATTCCCATCGGCATGATGACCGCGGTCTACCTCACCCAATATGCCGCGCCCACAGTGCGCAAATGGGTGAAGCCCTGCCTCGAGATTCTCGCGGGCGTGCCGACGGTCGTCTATGGCTATTTCGCCGCGCTGACCGTGGCGCCGGCGCTGCGCAATTTCGCGGTGATGCTCGGCATTCCCAACGCAAGCACCGAAAGCGCGCTCGCCGCGGGCATCGTGATGGGGGTGATGATCATCCCCTTCGTCTCGTCGATGGCCGACGACAGCATCAATGCGGTGCCGCAGGCGATGCGCGACGGGTCGCTGGCGCTCGGCGCGACGCCGAACGAGACGATCCGCGAGGTACTGATCCCCGCCGCGCTGCCCGGCGTGATGGGCGGCATTTTGCTCGCGGTCAGCCGCGCGATCGGCGAGACGATGATCGTCGTGATGGCGGCGGGCCTGTCGGCCAATATGACCGCCAACCCCTTTGCCAGCGTCACCACGGTGACGGCGCAGATCGTCAAGCTGCTTACCGGCGACCAGGAATTCGACAGCGCCAAGACGCTCGCCGCCTTCGCGCTCGGCCTCGTGCTGTTCATCGTGACCTTGCTGCTCAACATCGTCGCGCTGCGCATCGTCAAAAAGTATCGCGAAGCTTATGAATAGGCAGACTGCCCCCACCGACTGGAAAGGCGCCGCGATGCAGAAACGCATCGCGGGCCGCTACGCCGCCGAGCGCCGCTTCAAGGCCATCGGGCTGGGCGCGGTGCTGCTCTCGGGCGCGTTCCTGGCCTTCCTGCTGTTCGTGATGGTCGGCAATGGCCTGCGCGGCTTTACCTACACCAATGTCGAAGTGCCGATCGATTTCGCGGCGATGCCGCTGACGGTCGACGCCTCGCGGCTCGGCGATGCCGACGCCGATCGGGCGATCGCGAACGCGGGACTGGCCGACATCGTCGCCTTCGCCGCCGACGAAGCGCTGGGCGCCGACGGGTCGAAGCTGATCAGCGAAAATGCGTGGAAGGAAGTGCGGACCGCGATCAAGGATGATCCAGCGCTGCTGAAGGACAAGACCGTCTTTCACCTGCCCGCCGCCTCCGAAGTCGACATCGCCGCCAAGCAAGGCGCGAAAGGCGCGCTCGGCGCGAGGGTCGATGCGCTCGAAACGGACGGCAAGCTGTCGACCGGCATCCACTGGTCCTTCTTCAAGAACGCCGACGCGACCGATCCCGCGGTCGCCGGCATCTGGGGCGCGCTCAAGGGGTCGGTGCTGACGATCTTCATCGCCTTCCTGATCGCCTTTCCGACCGGCGTGCTCGCGGCGCTCTATCTGGAGGAATATGCGCCGAAGAACCGCTGGACCGACCTGATCGAGGTGTCGATCAACAATCTGGCCGCGGTGCCGTCGATCATCTTCGGCCTGCTTGCGCTCGCGGTGTTCATCAACTGGTTCGGTCTTTGCCAGGCGAGCGCGCTCGTCGGCGGGCTGACGCTGGCGCTGATGACGATGCCGGTGATCGTCATCGCCAGCCGCAACGCGATCAAGGCGGTGCCGCCGTCGATCCGCGACGCGGCTTTGGGCGTCGGCGCCAGCCCGGTGCAAGTGGTGTTCCACCACGTCCTGCCGCTCGCGCTGCCCGGCATATTGACCGGCACGATTATCGGCATGGCGCGTGCGCTGGGCGAGACCGCGCCCTTGCTGTTGATCGGGATGCGCGCCTTCATCGGCGACGTGCCGGGCGGCGTTTGTTCGCCCTCGACCGTGCTGCCGATGCAGATCTTCCTGTGGTCGGACGAGGTCGATCGCGGCTTCGTCGAAAAGACCTCCGCGGCGATCATCGTACTGCTCATCGTCCTGCTGTCGATGAACGCGCTCGCCATCTATTTCCGCAACAAGTTCGAAAAACGCTGGTGATCATGACCCCCCTGACCACAACCCACGACGATCTCACACTCGCCGACCCCAAGATGAAGGCCGAAGGCGTCGACGTCTTCTATGGCGAGAAGCAGGCGATCAACGACGTGTCGATCGACGTCGGCACCGATCTGGTCACCGCCTTCATCGGCCCCTCGGGCTGCGGCAAGTCGACCTTCCTGCGCTCGCTCAACCGGATGAACGATACGGTCGCGAGCGCGAGGGTGACCGGCCGCATCACGCTCGACGGCGAGGATATCTACGCGCCGTCGATGGACGTCGTCCAACTCCGTGCGCGCGTCGGCATGGTGTTTCAGAAGCCGAACCCCTTCCCCAAGTCGATCTACGACAATGTCGGCTATGGCCCGCGCATCCACGGGCTTGCGGCGAACAAGGCCGACCTCGACGCCATCGTCGAGCGCGCGCTCGTCCGCGCCGGCCTGTGGGACGAGGTCAAGGACCGGCTCGCCGAAAGCGGCACCGCACTGTCGGGCGGCCAGCAGCAGCGGCTGTGCATCGCGCGCGCGATCGCGGTCGACCCCGAAGTCATCCTGATGGACGAGCCCTGCTCGGCGCTCGACCCGATCGCGACCGCGAAGATCGAGGAACTGATCCACGAACTACGCGGTAAATATGCGATCGTGATCGTCACCCACAATATGCAGCAGGCGGCCCGCGTGTCGCAGCGCACCGCCTTTTTCCACCTCGGAACGCTGGTCGAATATGGCAAGACCACCGACATCTTCACCAATCCGCGGCAGGACCGCACCAAGGATTATATCACCGGGCGTTATGGGTGATCATCCTCCCTTCTCCGTTCGCGTCGAGCGAAGTCGAGACGCCCCTCGGTCCTGCACGGCGTCTCGACTTCGCTCGACGCGAACGGGGTAGGAATGGACTTTAAAGGACAACAGTGATGGCAGTAGTCAACGATCATACCGTCAAGGCTTTCGACGAAGACCTCAACCGCCTGCGCGGGCTGATCAGCGAGATGGGGGGGCGCGCCGAGCAGGCGTTGCTCCAGGCGATGGCCGCGCTCGGCAACGGCGACCTCGCGCTGGCGGCGCAGGTCGTCGAGGGTGACAAGAAGATCGACGCGCTCGAAACCGAGGTCGAGCAGCTCGCGGTGCAGACGATCGCGCTGCGCGCGCCGATGGCCGATGACCTGCGCGAAATGATCGCGGCGCTCAAGATCGTCTCGGTCGTCGAGCGTATCGGCGACTATGCGAAAAATATCGCCAAGCGCGTCGCGCTGATGGATCAGACACGCTCGATCGAGGCGATCCCGGTGCTGACGTCGATGTCGTCGCTCGTCGCCGAACTGATCCACGACGCACTCGACAGCTTCGCCGCGCGCGATACCGACCTTGCGGTGCGGGTCACCGTCCGCGACAAGAATGTCGACGATTTCTACAACAGCATCTTTCGCACTCTCGTGACCTTCATGATGGAAAATCCCAAGCACATCACCGAAAGCGCGCATCTGCTGTTCGTCGCCAAGAATCTCGAGCGCATGGGCGACCATGCGACCAACATCGCCGAGATGGTCTATTATGTCGTGACCGGCGAGCGGATGGAGGAACGCGAGCGCGGCGAACAGCCGGAAGATGGCGCCGCGGAGCAGGAGCCGCGCTGATGCCGCAACCCGACCTGCTGCTGATCGAGGATGACGAGGCGATCGCCGAACTGATCGTCTGGCATTTCGCACGCGAAGGCTTTTCGGTCCGCCAGACGCCCGACGGCGAACAGGCGTTGATCCTCGTCGAGGAACGTGTGCCCGACATCGTCCTGCTCGACTGGATGATCGAGAGCCTGCCCGGCATCGAGGTGTGCCGCCGCCTGCGCCGCAATCCCAAGTCGGCTAACGTCCCGATCATCATGCTCACCGCGCGCGGCGAGGAGGAGGACCGCATCCGCGGCTTGGAGACCGGCGCCGACGATTATGTGACCAAGCCGTTCAGCCCGCGCGAACTCGTCGCGCGCGTCTCGGCGGTCCTCCGCCGCCTGCGCCCCGCGCTCGCCGGCGAGTTGCTCGCCTATGCCGACATCGAGCTCGATTCGGTCGCACACAAGGTCGTCCGCAACGGCCAGATCGTCGCGATGGGGCCGACCGAATTCCGCCTGCTGCGCCATTTCATGGAGCATCCGGGCCGCGTCTTTTCGCGCGGGCAATTGCTCGACAGCGTCTGGGGCCAGGACAGCGACATCGAACTGCGCACCGTCGACGTCCATATCCGCCGCCTGCGCAAGGCCATCAACCTGCCCGGCACCGTCGATATCATCCGCACCGTCCGCTCGGCGGGCTATGCGCTCGACGCAGGCAAGAGCCTCTAGGCGGGCGCCGATATCCCGATGCGGGGGAACCGCGTAAATCGCGCGCGCGTTAGGGCGTCATGAAAAAGCGAAACCGGATTTGCGCGACCCTGCTGTCGCCCTTGATGCTGCTGCTCGCAGCCTGCAATGGCACGAGCGACGAGCAGGCGGCGCCATCCGAACCGCCAGGCACCGGCGCGACACTTCCGAAAACTGAAGCCCCGGCATCCAGTGCGCCGGCCGCGACGGCGACCGCGGGCGCCGACATCGCGCCCGCTGGACCGCGATCCTGCGCGGCCGAGATCGGCCAGCAGGCGGCCGACCGCCGCGCCGCGATATGCCGCACCGTCTCGCCCGCGACGCACCCGCCCTGCAATGCCGCCAATAGCTGCGCGATGATCGAGAATGAGATTGCACGAAGCTGCGCGCTGCTCGGCAAGAGCGGCGCCCTGCCCTCGGCCTGCCGACCCGACCCCGACAGCAAGGCGGCGGCAATCGATGTCGTGAAGCTTTACTATTCGGCGCTCGATGCCGGGGATTATGACACCGCATGGCTGCAATGGGGCGAAGCAGGGCCTCCGAAGCAGACCCCGGAACAGTTCCGCGCCGGCTTTGCGCACACCCGATCGACGCGCGTGACCATCGGCACGCCGGGAGATGCCGAGGGTGCCGCCGGTTCGATCTATCTGACGCTTCCCGTCGCGGTCGATGCGACGCTCGATTCAGGGACGGCCCAGCGCTTCGGCGGCGAATATGTCCTGCGCCGCGTCAATAATGTCGACGGAGCGAGCGCCGACCAGCTTCGCTGGCACATCACCTCCGCCAAGCTCCGTCCCCTGCCCGCACGCTGATCTTGAATAACAAAGCCGCGTGTTCCCGCGAAGGCGGGAACCCATCTCCCGCCGGAACCATTTTAACCGGCCGGAGATGAGTCCGCGCCTTCCCAGCGACACACCTGCGCTTCGCCCAGTTGAGCAAAATGAAAGGCGATTATGGCGCTTGCAAACACACCCTCGCCACCCTCGTCATGCTGAACCCTTCGACAGGCTCAGGGTGACGGAGAATGAATGAGATCGGCCGACAGCCGATGTGTTTGCAAACGACATAATCGCCAAATGAAAAGCCCGGCCGCTCAACAAGCGACCGGGCCGATCAATACGCCTTGGGGCGCCCCGTCAGGGCAACGTGGTCCGGCCGCCGCGCCCGAACAGAAACGCGACCACGAACAGCACCACGCCGATCACCAACAGAATTTTCGCGAATTCAGCCGAAATGCCCGCGATGCCGCCGAAGCCGAGCAGCGCGGCAATGAGCGCCACAACTGCGAAAATGATGGCCCATCTGAACATGCCTATTCTCCCTATTTGGCGCGCGACCTCATCCTCGCCCGCGCGTCGGGCGAAAGGATCATCACATCATCCTGTTTAGATGATCGAGAAACGCGCGCCGGTGCCGGAAGTTCCGGTGTCCCGGCAGCCGGTCAGCGCATCCGCCACTTCGCGCCGAGTTGCTCCGCGGGGCACCAGCGCATCGGCGGACCGGTGTCCTGAATGGTGAGCTGGATACGTGTCGGCGACAGGATCTTCATCTCCATCGACCAATCGGGAAGGAAAAAGGTGCCGCGCGATTTTTCGACCTTGCCGAGCGGCCCGACGAAATTCTCCTCAAGACTGCCCGGCGCGCCGCCACCGCGCATCAGGCCGAGCCGCTTGCCATCATAATAGAGCGCCTCGAATTCGGGGCTCGCGCAGAACTCGCTCTCGTTCACATAATAGCCCGCGACGATGCCGAGCGGTGCGACCGGCGTTTGCCCTGCGGCCTGCGCGCCCGACGCCGCCCCCGCGGCCAAGGCGCATTGCGGAACGAGCGAGCGGATCGCAGCAGTCGAGCCGCCGAGCGATACATAGCTCAAATCCTTCCATTCCTTGCCACCGTCGCTGCTCGCGATCAGCGACAGGTCAGTGTCGCGGCCGCTGAGCAGGCTTTCGACGACCGGATCGATCGTCCCGCTGAAATCATTCTTCCCCGGTTCCTGCACAAGCGTCTGCGTCCCTTCGCGATCCTCCATCGAACTTCGAAACGAGAGCAGCAGCGGCTGCCCGGGGGCGGGCAGCGGGACACCGGCTTTCGGCACCGCCGTCATATAGAGGCCGCCGCCGGGCTGACAGCGGATACCAATCGCCGCGAACTCGGGGTGGCCGGTCACGGCCGCAATGGCGCCCGATCCCGTCCCTGCGAACTGCCAGCGTGCCGTATGCTGCGGCGGAGGCGCGGCATCCGCGTCCTCGATCGGGCCATCGCCGCCCTTCATCTTCGACGGATCGACGTTGCGCTGCATGCCGGTCTGCACCCATTTCCGGCCATTCCAGACAAGGGTTTGTCCGCAAACTTCCGCGCCATATCCGCCGCAGACGCTGCCGTGGGTCAGCAGCATCAACCCCTTGCGCTTCGCATCGACGGATATGACGTCCCAGCCGCGGACATTGTCATTGTATATCTCGCGCAGGCCGTTCTTGGTCGATCCCAGAATGCCGATCACGCAGCCCGCGGTCCCGCACCACGCCGAATAGCCCGACGTCGTGCAGCGGGTCGCGGCATATTCGATCACCCAGTCAGGCTTGCCGTCGTTCGTCACCTCGACCTGGGTCGCGAAGCCCGCGCGGTCGGGCACGAACTTGCCGCCCTCGGCACGGCAATCCTGCTTGAGCTGGTCATAGACCGCCTGCACTTCGCGCGGCCAGGGCTTCGGCGCGGTCTGGGCATGGACGGTGGCCTGCGTCGAGCAGGCGACAAGCGACATCAGGACAAAGGCAAAGCGCATATCATGACCTCCCAAACCATGCCCGGCGATCGAAGCTCCCTTCGATTTTGGCATTTTCCTCGGCACGAGGACTAATTTCTTTGGCGCTGCAAAGTCTTGATGCCATTCTCAAGAATTTCTAAAGCCGATGATGCAGAGGGGGCGGAAAGCATGTCGGGAACCCATTCGTCACGGCGACGCAGGCGAATCTGGCGCTTTGCCGGGGCCGAATTCGACGAAGCGAGCTGGACGCTGCGCGTCGCCGGCGCGCCCGTCGCGCTCGAAGGAAAGCCGCTTGAGCTTCTCCACGAACTGCTGCTGCGCGCGGGTGAGGTCGTCACCAAGGATGAAATCCTCGACGCGGTCTGGCCCGGCGTGACCGTCGTCGAAGGGTCGCTCGCCACCGCCATCTCGAAATTGCGCAAGGCGCTCGGCGAGACCGGCAACGGCATTATCGCCACCGTGCCGCGCGTCGGCTATCGCCTGACCGCGCCGGTCGAGGTCGAGAGCATCGACACGCCGCTCGCGCCGCGTTTCGCCTTCACCGCCGGGGACAGCGTTCCGGGGCGTAAGGCATGGCAGCTCGACCGGCCGCTGGGCGATACCGGCGCCGAGGATGTCTGGCTGGCGCGGCAGGCCAAGACCGGCGAGCAGCGCGTCTTCAAATTCGCCGACGCCCCCGATCGCCTTCGCGCCCTGAAGCGCGAGGCCGCGTTGTCCCGCCTGGTGTCCGCCGGGCTCGGAAAGACATCGCCGCTTCCCGCGCTGCACGAATGGAATTTCGACGCCGCGCCCTTCTTCCTCGAATATGCCTGGGGCGGGCGCGATCTGCTCGCCTGGGCCGAGGGCGGCCTGTCCGCAATCCCGCTTGGCGAGCGGCTCGCGGTAGCGGCGATGGCGGCGCGCGCGGTCGCGGGCATCCACAGCGTCGGCGTCCTCCACAAGGATCTGAAGCCCGCCAACATGCTGATCGACGACGGCGAGAGCGGCCGGGTGCTGCGCCTCGTCGACTTCGGCAGCGGGCGGTTGATCGACGATGCGCTGCTCGCCAGCTTTCAGATCACCAATCCGGGTTCGCTCGATACCGATCTCGGCAAGGATGAGCCGCGATCGGGCACCCTCGCCTATCGCGCGCCCGAATTGACCGGCGACGCGATGCCGACGGTGAAGAGCGATATCTATGCGCTCGGGCTGATCCTCTATCAGCTCGTCGTCGGCGACTTCACCGCGGCGCTCGCGCCGGGCTGGGAAGCGCGGGTCGCCGATCCGCTGCTACAGAGCGACATCGCGCGCGCCGCCGCGCTCGCGCCGGGCGACCGCCTGGACAGCGCCGCCGACCTCGCCGAACGGATCGAGCAGCTCGACACCCGCCGTGCCGACGCCGCGCGCGCCGCCGAACGCGCCGCCTGGCTCGCCGAGCAAAAGCGGATCGAGGAACGCCGCGCCGCCCGCCGCCCGTGGGTCCGCGCTGCCTTCGCCAGCCTGACCGCCGGCCTGCTCGCGGCCTCCGCGCTCGCCCTCTATGCGTGGCACCAGCGCAACGCCGCGCTCGCCGCGCGCGAGCTTGCCGAGACCAGCTATGCCTTCATCGCCGAGGATGTGCTCGGCAGCCCCGACCCCGCGAAATCGAGCGCCGACGAAACCGTCGTCGACGCGATCAAGCGCGCGAGCGGACAGATCGACCAGCGCTTTGCGGGAAAGCCGGGGATCGCCGCGCGGCTGCACCTCGCCATCGCGCGCGCCTTTCACCAGCGCTCCGACCCCGACACCGCGCGCGGCGAATATGCGCGCGCCGACGCGCTGTTTACGAAAGCGAGCGAAGCGCAGAGCGACGACGCCATCATCGGCCGCCTCGACCGCGTCAATATGGAAGCGACCTCGGGCCAGCCCGACCGGCTGGAGGAGGCGGGACGCCTGCTCGAAAAGGAACGCGCGCGGCTCGGCAAGCGCGGCGAGACCGGCCGCATGGGCTTCGCTTTCGCGCGTGCCGAAGGCTCCTATGATTATTTCGCCGACATCGAGCAGGCCGAGCGCGCCTTTCGCCGCGCGGTGGCGATCGGCACCGCGAGCGCGAGCGAGGTTCCGCCAGGGCAACTCCTCAAGGCGCGCTCGTCGCTCGCGCTGACGCTGATGCGCCTCGGCCAGGCCGACAAGGCCGAACCGATCGCGCGGGCGATCATCGCCGATTCGACGCGCATCCGCGGCGCCGATCACCCCGACACGCTCGTCACCCGCCAGCACTGGCTCACCAGCCTGTCGATGACGGGGCGCTATGAAGAGGCGCTGAAGGGCAGCACGCCGCTGCTCGCCGCGATGAACAAGCGCTTCGGTCCCGACCATCGCTTTACCCTTGGGCTCCATTCGACCCGCTTCGAAAGCTTCGCTGCGCTTGGCCGCTATGCCGAGGCGGCCGCGGAAGCCGAACGGGTCTGGAAGGGCGCCGCCGCGCAGGCCGGACCGCATTCGCACCAGGCGCTGGTCGGGCAGATCGACTACGCTTCCGCGCTCTGCCAGACGTCCCAGCGGGCGAAGGCGCTCGGCATCGCGCGCGACGCGCTCGTCGCCAGCCGCGCGGGGCTCGGCGCCGATTATCCGCTCACCCACGCAATCCGCTATTTCACCGCCGAATGCCTGATCGCCAATCGGCGCTTCGCCGAAGCCGGTCAGATGCTGAGCGGCGTCGACCGCGAAAAGGTCACGCAGCTGATCGGCAATCCCGACCTCGATGCCACCGTCGACGTCGCGCTGGCCGAAATTGCGATCGGCAACCACGACAAGGCCGCGGCGCGGCGGCTGCTCGACAAGGTCCGACCCGCACTAGAGAAGACGAAGGACGAGATATTGCGCGCACGCGCTCAAAAGCTCGATCAATCGCTCGCGTCTTGAGGGTCTCTCGCCGCTCCCGTCATATTTGACCGGCGCTTTGCCGATTGCAGCCTGCCGCAGCACCGTTATGGGCATGGGCTCCATTCCCAGCGAGGAAACACCGCAATGCCCGAGCCCTCCCATCCCGAGATCCGTGAATCGGTCCGCCGCCTCTGCGCCGATTTTCCCGGCTCCTATTGGCAGGCGCTCGACCGCGACCGCATCTATCCGACCGAGTTTGTCCGCACGCTGACCAGCTCGGGCTTCCTCTCGGTCCTCGTCCCCGAAGAGTATGGCGGGGCCGGGCTCGGCCTGTCGGCGGCAACCGCGATCCTCGAGGAGATTCACCGCTCGGGCTGCAACGGCGGCGCGTGCCACGCACAGATGTACACGATGGGCACGATCCTGAAGCATGGGTCGCCCGAGCAGAAGCAGCGCTATCTGCCCGGCATCGCCAGCGGCGAACTGCGCCTCCAGGCCTTTGGCGTCACCGAGCCAACGAGCGGAACCGACACGACGCGGATCAAGACCTTCGCGCGCCGCGCGCCTGCCCTCGCGAAGGCGGGGGGCGACGATTATGTCGTCAATGGACAGAAAATCTGGATCAGTCGCGCCGAACATAGCGACCTGATGGTCCTGCTCGTCCGCACCACCCCGCGCGACCAGGTCGCCAAATCATCCGACGGCATGAGCGTCCTGCTCGTCGACATGCGCGAGGCGGCGGGCAACGGCCTGACCATCCGGCCGGTGCGCACGATGCTCAACCATGCGACGACCGAGCTGTTCTTCGACGATTTACGCGTCCCCGCCGCGAACCTGATCGGCGAGGAAGGCAAGGGTTTCAAATATATCCTCGACGGCATGAACGCCGAACGCATCCTGATTGCGAGCGAATGTATCGGCGACGGACGCTTCTTCATCGATCGCGCCAGCGCCTATGCTTCGGGACGCGAAGTGTTCGGGCGGCCGATCGGCGAAAATCAAGGCATTCAGTTCCCGATCGCCCGCGCGCATGTCCAGCTATCGGCGGCGGCGGCGATGGTCGATCAGGCGGCGGCGCTGTTCGAGGCGGGCGAGCCGTGCGGCACCGAAGCCAATATGGCGAAAATGCTCGCGTCGGAAGCGAGTTGGTATGCCGCCGATATGTGCATCCAGACCCACGGTGGCTTCGGCTTCGCCGAGGAATATGACATCGAACGCAAGTTCCGCGAGACGCGGCTCTATCAGGTCGCGCCGATCAGCACGAACCTGATATTGAGCCATGTCGCGACGCATGTGCTGAAGCTGCCGAAGAGTTTCTGACAACGCTGCTCCCCCGCGAAGGCGGGGGTCCATCTCCTGCCTGTGCCATCTTGAACGGCAGGAGATGGGTCCCCGCCTTCGCGGGACACGGTGTTCTTAAACTAATGCCGCCCCAATTCGTCGCGGCCGACGACCATATAATGCACCTCGTCGGGACCGTCGGCGAAGCGCAGGTGACGCACGTCGGCATAAAGATCCGCCAGCGGAGTCCAGTGCGAGATGCCCGTCGCGCCGTGAATCTGGATCGCCTGGTCGATGATCTGGCAGACGCGCTCGGGCACCATCGCCTTCGCCATGCTGACCCAGACGCGCGCTTGGCGATTGCCGAGCAGGTCCATTGCCTTCGCCGCCTTGAGCACGATCAGCCGCAGCGCCTCGATGTCGCAGCGCGCCCGCGCGATCACTTCCAGATTCTTGCCGAGCTGCGACAGCGGCCGCCCGAAGGCGGTACGCGAATTGCCGCGCTTGACCATCAGGTCGAGCGCAAGTTCGGCCTTGCCGATCGTCCGCATGCAGTGATGAATGCGCCCCGGCCCGAGGCGCAGCTGCGAAATCTCGAAGCCGCGTCCCTCGCCGAGCAGGATATTTTCCTTGGGCACCCGCACATTGTCGAAACGCATGTGCATATGACCCTGCGGCGCATGGTCGGCGCCGAACACCCGCATCGGCCCCAGCACCTCGACGCCGGGCGTGTCCATCGGCACCAATATCTGCGAATGCTGGCTCTTGCGTGCGGCTTTGGGGTTGGTCTTGAGCATGCAGATCAATATCTTGCAGCGCGGGTCGCCCGCGCCGCTAATGAAATATTTCTCGCCGTTGATGACCCATTCGTCGCCGTCAAGCACCGCGCTGGTTTCCAGATTGCTCGCGTCCGACGAGGCGACGCCGGGTTCAGTCATCACATAGGCCGAGCGGATTTCGCCGTTCAGCAGCGGCTTTAGCCATTGCTCCTTCTGCGCAGGCGTGCCGACCATTTCGAGCACTTCCATATTGCCGGTATCGGGCGCCGAGCAATTGAGCGATTCCGACGCGAGCGGCGATTTGCCCAGTTCGGCGGCAATATAGGCGTAATCGAGGTTGCTGAGCGGCGTCCCGGTGTCGCCGTGCGGCAGGAAGAAATTCCACAGGCCCGCGGCCTTCGCCTTGTTCTTCGCGCCTTCGAGCAGGTCGAGCTGCCCCGGCGCCCAGCTCCAGCGATCGGCGCGGCCTTCGCCGAGCCGAAAGAATTCCTCGGTGATCGGATCGACATTCTCGGCGATATGGCGCTTCACCGCGTCGAAGAGCGGCTGCGCAGCCTTCGACATGCGCAGGTCGTTGAGTTCGGCTTCGAGTTCGATCTCGGTCATAGGAGGTCTCCGCTGTGATTTGCGGCGACGCTAGCGACAATCATCCATCAATAGAAATGATAGGTTTGAATAAGCAATATTCGTTCTAATAATATCTTTCCATCATCCCGGCGAAGGCCGGGATCTCATCGGGGTGTTGCAAAGCAAGGGCGAGATCCCGGCCTTCGCCGGGATGACGATGTAAGCGGACCTATTCGGACTTCCCCAACTCGTCGGCGATGATCGCCCGCAACCAGCGCAGGCCGGGGTCGGCGTCCGCCGCCTGGTGCCAATAGAGATAGCTCCCCCCCTGCTCGACCGGCAGCGGCATGTCGACAAGCTGCATCGGCCACATCGCATCCAGCACTTCGGCATGCGAGCGCGGCAGCGAAAAGAGCATGTCGGACGCGGCGACGATCTGCCACGCGGTGATCGCATGCTGGCACCGCACCGCGACGCGGCGGGCGAGCCCCAGGCGGTCGAGCGCCATATCCTCCATCCCCGGCCCGTGCGGCCGCGCGGTGGCGACGATATGGTCGAGCGCGAGATAGGTATCGAGGTCGATCGCGCCATCGACACGCGGATGCCCCTTGCGCGCCACGACGACGGGCGGTTCGGTCCCCAGAAAATGGCGGCGGAGGCGATCGTCGGCGGGCAAGGCGACGTCGAGCGCGAGATCGAGGTCGCCGTTCGCGAGCGCCACCACCAGATCGCGGCGGCGAAAGGTCACACTCGCCAGCATCGCCCGCGGCGCCTCGCTCCGCACGCGGAGCGCGAGCGCGGAGAAGCGCGGCATTTCGCCCGACAGGCGCACGCCGATGCGAAACTCGCGCGCGGTCTCGGCCGGGTCGAAGGCAGTCGCGGCATCGAGCGCGGCGTCGAGCCCCCGCAGCGCTTCGCGCACCGGCCCGGCGATCGCGCGCGCGGCCGAGGTCGGCACCAACCGGTTGCCCTGCCGCACGAACAACGGATCGCCGAGCGCATCGCGCAGCTTGGCGAGCGCATGGCTGATCGCCGGCTGCGACAGGTTGAGGTGGCGCGCCGCTGCCGACACGCCGCCCTTTGCATGGATCGCGTCGAAGACCTGGAGCAGGTTGAGGTCGAAGCGCGCGAGCCGCCGCATCATTTCACCTGCCGTTTCTCGAGTTTCCGTGCCAGCGTCCGGCGGTGCATGCCCAGCCGCCGCGCGGCCTCCGAAATATTGAAATTGGCCTCGACCAGCGTCTGGTGGATATGCTCCCACTCGACCGTCTTGATCGACGACGGCCGCGCGTCGAGCGGGGCATCGACATTGCCTTCGGAGCGCTCGAACGCCGCTTCGATATCGTCGGTGTTCGACGGCTTGGCGAGATAATAGGACGCCCCCAGCTTGATCGCCTCGACCGCGGTCGCGATGCTGGCAAAGCCCGTCAGCACGACGATCGGCATCGCCGGATCGGCGGCGCGCAGCGTCTGGACGCACGCGAGCCCCGATGCGTTGCCGAGCTTGAGGTCGACCACCGCATAATCCGGACGCCAATCGCCGAGCAACGCTTCAACCTCGTCGGGGCTCGATGCGACACGCACCGCATAATCGCGCCGCTCGAACGAGCGCTTCAGCGTCCGCGCGAACGCGTCGTCATCCTCGACGATCAAAAGCTCACGCGGCCCGCTCACGCTTTTTCTCCTTCGGCAACGACCGCCGACAGCGGCAGCATGATCCGCACCACCGCGCCGCCCGCATCGCGATTGGCGACGCTCGCACTGCCGCCGAATTTGCGAAGGACGTTGACGAGCAGGAACAGCCCCAGCCCGCCACCGGGCCGCCCCTTGGTCGAGCTATAGGGTTGGCCGAAGCGGGTGATCATCTCGGCGCTGAACCCCGGCCCGCGATCGGAGATTTCGATCACCGCCATCGCGCCGTCGCGCGTCGCCGTGACGCCGATCCAGTCGGGCGAAACTTCGGAGGCATTGTCCATGACATTGCCGATCACCTGCCGCAACGCCGGGTCGGAAACGATCGCGACGTCGGCGCCGAACAGGTCGTTGAATTCGACCGTCCCCGGCGTCCGCCCGCCCCGCGACTCCTCGACCAGCGCGGTCAGGAAGGCGCGCATCGTCGTGAGCTGCGGCGCCTCGCCGCGCGCCTCGCCCGCCGACATCAAGATACCGCTGACGATCGTCTTGCAGCGCCGCACCGCGGCATCCATGTCGGCCAGATCGTCCTGAAGCTCCTTTGTCCGCGCAAGTTCGGGCGCGCCCTGCCAGTCGCCGATCAGCACCGACAGCGTCGAAAGCGGCGTCCCCAACTCATGCGCCGCCCCCGAGGCGAGCAGGCCCATGCGCACGATATGATCCTCCTCCGCCGCGCGCTGGCGGCTCGCCGCGAGCGCGGCGTCGCGATCGCGCAGATTGCGGCTGATCCGCGTCACGAAGGCGACGAGCAGCACCGCGATCAGCAGGAAACAAACGAGGCTGCCCTTGAGATACAGCCCCATCGGATCGGCTGCATAGGGCGGCGGCAGGATCAGCGGGGTCGGCTCGACCGCAAGCACGCCGACCGCCGCCAGCGCCGCGACGACGATCGCCCATGACGAAGCCGGGGTCAGCAGGATCGCGCCGATCACGACCTGGAGCAGGAACAGCGACGCAAAGGGATTGGCAAGCCCGCCGCTATGATGAAGCTGCCAGCCGAGCGCGGCGACGTCGAACAGCAGCACCGCGGTCAGTTCGGCATTGGTCACCGCGCGCCCACGCCGCAGCAGCGCGAGGCTTGCGACATTGATCGCGATCAGTACCGCGATCGCCGCGAGCAGCGGAGCGCGGGAAATTGCAATGCCCATCGGACCGCTGACGATTCCGATCGTCGCAAGCTGCCCGCCGACCGCGAGCCAGCGGAGTTGGATCAGCAGCGCCATGTTGCGGCGTCCGGCGTTCGCCTCTGCGGGGGCCTCGGCCGGCGTGGTGGGCAGGATTGCGGGTTCGCTCATCAACCCCGGATACGCCACAGCCGTCCCGCGAAAAAGAGGCTCAATGCGCAAAGCGCAAACCAGGTCAGCGCATAGACCATATGCGTGTCGGGGAAACGCACGACGGTCAGCCCGCCAACCGGATAGCCGCCGGGGTTGGGCGCGGCGTCGGCATCGACGAAATAGGGCGCCGTCCGGCCGAGCTCCCTCGCCTTCGCGATCGCCGCGACGTCGCGCGAATACCAGCGGTTCGCCGCCGGATCGTTCGCGCGCAGGAAGGCACCTCCCGGCTCGGTGACGCGCAGCAGGCCGGTGACCGCCACCTCATCCGCGCCATTGCCTGCGGCCCGCGTGCCCGGATCGCGCCGATCCTTCGGTACGAAGCCGCGATTGACGAGTAGGGTAAAGCGCGGGGTTTCAAGCGGGGTCAGCACCCAATAACCCGGGCCGCCTGCCGTCACCGCCTGCACCAGCGTCTCGCGATCGTGTCGGAAATGCCCGCGCGCGGTGACGCGGCGATAGGCATCGTCCTTCGCATCGATCCGCGACCACGCGTCCGGCCCCGGCGCCGCGACCGGCACGGCATGGATGCGCGCATCGACCGCGGCGATCAGTTCATGCTTCCAGACGCGCCGTTCGAGTTGCCAGACGCCGAGCGCCGCAAAGCCGGCCGCCACGGCGATCAGCGCCGCGACGGCGACACCGCGTCTCAAGGAAGCTGGCTCACATCATGCGGCATCGGCATCATATTGGTGTTGAGGTGGTGCATCACCCACAGCGAACCGGCGAGCATGATCACGACGATGATGATCGTGAAGGTCAGCGCGGTGATCGACCAGCCGCCCTCGGCCTTTGGCGACATATGGAGGAAGAAGACCATGTGGACGACGATCTGCACCGCGGCGAAGACCATGATGATCGCGACGGTGGCGCCGTCCGACAGCGGCCGCTCCATCACCAGCCAAAAGGGGATCGCGGTCAGGATCACCGACAGGAGGAAGCCGATGACATAGTCGCGTATCGAGGCGTGCGGCATCTCGATCTCGTGGGTGGCTTGGTGGGGATCGCTCATCGCAGCACTCCCATCAGATAGACAATGGTGAAGACGCCGATCCAGACGACGTCGAGGAAGTGCCAGAACATCGACAGACACATGACGCGGCGCTTGTTGGCGGCGATCAGCCCATGCTTGCCGAGTTGGACCATCAGCACGACCAGCCAGAGGGTGCCGAAGGTGACGTGCAGCCCGTGCGTCCCGACGAGCGTGAAGAAGCTCGACAGGAAGGCGCTGCGCTGCGGCGTCGCGCCGATCTCGATCAGGTGATGGAACTCGTAAAGCTCGATCCCCAGGAAGGCGAGCCCGAACAGGCCGGTGATCGCGAGCCAGAGCTGCGTGCCCTTCACCTTGCCCTGCTGCATCTGGAGCACCGCGAAGCCATAAGTGATCGACGAGAATAGCAGCATCGCGGTGTTGAGCGCGACGAGCGGCAGCTCGAACAGATCCTTCGGCGCCGGCCCCGCGGCATAATTGCCGCCGAGCACCGCGAAGCAGGCGAACAGGATTGCGAAGATGAGGCAGTCGCTCATCAGATAGATCCAGAAGCCCAGCATCGTGCTGTGCCCCTCGGGATGCGCATGCTCGTCGAGGTTATAGAACTGGACGGGCTCGTCGGCGGTGATGGTTTTTGCGCTCATCGCATCAGGCTCCGGCCGCGAGTTGGCGGGTCCGCACGTCCTCGACCGCCGCGACACTGGCCGCCGGAATGTCGAAGTCGCGCTTGTAGTTGAAGGTGTGGAAGATCGCATAAGCGATGGTCGCGACGAAGCTGACCGCGACGAGCCACCAGATATGCCAGACCAATGCAAAGCCCATCACCAGGCAGAAAGCCGCGAGAATGAAACCGGCGCCCGTATTGCTCGGCATATGGATGTCGCGAAAATCGCCGACCGGGCGTTCGTGCCCGCGCTTCTTCATGTCGTGCCATGCGTCGAGCGAATGGACCACGGGCGTGAAGGCGAAATTATAGTCGGGCGGCGGCGAGCTGGTCGCCCATTCGAGCGTGCGGCCGCCCCACGGATCGCCGCTATCGTCGCGCAATGCCTCGCGCCGCCAGATGCTGACGCCGAACTGGATCAGCATCGCCGCGATGCCCACCGCGATCACCGCGGCACCGACGGCGGCGATCACGAACCAGATTTGCAGGCTCGGGTCGTCGAACACGCGCATCCGCCGCGTCACCCCCATCAGGCCGAGGATATAGAGTGGCATGAAAGCCATCCAGAAGCCGACGACCCAGCACCAGAAGCTGATCTTGCCCCAGAAGACGTCGAGCTTGAAACCGAACGCCTTGGGCCACCAGTAATTGATCGCCGCGAACAGGCCGAAGAGCACGCCGCCGATGATCACATTATGGAAGTGCGCGATCAGGAACAGCGAGTTGTGGAGAACGAAGTCGGCGGGCGGCACCGCGAGCAGCACCCCGGTCATCCCGCCGATGACGAAGGTCAGCATGAAGGCGACCGTCCACATCATCGGCAGTTCGAAGCGGATGCGGCCGCGATACATGGTGAAGAGCCAGTTGAAGAGCTTCGCCCCGGTCGGGATCGAAATCACCATCGTCGTGATGCCGAAGAAGCTGTTGACGCTCGCCCCCGACCCCATGGTGAAGAAATGGTGCAGCCAGACGAGATACGACAGGATGGTGATGCAGATCGTCGCATAGACCATCGAGGTATAGCCAAAGAGCTTCTTGCCCGAGAAGGTCGCGGTGACCTCCGAATAGACGCCGAACAGCGGCAGCACGAGGATATAGACCTCGGGATGCCCCCAGATCCAGATCAGGTTCACATACATCATCGGCGAACCGCCGAGGTCGTTGGTGAAGAAATTCGTCCCGATGTAGCGGTCGAGGCTGAGCAGAACCAGCGTCGCGGTCAGGATCGGAAAGCTCGCGACGATCAGGATGTTCGCGCAAAGCGACGTCCAGGTAAAGACGGGCATCTTCATCAGCCCCATGCCCGGCGCGCGCAGTTTCAGGATCGTGACGATCAGGTTGATCCCCGACAGGGTCGTGCCGACGCCGGCTATCTGAAGCCCCCAGATATAATAGTCGACGCCGACATTGGGGCTGTAGGCGACCCCCGACAGGGGCGGATAGGCCAGCCAGCCGGTCTGGGCATATTCGCCGACGAACAGCGAAATCATCGTCAGCACCGCGCCCGACGTCGTCATCCAGAAGCTGAAATTGTTGAGGAAGGGAAAACTGACGTCGCGCGCGCCGATCTGGAGCGGGACGATATAATTCATCAGCCCGGTGATGAACGGCATCGCGACGAAGAAGATCATGATCACGCCGTGCGCGGTGAAGATCTGGTCATAATGGTGCGCGGGCAGATAGCCATCGGACCCGCCGAACGCCATCGCCTGCTGCAAGCGCATCATGATCGCGTCCGAAAATCCGCGCAGGAACATGATGAGGCCGAGGATCATGTACATGATCCCGATCCGCTTGTGGTCGACCGTGGTCAGCCAGTCGCGCCACAGCCAGCCCCACAGGCGATATTTGGTGATCGCGGCCAGCACCGCGATGCCGCCGATCGCGACCGCGATGAAGGTGACGACCAGGATCGGCTCGTGCAGCGGCAGCGCGTCGAGCGACAGCTTGCCGAGGAAGGGTCCGGTTGCGGGTGCTGGGTGCGGGGTCATTGGATCTCGGCTGGGTCAGGACGTGTGAGAACGGGATGGGGAGTTGAGCGCGGTGCGTTCGGGCGCGGCCGACGGCACGGTCAGCCCCTCACCCTTCAGCGGCGCGGGATTCACCGGCTTCGCATCAGGGCGATCGGCCGACTTCATCTGCTGGCTGCACAGCGCCGCGACATAGCGAACACTCCAGTTCGCCAGGCTGCCCGTTCCGCGCGCCGCGAATTTGTCATAGGTGACCGACCGGACGTTCTGGATACCGGCGATCCCCGCACCGCCCCTTGCGTCGATCGACATCATGTCGTGCATGCACATCTTGCCCGGCTCGACGCACATGTTGACCACCGCGTCGAACAGATCAGGATCGACCGCGGCGAAATGGCGCACCGGCTCCTTCTCGCTCGGCTTCTCAAGCGTCAGATAGGCCCTCCGGTCGAGGTCGCCTTCGCGCGACGCCTTGACCCCGGCGACCCATTTGGCGAAGTCGGCGGGTGGCAGGCTCTTCGCCGCGAAGCGCATGTTCGAAAAACCCGCGCCCGAATAATTGGCCGAGAAACCGTCGAACGTGCCGGTCTTGTCAAAGACGCCGTGCAGCTTGGTTTCCATCCCCGGCATCGCATAGATTTGCCCTGCGAGCGCCGGGATATAAAAACTGTTCATCACCGACGAGGCCGAAATGCGAAAACGGATCGGTCGGTTCACCGGGACCGCGAGTTCATTCACCGTCGCGATGCCCTGTTCGGGATAGATGAACAGCCATTTCCAGTCGAGCGCGACGACATTGACCTCGAGCGGCTGGACCCCGGCGGCGATCGCCTGCCCCGGCCCGGTCCGCGCCAGCGGGCGATAGGGGTCGAGCAGGTGCGTCGCGACCCAGGTCACCGCGCCAAGGCAGATGATGATCAGCAACGGCGCCGACCAGATGACGAGTTCGAGCTGGGTCGAATGGTCCCAGTCGGGCTTGTAGGTCGCTTCCTTGTTCGCCGCGCGATAGCGCCACGCGAAAAAGACGGTCAGCGCCATCACCGGCACAATGATCAACAGCATCAGCACGGTCGAGAGGATGATCAAATCGCCCTGCTGGCGCGCGACGTCACCCGCCGGGTCGAGCACGACCAGCCCGCAACCCGACAGCAAAGGCAGCACGGCGAGCAGCGGCAAAAGCCGCAAACGAGCGGGAAAACGGGGGAGATTGCTTGGCATGATGCGCGCCTAGGCCTCCTTTGTTGCACTGCACATAGGACATTTTGTCCAATCCCGCGACCGCCGCGGATCGCGCAGGGGCAATTTCATAAAGGGCGCTTTTGCCCTATGATCGACTCGCGCCGCCGGATTTCCTTTTCGCGGCGCCAGCAGCAGGACGCCCATTATGTCTGCCGAAACCGCGCCGTCCACCACCCAGGCCGAACGCGATGCCCGCGAGCTCTACGAAGACGATCATCGCATTTCACCCGCCGAGATCGCGATCGGGGTGATCATAGGGCGGACGTCGGAGTTTTTCGACTTTTTCGTCTTTGCGATCGCGTCGGTGCTGGTGTTCCCCAAGCTGGTCTTCCCCCAGTTCGATCCGCTCACGGGCACGCTCTGGTCGTTCGCGATCTTCGCGCTCGCTTTCCTCGCCCGCCCGGTGGGGACGATGATCTTCTCGGGAATCGACCGCGTCTATGGCCGCGGCGCCAAGCTGACGATCGCGTTGTTCCTGCTCGGCGGCTCAACCGCCGCGATCGCCTTCCTGCCCGGCTATGAGACGGCGGGCATCGGCGCCGCGCTGCTCCTCGCCCTCTTCCGCATGGGTCAGGGCGTCGCGCTCGGCGGCTCGTGGGACGGGCTCGCCTCGCTGCTTGCGATCAACGCGCCCGAGGGCAAGCGCGGCTGGTATGCGATGATCCCGCAATTGGGCGCGCCACTCGGCCTGATCGTCGCAAGCCTGCTCTTCATGTTCCTGATCGCCGCGCTGCCGGCACAGGATTTCCTCGACTGGGGCTGGCGCTATCCCTTCTTCGTCGCCTTCGCGATCAACGTCGTCGCGCTGTTCGCGCGGCTGCGCATCGTCGTGACCCCCGAATATGCCGCATTGTTCGAGGATCGCGACCTCGAACCCGCGAAACTGACCGAGACGCTGCGTTCCGAATGGCGGATCATCGCGATGGGTGCCTTCGCCCCGCTCGCCAGCTTTGCCCTCTTTCACATGGTCACCGTATTCCCGCTGTCGTGGGTGTTCCTGTTCACCGAGGAAACCCCGGTGCGCTTCCTGATGATCGAGGCCGTCGCCGCGGTCTTCGGCGTGTTCGCGATCATCGCGTCGGGCTATCTCGCCGACCGCTTCGGGCGCCGCACATTGCTCGGCGTCACCGCCGCCGCGATCGCGGCCTACAGCGGCTTCGCGCCGCAGCTTCTCGGCGCGGGCGAGGCGGGCGAGGCCGCGTTCATGGTCCTCGGCTTCATCCTCCTCGGTTTCTCCTTCGGCCAGTCGTCGGGGGCGCTGTCGTCGAATTTCGACCCGCGCCACCGCTACACCGGATCGGCGCTCACCTCCGACCTCGCCTGGCTGTTCGGCGCGGGCTTCGCGCCGATGGTCGCGCTGTGGCTGTCGAGCCAGTTCGGGCTGATCGCGGCGGGCGCCTATCTGTTGTCGGGCGCGATCGGGACGCTCGTCGCGCTGTGGCTCAACCACGAGCTGGCGCGGACGATCGATTGACGCCTGCGCCGTCCATCGCGGGCGTCGTCCTCGCGGGCGGCGCCTCGTCGCGCTTTGGCCGCGACAAGGCCGAGGAAATGTACCGGGGCTGCAAGCTGATCGACTGGTCGATCGCGGCGCTTACCCCCTGTTGCGCGGCGATCTATGTTGCGGGCCGCGCCCATGACGCCTGCGCAAGCGTGCCCGACCGGCCGCGCGCCGGGCTGGGGCCGCTCGGCGGGCTGGCGGGCGCGCTGACGGCGGCGCGCGAGCGAGGATTTACGCGGCTGCTGTCGCTGCCCTGCGACACGCCGCATCTTCCCGAAGGATTGCTCGAACGACTCTGCCGATCGGACGGCGCCGCTTTTGTCCGCGCCTGCCCGGTCATCGGCATCTGGCCAAGCGCCGACGCCGACCGGCTCGCGGACTGGCTGGAGAAGGACGGACCGCGCGCGATGCGCGCCTGGGCCGACGCAATCGGGGCGCAGGCGGTTGAAACCGACAGCCCGATCATCAATATCAACCGGACGACGGATTTCGCGCGGCTGGCTCAAAATTAGACCCCCGCCCTTCGCGGACCACGGCGCGCAGATTGCCTTCAACCTCGGTCAGGGCCAGCGCGCCAAGCAGTCCAGCATCGCCGCCGAGCGCGGGCGTCACGATCATCTCTTCGGCAACGCCCGTGAAATATCCGCCCGCGGCCGTCACCGCCGCGTCCCGTATCCGATCAAGCAGCACGGGCGTCTTCATTACGCCACCGCCCAGGATGATCCGTTCGGGCGCGAGAATCGCCCGAAAGCTGGTGATCGCCTGCGCCAGATACCAGGCGATGATGGCGTGCGCCGGATGCTCCGCGGGCAGGTAGGAAAGCGACGCTCCCCACCGCGCCTCGATCGCCGGACCGCTCGCCAGCCCTTCGAGGCAATCGCCGTGGAAAGGGCAGATGCCGCCGAAACTCCAATCGTCCAGGTGGCGCGGCATGCGGATATGCCCCATCTCGGGATGCGAGACGCCGTGAACCAGCCGCCCTCCGGTCACCGCGCCGCCGCCGATCCCGGTCCCGACGGTCAGGTAGAGCGCCGAACCGCACCCCCGCCCCGCGCCCCAGCGATATTCGGCGAGCGCGGCGCCGTTGACGTCGGTATCGATCGCGACCGGACAGCCGAGCGCGCGCGCAAAGGGCGCCGCCATCGCCGCGCCGCTCCAGCCGGGCTTGGTGGTCCGCGTGATTTGGCCCCAGGTCGGCGACCCCGGATCGAGGTCGAGTGGGCCGAACGAGGCGATGCCGACCGCGGCATAATCGCCGCCGACCGCACGTAGCCAGTCGATCGCGGCGCCGATGGTCTCGTCGGGCGCCGTCGTCGCGATGCGCGTGCGCGCCTCGATCGCGCGATCGCCGCGCGCGACTCCGATGATGAATTTCGTCCCGCCCGCCTCGACCAGCGCTATCCTGTCCGTCATCACCGTCGATCCTCTCGAATTTCGAGCCTCCGGGCGGGCACGCCGGTTGTCAAGCCGTCGGCCGCCCGATAGGGCACGCGGCGTGGACAGCAGCATCGAAATCGGAACCGACGACCGGGGCAGCGCCGTTCACGTCAATGTGCAGGAACTGCTGGCGACGCGCCTGCTCGTCCAGGGCAATTCGGGCTCGGGAAAATCGCACCTGCTGCGCCGCCTGCTCGAGGAAAGCGCGGGTCTCGTCCAGCAGATCGTGATCGATCCCGAGGGCGATTTCGTCACTCTCGCCGACCGTTACAGCCACATCGTCGTCAACGCGGGCGATTATAGCGAGCGCGAGATCGCGGCGATGGGCGCGCGCATCCGCGAACATCGCGCGTCGGTAATCGTCGCGCTCGACACGCTCGACATCGAGGCACAGATGAGCTGCGCCGCTATCTTCCTGAACGCGTTGTTCGACGCCCCGCGCGAACATTGGTTTCCCGCCCTCGTCGTCGTTGACGAGGCGCAGATGTTCGCGCCTAGCGCGTCGGGCGACGTCTCCGACACCGTCCGCCGCGCCAGCCTGTCGGCGATGACCAACCTGATGTGCCGCGGCCGCAAACGCGGCCTTGCGGGTGCGATCGCGACCCAGCGGCTCGCCAAGCTCGCCAAGAATGTCGCCGCCGAGGCGAGCAATTTCCTGATGGGGCGCACCTTCCTCGACATCGACATGGCGCGCGCCGCCGACCTGCTCGGCATGGAGCGGCGGCAGGCCGAGGCCATCCGCGACCTCGAACGCGGCCATTTCCTCGGGCTCGGCCCCGCGATCTCTCGGCGCCCGGTCGCGGTCAAGATCGGCGCGACCAAGACCGCGACCCGCGCCGGAACCCACAGCCTGCTCCCCCTGCCCAGCGCCGGGCAACAGGATATGCGCACAATGCTGTTCGCCGAGCTTGAAACGCAGCCTCTGCCGACCCCGCCCCCTGCCCCCAAACCGATCGCCGCGCACGAACTGATCCAGCGCTTTGCCGAGCAGGAGGCCGACGACACCGACGCAAGCGCGGCCGAAACCGCGCTTTTGCCCGAGGTCGCCGCGCCCGACCCCGAACCCGCGATCATCGCGGCGCTGCACGATATGCTCGCCGATTCCGACTGCGCCTTTCATCCCGAATCTTTTCTCTATCAGGATTTCTCGGTGCGCTGCCGGATGCAGCGGCTTGGCCGCGTCCCGCTCGACCTCACGCAGTTTCGCAAACGCTTCGCGCTCGCCAAGGGCGGCATTTTCGACCCTGCCGACGACAAATGGCGCGATCTCCTCAGCGCGGCAGACCGACTGCCCGACGACATGCTCGCCCCGTTCGTCCAGATTGCGCGCGCCGCGATCGAGGGCAGCCCCTGCCCCGACGACGACGCGCTCGGCCGCGCCTATGGCACGCGCTCGCCGGGCCGTATCCGGCGGCTCGTCGACTATATGGAAAAACAGGGCGCGATCGTCGTCCGCTCGGACTTCGGCGGCAGGCGGTCGATCGGCATCCCCGAACTTGGCCTGAGCACCGAAGCCGAATGAAGGTGCGCTAGCCGACCCAACCCGCAGTCTGCGCGAGCACCCACAGGCCGATGACGAGGAACAGTGCCGCCGCGACCATCCGCACCTTCTTGAGGTCGACGCGCTTCAGCAGCTCGTTGCCGAGGAAGATCGCCGGGACGTTCGCAATCATCATCCCCAGCGTTGTCCCCGTCGTGACCGCGACGACATTATGATATTGGGCGCCGAGCGCGATCGTCGCGATCTGCGTCTTGTCGCCCATCTCGACCAGGAAGAAGGCAACCAGCGTCGTCAGGAACGCCCCGAAACGCGGCTTCGGCGTGTCGTCATCCTCGAACTTGTCGGGGATCAGCGTCCACGCCGCCATCGCGACGAACGACAGGCCGATCGCGTAGCGAAAGACCGGGCTGTCGAGAAACGCCGCTGCCGACGCGCCGAGCAGCGCCGCGAGCGCATGATTGGCGATCGTCGCGAAGAATATGCCGAGGATGATCGGCACCGGCCGGTTAAAACGTGTCGCGAGCAGAATCGCGAGCAGTTGCGTCTTGTCGCCGATCTCGGCGAGCGCAACGACGGCGGTCGAGGTAAACAGGGCTTCCATGAACAAACTCCGGGGCCGGGCGGCGAGCGAACTCCAACGGACATCGCGCCTTGCCGCCCGGCCCGGGCAGAAGGTTCGATGCCATTGGTCTCGCCCAAACGGTATCCCGTTTCCACCGCACCACGGCCTCTCGACCGAGTATGTTGACGCGATGGCCCGTCCCGAAGGACGGCTGGCTACTCCCCAGATGACGGAGGCGCGTTAGCGGGCCTCGCGGATGCTGGCAAGGGTTTCGGTTCGGCGTCGCTCGCAGCGGCGGCCTTTTCGGCTTCCGCGACATCGGCGTCCATCGCCTTGGCGCGCGTCTCGATCTCCTTCGCCGCCTTGTCGTAGCGATCGTCGAAGTCGGGCTCCTGATGGCAGGCGGTAAGCAGCAGCGGCAGCAGCAAGAAAGCGACGCGCCGCATCAATAATCCTTGCGATAGCGGATGCTGAAATTGGTCTGGCCCGATCCGCCCGCCTGGCTGAGCAGCGACAGCGCGCGCGTCAGGCTGATCTCGAGTTGGGTCGCGGTATAGCCACGCGCATCGGTGATCACCTCCAGATAGATATCCTTAGTGATATATTGCCCCGCAGCCAGCGCGGTGCCGCGGCCCGTCGTGTCGTCGGGACCAAGGACGCGCAGGCGGTCGATCCCGGCCGCCGATTGCAAGGCGCCGAGCGGGTTCAGACCGCCGCCGCCGCTGCTCAGCGTGTTGAGCGAGGCGGCAAGCTGCACCGCCTGGAGCGGCGACAGCGAGGTGATCGAATCGCCGAACAGGATGCGCGAGACGATTTCGTCCTGCGGCAAACCCGGTACGCTCGAGAAACTGACCTGCGGGTTGCTCGCACGGCCCGACACATTCACCGACACCGTCACATTGTCGAAAGTGTCGCTCGCGAGCAATTGCAGCGCCGGATCATAGGCATCGCCGGTCGGGAAGGTCACCCGCCCTTCCTCCAGATCGAACGACCGCCCCGCAAAACTCAGCGTTCCGCGCACGAGGTCGATCTGCCCGGTGACGCGCGGATCGAGCGTCGTGCCCTTGAGCTGGACGTCGGCCTGCCATTCGGACTCGAGGCCCATGCCGGTGACATGGATCTGGTCGCCCGCGCGCAAGCGGATATCGAGGCGGATCAGGTCGAACAGGCTGCCGCCGACCGCCGCGAGCCCGTCGCCGCTGATCCGCCGCCGTCCCGTCGGCGCCTTGCGCCGCACGCCGGTCAGCACCGGCACCGCCGCCGCGCCTTCGCGCACGATGCGATAGCGCGTTTCGGGCAGCTTGAGGTCGCCCGACAGCAGCGCGGCCTGCCCCGCGACCTTTTCGAGCGTCAGCGTGCCCGTCGCGCGCGCCGCGATATTCTCGCTCCGCGCGAGCCGCGCATTGTCGAGCGTCGCGGTGAGGTTCATCGGATAGCCGTCGGCCTGCGACAGGCTGACATAGCCCGTCGCCTGCACGCTGCCGTCGCCCGCGGTCGCGGTGAGTTTCTCGATCTCCAACCGATTGCCCGCAAAACGCCCGTTGACGACCATATTCGTCAGCCGCGTGCCAAAGGCCTGATTCTCATAAGTCATGCCATTGCCGCGGATCACGCCGTTAAGGCACGGATCGCTGAGCTGACAGCTGAAATCGGCGGCGACCGCGATCGGCCCCGATATCCCCTGATTGGCGGGGCCGGCGAAGGAATAGAGCGTGTCGGCGGGGCCATTGTAACGCAGCCCGCCGCTGAGCGGTGCGGCGCGCAACCGTTCGGTCCAATCGCCCGCCCCCGGCCCGAGCGGGCGCAGCGAAGCCTGCAATCGCCCGATCACGCTGCCGCGCTTGCGGACCACGGCGCGCGCCTCACCGCCATCGCTCAACAGCTTGCCCGCGAAATTGATATCGACCGGCTGGCTGACCGTCGCGGCGGTGGTGCGCGTGAAGTCGGTGATCGTCAGCCGCGCGTCGGCGCGCGGAAAGGCATCGGCGTTGGCCTGCGCGAAATCGATGCTGCCGGTCGCGCGCCCGCCGAGGCCGAGGCCGGGATAGATCGCATTGACGACGGCCATGTTCGCGCGGTCGAGCCGGCTCTGGAGCATGATCCCCTCGCCAAAGCGCCCCGCGATGCGCGCGCGGCTGCCGCGGCCGAGATCGATCGTCGTCGGCATCAACTCATAGCTGTCGCCGTGCGGGATGATCCGCGCCGGCGAGGTGGTGCGGAAATTGACCCCGGTCGCGCGGCCCTGTACCGACGCGCGCCACAGGTCGGGCTGCAAATCGGCGTTGGCGGCGATACGGAAGGGCACACCGCTCTCACCCTCGACAAGCGCCTGCGCCCGGCCACGTCCGCCCGCATAATCGATCTTCACGCGGCCGACCGCGATGTCGTAACTGCGGATCTGGGTGTCGGCGATCTGGATGTCGGCGACGATATGCGGCTGGTCATAGAGGATGACGTCGGCGTCGATGATCGCCGACCCGACCGCGAGCTTCGCGGCGCCGGGCAGCACGACATGGTTCGCGCGCACATTGATCGCCGCCGCCTGATATGGCCCCTTGCCGCTCAGCCGGACGAGCCCGCCCAGCCCCTGGCCCGATGCGTCGAGCCGTCCCTCGAACGGGCCCGCGGCGCTCTTCACCAGCCGACCGTGGAAGCCGATCCCCGACAGGTCGCCGCGCTCGATATCGATCGTCAGCGGCCCGGCGGCGGTCAGCAACACGACGTCGGCGGCGAGCGGGCCATAGTCGGTGTCGCCGGTGGCGGCGAGGCGATAGCCGTTCGGCGCGCCGTTGATCTTCGCGACCAGATTGGCGAGCCCGATGCCGAGCCCCGGCCGGTCGGCGGTGACCACCGCGCGCGGATCGCTGATCGTTCCCGCAAGCTGGACGCCGACGGGACCATAGTCGGTCGAATGCGCGCGCGCCGCGAGTTGAATCTGCCCGTTCGGTGCATAGCTCCCCTGCCCGCCGGTAACGCGCAAGCGCGGCGCGGCGAGCCGCAAATTAGCGAAGCGAGTGATCCCGTCGGTGCCGTAGCGCACGTCGCTGCTCAGGGTCGCATTGCCCCCCAGGAAATCGCGCACCCCCGAATTGAACAGTCGCGTCGATCGCGCGCGCACCTTGCCGACGATCTCGAACCCGCCGCGCGGCGCGGTCTTCAGGTCGGCGTTGGTGTCGATGTCGAACAGGCCGACACTCTCGATCCGATAATCATTGACCCGCCCGTCGATCGCGCCGGTGTAGAAACCCTTGTTCAGGTCGGCAATCACGATCGCCTTCGCGTCGATGCGCGGCGAGCGCAGGCGCAGATTGTCGCTGAGGATGCGCCCATCCTTGTACGCGAGATCGCCGTCGAGCCGCACCTGCGCCAGCGTCCCGCCCGCGACGGTGTCGAGCCCGCGAATCCGCGCAACGCGGCCCGCGACGGGAATATATATCTGGTCGGCATCGACCCGCGCCCTGCCTGCGAGGCTCAGCGTCTCGACGATGATATCATTGACGACGAGGGCATTGGCGTTCGCCTGATACTCGACCGTCGGCAGGCCGAATGCGCCGTCGAGTTTCGCGGTGGCGCGCAGGCCATTGCCGCGCAGGTTCGGGGCGAGCGCGTCGGGGCGTAGCAGCACGAAGGCGAGATTGAGCGCGTTATAGCGGCTCTCACCCAGATCGACGCCGCCGCTGATGCCGAGGCGGAACGCATCCGACGACAGCCGCCCGTCGAGGTCGGCCTTGCGCTTGTCGAGCCGCGCGGTGACGTCGACCGCGGTCTCGCGGCTCAGCAGCGAGGCGACCGGCCCTGCGGCGAACAGCCGCGACGCCTGCGTCGTGCCCTTGACCGCAAACGTCCCGTCGCGCCCGGTCAGCGCCAGCCGGGCGAGCGGCGCGGCGCCGAGGTTGGCCGCCAGCGAACCGTCCCAGCGCTTCCAGTCGCCGCGCCCGCTGAGCTTGGCGGTCAGCGGCTGCTTATACCCGCCCATCGCCGCGAGCACGCCGCCCTGCGGTGCGTTGAGGTCGAGCGTCATCGCCAGCCGGTTTTTGTCGGGCACCGCGTCGAGCAGCAGCGCCAGCCTGTCGCCCTTCGTCTTGCTTCCGATCGTCTCGGCGTGTCCGCTCACCTGCGCGCGGCGATCGGCGATCGCGATCTTGCCGCTCAGCGTCGCGACCTGTCGCTCGCCCGTGATCGCGGGCTCGAAGACCAGCCGGTCGATTCGCAGCGTCCGCACGTCGATGTCGATATCGGGCAGCAGCGGCTCGCCAGTGTCGGGCACCGGCTTGAAAGCCGGCAGTTTCTCGACCACCAATGTCTTCGCGGTCGCCGAGCGGACATCGATATGATTGTTCAGATAAGCGAACGGCCGCCAGTCGATCCGCACTTCGGGCGAGCGCACAAAGACGCCCTTCGGATCGGAGAGGGTGAAATTGCGCACCACCATCTCGCTGAACAAGGATCCGTCGAGCCGGCCGATGCCGATCTTCATCCCGTTCTTAAACTCATATTTTTCGATCTGCGTCGCGACGAAGCGCCGTCCGGCGTCGCTGTTCAGCCCGACGAGAAAAAGCGCGATCAGCGCGAAGAGGCCGAGCAACGCGGCGCCCACCCCCTTGGCGACCCGGATCGACAGCGACGGCCTCGCCGCCGCCTTTTTGCTTTCGGTCGCGCTGGCCGTTTCCTCCGCCATCAGAAGGCCTGGCCGATCGAAACATAGACGGTGACGCGCGCCTCACCCGGCTGCCGGTCGATCGGCGTCGCGATGTCGAGCCGCATCGGGCCGAAATTGGTATAGAAACGCCCGCCGATTCCCGCGCCGAAGCGCAGGCCCGAAAAATCGGGCGTCGAGCCGCGATAGACTTGCCCCGCGTCGACAAAGCCGACGATCCCGTAGTTGCCAAAGCGATAGCGCGCCTCGACCGCCGCTTCATTGAGGCTGCGCCCGCCGATCGGATCGTTGTTCGGATCCTTCGGGCCGAGTTCCTGATAGCCGAAGCCGCGCACCGACCCGCCGCCGCCGGCATAGAAGCGCCGCGACGGTGCGAGCCGCTCGCGCGCCGCGCCGACGATCGACCCGACGCGCACCCGGCCCGCCAGCACGATGCTGTCGGTCACCGGATAATAGCCGCTCGCATCGACCTGCGCCCGCCCATAGGGAGAGAAGCTGCCGGCAAGCGAGCCTTCGGGCTCGACCCGAGCGAGCAGGCGGAATCCCTTGGTCGGATCGAGCAGGCTGTCGGTGCGGTCGATTCCAACCTGCCCGCTCAGGCCGATGATGGTATAGAAATCATTGACGCGCTGGCCGAGCGTGAAATCATAATCATCCTCGCGCGTTGCAATCAGTTCGGCACCGAAGGCATAGGTCAGCTTCTTCTGCCAGATCGGCGTCGAATCATAGCTGATGCGCGCCGCGACGCGGCCGGTGATCGCGTTGAACGCATTGTAACGGCTCCGGGTCGCCTCGGTGACCAGCTCGAACGTCCGGTCGCGCTGCCCGGCGTTGGAACGGCGCATCGTCACGCCCAGCGACTGTTCCTTGGTGCCGATCACGCTGCGGCCGATCAGCGCACCTTCGGGCGGGAAGAAGTTTCGGTGCGTCCAACTCCCCTCGAGGCGAATCCCCTGCCCCGTGCCATAGCCCGCATTCGCCGCGATCGTGCGCGGCGGCCCTGCTTGCTGGGTGACGAGCATCGTCACATATTCACTATCGTCGCCCGCATCCTGCCCCGTCGGCTGCGGCTCGACCGCGACCGTCGCGAACAGCCCCGTCGCGACGAGCGCCTGCCGCAGGTCATCGACCTTGCGACTGTCGTAAAGCTCGCCGCGCTTGAAGCGCGCGAGGACACCGACATGCTCGGCATCGAAAGCCAGTTTGCCGGTCGTCTCGATCCCGCCGAAGCGGCCGCGGGAGCCGATATCGACGGGGAGTGTATAAAGCCCTTCGCCGGTGTCGCCATCGAGCAAGATGTCGCGCTGCCCAACCTTGGCGAAGGGATAGCCTTCCTGCGGCAGTTTAAGCGCGATCGCGGCTTCAGCGCCCTGCACCCGCTGCGCGACGATAGGCTCGCCGACCGCGAGCGGGAAATTGTCGTGGATCAACCCCGGCGGCACCGTCGGCTTCGCGTCGATGACGATGTCGGAGAAAGTGTAGCGCGTTCCGGGTTTCACATCGATGACCGCGGTGATCGACCGATTGCGGGCCGCCGCGCTACTGGCGCTTGGTTCCGTCTCGCCGCGATCGATGCGCGTTTCGACGGCGGCGTCATAATAGCCTTCGGACGCGAGGATGCGCGACATCAGCTCGGAATCGGCGCTGAGCCGCGCGCGCAGCATCGCAAAATTATCGGCCTTGCCGTCGCCGTCGTAGAGCGCTGACAGATCGCCGAACAGGTCGGCGAGATCGGCGTCACTGTCGTCGTCGGGCGCTGCCAGCCCGTTGACCTTCACCGCATAGCTGATGGCGCGGGCCTCGCTCGCATCTTCAGGCTCGGCAAATTCGACCGGGGTAACGTCGAAGCTGTCGAGCGGCGGCAAGGGCGCGGCGAGCTCGGCATCGCGGATCGGCGCATCGCCGATCGCCTCGACGGTGTCGCCGTCAGCGAGCGCGGGAACCGGCGTGCCGTCGACCTGCGGGACGTCCGCGGTGACCGTCGCGGGAGTCGCGGTCGGCGTCCCGGCATCCTTGGCTTTCGCCGCTTCGGCCTGCCGCTGCTCGAACTCGGCGATCGATTCGAGCGGTTTGTCGAGCTCGGGATCGTCCTCGGCGCTGATCGCGGGGATCGCGGCCTTGAACTCCTCGTCGGAGATGATCGGCGCGACCTCGGGCAGTTGCACCTCGGGCGGCGGCGGAGTCGGCACGGCAATGTCGGGCAGGCTTTCGGGCTTGGGCGCCGCCGGTTCGTCCGGGGGCGTGGCAAGCACCAGCGGATCGGCTTGCTGGGCGGCGGCGACGCTCGTCCAGGCGAGGCCGAACAGCGAGGCCGACAGGATCAGCAGCCGCCGACGCCGGGTCGGCGAGGCATCAGTGAATTCGCAAGGCTTTTCAATATGACGCATCTTTTCCCGGCCGATGCGCACTTGTGGCTGGCGAACAATCGCTGTGCAACCCGATTCTCCCCTTTCCCCAGCCAACTCTCCGACAATGGGACAGTTCCCCGTCGAGCGCGAGCCAGCGGAGCCGGGGTCAGCTATCGGCGCCGAACAGGTCGCGGCTGTAGACCTTGTCCGCGACGTCGGCGAGATCGTCAGTCACCCGGTTGGCGATGATGATGTCGGCCTCGGCCTTGAAGGCGGCAAGGTCACCGACGACGCGCGAATTGAACAATCGCGCCTCCTCGATCAGCGGTTCATAGACGATCACCTCGATCCCCTTGGCCTTGACCCGTTTCATCACGCCCAGGATGCTGCTGGCGCGGAAATTGTCGGACCCCGCCTTCATCGCCAGCCGATGGATGCCGACGACGCGCGGGTTCCGCTTGATGATTTCCGCCGCGATGAAATCCTTGCGCGTCGTGTTCGACGAAACGATCGCCGCGATCAGATTCTGCGGCACCTCCTTGTAATTCGCCAGCATCTGCTTGGTGTCCTTGGGGAGGCAATAGCCGCCATAGCCGAAGGATGGATTATTATAGAATCCGCCGATCCGGGGATCGAGGCACACACCCTCGATCACCTGCCGCGAATCGACCCCGTGCGTCGCGGCATAGGTGTCGAGTTCGTTGAAGAAGGCGACGCGCATCGCGAGATAGGTGTTGGCGAACAGCTTGATCGCCTCGGCCTCGGTATTGCCGGTCTGAAGGATCGCCGCCTCGGGCTTCAGCGAGGCATCGAGCAGGAGCCGCGCGAAGGCGTCGGCGCGCGGGTGAGTATTGCCGACGATGATCCGCGAGGGGTGGAGATTGTCATAAAGCGCGCGGCCTTCGCGCAGGAATTCGGGCGAGAAGACGATGGCGTCGCTGCCGAGTTCGGCCCGCATCCGGTCGGTGAAGCCGACAGGCACCGTCGATTTGACGATCACCAGCGCGCCCGGCGCCATTTTCAGGGCGTCGGCGATCACCGCCTCGACCGTGCTCGTGTTGAAATAATTGGTGTCGGGGTCGTAATCGGTCGGCGTCGCGACGATAACGAAGTCGGCGCCGTCATAAGCGCGCGCGCGGTCAGTGGTCGCGAGCAGATCGAGCGGCTTGTTCGCCAGATAATCCTCGATTTCGGGGTCGGCGATCGGCGAGGTCTTCGCGTTGATCAGGTCGACCTTGCGCGCGTCGATGTCGAGCGCGACCACCCGGTTGTGCTGCGCGAGCAGGACGGCGTTCGATATGCCGACATAGCCGGTTCCGACGACGGCGATCTTGACGGGCGACGCCCGCTCGGCTCTGGCTGGGGGCAATGATCTGTCCTCTGGTGGGTATCGGCGCGTCCCTAGCAACTGCGGCGCGCGGGCTCAACCGGAACGGCGGCGTCAGGTGCCGCAAAAGGTCTTGTATGGACCGAATTCGGCCGGCGCCGCCCCCTCGAACAGCGCCCATTCGGGGCGTCGGACATAGGGGTTGCGCACCACATTGAGCAGTTCGAGCCATGAGGTGAGATCGCCCGCCTCGGCCGCGCCCAGCGCCGCCTCGACCAAGTGGTTGCGCGGGATATAGAGCGGATTCACCGCGTCCATCGCTTCGGCGCGATTCAGCGGCGCGTCGGTTTCGCGCGCCAGCCGCGCCCACCAGTCGGCGATCCACGGTACCATCGCGTCGGCATCGGGCAATTGCGCTTCGAGGTCGGCGCCGTCGCCGTGCAACATCCTCGCCAGGCCGCGAAAGAATAGGGTGAAATCGACCTGGTGACGCTCCAGTTCGGCAAAGAGCGTGTCGAACAGCGCGGTATCGCCGTCGTGCGCCTCGGTCAGCCCCAGCTTTTGCCGCATCCGCGCCGCCCAGACGGCGGCGAAACGGCCCGGAACCTCGGCGACCAGCGCCTTCGCCGCCTCGACATCGGCGGCATCTACCTTGTGGATCGCGGGAAGCAACGCCTCGGCGAAGCGCGCCATGTTCCAGTGCAGGATCTGCGGCTGGCGGCCATAGGCATAGCGGCCATTGGCATCGATCGAGCTGAAGACGGTGTTGGCGGCAAAGCGGTCCATGAAGGCGCACGGGCCATAATCGATCGTCTCGCCCGAGATCGCGACATTGTCGGTGTTCATCACGCCGTGAATGAAACCCACGCCCAGCCAGTGCGCGACGAGGTCGCATTGCAACCCGATCACCCGGTCGAGCAATGCAAGATGCGGATTCGGCGCCTCGACGAGATCGGGGAAATGGCGGCGGATGCTGTAGTCGGAGAGCTGGACGACATGGTCGGCGCCGAAATGCGCGGCAAAGAACTGAAAGGTGCCGACGCGGATATGGCTACTCGCGATGCGGGTCAACACCGCGCCGGGATGCGCGCGTTCGCGCTGGACGCGATCGCCGGTCGCAACGGCCGCGAGCGCCCGCGTCGTCGGCACCCCCATCGCCGCCATCGCTTCCGAGACAAGGAATTCGCGCAGCACCGGGCCGATCGCCGCCTTGCCGTCGCCGTTGCGCGAGAAAGGCGTCGGCCCCGACCCTTTCAATTGCAGATCGAAGCGCGCGCCGTCGGGCGCGACGATTTCGCCGAGCAGCAGCGCGCGTCCGTCGCCAAGCTGCGGCGAAAAATGGCCGAACTGGTGCCCCGCATAGGCGAGTGCGAGCGGATTCGCGCCGCCCGGAAGCTCCTGCCCCGAAAATAGGGACGCGATCGTCTCGTCGCGCACGCCCGCGACGTCGATCCCGAGCCGTTCCGCGAGCGCATGGTTGAAGGCGAGCAACGTCGGCATCGACGGCTTCGCCGCTTCCGCCGGGGCGTAGAAGCCTTCCATCGCGGCGTGGAAACTATTGTCGAATGCAATATCCATCGCGCCTATGTCGAGTGCGGCCGCCACGATTGCAAGCGTCCGATGGGCTCTTGCATGCCGCCATCCGCGAAGACGCCCACCGATCGATTAACGCGCTGTTTTCCAAACCATGGCACACAGCGCTCGACGAACCCGGTTGATCTTCGGCCGGCGCGTCGGCACAGGAGCGGGCATGAAAGTCTTCGTTACCGGCGGAGCGGGCTATATCGGCAGCCATACGCTCGTCCAGTTGCTGTCCGCGGGCCACGAGGTCTGCGTCTTCGACAATTATTGCAACAGCTCGCCGATCGCGCTCGCGCGGGTGCGCCAGCTCACCAATCGCGACCTGGCCGTGGTCGAAGCCGATATTTGCGACGACGACGCGCTGACGCGCGCGGTGACCGCCTTCGCGCCCGATGCCGTGATCCATTTCGCCGGTTTAAAGGCCGTCGGGGAATCGAACGATGTTCCGCTGCTTTATTATCGGACCAACGTCAGCGGAACGATGAACCTGCTCGGCGCGATGGACGCCGCGGGATGCCGGCGCATCGTCTTTTCCTCCTCCGCCACGGTGTATGGCGAGGCCCATTATCTGCCCTTCGACGAAGACCATCCCATCGCGCCGACCAACCCCTATGGCCGCACCAAGGCGATGGCCGAGGGCGTGATCTCCGACTGGGTGCGCGCGACTCCCGGCGGTTCGGCCATATTGCTGCGCTATTTCAATCCGGTCGGCGCGCATGAATCGGGCCGGATCGGCGAGAATCCCCAGGGCATCCCCAACAATCTGATGCCCTTCGTCGCGCAGGTAGCTGTGGGGCGCCGCGACAAGCTGTCGATCTTCGGCGACGATTATGAGACGCGCGACGGCACTGGCGAGCGCGATTATATCCATGTCGTCGACCTTGCCGACGCCCATCTTGCCGCGCTCGAACATGCGGTGCGCGCGGCCGGGTGCGAAGCGGTCAATATCGGCACCGGCCGGGGGATCACGGTCAAAGAGCTTATCGCCGCTTATGAACGTGCGTGCGGGCATTCTCTCGCCACCGAAATCGTGGCACGCCGCGCAGGCGACGTCGCCAGCAGCTATGCAGCGACGACAAAAGCGGCGGATTTGCTCCGCTGGAACGCCAAGCTCGGGATCGACGCCATGTGCGCGAGTTCGTGGCAATGGCAGTCGAACAATCCCGAAGGCTTTTGACGACGATCTTGGCGGCTTCCGATCTTCCATAGTTGAGGCGCGTCGTCATCCGCTGCGTTGCTTTCGGACCGCGCGCTGGCGCCAAAGCAGTTGCCGTCGATGGCGATCGACAGCGAAGCCGGACAACGCTTCGGCAACGGTAAGGGGTCATCGGGCTATGATCCCGATCACAGCGCGGTGTGCCGACGGTTCCTAATCCGGTTCGGAGCGACCAGGGCTCACGATTTTTTCCTGTGCACATGGACTGGGATCGATATCGGTCGCCGCGAGTTATACTGGCCTGCGGGAGGCCTTTTGCCATGGGGCGGTTGCACCAGTTAACATTGAATAATCTTATGTTTTCGTTTATGCGACCGTCGAAAATTCGGCCGAATGAACGCGGTTGTGTCGGGGGAATTTTCTGCAATCTGCACGTCAATCCTCGCCGAGCACGATGACCATAGAAAGCGTTGGCGATAGAATGAGAATGCCGAGCGATGATTATTGGCGCGACTTGCGCGCGCGAATCCTGTCCTTTTTGGCCGACCGTCCGCGCATCCAGCGCCAACTCTCAGCGGGCGCTATCGACGGCTTTCTGTGTATAGCGGCAGTATGGATCGCTTTTTCACTCCGCCTTGGCGTGTGGGATCTGTTTTCGTTCCCCATCGCGACCTTCGCTGTGGTGACGCTATTGCTCTGGTATCCCATCGCGTGGAAGGTCGGCGTCTATCGCTCATTGATCCGCTTTTCCGGCGCGAGGACAATTGCTGATCTGGCGATCGCCTGCGCCGTCCTGACGCTCCCCCTCTTCGTCGTCTGCGTGGTGTTTCGGCTCCCTTCGGTTCCAAGAACGCTCTGCGTCCTGCACCCCATCATCTTCCTGCTCCTGCTCGGATCGAGCCGCATCGCGATCCGGTTCGTGCTGCTCGACCTCTTCAAGGTCGTGTCGGTCGATGTTCGCCGCGTGCTCGTTTACGGAGCCGGCCGCGCAGGGCAGCAACTTGCGCTGTCGCTTCGCCACGAACCGCAAGTGTTGCTGGTCGGATTTGTCGACGATGATTTGCGGCTCGATGGCCAGCGCCTCGACGGCGTGCCGGTCTTTGGTGCCAATCGCTTGGCAGAGATACTCGCGGATAACCCCGTCGACGAGGTGCTGCTTGCGATTCCGAGCGCATCGCGCGCGCGGCGGCGCGAGATCGTCGAGACATTGCAGGACAAGGTGGTTTTCGTCCGCTCGCTCCCCAATCTGACCGGTATCATCGAGGGCTCGGTTACCGTCAACGATCTGCGCGAAGTGCAGATCGAAGAGCTTCTCGGCCGCGAAACCGTCGCAGCGAACGAATTGCTGATGAGCAAGACGACGGCCGGAAAGGTGGTTCTGGTCTCGGGCGCCGGTGGTTCGATAGGCAGCGAATTGTGCCGCCAGATCATCCAGTGCCGCCCGACGCGCCTCGTTCTGCTCGAACAGTCCGAATATGCGCTTTACGCGATGGAGCAGGAACTGATCGAATTGATGCACGAACTCGAAATCAACGTGCCACTGGCGCTCGAGTTGGCGAATGCGTCGGAACGTTCATCGATGCACCGCATCTACAAGCAGCATAGGCCCGACACGGTGTTCCACGCCGCTGCCTATAAGCATGTGCCGCTGGTCGAGGCCAACCCTCTCTCCGGTCTTCGCAACAACATCATGGGCACGCTGCATAGCGTCGCCGCAGCCGAAGCGGCGAAAGTCTCCAACTTCATTCTGATCAGCACGGACAAAGCCGTCCGTCCGACGAATGTCATGGGTGCCTCGAAGCGCGTGTGTGAACTCATCCTTCAAGCACGCGCAGCACAGCCGGGGGCGACCACTGTGTTCAGCATGGTCCGCTTCGGCAACGTTCTGGGGTCGAGCGGCTCGGTCGTGCCGCGCTTCAAGGCGCAAATCGCGGCCGGTGGTCCCGTCACGGTCACGCACCGCGAAATCACGCGTTATTTCATGACCATCCCCGAAGCCGCGCAGTTGGTGATCCAGGCAAGCGCGATGGCCAAGGGGGGCGAAGTGTTCGTGCTCGACATGGGCGAACCGGTCAAGATTTTCGATCTCGCCACCAGCATGATCCATCTATCGGGACTGAGCGTGCGCACGGCCGAAAACCCCGAGGGCGATATTCAGATTATCGAGACAGGACTTCGCCCCGGCGAGAAGCTTTATGAAGAGCTGCTGATCGGCGACAATCCTCAGGAAACCAAACACCCGCGGATCATGCGCGCCCGCGAAGGGATGCTGCATTGGGAGGATCTCGATCGCGAATTGCAGATTCTCGATACGGAAATCCGCGTCAACGGCGACAGCACGGCCGCGGTGCAGATCATCTATCGGCTGGTTCCCGAATTCCTTCCCGACGCGGGATGGGGCGAGCGGCTGAGTGCCGGTGAAGGATAGCCGCAACTCGCCCCGCAAGGATTTGGATCAAGCGCTGGCAGCGGCCATGACGGCATAGGTTTCTTTTGCTGCCACCTGCATCTGTTCGTCAGTCAGCGTCGGATGGACGAGCCACATCAGGCTGGTGTCCCCCAATTGGCGGGCGGCGGGCATCCGCTGCGCAGGCCTTGCGCCCGTGCCGTCGAAGGCCTTTTCGAGATAGACTTCCGAACAACTGCCCTGGAAACAAGGGACGCCGCGCGCATTGATTTCCGCAATGATGCGGTCGCGATCCCAACCATCCGCCAGCCTGTCGGGCCGCACATAGGCATAGAATTTATATTCGGCGTGAACGCTGCCTTCCGCGCTGTTCAATCGCGGCACGCGAAGGCAGCCATCGGGGCCCGAGAAAGGCGCCAATATGTCATAAAGAACAGCCGCGTTGCGCGTTCGTGCTGCGGTCCAGTCCGCCATGCGCCCCAGTTGGACGAGGCCGATCGCAGCCTGCATCTCGAGCATACGCCAATTCGTCCCGATGCTTTCGTGCAACCAGCGAAATCCCGGCGGATGGTCGCGCTGATAGACCGCTTCCCAGCTTTTTCCATGATCCTTGAAGGACCACATGCGCGACCAAAGATCGCGATCATTGCATGTGACCATACCGCCTTCGCCGCCGGTCGTCATGATCTTGTCCTGGCAAAAGGACCAGGCCCCGACATCCCCGATCGTGCCGACGCTGCGGCCCTTGTAACGCCCGCCGTGCGCCTGCGCGCAATCCTCGATCACCTTGACGCCATGCGCGCGGGCGAGCGCCATGATCGGGTCCATGTCGGCCGGCCAGCCGGCGAGATGGACGATGATGACGGCCTTCGTGCGGGGTGTCAGCACGGCGGCGATGGTCTCGGCCGAGAGATTGCCGCTCTCCAGGTCCACGTCGGCAAAGACCGGCACAGCACCGGCATTGGCGACGCAGCTTGCCGAGGCAATAAAAGTGCGCGGCGTGACGATCACCTCGTCGCTCACCGCCCCGCCGTTTACCGCGCCGATGCCAAGGCCGTGGAGCGCCAGGTCGAGCGCGACCGTGCCGTTGGCGAGCGCAATGGCGTGGGCGCTGCCCGTCCAGTCCGCGAAAGCCTGCTCGAAAGCGCGGCACTGCTCGCCGGTCCAATAGTTGACGCGGTTTGAGAGGATGACGGCGGACACAGCGTCCGCCTCCTCCTGGGTGAAGCTCGGCCAAGGAGCAAAAGGCGTGTTCAGCATGCTATTTACCAGCTTTGATGAAGAGACATCACTTCTTCTTGAGAATATATATTATATGCCCGTGATTTTTCGGGACGGGATAGGATTTGATGATCGAGAATCTCTTCTCGATAAGAGCATCGACATGCGATTTTCGCGTGTCGGAAGAGGAATTGACTTTCCATATATTGTAATAATAGCTTGAGCTTGCTTTTGTCGCTTTCAATATCAAGCGCTTCAAGAATAAAGGGATAGGAAGAGAAAAGAATTTTTCGCGCTTCGACGTCAGGCGCAGCGCCGTATAGATACGGAAATCCTCCGCGGCGAGAACCAGCACCGCATAATTGCTCGACAGCTTCTGGATATTCTCCAGCGCGCTTTCCACGTCCGCGAACGGAATATGGTGGAAAACCCGCGAACATAGCACGACGTCGAAGGTCTGGCCTTTCAACGCTGACGCTGCGGCCGTGATCGGCGCCACCACGTCGGGGTTCAGATTCTCATTGATGTCGATCGTCGTGACCGGCACCCCGAACCCCTCGACCAGATATTTCACCACGCCGGTTCCGACCCCGATCTCGGCAACGCTTTTGGGCTGGAGATCCAGAACCTCGTTGATTTGGAACCAGTAGGTGTTGAAACGGTCGAGCGAGACATATTCGCTGAACTTGTAGTAATCCTGATGGATCTTCGCTTGTTCCATAATCTCTTTTGCCTTTGTCAGTTGGATTCGATCTTGATGAAATGCGCCGCGTCATAGCGCAGCATGCGCAAGCCCGATGTCCATTCGTGATGATAATCGACGGGCGCACCGAGGCATTCCGCAAGCAGCCATTTGGCGAACGGTGCGCCGGCATGATGGGCCAGCGGATAGCCGCCGCCGAAACGGGCATTGATCTCGAACAGCGAAGCTTCGCCATCGGCGCTGATGATGGATTGAAAGCAAAGCGCGCCGCGCGCCCCCACCAGATTCCGGCCCAGTTCCTCGGCGATGGCGATCAGCGCCGCGTTTCTTTCCGTCTCTCCCTTCGACACTTCGCCGCCGCGCACCTCATAGCGAAGATGGGGGACCGCCGCGCGCAGCACCCCGGCCTGGTCGAAAAAGATATTGGTCGTATATTCCCGTCCGCTGAGCAGAGTCTGCGCGACATAAGCATCGTCGAATTGGGGATCGCGAAGGTCGTCGACCGACTCGGCGATATAGATTCCCTTTGAAGCGCTGCCCGCCTTCGGCTTCATCATCAAAGGCCATGCGATCGACGAGGGCGCCCGGCGCAGCGCGTCAACGCCGATGGTGGCCGGGGTCGCGAAACCGCGCTGGAGCAGCCAGTTCGCCGTCAACAGCTTGTCCCGCGCCAGATCGACCACGGCTTCCGCAGAGACCGCCACCGTCATGCCGCGGCGCGCGAAATCGTCGCGCCTGCGGCTATAGAGGATCAGTTCGGGATCGATCGTCGGAACGATCAGCCGGACCTCGTTCCGGACGCACGCATCCATCACGACATCCAGAAAATCCGGCGACGAGCAGGACGGAGTCTTGATCGCGACATCGGCCTCGCAGCAGGCGGCGCTGAACTCGGGCATCAGGTCGCCGGCGATAATCCGCAGATCGATGCCCAGTTGCCGCGCCGCGTCGCGAAAGCAGCGCATCAATTCGACGCGGCGGCCCGCCGATGAAAAATAAACTGAAACGGTTTTGCTCACTCTGCGCTATTCCCTTTGAAGCGGCCCATGATCTTCCCGTCGCTGGCGTTGATCCCCGAACGCTTGAACGCAACGCCGATCGTCTTGAGCAGGATCGTCAGATCCAGCCAGAAACTCCGGTGATCGACATACCAGACATCGAGCCGGAACTTATCCTCCCAACTCAGCGCGTTGCGCCCGTTGACCTGCGCCCAGCCGGTAAGGCCCGGTTGCACATCGTGCCGCCGCGCCTGCTCGATGGTGTAAAGCGGCAGATAGTCCATCAGCAGCGGGCGGGGTCCGACGAGGCTCATGTCGCCTTTGAGGACGTTCCACAGTTCGGGCAACTCATCGAGGCTGGAGGACCGCAGACGGCGGCCGAACGGCACCAGTCTCTCCTGACTCGAAAGGAGTGCGCCGTCTGGCCCGCGTGCATTCGTCATCGTACGAAACTTCAGCATTTCGAACGGCTTCGCGTCCTTACCGGGCCGTGTCTGGCGAAACAGCACAGGACCGCCGAGCTTGATCCGGACGGCCACCGCCAGCACCGCCAGCACCGGCAAAAGAAGGACAAGCAGGCTCGCCGAGACGGCAATATCGAAGAGGCGTTTCATACCCCTTTCCTCTGGTCGGTCGCCTTGTGCAGCACATCCGCCAGGTTACGGATCCCCTGCTCGAACGACAGGTGGCCGGTGTAGAAGTCGCGCGCGTTGGCGCCGAGCTCGGCAAGATCGCCGGGGGCCATATCCGCGAGGCTCGCGATGGCCTCGGCAAGCGCCCCCGCATCCTCCGGCGGCACGACGACGCCGCCCCGTGACTGGTGGACCAGTTCCGCCGCATCACCCTCGACCGCCATGATGATCGGCTTGCCTGCCGCCATATAGGCTTGCGTTTTGGACGGAATCGTAATGGCGAACAGCGGGTCGGCCTTCAGGTGCACCAGCAGACAATCGGCCGCGGCGAGATAGGCGCCAACCTCGGCCATCGGAACACGCGGCAGGAAACGGACATTCGCGAGCCCTTCGTCGGCGGCGCGTGCCTTCAACCGCTCCGTTTCAAGGCCGGAGCCGAGAAAGCAGAATTCCACCTCCGGGCGTTTCCCGGCCAGGATCGCGGCGGCATCCAGCACCGCATCCAGTGCCTGCGCCGGCCCCATATTACCGGCGAACAGCACACGGAACTTTCCTGGCTCGGTCAGGGTGTCGGGCCGGGACGTCGAGGCGGCGGTCACCCCGGCCTCATCGGCCCAATTGGGAATGACGGTGATCCTGTCCGCCGGGACGCCGCGCTCGATCAACAACCGGCGAAAGCCGTTGGACAGGACCACGATGTGCGCGGCGCGCCGCCACGTCCAGCGGCAAAGGCGCCCTATCGCCCCAAGCAAGCGATCATTGCCGATCATGCCCGTCGCGCGCAGCGTGTCGGGCCACATGTCCTGAACATCGAGGACGACCGGCACGCGGCGAAAAAAGCCCGCGACCTCGGCCGCCAGGGCGACCGTCATCGGCGGGTGATAGGCATAGATCACATCGGCGCGGCGCGCGAAAAAGGTCAGGTAAAGCGCCGCCGAAAGGAAGAAGCTGGCATAATTCAGCACGCGGCCGACCCGGCTTTTGTCATGGCTGGGATAGAGCGCCAGCCGTGTCACCGCCACGCCTTGCATCACCATGCGCTTGATCGGCCGGATGCGGTAACCGTCATAGACTTTGCCGCCGGGATAATTGGGAAAGCCGGTCACAACCTCCACATCAAAACCCAGCTCGCCAAGACGCCGCGCGAAGGCCGCCCCTTTCATGGTCGGTTCGGGATCGAAACCCTGTTTCAGAACGATAAGCCGTGGCGGCGCGCCATTCGGGGCGAGAGGATTCATTGGGTCAGAGCCGTATCTGGAAGGGGGCGTGCATGTAAATCCAGTCACATTGGCTCCATGGAGCCGGTTTCCTATTGTCGACACACACCTTCGACGAAGTCACCCGGTTGAGGGACATCCGCAACCGACAAGCAATTGCATCGTCATCGCGGCGCCATTGTCACCAAAGCGGCGTTCCTAGCGGCGATCCGGGATGCAGGCAATATCCCCTTGCAAAGCCTATCAACTGTCCGCGCAAGCGGGGAAAGATCAGCTGCAACCCCTGCCATGCAACATCCCGCGAAGCATCATGCGGTTGGCCTGTTTGTCCCGTGCAGCCTTCGCTTCGTCGTTTCCACGCTCATGCGCCGTAGCGCGCCTCAGACCGGACGCCCTCGCCTTGCGAAACGCCGATTTCATCGCTAACGGTGCCGCCCTGTCAGCGAGAAGAGATATGGCCCACTCCCCCCAACATTGCCGCTCCTGCCCTGTCCTTTTTAGGATTCGGGATGGCGGAGAGGAATAGTGCCCGTATCTCTGAAACCCAACTCGACAGCGAGATATTCACCATACGAGATATTGGTTTTCCCGCAATTTTCTCCGCAAGCATCAACCCCTAGAGTCGGAGGAACATAACGGCGATGCGGGTCAAACAACCCTTTGCTCTCGACAGAGCGATGTTCGTTCTGGTCATGATCGACCTTCTCTTTCTCCCATTCCTGCTGCCGGTCCCTGTCCCTCTGTCTTTCGCCGTGCTGCCAATCTGGCTTCTCAGCCTACGACCCGAGCGAATAAGTGCTGGCGCCGTCATAGCAATTATCGGCGCTATGTTCGCCATTTTTAGCTATATTTTAGGCATAAACTCCACTCCCGGCATTGATGATTCTTCGATTCGAAGATCTGCGTACACAGCAATCATTATATTCATGTTCGGCACCTATGTAGCGGGATCAATGACGAACTTCCGAACATTCCATCTCCATATACATATTTTACGCCTTTACCTCATTTTTGTTTTTCTTCTTTCCATAATATTTTTCTGGAGATTCGATGACTATTTTCTAGTCCGTCAATTTTGGGCCTTCGGTGACAATGTTGATATTGCCGATAATCTAAACACCCTGACGCGGTTCACAGGCACGTTATCCGATCCGAACAATCTGGCTGTTTCCACAGTAGCCATCACCGCTTTCCTTGTTTTCTTTGCGCCGCAGCAGGTCGGTCGAAACATTGCGGCTATGGCTATGACCGCCGTGATCGTCATCGCCAGCATGTCATCAACCGGCATCATCTGCTATGCAGCCCTCATAGTAGCGTTTATTACTGGATCTCGCTTGAAAACCGGACCCAGAATTCTACTGCTGCTCGGCTCTGTCATTGTCGGCATTGCCATTTACGATATTGTCAAGAATACGGATGTATTTGCGCTAGCAAGCCAGCGAGTAGCAGATACCGATTCAGAATCCAGACTCTCGCGCTGGCAACTTGCGCTAGATTCATCAAAATTTCTTAGTTCGCTAATAGTTGGAGATGGAGGAACGATACTCCTGAATGGAATGGAGTATAAACCGCATAATGGCCACATACATGTGGCTTACAGCTTCGGCTTGGTGTGTTACATTGCATTCGCAACGATATTTTTCCGCGTATACCGCATCAGGGATTGGCGACACTATCTATTCTTAGCGATCATATTCACTGGATTTACCGTTAACGTCGGAATCTACGAGCATCGATTCGCTGGCATTTGGGTCGTTCTGCTGGTCATATATCATCGACTCGCCGCTCCACAGCCTGCGCCGAAACGGATCACGCAGCAACAGCGTGCTGCCCGCGAGGGCAGCGTCAGCAGTACTTGAAGGCGTCAATCCAAGATTAGGCGGAAAAGAATATAGCCGACTGTCCGCGGCTCGATAACCGTTGGTCATCAAGCCGGGGCTATAAGTTGATGGCTTAATGGCTTGAACCCGAAATCCCATCGCTGGCGATCATAGGCCGACAGACGGCCTCCGGGCGGGGGTTAGCTCACCCGCTATTCTCGCTCGGCGCCGCGCAACGCGGGCTGAATCACATCACGCTGATATTACACAACCTCTTTGCGATCCGACTCTCAGTGACGCAATCGCGCGCCTGACAGCTGCCGGAGAAAGCGGCCACGATCAAATAATATAAAGGAAACTATGACGGTAAAGGCCGATACGACGCCTAGTGCGGAAATCGCGCCCATCCCACCGTAACGCGGCACCAGGATCATGTTCAGTCCAACCGCGAGGACAAGGCCCGATAGCTCGATCATGGCCAGCATCTTTCCGTTATTGACACAGATATACAGCTTCGTCGTCAACTGCCTCAGGAATAAAAAGGGAATGGAAAACAGGCTTATCAAAAGAATATATACGGTTTCATGATATTTCGGGCCGAATATATATTCGAAAATAAACAGCGAGAAAACAGACAGGAATATCACAACTAAAAACGATGAAAGAAGAAGCCGCTTTGCTATGAAAAATATCTTTTGATAAAATTTATCATTGTCCTCACTATAAGACGTCACGAGGTCGGGAAAAACAGCCAACGTCAACGCATAGGGGATAAATTGCAACGCTTGGTTGATTTGCGGAACAAGCGCGTAGGTTCCCACCTCATAAGGCCCCAGATAGAAGCGCAACATCATCGTGCCGATGCCAAGATAGAGCGTGAAAAATATGGTCGCCGAAAACAAATAGCTGCTTTGCGCCAGCAGGGGCCGGAAACCGCTGGCCTCCGGTCGCCATGTCCACGGCATCGGCCCGCCGAGAAGCCGCACGGCGAGCAGCAATCCCGCCGCCTCCAGGACGAACATCCCGGCGTGGAGCCAGCCGACCTGGACGATCCCGAACCCCGCGAAAATTGCGGACAGCTTGGCGACCGATCCCGTCGCGTTCGATATCATTCGCATGCGCGCGGCATTGTGGAACGCCGACACGGAATTGGTCCACGCCAGCAGCGACGATGTCAGCGGCGACAGAATGACCGGAATCATGAAAATGTAGAATAGCGACCGCTCTTCTGGTGAGAGGGCGCCGGACGTTCCGACGAATAACAACACCGCCGCTATTGCGGGCAAATAGACTATGATCTTGAGGGTGAAGACGGTGCCCAGGAGCCGGGCGGCTCGCTCTGGCGTTTCCACCAGTTTCTTGATGAGCAAACCTTCAAGCCCCAAATCGCCGGCAACGAGCAGGACCCCGATGATGGACAGGGTAAAGGCCCAGTGACCATAGGCCACAGGCCCCAGAATACGGGTCATGGCCGCAATGCAGAGCAGATTAAGAGCACTGCTCGACACCCGCTCGGAGAATATCCAAAGCGCTCCGGCCGTGCTCCTGGAAAGCCGCTTTGGCACGATATTGTCTATGAACCGCAATGCTTATTCCTGAACAGGGCCGAGATGGGCTATTAATTCGACCCTATCCAAAGCGAAAGCGTCGCTGAAACGAATAGTCGCATTGGCGATATCCGCCTTTTTGGCAAGAACATCATCGCGCGTAAGGTTTGCGCGCGCCCCTATCTCGATACCGGCGCCGCTCCATTCCAGAACATCCAGATAATGTTCAAGACGCTTCCCATAATAAAGGCAGGGGATACCTGCCTCAAGATACTCGAAAGTTTTAGAAGGCAATCCTGGGCCATCAAAATCGCACGCCAGGGCCACAAGCCCGCAATCGCAGCCAGCGGCAACCCGCCGAAGATTTTCACGGTCAAGCTTTCCAAGATGGCGAACATCCGGCCGGCCGCTTAACTCGGGCGGCAGTGGGTCGCCGGAGGCTATCAGCAGCTGAAATCGGCCCTGCGTCACTCTATGCAGTTGCTCGGTGGCAGCCGCGAGGCCGCGGGTCCGATTGATCTGGCCGGCAAAAAGGACTTTCAACGGTTCATCATCGCCGTGACGATAGGATGCCGGGCCGGAATCCATGTTCGGAGCATGGATTGCATACCACAACCGCACCGCCTTTGCCCGATGCAGGATCGGCTGTTCCAGAAAATCCTGCGATGGCACCAGCAGGCGGTTGCTGGCTGACAGGGCCGTATTTTCGATCCGATCGAATAGCCGCCGACGCATTCGTCGATCAAAGCGCACGCCGCCCAGCGTAACAGGGTAGCTGTCCCACACAATGGAGACGATGGTTTTTCCGAACAATCGCGCCAAGAACGCATAGTGCCAGGACATAAGCAGCGGCGTATGAAGCAGAACTATATCGCTCCGCTTGATCAGACCCAGATGTTCAAACCTAAACCCCCGAATTCTGTTGGAACGCCGGACTTCGAGATCGAGTCCGGCGAAGCTCAATCCGCTAGCAATATTGTCCATGATCCGGGCCTCGGCACCACCGGGAGAGGCTATGAACATTGCGACGCGGGGTCTCGGGACAGATGTTGACGTCACACTTCCACCTTCTTGACATATCGCCGGAAAACCGCCCGCCTTGCTCTTTAAGTCGGTCCCTCAATTCCATTCTGGCGTAAGTTGCGCACCCTGCCTGGTGAGGCAAAAGGACGACAGCAATGCCGAAAGCTTGCCCGGCCTCGTTTGCCGCGCCGATTGGCGAAATCACCGTCGTAGATCATATATAATCATGCATGCGGATACCGTCCCAGCCGTTCGACAAACGAGCGGTACCGACGATCAACTTGACCACGCGCTCGGACGTGTTGCGGATCGCATAGTCGTCGGGGATCGGGCAGCGTTCGCCGCGCGCGCGGCGGTCGGCGTGAATCCGCGTCACCAGTTCGACCGCTTCCAATATCGTATCGCTGTGCAGGCCCGTGACGACGATATTTCCCGTATCGAGCGCTTCGGGGCGTTCGATCGCGTCGCGCGGCGTAATCGCCGCAAAGTCGAGAAGGCTCGATTCCTCGGCGATCGTGCCGCTGTCGCTGATGGCGCAGAAGGCGTTCATCTGGAGATGGTTATAATCGTGGAAGCCGAACGGCTTCAGGTCGCGGACGCGGGGGTCGAGCGTGACGCCGTCCAATGCGTCGAGCCGCTTGCGCGTGCGCGGGTGGGTGGAGACGATCACGGGGACATCATATGTCTCCGCCAGCAGGTTGAGCGCGGCGACGAGTTGCCCCAGCCGCTCCTTGCTGTCGACATTCTCCTCGCGGTGGAGCGAGACGATGAAATATTTCCCGGCCTCGAGCCCGAGCCGCCCCAAAACGTCCGAACCCTCGATCGCGCCGCGATAATGATCGAGCACCTCGCGCATCGGCGATCCCGTCAGATAGATGCGGCGGTGCGCCATGCCTTCGCTCAACAGATGGCGCCGCGCATGTTCGGTGTAGACGAGGTTGAAATCGCTGATGTGATCGACGAGCCGGCGATTGGTTTCTTCGGGCACGTTGCGGTCGAAGCTGCGGTTGCCCGCCTCCATGTGATAGACCGGGATTTTCATCCGCCGCGCCATGATGGCGGCGATGGCGCTGTTCGTATCCCCCAGGACGAGCAGGGCGTCGGGCCGGTTCGCCCGCAGTTCCTTTTCGGTTTCGATCAGGATGCCGCCGAGCACGGCGCCAAGGCTGCTGGTATCCACTCCCAGGAAATTGTCGGGCTTGCGCACGCCAAGATCGGAAAAAAACACCTCATTCAGCTCATAATCCCAATTCTGTCCGGTGTGGACGATGCGGTGATCGCAATAATCGTCGAGCACCGCCATCACCCGCGAAAGGCGGATGATTTCAGGGCGGGTTCCCAGGACCGTGGTGACTTTTAACTTGGACATTCGAAGAAGATTCTCTTTTCGCGCGCGACCCTAGACCGGATCGGCATAGGTGTCGGGATTGGCCGGGTCGAACAGATGGTGCGACCAGAAGAAGGTGATGACCTCCCCCTCGCCGCGATTCTCGATATTGTGCGTGTGGAGCGGCGGCATGTCGATGGCAACGGGCCGGTCGCCCGAAACGGCGAACTCCTGCACGTCATCGGTCAGAACGCGGCGAATGCGGATCAGCGCCTCGCCTTTCACCACCAGAAAGCGTTCGACCAGATCGAGGTGGAAATGGTCGCCGCGCTTCTGGCCCGGCAGCGTCGTCGACAGAAAGCTCTGCGCCGCATTGCCCCCCTTTGCGCTCTCGAACAATATGCCGCGTGGGTCGGCGTTGACCTTGAGCGGGCGCGGATAATGCGTCGGATAGCCGCCGGTGCGATAGGTGTTGAACAGCGCGAGATCGAAGGGATCCGAAAGGTCGGGAAAGATGTTCGCGGTGTAGAGCGCGTGAAAGTGCCGCAGCTTCGCATCAAGATCGGCCACCGTCATGTCCCGCCCCTTTGGCGCAAGCCGCCCGGTCCGTCCGTCCAGAACCGCGTCGATCGCCATCTGCGCCGCGGCGCCGGCATGCAGCAATTGCACGCGGCCATCGGCGTTGATGCTTGGCGTTTCGCCGCGCCAGAGCGTGTCGATCAGCGTCGCGGTCACATTATTATAATTGGGCCGCGCGCATTCGCCAAAAATATGCGGCAGCACCAGATCGGTATAGCTGGGCGCAAAGGCCGCCAATATCTCCCCGGCGATGCGCTTCGAGCGCCCATAGGGCGTGTCGCTCGCGGCATGGGTCGAATTGGCATAGACGATATGCGGCGTCACACCCGCGGTCTCGAGGCCGCGCACAAGCGCGCGGGCGATGTCGGGGTTGGCGCGTTCGACGACGGCCTCTTCTCCGCGGTTGACGCCGGCGAAATGAAGCACCGCATCGACCCCCTCCAGCGCGGCGGAAAGGCGCGCGGCGTCGGCGAAGGTCGCGTGATCGATCTGGATCAAGTCATACGGCGGCGGCGCGCCGCGAAAGCGCGCGGCGCATATCGCGGCATGGATGCGGCCGGCCGCGTGCCAGCCGATCAAGCCCCCCGCCCCCGTAACGGCTATCTTCACGGTCGCTTCGCCTGCCAGGACGCCACTTCGGCCTGCACTTCGGGGAGCGACATCAGCAAATCTTTCACTTCCGCGACCTCGAGGCGCTGGGCATTGTGCGAATGAAAATCCTGATAGCTGTGCGTTTCCGCTTCGCCCTCGCTGACGTAGGCGCTGTAGTTCAGGTCGCGCTCGTCGAGGCGGAGCCTGTAATATTCGCCCATATCCTCCGAGCTTGATAGTTCCTGGGCGCTGGCGAGCGTCTCGAACAATTTTTCGGCATGCCGCCAGCCGATGACATTGACCTCATGATCGGGAACGCCGAAAATCTCCTTCAGGGCCGTGACCAGATCGCCAATCGTCGATGCCGGCGCCTTCTTGATGAACAGATCGCCCTGCCGCGCATGATCGAAAGCGAAGCGCACAAGCGCGACGCTGTCACGCAGCGGCATCAGGAAGCGCGTCATTTCAGGCTCGGTCACCGTGATGGGCTGGCCGGCCTTGATCTGCTTGATGAACAGCGGAATGACCGAGCCACGCGAATACATGACGTTGCCGTATCGCACGCAACTGATCGTCGTATCGGCCTTGCTGCCGATTTCGCGCGCCGCCGATTGCGCCAGCTTTTCCATCAGGGCTTTCGATATGCCCATCGCGTTGATCGGCATCACCGCCTTGTCCGTCGACAGGCACACGACGCTCTGGACCTTGCTCGCGAGCGCGGCCCGGATGATATTTTCGGAACCGAGAATATTCGTGCGCACGGCTTCGAGCGGGAAGAACTCGCAGCTCGGGACTTGCTTCAAGGCTGCGGCGTGAAAGATGGCGTCGACTCCCGCCACGGCCCGGTCGACGCTGCTGCGGTCGCGAACGTCGCCAATATAATAGCGCACGCGGCCATCGTGGAGCTGATTACGAAGCGCGTCCTGCTTCTCCTCATCCCGGCTGAAAACACGAACCTCTTCGATATCCCCGTGCAGCAATTCGCGCAGCATGGTCTTGCCGAAGCTTCCGGTTCCGCCCGTGATGAGAACTGATTTAATCGAAGCCATTTTTTCCATTCACCTCTGGATTCTCAACTCACGGCATGGCGGCGGCACGCGCCCAACCACACACGTCAGTCATTTCGATAATAGTCGCGATACCATTCAACGAATTTGGCAACGCCCTCTTCTATATCGGTTTCGGGCCGATATCCGGTCAGCGACTGGAGCAAAGCGCTGTCCGCCCAAGTTGCGGGCACATCGCCTTTTTGCATCTCCATCATATGCCGCTTCGCCGGAATCCCGACCGCCTTTTCGATCGCTTCGACAAAATCGAGCAATTTGACCTTCTGCCCGTTGCCGATATTGACGATCCGGAACGGTGCGACGCGCGAGAGGCTGTCCCCCGCCGCGGGCCTATGCGACGGACGCTCGGGCACCGCGTCGATCAGCAGGCGAATGCCGCGGACCAAATCGTCCACATAGGTAAAGTCGCGGTACATCTCGCCCTGATTGTAAATGTCGATCGGGCGGCCGCCGAAAATCGCGTCAACGAACTTGTAGAGCGCCATATCGGGGCGTCCCCACGGGCCATAGACGGTGAAAAAGCGGAACATGGTGGTCGGCAGGCTCCAGAGGTGCGCATAGCTGTGCGCCATGCTCTCATTGGCCTTCTTGGTCGCCGCGTAGATGGTGAGCTGCGCGTCCGCCTTTTCCGTCTCGATGAACGGCATCTCCTCATTGGCGCCGTAGACCGAGGAAGTGGAGGCCATCAGCAGGTGCGCCACCTCCAACCGTCGCGCCGCTTCCATCACGTTGAAACTGCCCACGATATTGCTGTCGATATAGGCGCGCGGATTTTCGAGGCTGTAGCGCACGCCCGCCTGGGCGGCGAGGTGGACGATGACGTCCGGCCGGAAATCGTCGGCCACGCGGTCGAACAGCGCCTGATCCTCCAGCATTCCCTCGATGGCGGTGAAGTCCGCCGCCTGGAGCAGCATGGCGTGCCGGCGCTGCTTGAGCCGCACGTCATAATAATCGGTCATCCCGTCATAGCCGCAAACGCGGAACCCCTCGGCAAGCAGCAGCTTCGCAAGATGAAAGCCGATAAAGCCGGCGGTGCCCGTGATCAGAACCCGGCGCGCAGGCGAAGAAGATATAGGGGTCACAGCCATTATTCTTTCAAAGTCCGTCCGAAACCGCCGGGAAGACCTAATCGATGCGCCTGAGGTTCAGGCGGCGGAATTGCGCATCGATCCCCGCCGACATGTCCGGGACATTCACGTTGACCGAAAGCCAGTACCAACGACAGGTATCGCTCGCGATGGTCAGGCTGGCGCGCTGATGCCCGACGCCAAGATTGATGACCTGCGCGGTATCGGGGTTGCTGCCCGTCTCCGCGCAAGCGACGCGCGCCGTCAGCACATTTTTTTCGAGAGCCGCGTCCCCGACAATATCCCATTCCATCTCATAGGCGCCGGGTGCAAGCTCGACCAGCCGACGGGCGGCATAGCCGCGCGCACCGGCAATCGCGGAAATCGCCAACAGCTTGTGCTCCGGGTCGATCGTCGCGCCCAGATTGCCCGATGACGCCAAGGCCCAGTCGATCGGCGGCAGCGCGGACGGCCTTGAGAAATCCCCGTTGAAGACGGCCCCCTCGGCTAGCCGCGACGAAGGCGTCCGATCCAGGGCGGCAACCATCTGCTGCAAGGCATCGAAATGCCCATAGTCGGCCAGGCGTCGGGCAAGGATGCGGTCGGCGTCACTGATTTCGGTCTGCCGCCAAGGCGCCCCGGCGACGAGAACGCGCAGCTTGGCCGCATTTTCCAAGCTTGCGGGCACGGACACCACGGCGTTCCAGTAGCGATCCGACCAACTCGGCTTCGGCCCGATGAACGGCGCGAGCGTCGTGGCGGCTCCAGGCCTTGCGGTCGCCTGGGCCATCGCCTTGAGATAGAGTGACCGCAAACTTTCGTTGGTCAGAATGGCGCGCGACATCCACAAAAAGAACGAGGGTTCGTCACCGCGCAGCGCCGCGGCCTCTATCGAAGCCGAAGTGATCAGCGAACTCCGGCGCGTAAGCTTGCCGCCGAGATCGAGCAGAGCCTGCCTCCTGGCGCCTTCGGCTCGGTCCATCGACGCGATCAATATCCCCAGCGCCGCGGAGGACAAGGGCTCGCTCCGGTAAGCGACCGAAGCCAGTTTGCGCTCGCGCGGGGAAATGACGGCCTTCACATCCTGCTTTTGCCGCGCGGCATAGGAAGCAAAGGCCAGATTGGCCTTCGCCTGCCCCATTGGGCCGACGCCGATGATGACCGACCTGCTCGGATATTTGACCTGGCTGGCGATCACCGCGCTCGATGCACCGACCAGCACAGTCAGAACGCCCGCCGTCAGCCAAAGCAATATTCGCGCGACAATCACCGCTTCACCAAATTCTCATGTCGACCAGACCAGGTCATTCGTCGTCGCTTTTTTCGGCACCATAGCTGAAGCCATAGCCATAGCCGTAGCCGTAGCCATAGACCTGATTCCGGGCACCCACCTTGGTGACGATCGCGCCGAACAGCTTTGCTCCCGACATCCGCAGCCGGTTCAATGCCGTCGCGATCGCGCGGTTCTTGGTCGCATTGGCCTCGATCGTGAACAGCACGCCTTCGACCCGGCGCGCGATCAGCGGCGCATCGGCAAGGCCCAGCAGCGGCGGCGAGTCGATGAGAACATGGTCATAGCGCTCAAGCAACTTGGCAATCAGTGTGCCGAGCCTTTCGCTACCCAGCAGTTCCGCGGCGTTGGGCGGCATCTTGCCCGCGGTGATGATCGAGAAACCGAATTTGGGCAGTTCGGAGATCATCCCGTTCAGATCTTCGTCACCCGAAAGATAATGGCTGAGGCCGCGCTGGTTTGGGATGTCGAGATAGCGATTGAGCGACGGGTTCCGCACGTCGGCATCGACGAGGATAACCGACTTTCCGGTCGCGGCGAGCACCGTCGCAAGACAAAGCGACGAATTGCTCTTGCCTTCCTTCGGCCGCGAGGAGGTGAGCATGATCGCGCGCGGCGCGCCATGTTCGGTGAGGAAGGTCAGGTTCGTCATCATCGAAAAATAGGCTTCGTAAATCGCCGATTTCTTGTCGGTGATGGCGTCCGCGACCGGCCTGTTGAGCACTTCGGGAATCGCACCGAGCAACGGCAATCCGAAGCGCGGCAGGACATCCTGCGGATCGCGCACCGAACTGTCCATCTTTTCGAGCAGGAACACCAGGCCGGCGGCCAAGGCCATGCCCGCGAGAAGCGCGACGGCCAGATTGATCAGCAGGCTCGGGCTCGACGGGCGTTCCGCGGGCTTTGCGCGATCGACAAGCGATACATTGTTCGTTCCCACGCCCGCAACGCCGATTTCCTTGTAGCGCTGAAGCAGCCCTTCATAAAGCTGGCGATTGGAATCCACCTCGCGTTGCAGGATCGCCATCTCGATCGATTCGCGCTGCTGATTGTTATAGCGATTGGTCAGCCCATTAAGCTCGGCCTCCAGATCGCGCTCGCGCTTCAATGCGGCGTTATAGGCTTCGCGATTCCCTTGCGACGAGCGACCCACTTCGTCGCGGAGGCTCTTGTCGAGATTCGCGATTTCCGATCGCAGCGCCACAACGGTCGGATAATCGTCGGCAAAGGTCGTGCGCATCTGCGCGAGCTCAGCCTCGGCCACTGCGCGCTTCTGACGCAGCGCGCTGATTGTCGGGGCGTTGACCTGCGCGACCCCCGTCATCGTATTGGGCAGCTCCGCTTCGGCGGAGATACGGGCTTCACGCGCCTTCGCCAGCGCCTCACTGATCTGGAGGATATCCGCTCCCACCAGCGTCTGCGTCCTCGTCCTGCCATTGCTGTCCGTTTCGGATGCGACGGTGACGATGCCCTTGGAAACGGAATAGTTGATCAGCGAACGCTCGGACGTTTCCAGATTTTGCCGCAGCGTTTCAAGTCGCGCCTCAAGATATTTGCGCGCGTCGGACGTTGCCGCAAACCGACGGTCGATCGTGGCCTGGACGAATTGGGTCACCCATAAATCGGCCAGTCTTGCAGATAATTTCGGGGAAGGCGTCGAAAAGCTGATATCGATAAGGCTTGAGGTCCGCACCGGCGAAACTTCGAGTTGATCGAGCAGGATATCGACGGCTTTGTCCGTCAAACTACGCCGCTCGGCACTCGTCATTCCCGCATCCGAAACCTCGAGATCGAACGCTGCGATGAAATCCTTGTCCGTGGTCAGGCTTCCCGCCCGAACGACCCGTTCAGCGAGCGATTCCGATTTAAGCAACGAATATTGCGTGTTGTAGAAGGCAATCTCGTTGACCACCCCACGGTCGCGCTGTTGGTCAACCGACGTATCGATCGGCGAATCGGGCAAGACTTCAATCCGCGCGGTCGAGGTATATTCGGGGGTCGCGAGGAACGTCGCGAGCAGGCCGAGCAGCAGCGCGCCGACGATCGCCGACATCACCCAATTGCGATGGTTCAAGATCGCCGACAATATGCGCTCGATTTCGGGAAGCGATGTGGAATATCCCCCTTCGCCATCTTCTCCGTAGGGCGACAGCATAGGGTCGGCAGGCACGATAGGTCCGCGGACAATCTCGTTCATTTTGCGGGCCATCCCTATCAAAATTCTCTGGAGAGGAGGATCAGCGGCGACAGCAGTGCCGGTGTTGCCGCAAGAATATCCTTGAACATGCGGCGCTGCGGCGAATCGCCGACGACGACCACGTCGTTGGGGAATATCTCCGGATCAGCATAATTACCGCGGCGGATGGCCCCCAGATTATAAATACCGACATATTGCTTCGTTCCGACATTCCGGAACACCACCACATCGTCGAGCTTTGCAAATTCGGTGAGGCCACCCGCAAGCGCGACCGCGCGCATCAGCGTCATGCGGCCCGCAACCGGATAGGCGCCCGACCGCTTGACCTCGCCATCGACCGACACCGCCATGGACTGGAAAGCCAGCGCGCTCGCGCTGGTGGGCGCCTTGAAATTCACCGTGACCTGGGGATCACGGATATATTTTCCGGCAAGCTGCGACCGAATCTGATCGGCCAGCGCCAAGGGAGTCTTGCCGGCCGCCGCCACGGTCCCGATGAGCGGAAACGAGAAATTCCCTTCCCCATCCGTCATGATGTCGCGCTGCAGGTCCGGCACGCCAAACACCTCGATGCGCAATTCCGTGAACGGACCGACAAACGCCAATCGGGTCGAGCGGATCACATCCGACGCTTCGGGCGGCGGCAGGATCGACAGGGCGGTGACCGGCGTCCCAGGCATGCTGGCGACCGGAGGCGCACTTTTCGCGCATCCCGCAAGGAGCGCGGCCGTAGCGGCACACAAGAGAATATTTTTCATAGGAAAACTGTCAAACCCCGTAATCGACGGCGGAGAAGGCTATAATGGATCGGCTTTTGCTCGCAAGCCTATTCCCGCCGGGCCGTGGCGGGCGTGGGACATACGAAAAGCACCAGAAGCATGATCGCCATCACCTGTAGCGAGGGCGTGCGCAGCGGATAATCGACCGCGCTGGCTGCCGCGAGCAAGCCCACCACCGCCAGCACCGGCAATCGATAGTCACCGCGATGCCCCTTGATGAGCCGCGTGAAACCGGCGCGGGCGGCGGCGCGGCCGAACCATATCAACGCGGCCGCGACGATCAGCGCGAACGGTAAGCCTCCGGTAATAAGGGCTTCCACCCAATCATTATGCGCGTGGTTGAAATAGGTGGGCTGCAGCAAGGCATCGGCCTCGAATATCCTGTACACGCTCGGGAAAGAGCCGAATCCCGCGCCGGCAACCCAATAGGTTTCGGCCATCTGCTGGACGCTGGGCCAGGCAAGAACCCGAAGATCCTCCGCGACCCGGTTGTCCGCGACCCGGCTCAGCGACGTCGCGCGGCCAGCCAGGAAAAGGATGGTCGCCAGAAGCGCAGCGATCAGCACCGGCGGTGTGTAGACGAGCCACTGCGCGCCCTTCCCGGCCGCCGCCGCACGATGCCGCGTGACCGCGGGCCGACCGCGCCATGCCGGCAGGATCATGGCATAACCGATTGCGAACGCTACCCCCCCTGCAACCAGCCCCGCCCGCGAGCCGATCAGCATCGTCATCGTGGTGCACAGAATGGCCGCAGCCGCATAGCCAAGCTGAATCATCGGGTTTTGCTGCCGCCGCATCAGTTCGTCGCGCAGGAGCGTCGCGGCAAAAACGACGGCACAGGCCTGAAAAACAGCGTGATGGTTGCGGTTGGCGAACAGGCCGACCATCGCACCATTGTTGGTGATCCGGTAAAGATAGGCGGGGCTTCCACCGCCCGAAACGATCTGGAGCAGCCCGAGCAGGCCGCTCACGACGGCGATGATCACCAATGCCTGCATCACCCGCGCCATGTCTTCGGCGCCGAGGCGGCCGGCGACCAGGAGCGCCGCCAAAGGCACGGTCATCGCGAGGAGACTGTTCCACGTATCGGAGGGCGTCAACGAAATCGGCCGCCAAAGGTCCGGCTGCCCAAGGAGCCGATCGATCGCGACGATCAACTCGCGGCCAGGCAGGGCGTGCCAGATCGAGGGTGCCAGGGGAATAAGTTGGACGGCGATCCATAGAGTCAGGGCGAGCAGGATCGCCAGCGGCGCGCGGATACGACGCCAGTCCTCCCGCGCCATGCCGGTGATCGCCCAACAGGCGAACAACACCGATACCCCGCGCAGGACCGGCAGCGAAGCTATGTCGCTCCGCGATCCGCCGCCGGTCAGGAACACGAACAGCAGAAACAGGAGGGGCGCCCAGCTCCGCATATCGGGCGGGCCAAAGCCCTTCGGGCGTGTGGCCCTCGTCGTTCTTCTGCTCATTTTTCCACTATTCTGGCATCGGATGTACGGGGAACGGGGCCACAGCCCGCTATCCGCGCGGGCGAATAGACCGGCCCGTGGGGAACTGGCAAGGTTCGGCTGACCGCCGCCGCGTCAGGCCGCATCCGCCCTCGCCTCATTCTCGTCGTTCTCGCGCGCAAAAAGGAACCAGCGATGGTTCGCTTCCAGTCCCATTCCTGCCAGAATGCCGCTACGGAACGCGCCGACGTCGATGCCGATACGATTGGCCTGCTCGTCGGGTTCGTTGGTGATGCTGTGCCCATGGACGATGATCTTGCCATGGTCGCCCAGATCGTCGAGAAATTCGTCGCGGATCCAGCGCAGGTCGGAAAGCGCCTGCTTTTCGAGTGGGACGCCGGGACGCACGCCGGCATGGACGAAGGCATAGTCGCCGATCTCGACCAGATCCTCGCCGCCGCCGAGGAAATCGACGTGGCTCGTCGGCACCAGCGCGGGCAACCGCTCGGCGACTTCCTCGAAACTCACCTTTTCGAAATCCTCATCATCGCCCCAATAGCTGCGGATCGTGGCGTCGCCGCCGATCCGCATGAAATAGCGGACGCGGCGCACGTCACCCGTCAACGCCGCGAGAAAACATTCCTCATGATTACCGATCAGCAGGCGGGTGTCGGGAAATTCGTCGCGGAGATGCATAGCGCGCTCTACGACCTGCGCCGATTCCGGGCCGCGATCGACAAGGTCCCCCAGCAGCACCAGGGTCAGGTCGGCCGCCTCCCGCGCCGCATGGTCGGCGCGGATCAGGTCGATCATCTCCGCGAACAGATCGTCGCGTCCGTGGATATCGCCAATCGCGTAGACCCGCCTCCCGGCGGGTATTTCATGTCCCCGCGGCGCGGACGGAGCCGGATTTTTCCTGCGCTTCCAGAACATGACTATTGAACCGATCCAACCTCAAATTATCGAATGACTGTGCTTAAGCGGCGCAATAGCCGTATCCATGTCCCCCTAGCCACCTGCCCGGTGGATGACAACATACACGGTTGCTCGCGAAAGGTTGCGCCCTCACTCGATAATTTCCCAACATGCCAATCGTCGTGCTTAAGAGTGCCGAAAGCATTTACAGGCTAAACCGATGAAGACTCATGATATCCGGGCGCGAAAATCGGATCGCGCGGTTCGGAGAATTTGCAGATGAAGATAGTGACGGTTTTCGGCACCCGGCCGGAAGCGATCAAGATGTTTCCCGTCGTCCAGGCCCTCCGCGGCCAGCCGAGCATCGAGGCCCGCGTTTGCGTCACCGCCCAGCACCGCGAAATGCTCGACCAGGTGCTCGAGATCGCCCGCATCACGCCCGACATCGACCTCGACGTCATGACGCCGAACCAGACGCTCGATGCGCTGCTCGCCCGGCTCGTCACGGGCCTCGGCGACAGCTTCGATGCCGAGAAGCCCGATCGCGTCCTCGTCCATGGCGATACGCTGACGACGATGGCGGCGACACTCGCCGCCTATTTCCGCAAGATTCCGGTCGGGCATGTCGAAGCGGGCTTGCGCAGCGGCAATATCTATCACCCCTGGCCCGAAGAGGTGAACCGCAAGATCGCGGGCGCCGTCGCCGACCTGCATTTTGCGCCGACCGAAACCGCCGCCGCCGCGCTGCGCGCCGAGAATGTGCCTGCCGACCGGATTCACGTCACCGGCAACACGGTGATCGACGCCTTGCTCGCGACCAGGGCGCGCATCGATGAAGAGCCCGCGCTGGCGGCGGGTCTCGACCCGCTCCTCGCCCGTTTCGCGGGGCAGCGCATCGTCGCCGTCACCTCGCACCGCCGCGAGAATTTCGGCGACGGGATGCGGGCGATCGCAGATGCCATCGCCGCCATCGCCGCGCGTCCCGATGTCGCGGTGATCTTTCCCGTCCATCCCAACCCGCATGTGCGCAGTTGCATGGAGCCGATCCTTGGCAACCTCTCGAACGTCGCGCTGATCGATCCGCTCGACTATCCGCACTTCGTCCGCCTGCTCGGCGCCTCGACGCTTGTCCTCACCGACAGCGGCGGCGTGCAGGAGGAAGCGCCCGCGCTCGGCAAGCCCGTCCTCGTGATGCGCGAGACGACCGAACGCCCCGAAGGAATCGAGGCGGGCACCGCCCGGCTCGTCGGCACCGACAAGAATCGTATCGTTTCTGAAATTTTCAGCCTTTTGGACGATGAAGGCGCCTATGATGCCATGGCGCGCGCGCATAATCCTTTCGGGGACGGCCGCGCGGCGGAAAGAATAGCGGAGATTATTGCGCGTGCCCATCGATAGCGATCAGAATGTCACCGTCCTCGGTTTGGGCTATATCGGCCTGCCGACCGCCGCGCTGATCGCGCGTTCGGGCAGCCGCGTCACCGGCGTCGACGTCAGCCAGCACGTCGTCGACACGGTCAACAACGGCAAGGTTCACATCGAGGAAGTCGATCTCGACGGCCTCGTCCAGGGCGTCGTATCGCGCGGCACGCTCGTTGCCTCGACCGACGTCGCCCCCGCCGACGTCTTCGTCATCGCGGTGCCGACCCCGCACGACGAGGAGCATCGCCCCGACATCTCCCACGTCCTTGTCGCCGCGCGCGCGATCGCGCCGAAGCTTAAAGTCGGCAATCTCGTCATCCTCGAATCGACCTCGCCCATCGGCACGACCGAAAAAGTCGCCGCCTTGCTCGCCGAGCTTCGCCCCGACCTCAAGGTTCCAGGTGCCTGCACCGGCGCCGCCGATGTCTTCGTCGCGCATTGCCCCGAGCGCGTATTGCCCGGCCGCATCCTCGTAGAGCTTGTCGATAACGACCGCTGCATCGGCGGCATCACCCCGCGATGCGCACGCCGCGCGATGACCTTTTACCGCCAGTTCGTGCGCGGCGCCTGCGTCACCACCTCGGCGCGCGCCGCCGAAATGGTGAAGCTGGTCGAGAACAGCTACCGCGACGTCAACATCGCCTTTGCCAACGAGCTGTCGATGATGGCCGAGCATCTGGGCGTCGATATATGGGAGGTGATCCGCCTCGCCAACCGCCACCCGCGCGTCAACATCCTCCAGCCCGGCCCCGGCGTCGGCGGCCATTGCATTGCCGTTGACCCCTGGTTCCTCGTCCACGGCGCTCCCGACCACAGCCGCCTGATCCGCACTGCGCGCGAGGTCAATCTCGCCAAGACCGCGCATGTCATCGGCGGCGCCGAAATGCTCGTTTCGCAGCATCCCAAGGCGCGCGTCGCCTGCCTCGGCCTGGCTTTCAAGCCCAATATCGACGATTTCCGCGAAAGCCCCGCGGTCGAGGTCGCCGCCGCGCTCGCGCGCCGGTTCGGCCAGCAGATCCAGATCGTCGAGCCCCATGCCCGCAGCCTGCCGAGGGAATTCGCGGGAACGGGCGCCGACCTGATCGATCTCGACAGCGCGCTCGCCACCTGCGACCTGCTGATCGTCCTCGTCGATCATGATCTCTTCAAGTCGATCCCGCTCGAAGAGCGCGGCGACAAGATTGTCTATGACACGCGCGGCCTGTGGCTCGACCAACCGGGTGGCACGACCGGCAACCGCCTGCACCGCGCGGCCTGACGCTCCTGATTTTACGCAACGAACCGGATGCTATCGGGTTATAGGTTGATCTCCCCAAATCGTCATCGTGACGAAAAGAGCGATAGGTCCTTAACCTGCATGTCCGCGCTGACCCGCCTCGAAACCATCATCGTCGAGAAGCCGTGGGGACGCACCGACATCCCCGCGGCGTTCGGCGATTTCGGTGGCCGCCGCATCGGCGAGATATGGTTCGCGCATCCGGCCGGCGACGATGCGCCGATCATGGTCAAATTCCTCTTCACCTCGGAGCGACTGTCGATTCAGGTCCACCCCGGCGACCTGGCTGCTCGCGCCGCCGGCTACCCGCGCGGCAAGGAGGAATGCTGGCTGGTGTTGAACGCCGAGCCCGATGCCAGGCTCGGGGTCGGCCTCACCGCCGCGACGACACACGAGGCGCTGCATGACGCCGCGCTCGACGGCTCGATCGTCGATATGATCGACTGGCGCCCAGCCGAGGCCGACGACTTCGTCTATAACCAGGCTGGCACAATCCACGCGATCGGCGCCGGCCTGACCGTCGTCGAGGTGCAACAGAATATCGACTGCACCTATCGCCTTTATGACTACGGCCGCCCGCGCGAGTTGCATCTCGATGCCGGGCTCGCGGTTGCCCAACTCGCCCCGCGCCCCGATCCGCGCGATGGCCGCGTTGCCGCAACCGACAATCGTCTGCTCGTCGATGGACCGCATTTCCGGCTGCTCCATCTGTCGGGCCCGGACGCGGCGCCGATGCTGCCACGCGAAGCTGGCGATTTCACCTTCGTTCCGCTATCACAGGGATGCAGCATAGGCGGCGAAGCGGTGAGGCTCGGCGAATGTGTTGCGACCGACCGTGCCGACACGATCATGCTGGCGCCCGGAGCTCGTGCGCTGCTGAGTTGGCCTGCCTGATTTCCTCCCCTGAAGGGTCAAGATGAACAAAATCGTCCCCGTGATCCTCTCCGGCGGCTCGGGCACACGCCTGTGGCCGGTATCGACCGGCGCTGCGCCCAAGCAGTTCCAGCCACTGACCGGCGGCGACAGCATGTTCCTGCAAACGCTCGGCCGCGCGGCCGACCGCACCCGCTTCGCCGCACCGCTGATCGTCTGTGGCCCAGCGCATGTCGCGCATGTCGAGGCCGATCTCGCCGCGGCGGGCATCGCCGACGCACGGATCATCGTCGAACCCGCCGCGCGCAACACGGCGCCGGCGATCGCGCTCGCCGCGTTCGCCGCCGCTGCCGAGCATCCCGCCGCGACGATTCTCGTCATGCCCGCCGACCATGTGATGACCGATGTCCCGGCGTTCCTGGGCGCGATCGAGGCCGCACGTCCCGCGGTCGAGGCCGGCGCGCTCGCTACCTTCGGCATCGCGCCCTCGCATCCCGAAACCGGCTATGGCTATATCGCCGCGGGCGATCCGCTCGCCGATGTCCCGGGCGTTCACACGGTCCGGCGCTTCGTCGAAAAGCCCGCGCGCGACAGGGCGGAAGCGATGCTCGCGGAGGGCCGCCATTATTGGAACGCCGGCATCTTCCTGATGCGCGCCGACCGCTTCCTCGCCGAGCTTGAGCGGCAACAGTCCGCGATGGCCCTGACCTGCGCGGCGGCGGTCGCAAAGGCGCGGCGCGACGGCACGCGCATTCATCCCGACCCCGACGCTTTCCTTGCCAGCCCATCGGACTCGATCGACTATGCCGTGATGGAGGGCGCCGAGCGGGTCGTCGTCACTCCCGTCGATCCCGGCTGGTCCGACGTCGGCGGCTGGGCGGCGCTGCACGAACTCGGCGACAAGGACGCGGCCGGCAATGTCTGCATCGGCGATGTCATCGCGATCGACGCGACGGGCAATTATCTTCGCGCTTGCGACGGCAAGCGCGTCGCCGTCGTCGGCGTCTCCGACCTGATCGTGGTTACGCACGGCGACGACATATTGGTCATTCCGCGCGAACGCGCGCAGGAGGTCAAGGCGATCGTCGAATATCTGAAGGCAAATCCGCCGCGCTGACCGCCCCCCCTCCCCTTGCGGGCAGCGGGGCCATTGCCCATATCCCGGCCCATGACCAATCCCCATGCGCATAGTGCCGCGCCCTGGCACGGAACCACCATCCTTTCCGCCCGCAGCCCCGACAAGGTCGTCGTCATCGGCGACGGCCAGGTCTCGATGGGCCAGACGGTGATGAAGCCGAACGCGAAAAAGGTGCGCCGTCTCCACGACGGCAGCGTCATTGGCGGCTTCGCGGGCGCGACCGCCGACGCCTTCACTCTGTTCGAACGGCTCGAGGCCAAGCTCGAACGCCATAATGGGCAGCTCCTCCGCGCCGCGGTCGAGCTGGCGAAGGACTGGCGCACCGACAAATATCTTCGCAACCTGGAGGCGATGATGATCGTCGCCGACAAGGAAGTGACGTTCGTCATTACCGGCAACGGCGACGTGCTCGAGCCCAAGGGCGGCATCGCCGCGATCGGATCGGGCGGCAATTTCGCGCTCTCGGCGGCGCGGGCGCTCACCGATTATGAAAAGGATCCCGAGGTGCTGGCGAGGAAGGCGATGGAGGTCGCAGCCGAGATCTGCGTCTACACCAACGACCAGTTCACCTCCGAAACCATCGAAATCCGGAAATAAACATGAACAAGGATCTGACTCCAAAGGCGATCGTCGCCGCATTGGACGCGCATATCATCGGCCAGAGCGCCGCAAAGCGCGCGGTCGCCGTCGCGCTGCGCAACCGCTGGCGCCGCCAGCAACTTTCCCCCGACCTGCGCGACGAGGTGAGCCCCAAGAATATCCTGATGATCGGCCCGACGGGTTGCGGCAAGACCGAAATATCGCGCCGCTTGGCGAAACTCGTCGATGCGCCCTTCATCAAGGTCGAGGCGACCAAGTTCACCGAGGTCGGCTATGTCGGCCGCGACGTCGAGCAGATCGCGCGCGATCTCGTCGAGGAAGCGGTGCGGCTGGAACGCGACCGCCGCCGCAATGCGGTGCGCGCCGCCGCCGAAGAGGCCGCGATGGAGCGGTTGCTCGACGCGCTCACCGGCAAGGGAGCGAGCGAGGCGACCCGCCAGAGTTTTCGCCAGCGCATCCGCGAAGGGCATCTCGACGATAGCGATGTCGAGATCGAGGTGGCCGATGCGCCGAGCATGGCGTTCGACCTGCCCGGCCAACCGGGGCAGATGAGCATGATCAACCTCTCCGACATGCTCGGCAAGGCGATGGGCGGCGCCCCTAAAAAGCGCCGCAAGCTCAAAGTGATCGAGGCCGCGACGCGGCTGATCGAGGAGGAGCAGGACAAGCGCCTCGACCAGGACGATGTCGCGCGCGTCGCGCTCGCCGATGCCGAGGCGAACGGCATCGTCTTCCTCGACGAGATCGACAAGATCGCGGTCAGCGACGTGCGCGGCGGCTCGGTGAGCCGCGAGGGCGTGCAGCGCGACCTGTTGCCGCTGATCGAAGGCACGACCGTCGCGACCAAATATGGCCCAATGAAGACCGACCACATCCTGTTCATCGCCAGCGGCGCCTTCCATGTCGCCAAGCCGAGTGACCTGCTTCCCGAGCTTCAGGGACGCCTCCCGATCCGCGTCGAGCTGGGCGCGCTGACCGAAGAGGATTTTGTCCGTATCCTGAGTGAAACCAAGGCGGGGCTGCCCGAACAATATGTCGCGCTGCTCGGCACCGAGGGGGTGACGCTGACCTTCACCGGCGACGCCATCGCGCGCGTCGCGAAGCTCGCGGCCGAGGTCAACGAGAAGGTCGAGAATATCGGCGCGCGCCGCCTCCAGACGATCATGGAGCGGCTGGTCGAGGAAATCAGCTTCACCGCCGAAGATGTCGGCGGCACCACGCTCGACATCGACGCAGCCTATGTCGATACCCAACTCGCCGATATCGTCGGCGATACCGACCTCAGCAAATATGTGCTCTAGCGGTTGATACCCGCTTCCGACCAGAACGCAGCGCTTGGTATCTCCTACCTTCGTCATTCCCGCGAAAGCGGGAACCCAGTGCGGAGTCAGCCGACGCATGCTCTGGGTTCCCGCTTTCGCGGGAATGACGAAGATTGGGGAATGGCCGCTTCCCACCCCCCAAAACCGTCATTCTTTCGCCCGGCCTCGCCCCAATCCATTTCCCTTTCCGCCAACCCTGAAACCGCTTCTTTTCAGCCGGTCGTTTACCGAACTTCATTTGACTTTCGCGCGCCGTCAATGCGATGAACGGCCCCGCACGGTCGAACCGGGTTGCAACCGACCGGCAAGGAGACAGCGATGGCAGACGACGAAACCGCCCCCGAGCAGGGCGAGTTGGCGATCACGCGCACCGGCGACAAGCTGAGGTTGGCGCGCGAGGCCGCTGGCCTGTCGCTCGCCGACGTGGCGGCGCGCACGCGAATTACCCAAAGGCATCTTGAGGCCATTGAAAAGTCCGATTTCTCGGAGCTTCCGGGCCGGACCTATGTGACCGGCTTCGCGCGCGCTTATGCCCGCGCGATCGACCTTCCCGAGGCGGAGGTTGGGGCGTCGATCCGCCGCGAGCTCGAAGAGGATCAATATGGCGCACGTCCGGCCTATGAAGCTTATGAGCCGACCGATCCGGCGCGTCTGCCCACCGCGCGGCTGACCTGGACGCTCGTCATCGTCGCGCTGCTGCTCGTCTCGGCCTATGGCGTCTGGCGTTTCCTGTCGGTCGAACCCGACGAAGCGCTGATCGCGGCGCAGAACCAGGCGGCCGAGGAGTCCGAAGCCCCGGCCACCACCGCCGCGCCGGTGGCGGCACCGGCGAAGGCCGGGACCCCGATCGCGGCCAACGCGCCGGTCGTGCTGACCGGCGTGTCGGAAGTGTGGATCGGCTTCGACGATGCGCAGGGCAAGACCGAGAATTGGCGGACGCTCGATCCGGGCGAAACCTATGAGGTGCCGGCCGCCTATATCGAACAGTTCACGCTTCGCACCAGCATCCCGCAGGCGCTGAAAGTCACCGTGGGCGGCCGCGATGTCGGCCCGATCGGCCCCGCCGACACGCTGGTCAAGGGCATCTCGCTGAAACCCGCCGACCTCGTCGCGCGCGGCGGCGGCAGCGCCGGAACGAGCGCCCCGGCATCGACGGCTGCGCCCAAAACCGGGCGCTGATCGCCGCCATCTAGACGAAGCGAAACGGCGGCGCGCTGAAATGGGTTTGCGCCGCCGCCGTTTCGGGCGTTATGAAGGCCGGTACAAAATTGGTTAATCTGCGGGGGCCTATCGGCAAATGATGAAGCATGTCACTCTCATGGGCGTGGCGGCGGTCGCGATTGCGGCGGCCGCGCCGGCACAGGCGCAAGACACCAATGTCACCAAGCGCGTCGATCGGCTCGAAAAGGAAATGCGCGCGGTCCAGCGTCAGGTCTTTCCCGGCGGCGCCCCGACCTTCTTCGAGGGCGAGATCGCACCCGATAACACGCCAGGCGAGCGCGCCAAGGCCGCGACCCCGGTCGCGGACTTGACCGCACGGGTCGATGCGCTGGAATCGCAGCTTCAGACGCTGACCGGCCAGACCGAGCAGAACGCCTATCACCTGCGCGAACTCGAAAAACAATTCACCGCCTATAAGGCCGAGATGGAGCAGCGCTTCGCGCCCGGCGCTCCCGCCGCAGATGCGACGCCCGCGAGCCTTCCCATCACGCCGACAACGCGGCCAGCGACGACGCTCGCCTCAACCACCAGCACAGCCCCAGCAAAAAAGCCGGCCGTCAAGCCCGCGTCACCCGACGCCGCGCGCCTCGCCCTCGTCAAGAAGGTCGAAATCCCCTCGACGGGCAACGAGCCGCAGGATGCCTATAATTATGGCTTTCGCCTGTGGGACGCGAAACTCTATCCCGAAGCGGAAACCCAGCTCAAGACCGTCGTGACCAAATGGCCGAAGAGCAACCAGGCAAGCTTCGCCCAGAATCTGCTCGGCCGCGCCTATCTCGACGAGGGCAAGCCCAGCCTTGCCGCGGTAGCCTTTTACAATAATTACAAGGATCGGCCGAGCGGGGCCCGCGCGCCGCACAGCCTGATGTATATGGGCGTCGCGCTCGAAAAGCTCGGCCGCAAGGCCGACGCCTGCAAGGCGTTCCGCGAACTTGAAGATGTTTACGGCGACAAAGCGCCCCAGGATGTCCGCACCGATGCAGCCGCCGCAAAAGCAAAAGCAGGCTGCTGACAGCAGCGAGGCCGTCGAACGGCTCGCGCGCGACCTCGCCGCGCTCGCCGGGGCGGACTGGCAGCGACTGCATTATGGCGTCGCGGTCTCGGGCGGCCCCGACAGCATGGCGCTGCTCTGGCTGATGGCGACGCTGCTGCCCGGTCAGGTTCGGGCGGCGACGGTCGATCATGGGCTGCGCAAGGGGTCGGACGAGGAAGCCCGCATGGTTGCGGGCTTCTGCGCGCGCGAGCATATTCCGCATGACACGCTGCGTCCGCCGACGCCGATCCGGGGATCGCAACAGGCGGCGGCGCGCGCCGAGCGCTATCGCCTGCTCGAAACATGGCGCCAGGCGCATGATATCGCGCATATCCTGACCGCGCATCATGCCGACGACCAGCTCGAAACGATCGTCATGCGGCTCAATCGCGCCAGCGGGGTCGGCGGACTTGCGGCGATCCGCGCGCGCAACGGCTCCATTCTGCGCCCGCTGCTGCACTGGCGCCGCGACGATCTGATGCGGATCGCGTTCGATAACGACATTCCCTTTGTCGATGATCCGTCGAACGCCGACGACCGGTTCGACCGCGCGCGGCTGCGCCATGCGCTGCGCGCCCAGACCACGCTCGACGTCGAGGCGGCGGCGCGTTCGGCGCGCTGGCTTGCCGAAGCCGACGAAGCGATCGACTGGGCCGTCGAACGGCTGATCGCCTCCTGGCCCGATGCCTCCGATATCGCGGTGATCCGCGACGAAGGCTATCCGCCCGAGATGCTCCGCCGCGTCGTCACCCAGCGGCTGCGCGCCAACGACCCCGGACTCGCGCTGCGCGGCGCCTCGCTCGACGGCGTGATCGCCGCGATGAAAGAGGGTCGGCGCGCGATGGTCGGCGCGCTGTTGATCGACGCGGTTCCCGGTCTCGCGCGCACCATCTGGCGCATTTCCGCGGCGCCACGACGGAAAGCCCGAAAATAGGTCAATCTGGCTCATTGTCATTTAACCCGATTATCCTACATTATCGGGAGTGATGCGCGGCGTGCGCAAATTTTGGAAAGATTCCGATGCAGGACGACAAGGAGCCGCAGGGCAACCCCTGGATGAAGAGCGTGATGATCTGGAGCGGCATTCTGCTTGCCATGCTCCTCGTCGCCTCGATTTTCGGGGGCGCGGCACAGCCGACCGGCAATACGCTCGCCTATTCCGAATTCCGGCAGAAGGTGCAGGAAGGCGCGGTCAAGCAGGTCGTGCTGTCGGAGGATCGCGTCACTGGCGAATTGACCAATGGCGACCGCTTCACCGCCAATATCGTACGCGATCCCGAACTGCTCAAAATGCTCAACGACAATAATGTCAAATATGACGGCAAGCCGACCGAGACCGGCAATATCTGGGTCTATCTCCTGATCCAGTCGCTGCCCTTCCTGCTGATCCTGGGCATCGCTTTCTTCGTTTTTCGCCAGGTGCAGAAAAACAACGGCTCGGGCGCGATGGGCTTTGGCAAGTCGCGCGCCAAGATGCTGACCGAAAAGCAGGGCCGCGTGACCTTCGACGATGTCGCCGGCATCGACGAGGCGCGTGAGGAACTTGAGGAAATCGTCGAATTCCTGAAAGACCCAACCAAATTCTCGAAGCTCGGCGGCCAGATTCCGAAGGGCGCTTTGCTCGTCGGATCCCCCGGCACCGGCAAGACCTTGCTCGCCCGCGCGATCGCGGGCGAGGCTGGCGTGCCTTTCTTCACCATTTCGGGCTCGGACTTCGTCGAGATGTTCGTCGGCGTCGGCGCCAGCCGCGTCCGCGACATGTTCGAACAGGCCAAGCGCAACGCGCCGTGCATCGTCTTCATCGACGAGATCGACGCGGTCGGCCGCCATCGCGGCGCCGGGCTCGGCAATGGCAATGACGAGCGCGAGCAGACACTGAACCAGCTGCTCGTCGAGATGGACGGCTTCGAGGCGAACGAAGGCATCATCATCGTTGCCGCGACCAACCGCCCCGACGTCCTCGACCCCGCGCTGCTGCGTCCGGGCCGCTTCGATCGCCAGGTCGTCGTGCCGCGCCCCGATATCGAGGGTCGCCAGAAGATCCTCGAGGTCCACACGCGCAAAAAGCCGCTCGCGCCCGACGTCGACCTGCGCCGTGTCGCCCGCGGCACCCCCGGCTTCTCGGGCGCCGACCTCGCCAATCTTTGCAACGAAGCCGCGCTGCTCGCGGCGCGCAAGGGCAAGCGCCTGATCGCGTCGGACGAGTTCGAGGAAGCGAAGGACAAGGTCATGATGGGCGCCGAGCGCCGTTCGATGGTCATGACCGAGGACGAGAAGAAGGCGACCGCCTATCACGAGGCCGGCCACGCGCTCGTCTCGCTCCACGTCGAGGGTAACGACCCGCTGCATAAGGTCACGATCATTCCGCGCGGCCGCGCGCTGGGAGTGACGTGGAATCTGCCCGAACGCGACCGTTATTCGACCAATATGAAGCAGATGAAGGCGCGCCTCGCGCTCTGCTTCGGCGGCCGCATCGCCGAACAGCTCATCTACGGCAAGGACGAGCTCAACACCGGCGCCTCGAACGATATCCAGCAGGCGACCGACATGGCGCGCTCGATGGTCATGGAATATGGCATGTCCGACAAGCTCGGCTGGCTGCGCTATCGCGACAATCAGGACGAGGTGTTCCTCGGCCACAGCGTGTCGCGCGCTCAGAATATGTCGGAAGAGACCGCCAAGCTGATCGACGCCGAGGTTCGCCGCCTCGTCGAGGAAGGCGAGAATGTCGCGCGCAAGGTGCTGACCGACAATCTCGACCAGCTTCACCTGCTCGCCGGCGCGCTCCTCGAATATGAGACGCTGTCGGGCGAGGAGTCGAAGCGCGCGATCAAGGGCGAGGATATCGGCCGCGAAAATGATCAGGACAAGCACGGCAACCCGGTTCAGGGCCATGCCGGCGGCCTGCCGCAGATCAAGCGCAAGCCGCGCCCGTTCGGCGGCGCCAACCCGCAAGGCGTCTGAATTCAGACCTCGTTCATGGATTCGGCACGATTTCGGCCCGCATGACCAAAGGGGGAATGCGGATCGGAGCGGCTCTCGCCGCGCTCGGCGCGGGCGCGATGCTGTGCGCCATGGCGCCGGGCGACATGAGCGTCGCGACCTTCCTGTCGCGCGCCAGCTTGCTTGAACGACTGGGGCCGCTGGCGATAGCGACACCCGAAGCTCATTATCTGAAGGGCGAGGTGATCGCCGCGGGCAAGCGTTACAAGGCGCGGATCGACGCCGATCGCAAGGCTGGACGCAAGACCACGAGTTGCCCGCCCGAAAGCGGCTCACTCACCCCCGACCAGTGGCTCGCCCATCTGCGCAGCTATCCGCCGCAATCGCGCAAATCGATTTCGATCTATTCGGCATTCGACGGCTTGATGCGGAAACGCTATCCCTGCCCCGCCTGATACGGAGCATGGGTCGAAGAAGGATGCGCGATGACGATCTATTGTGACGAATCGGGCGGGCTCAACACAGGAGTCATGACCTTCGCGGCCGTGATGCTCACGCCCGACACCGCCGCGGCGATCCATGCCCGCTTCCGCGCCGTCACCGGACTGCGCGGCGAGCTCAAGGGCAGCCGGATCAGCCTGACCGAGCGCGCCTATCTGCTCGAACTCTTCGACCGCGCGGGCGGGCGGGCGTGGGTCGCGGTGGCGAAACGCGACCGCCTCGCGCCGCCTGCCGATGGCAGGCTCGCGACCGACCTTGCGCTCTATACCGCTCTGCTCGATCTCGCGGTAAGCAGTTGGCTTCCCGAAACGGGCGGCGTCTGCACCGACGTCGTGATCGACGACGGCCGCTACGACCCGGTGATCCTGGCCGGGGTGCGCGCGACGATCCAGGACGGTCTCGCCGGTTGGGGCCAGGCCTCGCTTGCCGACAGCCGGCGCTCGGACGGCGTGCAGATCGCCGACGTGATCGCGAACAGCCTGTTCAACGTCGAAATCGGGTCGCCACGCGCGCACCGCATCAGCGTCATCCTCGAACCGTTGCGTACATCGCGCGCGCTTCGCATCGCGGAACTGACGACGCTTCTATAAATGCAAAAAGGGCCGCGGTTTCCCGCGGCCCCCTTGGGTGTAGATCGAAGCCGACGCTTACTCGAAGTCGCCGCCACCGCCGGCCGGGCTGCGCGGCGGCGCCGCGGCGGTCAGGCGCAGCGCTTCGGCCGAACGCGCGATCGAGCTGATTTCATCGGGCGTATCGTCGTCGTCGACGACAACCTTCTGAAGCGAGCCGACGAGCGCGTCGCCGAGATCGACCGGACGAACCGTCTGCTCGGCGATTTCGCGCAGCGCGACGACGGGATTCTTGTCGCGGTCGCGATCGATCGTCAGTTCGGAACCGCCCGAGATTTCGCGGGCGCGATGCGCGGAGAGCAGCACCAGATCAAAGCGGTTGGGAACCTTGTCGACGCAATCTTCGACAGTAACGCGGGCCATTGTATTTCCTTAGAAGAGGAGAGGCCAGCCAGAGGTATGGCGGCAAGCGCTGCGCGCTAGCAGCGGACGCCGTCCATGTCAATCAAACCGCTGCGCCGCCGCCCCGAACCGGAGCCATTCCGTGATAAAACCGCTGTCCTACAAAATCGGGCCGCGGTAGCTTCGACATATGTTTCATGCTGCCTTCGTCTCCAAAGCCGCGCCTGCCACGGGGCTTGCGCGGGAACTGCCGCTTAAAGCCACAAAGGACACAATCTCATGCCGTTCATGCGGGGCTTTTGTGCCCTTAAGCGCGGCCGTAAATCCAGCGAGGAACGATCCGCAACGCGATTCCAGAGTGAAGTTGCGCAGTTTTCCGTGCATTCACGAAAGTCCTTCTCTGCGATCTTCGCGATCTCCGCGCAAATCCATGAGATGCGCCCGGGCGTCCCCCACCCTGCCCTTGCGGGCTCCACGCCCCCACGCCTATGAGCAGAGCATGACCGAGCCCGATGCAGCCGCCGGCACCCTCGATATGTTGAAGGCGGACGTCGCGGGCCATCGGCTGGAGGTCATCTTCGACGGCCAACGGCGACTCGAACGACTGCTCGCGCTGATCGGCGGCGCGATCCGCAGCATCGACCTGACCATATATATCTTCGAGGACGACAGCGCCGGGAAACAAATTCTCGGCGCGATGACCGCGGCGGCGCAGCGCGGCGTGCGCGTGCGCGCGATCATCGACAGCTTCGGGTCGGGCGACATATCCGACCATTTCTTCGCGCCGCTCCGCGCCGCCGGCGGCAGCGTCATCTTCTTCTCGCGGCGCTGGCGGTCGAGCTATCTCGTCCGCAATCACCAGAAGCTGCTGCTGATCGACGGCGAAGTTGGCGTGACCGGCGGCTTCAACATCGCCGACCCCTATCTCAGCCGCAACCAAGCGCATTGCTGGTTCGATCTTGGCGTCGTCGTTCGCGGGCCCGTGGTCGCGGACATGGTCCGATGGTTCGAGGCGCTTCACCAATATACGGTTCATGACGACGGCAAACTGCTGATGCTGCGCCGGCTGATCCGCGAATGGCCTGTCAATGGCAAGCCGCTGTCCTGGCTGGTCGGCGGGCCGACGCAGCGCCTGTCGCCCTGGGCGCGGATGGTGCGCGGCGACCTGGTGGGGGCGAGGCGGCTCGACATGGCGATGGCCTATTTCTCGCCCGGCCAGGGCATGTTGCGACGGCTCGGCCGGGTTGCGCGGACGGGACAGGCGCGCTTCATGATGGCGGCAAAGTCGGACAATCCCGCCACGATCGGCGCATCGCGGCTGCTATACGGCTATCTGCTCCGCCAGAAAGCGACGATCTGGGAATATCAGCCGTGTCGGTTGCATATGAAGCTGATCATTATCGACGATGTCGTCCATGTCGGCACCGCCAATTTCGACATGCGCAGCCTGTTCCTGAACGTCGAGGGGATGCTGCGCATCGCCGACGCGGACTTCGCGCAGCAGATGCGCGCGTTTCTGGACGGACTGGAGGGCGATTGCGAGATCGTCACCGCGGCAAGCCACAAGGCACGCGCAAGCTGGCTGACGCGGCTGCGCTGGACGCTCGCCTGGTTCGTCGTCGGCGTCGCCGATTATACGGTGACGCGGCGACTGAATTTCGGACTCGGCGAGATCGATCCCGAGACGGAAATCTAGGGCCGATCGACATTCAGAAGATGGCGCGTCGAAAATGGTGGTTTTTCGCGACCCGGAGCGCAGCGTGCTGTCTGCACGTGAGCACCGGAAGCGCGGAAAGCCGCCATTTGCAGGCCGCCAGAGCTGAATGTCGATCGGCCCTAGTCTTTCCAGCCCCAGAACAGGAAGCAAGGCGGGACGTTCACCCACTCGAACGCATTGTCGATGCGCCGGAAATGTTCGGCAAGGAAATCGCGGGCGCGGGCGCGGAATTGATAGACGAGGAAAGCGCCGCCCGGGCGCAGCACGCGGTGCGTCGCCGCGGCGATCGCTGGGCCAATGCCCGCGGGCAAGGTTGAGAAGGGCAAGCCCGACAGCACATAGTCGGCCTGCTCGAAGCCGTGCGCGCGAACGATCTGCTCGACATCGGCGGCCGAGCCATGAACCGCGATGAAGCGGCTGTCGCGGATGTCCTTTCGCAGATAGTCGATGAAATCGGGGTTGGTGTCGATCGCGATCAATGTCGCGTCGCCCGCCATGCGTTCGAGCACCGGGCGGCAGAAGGTGCCGACGCCGGGGCCATATTCGACGAACAATTTCGTATTCTGCCAGTCGACCGGGCGCAGCATGTGGCGGATCAGCGTCGGCGACGACGGAACGATCGACCCCACCATGACCGGATGCTTGACGAAGCCCTTCACGAACATGCCCCACGGGCCGAAAAAGCGTTTCAGCTTCTCGCGAAGCTTGCGGATCGGCGCGACGTTCGATTGGGCCTGCGCCCGAGGATTGGTCATGATGGCTTTCGCATTGTTGCGGCTGGACAAGTGCGTGGCAAAATCGGCGCGATGGCGCAAGGAAAGAGTCGGTCTTGACTCTGGACAGCCCCCCTTTCGCGTGTAGGGAGACCTGTGCTGCGGCGCAGGATGACCGAAAAGGGGAATGAGGTGTCGGCCAATTCGCGTTCGATTCCCGCCGACCGCATGGCGGTGCTGTTCGCCGTCATGCTTGTCGCCGCCGCGGGAAATACCGCGATGCAGTCGATTCTTCCGGCGATCGGCGCCAAGCTTCGCATTCCGGACGTCTGGGTCAGCCTGGCGTTCAGCTGGTCGGCGCTGCTTTGGGTGCTCACCGCACCTTATTGGGCGCGCCAGTCGGACAAGCGCGGACGCAAGGTGCTGATGGCGCGCGGAATCATCGGTTTCTTCCTGTCGATGGCGCTATGCGGCATGGCCTTGTGGGCAGGCCTGTCGGGCTGGCTCGCCGCCAGCACGACCTTCATCCTCTTCGCACTGTTCCGCAGCCTCTACGGTGGCTTCGGTTCGGCGTCCCCGCCAGCGGTGCAGGCCTATGTCGCCGCGCGCACCGACCCCGAGGAACGCACGCAGGCGCTTTCGCTGGTCTCGTCATCCTTCGGCCTCGGAACCGTCATCGGACCCGCGGTCGCGCCTTTCTTCATCCTGCCGGTTTTCGGTCTCGCCGGACCGCTTCTCGTCTTCGCGCTGATCGGCCTCATCGTCCTCATCATGCTGCGCTGGCGCCTTCCCGACGACGTGCCCCGCTTTGCCGCGCGCGGCGCGATCGCCTCCTACCCGCTTTCCGCGGGCCCGGCCGAACCGACCGCCGAGGACGAAAATGAAGGCGAGCCCAGGACGCAGGAGACGCTCGGCTGGCGCGACAAGCGGGTTCGCCCTTGGCTATTCGCAGGCTTTTTCGGCGGCCAGGCGCAGGCGATGATGCTGGGCGTCATCGGCTTCCTCATTCTCGATCGGCTGCATCTGCGGTTGAAACCTGATGAAGGCGCCGCGATCACCGGGATCGTGCTGATGGGAGGCGCCTTTGCGACCTTGCTCTCGCAATGGGGGCTGATCCCGCTGCTCAAGATGACGCCGCGCACGACCGTGCTTTACGGCGCCGCCTTTGGCGCGGTCGGTATCGTCATGACAGGGCTGGCGCACGATCTGCACGCCATCGTCATCGGCTTTGCTTTCGCATCGCTCGGTTTCGGCCTCTTTCGGCCCGGCTTCACCGCGGGCGCGTCGCTATCGGTTTCGCGCCGCGATCAGGGCAGCGTCGCGGGTATGACCGCGTCGATCAACGGGTCGGCCTATATCATCTCGCCCGCGATCGGCGTGCTGCTCTACAACTGGCACGCGATGGCGGCTTACGGCCTGATGGCGGCTTTTTGCCTCTGGCTGGTGGTGTGGGGCTGGTCCGCGCTGCGGCAGGACCAGCCTGCCACCTAATCGTCATCGTCCGGATCGTCGGGATGCTTGCGCTCGCGCGCGGGCTTGAGCATGCCCGGCGCGAAGAAGCCGATCGGATTGACACTCATCGCCGCCTGCTTGATCTCACCCTGGATTTTTTCATAATCCTTTTCCATCGCTTCGGTCACCGAAGCCCGCGTGTCCTTCAACGCTGCCTCGAAATCCTCCATCGTGACGAAGTCGCTTTCAAGCGAGCGCTTGAGCGCCGCAAGACCCGCACGCCGGACAAGATCCTCGAGGTCGGCGCCAGTGAAACGATCGGCCCGGTTGGCAAGATCGGTCAGATCGACATCCTTTGCGAGCGGCGTCTTCGCTGTGTGAATCTCGAGAATGCGTCGCCGCCCCTCGGCGTTCGGCACCGAGACATAGATCAACTCATCGAGCCGCCCTGGCCTCAGCAGCGCCGGATCAATCAGGTTCGGGCGATTGGTGGCGCCAATGACGACGACCGACTGCATTTCCTCGATCCCGTCCATCTCGGCAAGGATCGTGTTGACGACGCGCTCGGTCACTTGCGGCTCGCCCGACGTCCCGCTGCCGCGGGCGGGCACCAGACTGTCGAGTTCGTCGATGAAAACGATCGTCGGCGCGACCGCCCGCGCCCGCGCGAACAGCCTTGCGATCTGCTGCTCGCTCTCGCCATACCATTTGGAAAGAAGGTCGGACGACTTGATCGAAATGAAATTGGCGTCCGATTCGCGCGCCGCCGCTTTCGCCAACAGCGTCTTGCCGGTTCCGGGCGGCCCATAGAGCAGGAAACCTTTTGCCGCGCGGATGCCGAGGCGGCGAAACGCCTCGGGATTCTTCAAGGGCAGTTCGATCCCTTCGATCAATTTGTCACGCGCAGCGTCGAGCCCGCCGATGTCGCTCCAGCGCGTCTTCGGCGCCTGCACCATCACTTCGCGCATCGCCGAGGGCTGGACGCGTTTCAGCGCATTGTTGAAATCCTCGCGCGTGACGCGAAGCTCCGCGAGCACATCGGGCGGGATCGTCCCTTCGGCCAGATCCAGCTTCGGCATGATCCGGCGCACCGCGTCGATCGCGGCTTCGCGCGTCAGCGCCGCCATATCGGCGCCGACAAAGCCGAAGGTGGTGCGTGCGAGTTCGGCGAGATCGACATCCTCGCCCAGCGGCACGCCGCGCGTGTGGATGCCAAGAATCTCGCGGCGCCCGCTCTCGTCGGGAACGCCGATCACGATCTCGCGGTCGAACCGGCCGGGGCGCCGCAAGGCCTCGTCGATCGCATCGGGACGGTTGGTCGCCGCGATGACGACGAGGTTCGTCCGCGGCTCGAGCCCGTCCATCAAGGTCAGAAGCTGCGCGACAATGCGCTTCTCCGCCTCGCCGGTCACCTGCCCGCGCTTCGGCGCGATCGAATCGATCTCGTCGATGAAGAGGATCGACGGCGCCGCCTTGGTCGCCGCCTCGAACACGTCGCGCAGACGTTTTTCCGATTCGCCATAGGCGCTGCCCATGATCTCGGGCCCGTTGATCAGGAAGAATTGCGCGTCGCTTTCGTTCGCGACCGCGCGCGCGAGCCGCGTCTTGCCCGTGCCCGGCGGGCCGTGCAGCAGCACGCCGCGCGGCGGATCGACGCCGAGGCGCTGGAACAATTCGGGATAGCGCAGCGGCAGTTCGACCATCTCGCGAAGCTGGCCGATCGTGTCGCCGAGGCCGCCAAGGTCGTCATAAGTGACATCGGTGCGCCGCGTATCCTGCGGCTCCTGATATTCAGGAAGCAGCTCGACCTCGGTATTCTCGTCGATCGTGACGACGCCCTTGGGGCTGGCGGAGACGACGAGCAGGCGCACTTCGGCGAGCGCATAGGCAGGCGCGTTGAGCATCTGGCGCAGTTGCGGCGGCATATCACCCGACGGCAGTCGCTGCTGTCCCGCGGTCGCAACCGTGTCGCCCGCGACGAGCGGCCGTCCGAAGAAGCTGCGTTTCAATGCGTTCGCCGAACCCTGGAGCCGCAGATTTTCCTGCGCGGGCGCAAAGACCACGCGCGTTGCGGGGCGCGTTTCGGCGCGGCTCAACTGCACCATGTCGCCCGCCCCTGCTCCGGCATTGGCGCGCTGCAGGCCATCGAGGCGGATGACCTCCAGCCCCTCATCCTCGGCATAGGGCGCGACGACGCGCGAGGCGGTCTCGCGCTTGCCGCTGATCTGGATCACGTCACCTTCGGTCACCCCTAGCTGGGCCATCGCCGAACGCGGGATGCGGGCAAAGCCGCCTCCGCTTTCCTCAGCGCGCGCATTGGCGACTTGCAGTTTCACGCTTCTCTCTTTTACCGCGGCGTCGGCCAAATTGTTTCTCCCGCAAAGAGGTCAATATGCGGAAGATAGGATGGTCGTTCCCGATTTTCGACCCCCTGTCGGTGCAGAATGAAATTAGGCGATTACGCCGCACCGCACAAATTTCTGGCATCTGCCCATGCGCCATGCCATCACCCGGTCGAGACGATCATGCAACGCCTTCCCCCCCTCAGCAGCATGGAAGCTTTTCTCGAGGTTGCGCGCCACGGCACGGTGAAGGCGGCCGCGAGCGAGCTTGGCCTGTCGATGCCCGCGCTGTCGCGGCGCATCCAGACGCTCGAGCATGCAGTCGGACGGCCGCTCTTCAACCGCCATCACCACGGCCTCAGCCTGACCGAGGCGGGGCGCACGTTGCAGGAGCAATTATCGCCGATCCTCGACGATCTGCGCGGAGTAATGGCCCGCGTCGGCAGCCCCGATGCGTCGCTGCGCCTGCACCTCAACGTCCTGCCGCTCTTTGCCCAGCAACGGCTGTTCCCGCGCCTGCCCGAATTGCGCCGCCTGCACCCCGAACTGCATATCGATCTCGACACGCTGTCGCACGCCGAGGCGCGGCTGGGCGAAGGGATCGACGCCGCGATCGCGCTCGCACGGTCGATCGACCCGGCGCTCTATGCGGCGCGGCTGGACCAGGACAAGATATTCCCCATCGCGGCCAAAGCACTGACCGATGACGGCCGCGCGATCACCGTTCCCGAACAATTGCAGCGCCTGACCGTGCTGCTCCACCGCGAAATGCCGGAAACCTTCGTCGAATGGAAGAAAGCGGTCGGAATGCCCTATCTCGAACCGGCGGGGATCGATTTCTTCGATTCGGGTCCATTGATGCTCGAAGCCGCGGCACAGGGCATCGGGGTCGCCTTCATGCATGGCCACCATTTCGACGATGCGCAGGATCCGCGCCTCGTTCGCCTGTTCGATTTCGATGTCGACAGCCCCTACAGCTATTGGTTCGTCTGCCGACCGCGCGCGCTGCGCCAGCCGTCGGTCAAGCTGTTCCATGACTGGTTGCTGTCGGCGCGCATCTGATCCGCGGCCAGCAAGGCGACTGCATAGGCCGGCCGTTTTCCTCTGTCTCTAAAGCTTCACGTTGATCGGCAAAGATGGCGTCGCTGTCCGACCATCAAAGGAGCGTCGAGCGATGCGGTACGTCATTTATGGCGCAGGCGGGTGCGGGCGCGATATCCACGCCTCGCTCGTCAGACTCCTGGCCGCGCAGGGTGTCGCGTGTGAAATCCTCTTCTGCGACAAGAAATTGGCCGGTCAATCGGTGCAGGGCGTTCCCATCATGGCCCCCCAGGATATTCGCGATTCGGACCGCGTCCTGATCGCGATCAACGACGGCCGCACGAGACAGCGATTGGCAAATGGGATCATGACAGCATCCTTCATCGCGGCCACCTCGCTGGTCAGCGACCAGGCGATGATCGGCGACGGGGCCCTGATATCGGATTTCGTCATCCTTGGTCCGTCCGCCCGGATCGGCAAGCTGTTCCATGCCAATCATTATAGCTCTGTCGCACACGACTGCATCATCGGCGATTTCGTGACCTTCGGCCCAGGCGTCCGGTGCAACGGCAACGTCACCATCGGTAGCTATGCCTATATTGGAGCCAATGCCTCGATCAGGCAGGGCATCTCGATCGGCGAGAATGCGATCGTGGGCATGGGGGCCGTCGTGGTGCGGGACGTTCCCGCCAACGCGGTCGTGGTCGGAAATCCCGCGCGAACCATGGTCCGCCCCACTTTGCTCAAGCAGGCGTCCTGACCTTTGCCGGCCGCTTGTCCTCCGCATGTTTTCGGGAATCGTCCAGGATTGAAAATGGTGCTGCTGGAGAGGATTGAACTCTCGACCTCACCCTTACCAAGGGTGCGCTCTACCACTGAGCTACAGCAGCATCCGGGACGCCCGCGAAAGCTGTTCGCTGGGCAGGCGCGGCCTATGGCGGGGTGCCTTGCCGCTGTCAAGGCACGAGGCTTGACGCTGTGCCGATTTCGCCGCATCGCGCCCTGGTGAGCAAGCCGCCCTCCCCCGCCGACCTCGAACGCGAGCGCCGCCTGGCCGAGGCGCTGCGCGCCAATCTGCGCAAGCGCAAGACGCAGGCACGCGAAGCAAAAGCCGAACATCCGCCTAAAGAATGACGGTCACCGTCACATCGTCGCCCTCGGCGAGGTCTTCGGCCTTGCGAACGGCGGCCTTGACCGGAAGCAGCCAGCCGCCGCTTTCCCGGTGCGGAAAGACCGAGGTGTTCCAACTCGTACCGCCGATCGTCGCACGCACTTTGGCCGAACCGAATCCCCTACGGCCGTCGAGCCATTGGCCGCCGATCGCGGCGAAGCGAATCCCGTCAGCCGCCTCGCCCGCGATGGTGACGAAGAACCACGCCGCCGGCGCGGTCGCCGACTGCCAGCGCCAGAGCGGCGTCGTGACGGTGAAATCTTCCATCGGATCACTTCGCGGACGCGGGCCGGATCGGGACCGGGATATTACAGATGTCCGCACCGCCCGCGGGCGTGATGAAAAAGGGATCGCGGCGGTTGGCGCGCGCATCGGCGTAGCGCGCAAAGCTGTCGCTGTCGGTCGACAGATATTCGAACTTCGGCTGCTCGGCCGCAGTCAGGTCGGTCGCGAGCCGGATCGAGGCGATCGGCACCCGCTCGGCTGCATCTTCATAAAAGCCGAGGTCGCCCGTTCCGCGCGGCAGGCTCGACAAATGCTCGATCCCGCTGATCACGCGGCCGACGACCGCGATATTGCGATCGAGATGGCGCGGCGCGTGGCCGATGACGGCATAGAGTTCGGCGCCTGAGCCTGTATCGGGCGACATGTTGCGGCCGACGCCGACCGCGCCGTAGCAATGGATAGGCCAGACGGTTTCCGGCCGGCGCACAAGACTTCCGGCGTTCGGATCGAACTTGATCGTCATCGCGAAGGGAAACCCGCCTGCAAAGGCATATCCCTTGGCGTAAGGATCGACATAGCTAGTGACGGGCGACGAGGCTGGCGGACTCGGATATATGGGTTTGATCGCATCACCGGGCGCACCGTAGGTCCAGACCTTGCTGAACATGGCAGGCGCATATGAGCGCACATACTCACCCTCCGGCACCGCCACCAACCCATTCGGCAGCGCCTTCTTCTCGGTCGCATCGCCCCATTGCGCGACATAATTGTCCTGCACGCGGTTGACGCTGGTGCCATCCCACCAACGCGCGGCGGCCAGCTTGCGAATATTGCTGATCCAGCCCTGGCTGAACGGCGGCGGCATCAACTGGATGACGACGCGGCGCGGCTTGCCCTTCGCATCGGGGGTGAGGTCCATGACGAGCAGGTCGGAGGGCGCGATGGCGACCCAGTCACCGGCGGGCGCGGCGGCCGCGATCTCGCCGGGCGACGGGATCGGAGCCTTTTCGTCGGCATGGGCGGGCAGCACGAGCGAGGCCGCGGCGGCGGCAAGGAGCATCTGTCGCATCCCGCCTGTCTGCCATGCCCAATCGACTTGCGAAAGCCCCGCCAAGCGATTAGGGCGCGCCTTCCAGTGCGAATTGGTAACGCACCCGATCACGCTTCCGTGCCGCGCACGAAACGACCGGGTGCAGCGGAGCGGTGGCCGAGTGGTCGAAGGCGCTCGCCTGGAAAGTGAGTATACGGCAAAACCGTATCGAGGGTTCGAATCCCTCCCGCTCCGCCAAGACTTTTATTTATAAAGATTATCAGCCATCGCCTTGCCCAAAGCGTCGACACCCCCTTCCCTTCCATTCTCTCCCAGAAGGAACCCGGCATGCTTTTTCTGCACGAAGCCGCTGCACAATATCACGAACGCATTCTCTGGATCAGCACGACGACCGGGTTGCCCGACGCTATTTTGCACATCCATGCCGGGATGCTCATCTTTCTGGCCGCGAGCCTGATGACGGGACGAACGTTCGATCGCTTCCTTCCGTTGCTGACCGTCATGGTCCTGGCGGGCGGAAATGAATGCCTCGATCGCATTCACCTCGGCAACTGGAATTGGCCCGACACGAAATCCGACCTGCTCAACACGATCGCATGGCCGCTCGCGATCTATGCGACGGCCCATATTCACCGGCTCGTGAAATCGTCCAAGGAACGCAACAGGGAGGACGGCCAATTAGCGGCGGTGTCGGCAGAGGCCTAGGTTGAAACCCGTCCCGCGCGTTCGCGGGGCCGGGATATCCGCATGGTCAGCCGCCATGCCGCCAATATCCCCCGCGCATGCGGCGGCGATGCCGTGCCTTTTTGATGGCAGCCATCGTTGCGGAAATGATCAACGCGATCAGAAACGCGGCCACAATCGACGCATAAAGATATCTGTGTTCCACCGGGTAAGCTCCAAGAACCACCCCCCTGTGCGCGGACGCTTATATCAGCTGTGCCTTATGGTCGCGAATCTGCCGAGCCGATTCCCCTACCGGATTGGCGGAATAAAAGGGCGTTTGGTCCCAATGGGATAGGACACCGCGACCGCAGCGTCAGCAGGTCGCCAGCCCCGCCGCCAGATCGTCGAGCAGATCCGCTTCGGCCTCGAGCCCGACCGAGACCCGGAGCAGGCCGGGACCGATCCCGGCGAGCGCGCGCGCTTCGTCGCCCATATCGGCGTGGGTCATCGTCGCGGGATGGACGATCAGGCTTTCGACGCCGCCCAGCGATTCGGCGAAGGTGAAGACGCGCAGCGCCGCGATCAGTCGCTTGACCGCCTCGACGCCCCCGGCAAGCTCGAAGCTCAGCATCGCGCCGAAGCCCGACTGCTGGCGGGCCGCGAGCGCATGGTCGGGATGGCTCGCCAGCCCCGGATAGTGAACCGCCGCGACCGCGGGATGGCGGCTCAGCATTTCAGCGATCGTCATCGCGCTGATCTGTTGCCCGCGCATCCGCGCGAACAGGGTGCGCAAACCACGCAGCGTCAGCCACGCATCGAACGGCGACCCGCCGCATCCGACGACATTGGCCCATTGCGCCACACGCTCCAGCCGTTCGGCGTCGGCGACGACCACCGCGCCGCCGATCACGTCGGAATGGCCGTTCAGATATTTGGTGGTCGAATGGATGACATAATCGGCGCCGAGCGCGATCGGTTGCTGGAGCGCCGGCGACAGAAAGGTGTTGTCGACCGCGACCGCCGCCCCCGCCGCTTTCGCGCGCGCCGAAAGCGCGGCGATATCGACGACGCGGAGCAGCGGATTGCTCGGCGTTTCGATCAGCAGCAGCGCGGGCGTCCCGGCAAGCGCCGCCGCGACCGCATCGTCGTCGCGCTGATCGACGAGGTGCAGCGATAGCTGGCCCAGCGCCTCGCGCGCCTTGAGCAGCCGCATCGTGCCGCCATAGCAATCATGCGGCGCGATCACGCACGCGCCGGCGGGAAGCTGTGACGCGATCAGGTCGAGCGCCGCCATCCCGCTCGACGTGACGACCGCCCCCGCACCGCCCTCCAGCTTCGCGAGCGCGCGTCCCAACAGGTCACGGGTCGGATTGCCGGCGCGGCCATAATCATAAGCGCGCGGATTCTCGAACCCAGCGAATTCATAGGTGCTCGACAGATAGAGCGGCGGCGCCACCGCGCCGAAGGCGGTGTCGCTCGCGACGCCATAGGCCGCCGCGATCGTCTCGGGCCGCGGCGAATGTTTCGGCTCGTCCATGGGGTTCCTGTCTCTATCGGTTGTTGCGGCCTTAGTGCGCAGCCTTCGGGGGTTCGGCAAATATATATTCTTGATGGGTGACACGCCAAATCTTGCAGTCAAATCCGCTCCGCGATGCGCCGTCTCAAGGGTCCGAACGTCCCACCTCGTCCAGAAAAGCGGCGGCGCCGTCGATATTGACGCGATGGCTTTCGGCCATTTGCCGCAGGTCGGCATGAAGCGCATCGTCGCGGACCCGGCGCGTCAGCTCGGCGAGCTTGCGCACCACCCACGCCTGGCCGCGATTGAGGAAAGCGAGACGTTCGATCGGATCGGAAATCGCCATCGCCTTGCCGCGAAAGGCGCCGCACCGGCGCGACGGAGTGCCACCAAGTCGGCGGATCTGGCGCGTCAGCATCGCGCACCAGCGCGCTTCGTCGGCGCGGATGTCGCGCATCATCGCGGCGTGGTCGGCGCTGACCGCATCACCGACGCTCGCCAGCGCGACGCGCGCGCCGGCGCGTTCGGCCTCGAGCAATTCGTTGAGCGCGGCCAATATCTCGTCGCGCGGCGCATAGCCCATATAGACGTCGTCGGCGTCGGCGCCGTAACAGACCGGCGAGGCGCGATCGCCGGTCATGCCGCCCCCACCGCCGCCGCGCGCAGTCCGCGGCGGGTGCGTTCCATCACGCCCGCGTCCGCCGTCGCCGAATGGACGACGTGCGCCGAATAGGAAAATTCGGGGCTGTCGGCGACGATCGCCAGCCGTCCCTGCTCGAGATGGGGCCGGATGAAGCCCTCCCGAAAATAGCCACTGCCGCCGGTGGCGAGGATATAGTCGAGCGCGAGCGGTCCATAGTCGATCGAAACCACGGCATTGGGCTGGTCGGGAAAGGCCGCGCGATAGCCCGCGGCAAAGTCCGCGCCCCAGTCGATCGCGACATGATCCTCGGGCACCAGCGGCCGGTTCGCCGGGGTGGTGCGGACGAGAACCAGCTTTTCCTCGAACAACAGTTCGGCCACGACACCGGGCAGAGGCGGGGCCGCGTAAACGACCGCGACGTCGAGCGAGCCCTCCTGGACGCGCTCCATCAGCCTGTCCGAGCTGTCGATCGACGTGCTGACCGCGATATCGGGGCATTCGCGGCGCATCCAGACCAGCCAGTGGCGCAGGAGCGGGTTCCAGAGGCTGAGTTCCGCGCCGATCGTCACGACGGTGTCGCGCCCCGGCGGCAGCGCGATCGCCCGCCGCGCGCGATCCCAGACCTGGACCATCGTCGTTGCAAAGCGCAGGAATTGTTCACCCGCCGGCGTGAGCCGCGCGCCCGCCTTGTTGCGGATGAAAAGCGGGCGGTCGAGCTGCGCCTCCAGCCCGCGAATGCGCGCACTGACCGCTGTCTGGGTAAGGTTCAGATTGGCCGCCGCGCCGACAAAGCTGCCGGTTTTCACAATCTCGAGAAAGGTGCGCGCGACAGCAACATCCATGTCAAATTTATTTCTGAACCACCCATAACAATCATTTTATTGCTATGTTCTAGGCGCGTCGCGGCGTTCTGGCAAGGCGCGTTAGTTTGCGTCCGGCGCCAGCTAAGAGCCGCCGGACGCCGGCTCAGGCGGCGAGCAGCACATGACGATAGGCGATTTCCTCGAACGCATGGCCCGCGCCCGTTGCGACGCAGGTCAGCGCATTGTCGGCGACCCGGACCGGAAGTCCGGTCGCCTCGGCGATCGCCTGATCCATCCGCCGCAGCAGCGCGCCGCCGCCGGTCAGCGTGATGCCCTGGTCGATGATGTCGGCGGCCAGTTCGGGGGGCGTCCCTTCGAGCGCCGCGCGCACCGCGCTCACGATCTGCGAGACGGGTTCGCTGAGCGCGTCGGCGATCTCGGCCTCGGTCACCGGCACTTCGGACGGGCGCCCGTTGACCAGGTCGCGGCCCTTGACCGCCATCGACAGGCCAGGCCCGGCGGGTCCGACCGCCGACCCGATCGTCAGCTTGACCCGCTCGGCGGTCATTTCGCCGATCATCATATTATGCTTCCGGCGGATCGACGACGTAATCATTTCGTCCATCTTGTCGCCACCGACACGAACCGAATTGCTGTAGGCGACCCCGCCGAGCGACAGCACCGCGACCTCGGTCGTCCCACCGCCGATATCGACCACCATCGTGCCGAGCGGTTCGGTGACGGGAAGCCCGGCGCCGATCGCCGCGGCCAGCGGTTCCTCGATCAGTTGCACGCTCATCGCCCCCGCGTTCGACGTCGCGTCGCGGATCGCGCGGCGTTCGACGATCGTCGAGGCCGTGGGCACGCAGACGACGACATTGCTGCGCCGCCGCAACCGGCTCGGCCCGCCGAGCGCCTTGTCGATGAAATGCTTGATCATCTGTTCGGCGACCTCGATGTCGGCGATGACGCCGTCGCGCAGCGGGCGCAGCGCCTCGATGTTCGAGGGCGTCTTGCCCATCATCAGCTTGGCGTCGTTGCCGACGACCTTGACGCTGCGAACGCCGTTCCGCGTTTCGAGCGCGATGACCGAAGGCTCGTTGAGGACAATTCCCTGTCCGCGAACATAGATGACGGTGTTCACGGTCCCGAGGTCGATCGCGACATCATGGGCGTGGCGCGAAAAGCGTTGAAAAAAGTTCATTTATGGGGCGGCACCTTGGAAAAGAACATGGACATGGAGTCAACGGTCCCGCCCCCCGGCCTCCCGCCCTCTCCAGCGATCGGGCATGTGGAAAGCCGGACCCACCGTCAATTGCGTCGTGAGGCAGGCCGTGGGTTTCCCGCGCCTGACCGATATTTGCCGAACTCGCCGTCCCGGCACGGCGCGTTTTTCGGGAAAGAACCGTCAGGAAGGTCCGATTGAGCGAGAGATGGTGCCCCTGGCCGGACTCGAACCAGCACTCCTTTCGGAACCGCATTTTGAGTGCGGCGCGTCTACCAATTTCACCACAGGGGCCCTGGGTGCGGATATGCGGCGCTTCCCCTAGGGCGAAGCGCCGTCGCTTGCCAAGCTATTTCTTGAGTTCCTTCGCCAGCGTCTTCGCGGTCGCCTTGCCATAGGGCGGCTTGAAGCCCGCGAGCCCGGCAACATCCATCTTCGGCTGGCGATAGACGGCGCGCGCGTGGCTGAAGGTGCGGAAGCCGTCGACCCCGTGATAATTGCCCATCCCAGACGGCCCGACGCCGCCGAACGGCAGATCCTCCATCGCATTGTGGAACAGGACGTCGTTGACCGTGACGCCGCCCGAAATGGTGCGCGTCAGCACGCGCTCCTCCTCGCTCTTGTCCTGCCCGAAATAATATAGGCCGAGCGGGCGGTCGTGGTCGTTCACATAATCGATCGCCTCGTCGATCGTCCTGTAGGTCTTGACCGGCAGGATCGGGCCGAAGATTTCCTCCTGCATCACCTTCATGTCGTCGGTCGCGCCGCGGACGATATGGAGCGGCATCTTGTGGCCGTTGGCGCTCGCGAAATCCTCATTCCCCGGATTAACCTCGATCACCTCGGCGCCCTTTTCGCGCGCGTCGGTCAGATAGGATTGCAAGCGATCGTAATTGCGGGTGTTCACGACCGAGGTATAATCGTCGTTCGACAGCAGGGTCGGATAGAGCGCGGCCGCGCCCTTCGTCACGCTGTCGATCACCTCGCCCTCCTGATCCTCGGCGACGAGCAGATAATCGGGGGCGAGGCAGATCTGCCCGGCGTTCATCATCTTGCCGAGCGCGACACGCTGGCCGACCAGATCCTTGTTCGCGCTACGGCCGATGAAGGTCGGCGACTTGCCGCCAAGCTCGAGCGTCACCGGCACCAGATTATCGGCGGCGGCGCGCATGATATGCTTGCCGACGCTCGTCGCGCCGGTGAAGATCATATGGTCGAAGGCGAGCTTCGAGAAGGCGATGCCGACGTCGGCGTCGCCGGTGAACACCGCCATCTCGCTCGCGTCGAAATAATCGGGGACGAGCCGCGCCATCAGGGCTGAAACATTCTCGGTGAATTCGGACGGCTTGATCATCACGCGGTTGCCCGCGGCAAGGATACCCGCCATCGGCACGAACACCATGCCGACGGGAAAATTCCACGGCGCGACGACCCCGACGACGCCCTTCGGTTGATAGACAACCTCGGCCTTGGCGCCGAGCAGGCCGAGCGGAAAGGTGGGCCTCCGCTTCTCACCCTTCGACCAGCTTGTCAGATGCTTCTTCGCATGTTTGAGCGCGCTGACCGAGGGCATGATGTCGGTCATCAGCGTCTGGTCGCGGCTGCGGTGCCCGAAATCCTCGCTCACCGCCTTCGCGAAATCCTCGGCATGATCGACAAGCAGCGCGACCGCGCGGTCGATGCGGTCGGTGCGCACCGCCAGGCTTTCGGGCATGGCGGCGGTAAAGCTCGCCTTCTGCGCCGCGAGCACGTCGTGCATGCGCCGTGTTTCGCCGTCGATATCCTGCTTGATGGCGGCAGCCATGACCCGTCTCCCCTATGATTTAAGGCGATGTTTGATCATGGCGCGCGGCGGGTTGCAAGATGAAACGGTATAGGGGCGTCAGCCTATGGCGCGATCTGGCACCCGTTCTGGATATTGCGAACCGCAGTGAACGCCTGCTGCTGGATCGCTGCGTCGTTACCGACATTGAAGCCGTGGATCGCCCAGCCGTCCAGCCCCGGACCAAGGCCCAGGAAATCCTTGTCCCGCTGGACCGGCGCCGTCTTCCGCCAGTCGAGGACGCGCTCCTTGATGCTGGCCTGAAGGTTGCTGCTGATGCTGACCACCGCTCCCATCGTCAGCACCGCGGAGCATTCACCGACGCTTCGCACATTGGTGACCATCCGGCGCGAATGGGTCTGGAAGCCGGTCCCGGCCGGATCGCGTCCGACGAAAAGCTGGAGTTGGCCGCGCTTCGCCATGTCGGCAAGGATCGCGATTTGGATTTCGGGCGAGGCCATTTGGGCGAGCGTAGCCGCCTGTTGCTGGCCCACCACATCCCCGATGAACTGCGCGAAATCGGGTTGCTTCATATAATTGGCTATTCCGGGCAACTGGCTCAGTTGATCGATATCGGCCAGATTTCGCTCCGCCAGCGCCTTGATCGCCGATTCGAGCAACGCCGCCGAGCCGCTTGCGGCGGCGAGCCGCGCTCGGGTGATATGCAGCGCCGGATAGGACGGATCGGCAACCTCGGCCTCGCGCAGTTTCGGTTCAGCGCTCGCCCAGTCCAGCAACGCCGCCTCCTTTACGCGCGCCTCGGCGATGGCGCGCAGTTGGGGCTGAAGCGTTTTCAACCGGGTGTCGGCCTGGTCGAAGGGCGCGCTGGCCGGCATTGCCCTTTGAACGTCGCGAAGCAGCCGTGCCGCTTCGGCAGGCTGGCTGAGGCGGGTCGCGTAGAGATCGGCGGCTTTCAACGCATAATCCGGCGCGTTCCTCCCCGTCATCCAGGCGCCTTCGTACAGGCGCGCGGCCTTGCCGATCAACCCCTCGGCAAGCGCGGCGTCGGCGTCGGCGACATTGGCCGTTCCGGACCGCAGCGACTTCGCCATCGCAGCGAGCTTTTCCACTGCGGGCTTCGCATGATCGGGGGCCAGCAACAAGGCAGTAGCGGCCTCATTCTCGGCCGCATCGAAGTCGCGCAGCCCCAGATAGGCCATGCCAACATAATAATGCGCGCGATAATCGCTTTCGTCGCTGCGGACGGCGGTCTTGGCGGCCGCCAAAGCCTCCACGAACCGCTCGCTCGCGATCAGCGTTTCGGCTTCGGCCACGGGGTCGGCACCCTGAGCCTGTGCACCGGCGCTAGGCGCCACGACCATCAGCGTCGCCGCCAGGACAAGCTGCGCACGACACAGGCGAGACAGACGATGTTTTGCCATGCTTTTCCTTCTCACACTGCGTCTCAGTTACCGTTCGACGACAAGTCTTGTTGCGACTGCTGCTGCTGCCGCTCCAGTTCCTGCTGCCTGCGCACTTGTTCGGCGGCCGCCTCGATCAACGCCAGCTCGCGCTGCAAATCCGCGGTCACTACACCCGCGCGCGCCAGTTCGGTGGCCGCCGAGGGCGCGTCACTCCCCAATATTCCCGGTTGCATGGCCCGCGCGCGCGCCAAAAATTCGGCGACCCGCGGCAGGATCTCGCCAAAGCCGGCCTTGTCATATTTGCCCATGCGGAAATTATAGCCCGACGCGCCGCCATATCCCGCCACCGGATCCTGGTTCGGCGACATCAGCGACGAGAATATCTGCAAATGGCCGGCAAGACCGAAGGCGGTGATCTTGGCCGCAGCGGCCTTGGACGCGACATCGACCTGGTTGATCTGCCGTTTGGCCAGGGTCACATTGTCGGCGAAGGCGCGATCGGCGCGCGCGCGTTCATCCGCGCGCCGCTTTTCGGTGCGCTGAAGCGTATCGACCCACAGGGTGAAGTCGCCGAGCGTGCGCCGGATCGCTCCCTCCCCCTGTGCGCTGCGAGCATCCTTGTGGCACAGCGCGAGTTGCTCGTCGATCCGGGCGCGCTCGCGCGTATAGGCGGTGATCTGGACATTCTCCCCCTGCCGGATCAGCCGCCGTTCGAAAGCGGTCGCTGAACTCCATAGCAAGGTGCCGGCGAAAAGCTGTTCGCGGATCGCGCCAATGTCGGGTTCCAGTTCGGCCTTGCGCGCCTTCGCCTTCTTCAGCTCTTCCGCGAGTCGATCGATCACGCCCTGAAGCTCTTTTTCCTTCGCCGCGATCTGTTCGGGCGTGGGGCGGATGATCGTCTGGCCGGGATGCGGGAACTGCTCGCCCTTGGCCAATATCTCCGAACGCGTCTTGCCGCAGCCCGAACAGAAAAGGCCTTGCCGATATTCCTCGAGCTTCGAATCCCTGTCGCGAACGGCCTGCATGAAGTCGGCCGACAGCTTCTTCTCGCGCTCTTCGAGCTTGCCGATCTCCCCCGCCACCGACGCATAGGAATTGATCAGCGACAGGATCGCGCTGACGACGCTGCCTGCCATGTCGCGGGCATAGGACGGATCGAGCATGCCATCGGGTCGCGCCGGGGCGGGATCATCGGCAGGCGAGCCGACCCGGCTGCTGCGCAGGCTGGCTGGGTCGATCAGCCCCTGTGCCCATGCCGTGCGCGAGACCGTCAGCGGGAGCGTGACCAGTCCCGCGATCGCCCCTCGCCGACTGACGCGAAGGGGGTTGCCGCGGGACATGTGCACGGCGCCCCCGCAACAGGCGCATCCCGCTGCTTTTGTTGAATCTGTCACTACCGCCCCCTTTTTCGCAGCATAGTCGCGACCCTCGTCGCGCGGCAACAGGAAATGCCGTGAAAAGGACCGCACACATGCTATGCGACGCAGACGCTAGGCCACAACGGGGGAATGGAAATGCCGCGCATGCCAGGTCGATGGAGATGGATTGCATCGGGTGTCATTCTGTTCGCCGCGACGTCGGGCGGCCCGCTGGCAGCACAGGGCGGCGCTCCGTTGATTCCACTGTTCTGCCAGGGCATTTCGATCGATGGCGGCGAGAACAGCATGATCCTGTCCGCCCCCTTTTCCTATCCGCAGGGCGCGCCGGCAGTGGAGGGCATGGTTCGCGATGTCGCCCCGGCAAAGGAATTTGCGGCCGAGGTGAAACGACGATTCGGCAAGGAATTGCTCGACTCCACCTGCTACACCCGGCCGACGGTCGAGGAGCTTCAGGATTTCGCGACCATGACCGCACAATCCAACCAGTCGAGTTGGCGACTGGAAACGATCGACTGGATGCCACGCGGCGGCCGCGCGATCGCCGCGACGGGAACCGAGCAGCCGGCCGCCCAGACACCGTCGGACAACGGCAAGCAGGAGCGCCTCCGTGCAGCAGCAGCCGAGGAAAGGGCAGCGCGCGAAGCCGCCGAACGCGCAGAAGCGGCACGAATAGCGGAGGAGCAGCGGGCAGCAACGGAGAATCGGCGCGCGCTCAATGCTGAGCAGGCAGAACGGGCGGCGGCCCAGCTCCGCCAGATCGAAGCGGAGCAACGCGCCGCCGCCGACCGCCAGCGCGCTTACGAAGCGCAGCAGCGCACCTACAGCAGCGAGATGGAGCGCTATCGCGCCGCCGTGCAGGCAGCCGCGGATGCAAAGCGGAAATGGGAGGCCGACGTCGCCGCCTGCCAGGCGGGCGACTATAGCCGCTGCGCCTCCCAGCCCTGACGCCGTTCGCGCGGCCTGACCTGCCCCCCCTTTCGCAGGTGCAGCATTTCGGCTAATCCGACTCCCTAACAGTCTTTCCCTTACGGAGTCTCCCGCCATGACCGCCACCGATCCCGTCGTCTTCCTCTCCTATGCCCGCACCCCGATGGGCGGCATGCAGGGCGTATTGTCGGACGCGAGCGCGACCGACCTCGGCGCCACCGCGGTCAAGGCGGCGGTCGAGCGTGCGGGGGTGTCCGGCGACGATATCGAGCGTATCTATATGGGCTGCGTGCTTCCCGCGGGCCTCGGCCAGGCACCGGCGCGGCAGGCCGCGATCAAGGCCGGGCTGCCCAAGTCGGTGCAGGCGACGACCGTCAACAAGGTTTGCGGTTCGGGCATGCAGACCGTCATCATGGGCGCCGAAGCGCTCGCCGCGGGCAGCATCGACCTGGTCGTCGCGGGCGGCATGGAATCGATGACCAACGCGCCCTATCTGCTCAAGAAGCACCGCTCGGGCGCGCGCATCGGCCACGACACCGCTTATGACCATATGTTCCTCGACGGGCTGGAGGACGCCTATGAGGCGGGCCGCGCGATGGGCACCTTTGCGCAGGATACCGCCGATGCCTATCAGCTCAGCCGTCAGGCGCAGGATGATTATGCGATCGAATCGCTGAAACGCGCGCAGGCCGCAATCGCCGACGGCGCCTTTGCGGGCGAGATCACCCCCGTGACGCTGACGACGCGCAAGGGCGAGGTCGTCATCGACACCGACGAACAGCCCGGCAAGGGCAATCCCGACAAGATTCCGACGCTGCGCCCCGCCTTTGCCAAGGACGGCACGATCACCGCGGCGACCAGCTCGTCGATTTCGGACGGCGCCGCCGCCGTGGTGCTGACCCGCCAGTCGGTCGCCGACGCCAAGGGCGCAAAACCGGTGGCGCGTCTCGTCGCCCACGCAGCGCACGCGCAGGAACCAAAAGATTTCACCGTCGCCCCGGTCGGCGCGATCAACAAGGTGCTGGCGAAGGCGGGCTGGACGATCGGCGACGTCGATCTGTTCGAGGTCAATGAAGCCTTTGCCTGCGTCGCGATGTTTGCGATGCACGACCTCGGCATTCCGCACGATCGGATCAACGTCCACGGCGGCGCGACCGCGCTCGGCCACCCGATCGGCGCCAGCGGCACGCGCATCATCACGACGCTGATCGCCGCGCTTCAACGCCACGGCAAGACGCGCGGTATCGCGAGCCTGTGCATCGGCGGCGGCGAAGCGACGGCGGTGGCGGTCGAACTGGTCTGAGACACCGTCGCCCCCCGCGAGGGCGGGGGCCGCTGGCAGCCTTGCGCATGCCGATAGCGGCCCCCGCCTTCGCGGGGGCGACGATTTTCTGGAAGGTTCCGGAATCCCGCCGTATCCCTCCACCGTCCCATCGCAATCCCCGCGACAGATTGCGACACTCATGACCGGAAAATAAACGCGGCATTCCGCTTCGGTTCAAATCGAATCGCCTAATCCATTCCCAGTCATCGGGCAGATCCCCCTCCCCCTGACGATGCAAAGGAATGGCATAATGAAGAAGATCAACTTTCTCACCGCCGGCCTGATCGCCGCGATGATGATCCCGGCCGCGGCGCAGGCCCAGACCGGCGAACTTCGCCGCGATCGGCAGGAAGTCCGTCACGCCCAGACGCACGGCAACCATCGCGATGTCCGCGACGCCCGCAAGGAATATCGCCAGGACAAGCGCGACTGGCGCCATGATACGCGCTACCAGAATTATCGCGCGCCATTCAAATATCAGCAGTTCCGCGTCGGCCAGGCGTTGCGCCCCAATTATTATGCGCCGGCCTATCGTCCGACCTGGGACAGCCGCTGGGGCGTACCCCGCGCCGGGCGCGGTCTGACCTATGTCCGCCACTATAACGATCTGCTGCTCGTCAATGTGCGGAACGGCAAGGTGGTGAAGGTCTATCGCAACGAGTTCCGGTGGCGCTAAACCATAGCAATCGGACGCACGAGAGGGTCGACGGGCAACCATCGGCCCTTTTTCGCCTGCGATGATCGCCGTTGCCGACTCCCCGCGAAAGGCATAGTTTCCGTCCATCGAAGCTGGGGAGACATCGACATGAAAAAGCTGGTTCTGATGGCCGCGCTCGCAATGCTGTCGGCCTGTTCGCAAAAGGCTGAACAATCGAAGGAAAATGCCGCCGCGCCCGCCGAAACGACCGCACCCGCGGCGCCCGCGACCACCGCCGACTCGGGCACCCCGCCGGGCACCTATGACGTGAAAATGGCCGACGGCACGATGGGCACGACCACCATCAACGCCGACGGCACCTATGCCGACACCGATGCGAAGGGCAAGGTCGTCAAGGGCCTGTTCGCGCAGCATGACGGCAAGGATTGTTTCGATCCCGAGGGCGACGCGCCCGGGATGTGCTGGGCCGTGTCAAAACCCGAAGCAGACGGCAGCTTTACCGCGACGGCGGACGACGGAACCGTCGTGACGGTGGCGCCGAAGAAGAAATGAGCCGAGCAGCCGACCGTATCGGGGGGGGGGGGGGACGTCAGTCGCCCCAGATATGGTCGGTTTCGACCCAACCCTTGCGACCGCGGACGTCGATCCGGCACCAACCATTCTTGCAATCGGTGATACGGCCGACGACGCCCGGCTCGGCGCGATAGGCGACCGCGGCCGAAACATTGGGCTCCTCGCGCATCGGCCGGATGCCGCCGGTAACGATCGCGGTGCGCGTGCGGCTGAGCAGTCGCGCCGCCATCCAGCCGTGCGTCCCGTCGGGATCCTCGATCTTGCGCCACGTTTCGAAGCGCGCGATCACCTTTACCGGCAAATCCTTGCGCCGATATTCCCAGATCACGGGCACGTCGGGCGACGGCCCCTTGCGCATCCGCGCCTCGTCGACGCTGATCGACGCCCAATAGGGCAGTTCGACATCGGATTGCGCGGCGGCCGGTCCCACGACGGCAAGCAGCGCGGCGGCGGCGAGAATCTGGCGGCTGGTCATGATCCAGCCTTGTCAAAGTCGGCCCGTCATTACAACCGCTCGCCGCGATTGGGGCAGTGTTCATCCACAGCCGCGCCGCGCCGCGCCTCTTGACCGCGCTGCCGCGCCGCGCTCTATCGGCGGCCATGCCCGATTCATCCCGTCCCAAGCGCCCGCGCGTCATCGTCACCCGCCAGTTGATGCCGCCTGTCGAGGCGCGCATGGCCGAACTGTTCGACGTCGCGCTGTCGGCGTTCGACCGCGCCTTTACCCGCGAAGAGTTGAAGGCCGCGGTCGCCGATTGCGATGTGCTGGTGCCGACGGTGACCGACGAGATCGATGCCGAAATTATTGACGCCGCGGGCGAACGGCTGAAACTGATCGCCAATTTCGGCGCCGGGGTCGACCATATCGACCTTGCCGCGGCGCGCGCGAAGGGCATCATGGTGGCGAACACCCCCGGCGTCTTCACCGCAGACACCGCCGACATGACGATGGCGCTGATCCTGTCGGTCCCGCGCCGCCTGGCCGAGGGCGAGAAGCTGATGCGATCGGGCCAGTGGGAAGGCTGGGCGCCGAGCACGATGCTCGGCCACCGCGTCGGCGGCAAGCTGCTCGGCATCATCGGCATGGGGCGCATCGGCCTGGCGGTCGCGCAGCGCGCGCGGGCGTTCGGCCTGTCGATCCATTATCACAACCGCCGCCGCCTGCCCGAAGCGATCGAGGGGGAATTGGGCGCGAGCTATCATGCCAGCGTCGATACGTTGCTGCGGATCAGCGACATCGTCTCGGTCCACTGCCCGCACACCAGCGAAACGCACGAAATGGTCAATGCCGCGCGCATCGCGGCGATGAAGCCGACCGCCTATCTGATCAACACCGCGCGCGGCGAGATCGTCGACGAAAAGGCGCTGATCGCGGCGCTCAAGACCCGCCGGATCGCGGGCGCCGGGCTCGACGTCTATGCGCAGGAGCCGGTGGTCGACCCCGACCTGCTCGCGCTCGACAACGCCGTGCTGCTCCCGCACCTCGCCTCGGCGACGATCGAGGGGCGCGAAGCGTCGGGCGCAAAGGTCATCGCGAACATCCGCGCCTGGTGCGACGGGCATCGCCCGCCCGACCAGGTGCTGGAGGGATGGGTTTAGCCACTCGTCGCCCCCCGCGCAGGCGGGGGCGCCAGCCGCCTGGCGTAAACCTGCTTGCGGCCCCCGCCTGCGCGGGGGCGACGCCTGTCAATCCCCCGTCAGAATCCGGTCGACGAGTTGCTTCACCGTCGGGGTGAAGTTGTTCGAATAAAAGGGATCGGTCTTGAAATTGAACGCGGCGTGGCCCGCGAACATCAGATTCTGGTCGACGTCGCCGCCGTGCGCGATGTCCTGGAGCGTCTTCTGGATGCAGAAGCTGCGCGGGTCGGCAAGGTAGCCGGTCGAATAATCGTCATGGTCCTTCCACGCCGAAAAGCCGCAATGCGACAGACAGCCCATGCAGTCGGCCTGATCCTTGCGGATCACGCCCTTGTCGGCGTTGGTGACGAAGACGACGGTGTTGTCGGGGGTCTTCAACGCCTCGGTATAGCCTTCGGCCACCCAATCGCGCGCGCGGTCGCGGTCGTGCGGGGTGACCCAGAAATTCTTGCCCTTCACCCCGACGTCGAGTTGGACGACATGATCGCCCGCTTCCTGCTTCGAATAGGGAATCTGGCGTTCCGACCGCGCCTCGAGGTCGCGCAGGAACGGCGTGCGCACCGCGCTGGAATAGAAACCCGTGGGCGAAAAGCGGTGGAGCAGCACGTCGCCTTCGTCGAGGGTGCGGAGGCGGTCCTTCCATCCCTGCGGAATCGGGCTTTCCTCGGTCAGCAGCGGGCGCGTGCCATATTGAAAGACGATCTGGCCGAGTTCGGGATTCTCGATCCAATGCTCCCAATCGCGCAGATACCAGACACCGCCCGCCATCACGATCGGTACGTCGTCCGAAATCCCCTCGGCGCGCATCGTGTCGCGCAGCGCCTTGACGCGCGGATAGGGATCCTGCGGCACCAGCGGGTCTTCGGCGTTCGACAGGCCGTTGTGCCCGCCCGCGAGCCACGGATCTTCGTAAACCACCGCCCCCATCAGGTCGGCGACCTTGTGATAGGCGCGCTTCCACAGCGCGCGGAAGGCGCGCGCCGACGAGATGATCGGCAGATAGTTCACATTGTGCTTCGCTGCGATCTCGCTGAGCTTGTAGGGCATGCCCGCGCCGCAGGTCACTCCGGTAACGAGACCCTTGGTCTTTTCGAGCACGCCCTCGAGCACCTGCTGCGCGCCGCCCATTTCCCACAAGACGTTGATGTTGATCGCGCCCTTGCCGCTGGCGACGTCATAAGCGCGCCGCACCTGTTCGACCGCGCCGTCGATCGCATATTGGATCAATTCCTCGTGGCGTTCCTTGCGCGTCAGCGCGCGGTAGATTTGCGGAATGATCTTGCCTTCGGCGTCATAGCTGTCGGCGTTGACCGCCGACACGGTGCCGATCCCGCCCGCCGCGGCCCAGGCGCCGCTCGACATATGGTTGGTTGCCGAGACGCCCTTGCCCCCCTCGACCAGCGGCCATACTTCACGACCCCCGTAAAGAATGGGCTTCAAACCTTTGAACACTATGAACCTCTTTCTTCCCACCGCGACGCAGCCACGCCGCAGCCCCCATGTGCCGTTTCCGTAAGCGGAATACGGCGACCTTTGTCAATCGACGCCAATCCAGCGCCCGCTGAACAGGCCATATCCGTCAAGCGCGCGAGCATAAAGCTTTTCATAAGCGCCGACCATCCTTGATTCGTCGAAGCGATCGGCCGCGGCGCGCCGATTTTCGGCCCCGATCCGCGCGCGAAGCGGCGCGTCCCCGACCATCCGCGCCAGCGCCGCGCCGAACCCCTGCGCGTCCCCGGCGATGAACGGCCGGTTGCCGTCTGCAACCATCGCGGCGACATCGCCGACAGCGGGGCTGACGACGGGAAGCCCCGCCGCCATCGCCTCGATCACCGCAATCGGCGCTTGTTCGCTGAGCGACGACAGCGCGAGCAGGTCGAAATGGCCGATCCAGCGCGCGGGTTCGGCCATGAAGCCCGGCATCACCAGCCGGTCGGCCATCCCGCAAGCGGCCGCTTCGGCGCCAATCGCCGCGCGCTCGCTTCCCTCGCCGACGATCACGAGCCGAACGCCGGGCGGCAGCGCCGCGACGGCGCGCACCAGCCGCGGCAGATCCTTGACCTTGCGCAATCCCGCGACGGTGCCGATCACCACCTCGCCCGCCCGGCGCTCGAAACCCGGAATCGGGACCGACGGCCCGGCGGCATAGGCGGCGACGTCGATGCCGTTGCGGATCAGGCGGGTGCGCGATTCCGCGTGCCATTCGTCGGCGGCGATCCGCTGAAGCAGCGTCGAGGGCACGACGACCGATTGCGCTGTGCGCAGCGCGATCCGCCGGAAAAGATTGCGTTTCCAATTGCGCCGGACGCTTTCATCCTCGTTGAAGCCGTCCTCGTGATGGATCAGGTCGGGCATATTGTGCTGCCCGCGCGAGCCCAGAAGGCGGCGCGCCATCACCCCGTCCATCGCGCCCCAATTATAGCTCAGCACCAGATCGAAATTCCGCATGTAGCGCGCCAGATCGCGGTAGCGTCCGAGCGACGGCTTGCCGTGCAGCGGCGGCGCATCCTTCGGGAAATCGACGACAATATCGGGATCGATCGCATCGCGGGCGCCGAGCGCATCGGGCATCGCCGACAGGATTATGTGATGCGCGCGGTCGCCCATCAGGTTCATCAGCCGGACCGCGCGGGCTTCCTTGCCGCCGAGCGAGAAGCTCGAATGGAGGTGCAGGATGCGGACCGGCTGATCGCGCCCCGGCGGCTCGGCTTCGCTCACGCCGCCGGAAGCTCGGCGATCCAGGCGTCGACCGCGGCGCGCGCTTCGCCCTCGTCCATCGTCGGCGCATGGCCGACCCCCGGCACCTCGACGAGCCGCGCGTGCGGCAATTCCTTCGCCATCTTTCGCGCTGCGACCGCCGATAATATATCGGACAATTGCCCGCGCAGGACCAGCACCGGCACTTCGCCGAACGCCCGATAGGCGGGCCACAGGTCGACCCCGGCCTCATCGCCGTTCGGCACGCGCAGCGGCGCCGCGATCTGCTTGTCATAATCGGTGACGATCCGCCCCTCGGGGGTCAGCCGGTGGGTGCGCTTGGTCAACCGCAGCCAGTCGTGGATGCTGAACCCCGGATAGATGGCGGCGTTGAGGTCGGCCACCGCGCGCGCCGCGTGAATCCAGGTCGGCTGGCTGCCCCCCACACCGATATAATCGCGGATGCGGTCGAGCCCCGCCTTTTCGAGTTCGGGCCCGACATCGTTGAGCAGCGCGCCGGTGACGCACCCCGGCTGCGTCGCGGCGAGCAGCATCGAGACAAGCCCGCCGAGCGAGGTGCCCACGGTCGCGCAGCGCGCTATGCCCAGTTCGTCGAGCAGCAGGGTGATGTCCTGCACATAGGTCAGCGGGACATAGGTCATCGGATCCTTGGCATAGGCGCTTTCGCCGCGGCCACGGAAATCGAGGACGATCACACGCCGCTTCGTCGCCAAATGCGGCGCCAGCGCCTCGAAATCGCGGGCGTTGCGGGCGAGGCCAGGCAGGCACAGGATCGGCGGCGCGGCGGCCGACGCCGCCGGACCGGCATAGATGCGCGCATGCAGCCGGACGCCGTCGTGCGACCACCAATAATGATCGTCCCAATCGCGCCCGCTATCCTGTCTGACCGTAATCGACCGTCCCCTTGGCTCCGTGTCCGCCCCGTCTATCGCCAACCGGCGCGGGGGCGCAAGCCATCGCGCCCGATCGTCTCGCTCGCCCTTCCCGCCCCGCTCGAACCCAAACGGATCAGGATGTTGCCTGCCAGCCGGTTGCCGCCACCCGCTTTCGCCGATAAGAGGCGGAGGACCATGAGCGAAGAGTTGCTTTCCTTTGAACCCGCGACCGGTGACGAGCTGTGGCGCGGCGCGGTCAGCGACGTCGACCAGGAAGTCGAAATCGCGCGGCGCGCCTGGCCCGAATGGGCGGCAAAAGCGGTCACCTTCCGCTCCGAAACGCTCCGCCGCTTCGCCGACCGGGTCAAGGCCGAAGCCGACACCCTCGCCGACCTGATCGCGCGCGAGACGGGCAAACCCCTGTGGGAAGCGCGTACCGAGGTCGAATCGGTCGCGAACAAGGTCGATATTTCGGTCAAAGCCTATGCCGAACGCACCCCCAACCGCCGGATCGAGGGCGCGATGGGGCTGCGCAGCGCGGTGCGCCACAAGCCGCACGGCGCTTTGGCGGTGCTCGGCCCCTATAATTTCCCGGCGCACCTGCCCAACGGCCATATCGTCCCGGCGCTGCTCGCGGGCAATTCGGTGCTGTTCAAACCGTCCGAAAAGACCCCGGCGACCGGCGCCAAGCTCGTCGAACTGTTCCATAGCGCGGGCGTTCCGCACGAGGTGCTGCGCCTTGTCATCGGCGGCTCCGACGCGGGCAAGGCGCTGGCGGGCCATCCGGGGCTCGACGGCCTGCTGTTTACCGGATCGGCGCGCACCGGGGTCGCGCTCAGTCGCCAGTTCGCGGGCCAGCCGGGCAAGATCCTCGCGCTCGAAATGGGCGGCAACAACCCGATCGTCGTCTGGGACACCGCCGACATCGCCACCGCCGCGATATTGGTCGTCCAGTCGGCCTTCCTCAGCGCCGGGCAAAGGTGCAGCAACGCACGCCGCCTGATCGTCAAGGACAGCCTGGCCGACCGGCTGCTCGACGAGGTCAAGGCGCTCGCCAACCGACTGATCGTCGACCATCCGCACGCCGACCCCGCGCCCTATATGGGGCCGGTGATCGACAATGAGGCCGCCGACGGACTGACCGAAAGCTTTTTGATCCTGATGTCGAACGGCGGCCAGGTGATCCGCCACATGACGCGCCCGGTCGCCGGCCGCCCCTTTCTGACCCCCGGCATCATCGACGTCACCGCGATGCCCGAACGGCCCGATATCGAGCTGTTCGGCCCGTTGCTCCAGGTCATCCGCGTCGACAGTTTCGAGGCCGCGATCGCCGAGGCGAACAACACCAGCTTCGGCCTTTCCGCCGCGCTGATCGGCGGCACGCCGCAGCTCTACGACCAGTTCTGGGCCAATGCCCGCGCCGGGGTGATCAACTGGAACCGCCCGACCAACGGCGCCTCCTCGGCGGCGCCCTTCGGCGGCATCGGCTTGTCGGGCAACCACCGCCCGAGCGCCTTCTACGCCGCCGATTATTGCGCCTATCCGGTGGCGAGCGCCGAAAGCGACGCGATGCGCGCCTCGATCGGCGTGGGATTGCGCGATCCCGAAGGCTCGCGGTTGGTAACAAAAAACTATCTCTAACCCGGCAAATTTTGCTTCATAGCCGTCAATAAAGCCTGTTTTGCCATCCCGGCCCTGACGGACCATCTGTTTCGCATGGAAAAGACTCTCCCTCCCGCGGGCAAGCTATGGCTCGTCGGCGCCGGTCCCGGCGACCCCGACCTGTTGACGCTGCGCGCCGCGCGGCTGCTGACAAGTGCCGATCTGGTGGTCCATGACGGGCTGGTCGGCAAGGGCGTGCTCGCGTTGATCCCGGCGCATGTGACCCGCATCAGCGTCGCCAAGCAGCGCAGCCGTCACACGATGAAGCAGGAAGCGATCAACGACCTGCTCGTCCGCGAAACGCGCGCCGGCAAGCAGGTCGTGCGGCTGAAGGGCGGCGACCCGTTCATCTTTGGCCGCGGCGGCGAGGAACTCGACGCCGCGCGTGCAGCGGGCATCGCGTGCGAGGTCGTCCCCGGCATCACCGCCGCCGCGGGCTGCGCCGCGCAGGCCGGCCTCCCCCTCACCCACCGCGAGGATGCGAGCGCGGTCAGCTTCGTCGCCGGCCAGTGCAAGGATCTGACCGACCAGGACTGGTCGGGCCTCGCGGGGCACGGCCGCACTCTCGTCATCTATATGGGCCTCGCGACGGCTTCGGCGATCGCCGACAAGCTGATCGCCGATGGCGTCTCGCCCGGCCTGCCGGTCGCGATCGTCGAGCGCGGCACCACCTCCGACGCCCGCGTCCTGCGCACCTTGCTCACCGACCTCGGCGACCTCGTCGCGCGCGAGGCGGTCCAGAGCCCGGCGCTGATCATCGTCGGCAAGGTCGCGGCGCGCGCCGACGCGCTCGACTGCCTCGGCACCCCCGGAATCACGGCTTCGATAAGGGATTTTTCATGCGAGTATTGACCGGCAACGACCTGAAGACGGGGGCCGTCATCTGGTGGACCGGCCGCGACTGGTCGATCCATGTCGAGGACGCCGCCGACGTCGGCGAGCATGGCGAGGCGATCCTCGCCGCCGAGGATGGCGCGCGCCGTGTCAACGGGGGTTATATCATCAACGCCGACGCTACGCCCAAGGGGCCGCGCCCCGCGCATATCAAGGACCGCATCCGCGCCCTTGGCCCGACGGTGCGTCCCGACCTGACGCTGAAGCCGGTCGATCCCGCGGCCGGCGAGTGGGTGATCTGATATGTATAAATATGACCAATATGACCAGGCGATGGTCGATGCCCGCGTCGAGGATTTCCGCGATCAGGTGCGCCGCCGCATCGCCGGTGAGATGAACGACGACCAGTTCAAGCCGCTCCGGCTCAAGAACGGCCTCTATCTTCAGCTTCACGCCTATATGCTGCGCGTCGCCATCCCCTATGGCACGCTCAATTCGCGGCAGCTTCGCAAGCTCGCCGACATCGCGCGCAAATATGATCGCGGCTATGGTCATTTCACGACGCGCCAGAATTTGCAGTATCACTGGATCAAGCTGGAGGAAGCACCCGACATCCTCGCCGAACTGGCGACGGTCGAGATGCACGCGATCCAGACCAGCGGCGAAAGCATCCGCAATATTTCGGCCGACCAATATGCGGGGGCCGCCGCCGACGAGATTTGCGACCCGCGCCCCTGGGCCGAATTGCTGCGCCAGGCGACGAGCTTTCACCCCGAATTCAGCTATCTGCCGCGCAAGTTCAAGATTTGCGTCATCTCCTCCCCCGCCGACCGCGCGGCGCTGCGCTGGCACGATTGCGCGCTGCGCATCGTGCGCAACGAAGCGGGCGAGGAAGGCTTTGAAGTCTATGCCGGCGGCGGCATGGGGCGAACCCCCTTCATCGCCTACAAAATTCGCGACTTCTGCCCGGCGGCGCAGATCTTCTCCTATATTCAGGCGATCCTGCGCGTGTGGAACCTCCACGCACGGCGCGACAATATCCACAAGCAGCGGATGAAGATCCTCGTCCACGACCTGGGCGAAGAGGAATTCCGCCGCCAGGTCGAGGAAGCGTTTCAGCATTTCCTGACCCTCGGCACCGACTTTCCGCAGGCCGAATATGACCGCATCGCGGCCTATTTCACCCCGCCGCCGTTCGAGACGGGCCTGTCCGACGACATCGACCGGTCGGACCCCGACTTTGCGCTGTGGGTCGATCAGCAGGTCATCGCGCACAAGGCGCCGGGCTATGCGATCGCGAACATCAGTCTGAAGCCGATCGCCGGCATCGGCGGCGACATCACCGCCGAGCAGATGGACGTCGTCGCGGGCCTCGCCGAACGCTACAGCTTCGACGATGTTCGCGTCACCCACGCGCAGAACCTCGTCCTGCCGCACGTTCGCAAGGCCGATCTTCATGCGGTGTGGCAGGCGCTGCACGAGGCGGGGCTCGCCGATGCGAACCTCGACCTCGTCACCGACGTCATCGCCTGCCCCGGTCTCGATTATTGCACCCTCGCCAATGCGCGCTCGATCCCGGTCGCGCAGAAAATCCAGCAGCGCTTCGCCGACATGGACCGCCAGCTTGATCTCGGCGAGCTCAAGATCAAGATTTCGGGCTGCATCAACGCCTGCGGCCACCATCATGCGGGGCACATCGGTATCCTCGGCGTCGACCGCAAGGGCACCGAAAATTACCAGCTTCTGCTTGGTGGATCGGGCGCCGAAGACACGACGCAGGCCAAGATCACGGGTCCGGGCTTCGACGAGGACGGCGTCGTCGACGCGGTCGAACGCGCGGTCGAATGCTATCGCACGCTCCGCGATCCCGGCGAGCGCTTTCTCGACACCTATCGCCGCGTCGGTTTCGACGCCTTCAAGGAAGCTATTTATGGCTGATGCCCTGCGTTTCCGCAACGACGACCCGATCGAGGAGCCTGCGGTTTCGCTCGACGCCTTCCTCGATCAGGACGGCGCCAGCGCGGTGCGGATCGAGGCTGGGGACGATCCCAGCCGTCTGATCCCGCACCTCGCCCGCGTCAAGCTGGTCGAGATCGGCATCCCGCGCTTTCGCGACGGGCGCTGCTTCACCTCGGCGCGCATCCTGCGCGAGGCGGGCTATGAGGGCGAGCTGCGCGCCGAGGGTGACATCCTCGTCGACCTCGTCTTCTTCATGCGCCGCTGCGGCTTCGACAGCTTCGCGGCGCAGGCCGGGCTGAACCGCGCCGACGTCGACGCAGCGCTCAGCCGTTACCCGACGGTCTATCAGGACGCCGCCGACGGCGCCGTACCGGTCTGGAAGCTGAGGCATGGCTGAAGTGAAGGCCCTGCCCGACGACCGCACCCGCGACCGGATCGACGCGGCGCCGCGCTTTACCCAGGCCGACGTCATCCGCCTCAACAATCTGTTCCGCGGCCAGGACGCGGCGGAAACCGTCGCGAGCGTGATCGGGGCCGGGCTGCTCGGCGACGGCGCGATCGTGTCGAGCTTTGGCGCCGAGAGCGCGGTGCTGCTCCATCTCGTGACGCGCGCCGCCCCCGACATGCCTGTGCTGTTCCTCGATACGGGCAAGCATTTTCCCGAAACGCTCGCCTATCGCGATGACCTTACGGCGCGGCTGGGGCTCAACCTCGTCAACGTCGTTCCCGATGCGGACGAACTCGCGGCGAAGGATGCGACCGAATTGCGCTGGTCCTACGACCCCGACGGCTGCTGCGAGATTCGCAAGGTCAAACCGCTCGAAAAGGCGCTGGGGCGTTTCGACACCTCGATCACCGGCCGCAAGGGCTTCCAGGCCTCGACGCGCACCGGCCTGCCGCGCTTCGAACTCGACGGCGCGACCGGCCGCCTGAAATTCAATCCGCTCGCCAATTGGACGCGCGAAGACCTCGACGCCTATTTCGCCGCGCACGACCTGCCGCGCCACCCGCTCGAAGCCGAAGGCTATCCCTCGATCGGCTGCTCGCCCTGCACCTCGAAGGTCAAGCCCGGCGAAGACCCGCGCGCGGGCCGCTGGCGCGGCTGGGACAAGACCGAATGCGGCATCCACACCGAAGTGACGCCGATCGACGACGATCCGGCGAACGACCCGGCTTTCTAACTATCCGTCATTGCGAGGAGCCGAAGGCGACGCGGCAATCTCCAGCTATCGACCTCGCGCAAGGTTGATAGCTGGAGATTGCTTCCCTCGGCTTTCGCCGGGGTCGCAATGACGCAGCGATGCAACGTCGGGCCTACTCATAATCCGCATAAGCCTGGCTCTCATCGGCCAGGTCGCTGAATTTCGTCGTCTTCGCCTCGAAGTGCAGGCGCACCTTGCCGGTCGAGCCGTGGCGCGATTTGGCGACGATGATTTCGGCGAGGCCGAAGACGCGCTCCATCTCGGCCGCCCATTCCTCATGCTGGGCGTGGATTTTCACATCGTCGCCCTCGATCGGGCGCTTGGGTTCGCGCGCCGCGACATAATAATCCTCGCGAAACACGAAAAGCACCATGTCGGCATCCTGCTCGATCGATCCCGATTCACGAAGGTCGGAGAGCTGCGGACGCTTGTCCTCGCGGCTTTCGACCTGGCGGCTCAGCTGCGACAGCGCCATCACCGGAAGATTAAGTTCCTTTGCCAAGGTCTTGAGGCCGCGGGAAATTTCTGAAATTTCCTGAACGCGATTATCGCCGCTCTTCGGCGATCCCTGGAGCAGCTGGAGATAATCGACCACGATGAAACCAATGCCATGGCGCCGCTGCAAACGCCGCGCGCGGGTGCGCAGTCCGGCGATCGTCAGCCCCGGCGTGTCGTCGATGAACAAAGGCAGCGTCTGGAGCGTCTGCGCGGCGCGGCTCAATTGCTGGAACTGCTCCTTGCTGATCTTGCCCATGCGCAGCGCTTCGCCCGACACCCCCGATTGTTCGGCGAGGACGCGCGTCGCGAGCTGGTCGGCCGACATTTCGAGGCTGAAGAAAGCGACCTTCGCGCCCATATTCTTTTCGGGCGGAATTCCGTCCTCCTCGTCGCGGCGAAACCGCTCGGCGGCGTTATAGGCGATGTTGGTGGCGAGCGAGGTCTTGCCCATGCCCGGACGCCCGGCAAGGATCATCAGGTCCGAATTGTGCATGCCGCCGATCTTGGCGTTCATGCTGCCGATGCCGGTGGTGATCCCCGACAGATGGCCGCCCGAATTGAGCGCGCGCTCGGCCGCCTGCAGCGCGGTGAGGCTCGCGGCGCTGAAGCTCTTGACCGATCCCATCTCGGCCTCGCCCCCCGCAACGCGATAGAGCGCGGTTTCGGCCTCCTCGATCTGCGCCTGCGGATCGACGCTCTCGCTGGTGTCGAGCGCGCTTTCGACGAGCGTGCGCCCGACGCCGACCAGTTCGCGCAGCAGTGCAAGATCGAAAATCTGCCGCGCAAAATCGCGCGCGCCGATCAGCCCGGCGCCGCTGCCGGTAAGCTGCGCCAGATAGCCGACCCCGCCGACCGCCTTCATCGCCTCGTCATTCTCAAAAAAGGGTTTGAGCGTCACCGGGGTCGCGATGCTGTTGCGCTCGATCAGCGCCATCGTCTGCTGAAAGATGCGGCCATGGAGCGGCTCGAAGAAATGATCGGGGACGAGCGCGACGGGCAGATCCTCGACGACTCGGTTATCGATCAGGATCGCGCCCAGAAACGCGGCCTCCGCCTCGATATTACGGGGTAATTGACGTTCATCCCCGGCGGGCGCCGGGACGGGAAAAAGGGCTAGTTCTGGCATGTGGTCATCATGCGCTGCCACTTGAACCTGCGCAACGGGTGATCGTGCATTCTGCATTATTGCTGTGGGCGGTCTGTGCATAAGTTTCAAAACCCCGTTCGTGTCGAGCGAAGTCGAGACACCCATCGAGATAGCGCCAAGCCGATGGGTGTCTCGACTTCGCTCGACACGAACGGACCGAGAGGATGGCGACATCCGCCCCCCTTGCCCTTCGCGGCGCGGCGGGTAGAAGCACAACCAGCATGTCCGACGCCGATCCTTCCCGACAGCGCATCATCTCGGTCGACCTCGACGAGGGTTCGATCGTCTGGCGCAACCCCGATGTCGAGCAGGAACGGCGCGTCGCGATCTTCGACCTGATCGAGGATAATAAGTTCGTGCCGCAGCGCGGCCACCCCGACGGCTATGCCGGCCCCTATCGCCTGCTGCTCCGCGTCGAGGAAGGCCGGCTGATCTTCGAGATCAGCCGCGAGGATCACTCGCCGCTCGAGGCGATCATCCTCGGCCTCGGCCGTTTCCGCCGCCCGATCCGCGATTATTTCGCGATCTGCGACTCCTATTATCAGGCGATCAAGACCTCGACCGCACAGCAGATCGAGACCGTCGACATGGCGCGGCGCGGGCTGCACAACGAGGCGGCCGAAATGCTGATGGACCGGCTCGACGGCAAGATCGCGGTCGACTTCGACACCGCGCGGCGATTGTTCACGCTGATCTGCGTCCTCCACATCAAGGGCTGACGATGGCGACGGGGGCACGCGGCAGGGGCAAGGGCAAGGCGGCAAAGCCGGTGCGCGATTGGCGCGGCGCGGCCGCGCGCCTTTTGCGCCGCATGGGCGGCGCGCTGATCCTGCTGCTTTTGCTCGCCGGACTGGCGCTGTGGTGGGCCTCGCGCTGGACGCCCTCGCGCGACTTGTTTCCGACCCAGGGCGTGACAATCGACGCGAGCAACGGCGAGGTGCGCTGGGGATCGATCAAGGCCGCGGGCGCCGATTTCGCTTATGTCGTGGCGACTGCGGGCGACAAGGACGTCGATCCGATGTTCCAGCGCAACCTGGCTGGTGCCCGGGCCGCGGGCATTCCGGTCGGCGTCATCCATCGCTACAGCCTGTGCAGCCTCGCGACCGATCAGGCCGCGAACTTCATCCGCCACGTCCCCCGCCGCGCCGACATGATGCCGTCGGTCGTCTGGCTCGATTTCGACGACCGCTGCCCCGACCGCCCGACACGCGCGCTGCTGCGCTCCGAACTCGCCACCTTCCTCGCGCAGATCGAGGCGCATATGGGCCAGGAAAGCGTGATTGCGCCCACCGCGGGGTTCGAGGCCGATTATGGCGTGACCGCCACGATCTTTCGCACCGCCGCGATGCGCAGCGACTTTTTCGAGCCCGATTATGGCGCGCATCTCTGGACGATGTGGCAGGCGAACCACTATCTGCGCGTGTCGGGGGCGGACGGCACGGTCAGATGGAATGTGCTGCGCCCCAAAGGAGACAAGCGATGAGCGAGACGACCGACGCCCTGATCGCCGCCGCGCGCGACGCCGCGAGCCGCGCTTACGCGCCTTATTCGGGCTTTCACGTCGGCGCGGCGCTGCTGCTCCGCAATGGCGACGTCGTCACCGGCGCCAATGTCGAGAATGCAAGCTATGGCCTCACCCTCTGCGCCGAGACGAGCGCGGTCGCGAAGATCGCGAACGAGGGCTGGATCGGCGAGCTGGCCGAGGTTGCGATCGTCGGCGGGCGGCCCGACGGCGACGCCCTGATCGGCAGCGACCCGGTCCATCCGTGCGGCCGCTGCCGCCAGATTCTCAACGAAGCCGCCGAACGGTCGAAAACCGACATCCTCGTCCATTGCGCCTCGGGCGACGGCAAAGCGGTGAAGAGCTATCGGCTCAGCGAATTGCTGCCGGCCTCTTTCGGGCCGAAGGACCTGGGTCTGATCGACTGACCGCTTGCGAAACCAAAACAGGACCGACAAGACAGCCGCATGAGCATTCTTTCCGACAAATGGATTCGCGAAGCCGCCCAAACGCAGGGCATGATCGAGCCGTTCGTCGAGGCGCAGCGCCGCGACGGCTGCATCAGCTACGGCCTCTCCTCCTACGGCTATGACGCGCGCGTCGCGCCCGAGTTCAAGATCTTCACCAATGTCGATTCGACGATCGTCGATCCCAAGGCGTTCGATCCCAAGAATTTCGTCGACCGCGAAACCGACGTCTGCATCATTCCGCCGAACAGCTTCGCGCTCGCCCGCACCGTCGAATATTTCCGCATTCCGCGCGATATCCTCGTCATCTGCCTCGGTAAGTCGACCTATGCGCGCTGCGGCATCATCGTCAACGTCACCCCGCTCGAACCCGGCTGGGAAGGCCATGTGACGCTGGAGTTTTCGAACACCACCCCCCTGCCCGCCAAAATCTATGCCAATGAAGGCGCGTGTCAGTTCCTCTTCCTGCAAGGCAATGAACCGTGCGAGACGAGCTACGCCGACCGCGCGGGCAAATATATGGGGCAAAAGGGCGTCACGCTGCCCAAGCTCTGACGCGGGGAACCGCCCGCCCTCTCGCGCGTCCTCTCCACACAAGCGGACGGGGCGCGTGTTGGAGGATGCCTTATGTCCATGATCGCCGTCTTCATCGGCCGCCTGTTCATCGCGCTGATCTTCGTCGTGTCGGGGATCAACAAGCTGATCCACGTCACCGACACCCATGCGATGATCTCCGCTGCCGGCCTGCCCGGCTGGCTCGCCGTTCCGACCGGACTGTTCGAACTCATCGCGGGCGTCTGCATTGCGCTCGGCATCTATGCGCGGGCTTTCTCGCTGCTGCTCGCGGCGTTCGTCCTGCTCACCATCCTTTTCTTCCACCGCGATTTCACCGATCCCGTGCAGGCGACGGCAGCGATGAAGAATCTGGCGATCGCGGGCGGCCTGCTCTGCTTCTTCGGATATGGTAACACGCGCTGGAGCTATGACGCGCTGCGCCGCAAGCGCCGCGACGAGATCGAAGTGCACGAGGCCGAGTTGCGCGCCGCGCGCGCAGAGGGTCAGGCCGAAGCCGTGGGCACGCCGGTCGCGGACCGCCGTCCATGGTGGCGCTTTTAGCCTTTCGCCATTGCGAGGGCCGCAGGCCCGCGGCAATCCAGGGCGGCCTGGCTCCGCTCTGGATTGCGACGCGGCTCCGCTGCTCGCAATGACGGGAAAAAGGGCAGCGCTATCTGCTTGGCATTGCCTTCCGCCTGCGCTAGCCTCCACTTAACGTTTACGTAAAGGGAGGGTTTTCCATGGCATCCCGCGATCTCGACATCATCGTCTATGGCGCGACGGGCTTCACCGGCCGCCTTGTCGCCGAATATCTCGCGCATCGTTACAGGGGTCGCGACGACGCCCCCAAATGGGCGATGGCGGGGCGCAGTCTCGCCAAGCTCGCCGAAGTGCGCGACCTGATCGGCGCCGACGAGGAAACCCCGCTGATCGTCGCCGACGCCAGCGATCCCGCGAGCCTCGACGCGATGGCCGAAAGCACCAAGGTCGTGCTCACCACCGTCGGCCCATATCAGCTTTACGGCGCGCCCCTTGTCGCCGCCTGCGTCAAGGCGGGCACCGCCTATGCCGACCTGTGCGGCGAGCCGGGCTGGATGCGCGAGATGATCGACGAGCATCAGGATGCGGCCAAGGCATCGGGCGCGCGCATCACCTTTTCGTGCGGCTTCGATTCGATCCCTTTCGACCTTGGCGTGCTGTTCTTGCAGGCCGAGGCGGTGAAGCGCCATGGCAAGCCCGCGCCGCGCGTCAAGGGCCGCGTCCGCAAGATGGCGGGCGGCGCATCGGGCGGCACGATCGCCAGCTTGACCGAAACGCTGAAGGCGGTGGCGAAGAAACCGTCGCTCGCGCTGCTGCTCAAATCGAGTTTCGCGCTGACCCCGGGGTTCGAGGGGCCGTCGCAACCGACCGGGCTGATCCCCGAATATGACGCCGCGACCGGCACCTGGACCGCGCCGTTCGTGATGGCAGCGATCAACACCAAGAATGTCCACCGCACCAACTATCTGCTCGGCCATGCGTGGGGCGACGATCTCGTCTATGACGAGATGATGATGACGACGATCGGCGATGCCGGAAAAGCGATGGCCGAAGCAATCGCCAAGGCGAACCCGTTCGGAGACGCGAAGCTCCAGCCCGGCGAAGGTCCGAGCAAGGAAGAGCGCGAGAACGGCTTTTACGACATCCTGTTCGTCGGCGAATATCCCGACGGCACCATGGTGCGCGCGAGCGTGCAGGGCGACCGCGACCCCGGCTATGGCTCGACGTCGAAAATGCTGGCGGAGACGGGCATCGCCTTGCTCGAGAACAACGGCGAAGGCGGCGTCTGGACCCCCGGCGCGCTGCTTGGGCAAGCGTTGATCGACCGGCTGACGGCGAATGCCGGGCTAACCTTTCAGATCGAGGACTGACATCTTTTTCCTCGTCACCCTGAACTTGTTTCAGGGTCCATGGCCTGCCGGTTCCTTCGGCGCAGCGTAAAACGAGAGGCCGGACCATGGATGCTGAAACAAGTTCAGCATGACGAAGAGAAAAGGATTCGCTTTTTCATAAACAGACCGGATTCCCATGTCTCAAAGCCACTCTCCCTCCGCTCTCGACACCCTCCTTTCCACCCTGCGCATCGATGGCGACACCGCCACCGCGCATATCGACGCAGGCTGGATGCAGGGCCGCACCGCCTATGGCGGGATCAGCTCGGCGGTCGCGCTCGCGGCGACGATGCGGCTGCACCCGACCGAGACGCCGCTGCGCTATGCCCAGATCAGCTTCGTCGGCCCGGTCGGCGGCGATTGCACGGTCAGCACGCGCGTGCTGCGCCAGTCGAAATCGAGCCTGTTCGTCGATGCCGGGGTGTCGAGCGATCAGGGTTTCGGCACCGCGGCGGTCTTTGCCTTCTCGGGCGAGCGCACCAGCCATCTCGATCACAACCGCCTGACCATGCCGCAGGTGCCCGATCCCGAGGCGCTGCAACCCGTCCCCGAGCATAAGGTGCGCCCGCCCTTCACGCGCCATTTCGATATGCGCCCGACCACCGGCCCGCGCTTCGACTGGAAGAGCGACGCCGGCGAATATCTGACCTGGGTGCGCTTCGTCGAAGAGCCCGCGTGTCACCCCGCGGTCGCGCTGCTCGCGCTCGGCGACGCGCTACCGCCCGCGGCGATGGCGCTGTTTTCCGAATTTGGGCCGATCAGCTCGATGAACTGGACGATCAACATGCTGACCGGGACGCCCGCGACCGACGATGGCTGGTGGCTGCTGTCGGCGAAGACCGCCTATGCGCGCGGCGGCTTTTCGGTGCAGGACATGATGATCTGGAACCGCGCCGGCGAACCGATATTGAGCGGCAGCCAGGGGATCGCGATCTACGCCTGATAACGACCGATTGTTGCCGCAATCAGCGTGGCGAGCCGTCATAGAAGCCGCATCCCCGAGCGAAGACGAGGGGCTCTGCCGAGCGAAGTCGAGGCAGCGGAGGCGCGCGGCTCTCGCTCCGCTCGAACGAGCCCCTCGTCTTCGCTCGGGGATGCGGTCTATTGGGTTTCCCCTAGGAGACCCACGGCCCCTTCCCACCCCAAAGCCGCCTTACGGTTGAACCGGCAGTTCGATGATCGCATCCAGCCCACCACCGGCGCGGCTCGCCAGCGCCAGCGCCCCCCCTCGCCCTCGGCGATATCGCGCGCGATCGACAGGCCCAGCCCCGCTCCGCCGGTCGCCCGGTTGCGCGACTGTTCGCCGCGTGCGAAGGGTTCGATCAGCGTGGCGATCTGCTCGCTTGTCAGGCCGGGGCCATCGTCGGACACGATGATCCGCGCCGTCCCGCCCTCGACCGCCGCCGCCAGCCGGGCGCGGAGACCATAGGCCAGCGCATTGTCGACCAGATTGCGCAGCGCGCGGCGCAGCAGCATCGGCCGCGCGAGGACCGCCGTCGCCGGGGCAACATCGCCCAGGCCGACATCCTTGCCCTGTTCGCCATAATCGCCCGCGAGTTCGCCGAGCAGCATGGCAAGGTCGACGCGCTCGCGCACCTCGGTCCCCGCGCCCGACCGCGCAAGCGCCAATATGTCGGTGAGCATCGCGGTCATTTCCTCGATCGAGGCGATCATCTTGTCGCGCAGCCTTTCGTCCGCGACCCCCTCGACGCGCACGCGCAGGCTGGCGAGCGGCGTGCGCAGGTCGTGCCCGACCGCGCCGAGCATCCGGTCCTTGTCCGACAGCATCGTCGCGATCCGCGCGCGATAGGCGTTGAAGGCGGCGATCAGGTCGCGAACGTCCGACGGTCCCGCTTCGTCGAGCGGAATCGTGTCGCGCAGCGCCGGGTTGGCGCGCGCGGCGCGGGTCAGCCCGCGCAGCGGCGCGGCGGCGCGCCAGGCGATGACCATGATCGGGATCAGCAGCAGCAGATAGAGCGACAGCGTCTGCCAGACGAGGAATCCCTGAAGCCGGCTGCTGCCCGGCCCGATGCGCGTGCGGACGGCGAAATAGCGGTCACCGACCCGGGCGCTGACGATGACCGGGCGCGGCATGTCGGCGTGCGACATCCGCTGGCGCTGCGGCAGCGCCCAGGCATCGACGCTTGCGGCATGAACCTCGGTCTCGGCGAGCAGGCCCGCGACATAGGTCGCGAGATCGGGGAGATGCGCCGCACCCGGCGGCATCGGCAGCGGGCGGTCCGAAATGATCAGCCGCTGGTTGCGTTCGCGCTGCTCGCGGTCGCGCCCGGGGCGCCGCACATCGCCGTGCCGGTCGCGCTCGATCGCATCGACGATCCGCGCCACCGCCATGCCGCCGCCGTGCGCGAAACCCTGTTGCCTCAGTCCCCGCGACAGCAGCGCGAAATTGACCGCCTGCGCGATGAACAGCACCACCGCGACCGCGAAGACGAGTTGGCCGACAAGACTGCGGGGCCACAGGCGCGGCGTCACGCCGTCGGCCCCATCCGCTTGACCTCGCAAGCGAGCGTATAGCCTCCGCCCCAGACGGTCTTGACGAGTTGCGGGTGCGCGGCGTCGGTCTCGATCTTCTTGCGCAGGCGGCTGACCAGATTGTCGATCGCGCGGTCGAAGATATCGGCCTCGCGCCCGCGCACGAGGTCGAGCAAGCGGTCGCGGCTCATCACCTGGCGCGGATGACGGACGAGCGCGTGGAGAAGATGATATTCGCCCGACGACAGCGCGACTTCCTCGCCCGCCTCGTCGACCAGCACGCGCTCGACTTCGCGCAGCACCCAGGGACCGAAGGCATAGCTCGTCCCGCCGGGATCGAGCGCGCGGCCGTTCGCCTGTGTCCGGCGCAGCACGGTGCGGATGCGCGCGACCAGCTCGCGCGGGTTGAAGGGTTTGACGACATAATCGTCAGCGCCGATTTCCAGCCCGATGATCCGTTCGGTATCCTCGGCGCGCGCGGTCAGCAGGATGACCGGAATATGGCTCGTCTCGCGCAGGTGGCGGGTCAGCGACAGCCCGTCCTCGCCCGGCATCATGATGTCGCTGACGACCAGATCGACGGTCTGCGCGCGCAGCACCGACCGCGCCTCGGCGGCGCTCGCCGCATCGGACACGGCAAAGCCCTGCGCCTCCAGATATTCGGACAAGGGCTCGCGGATCGAGGGTTCGTCGTCGATCAGCAGGATGCGCGGCGTATCGGTCATCATCGATCCGTCAAAAAATCCGGCGAAAAATATAGTTCGCCCACCGGCCCCAGGGGCCGGTGGGCGATAGCTGGCAGGGACGGCACGCAAAGGCAATGCCAGGGAGGGGGATGGCCGCTCTGCCGCCGCCCCTGCCAAACCGTTTATTCGCTCGCGGGGGCGGCGGGCGCAGCCGCGCGCTTGGCGCGCCATTCGGCGGCCTTCGCTTTCCGCGCCTCGCGCTGCGCGGCGCGTTCCTCGGCGGTCACCTGACCATCCTTGTTCGCGTCGGAGGCATCGAAGCGGGCGAGCGCCGCGGTCTCGAACTCGGCCTGGCTGATCGCCTTGTCGCCGTTGGTATCAGCCTTGCCCATCATCATGCCGCCGCGCATGCCATGGCGTCCGCCGCGCATGCCGTGATGACCGCGCATGCCGCCTTTGCCTTCACCGGCATCGGCGCGCTTCTCGCCGCGCTTGGCGGCGCGGTCGGCGCTGTGCTGGTCCCATTCGGCCTTGCTGATGCTGCCATCCTTGTCGGCGTCGAGCCGCTCGAACATCTTCGCCTGCATCGCGGCGCGCTGCGCGGCACGGTCGGTCGCGTCGATCTTGCCATCCTTGTTGGCGTCCATCTTCACAAACCGCTGCGTGGCATGCGCCTGCGCCTCGGCGCGGGTCAGCGTGCCGTTGCCGTCGGCATCGCCGCGCGAACCGGCGCCCGGAGCGGCGAGAACGGGCACGGCAATCAGCGCGGCCCCCAGCGTCAAAAGCGAAATCTTCTTCATGGTCACGAACTCCTGTCGCAGGAACGGTGAAAGCGTTCCGATGAAGCGGTTCTAGGGGCGATTTGTCCCACGCGGGTGCCGGATCGGCGAAAAATTGTCGCAAAATGTCGCAAAAGCGCCGCGCCGTTCATGGCGGCGCAAGCGGAACTTCCTGTTGGACAATCACCGCCCAAGGCTTGACCATCGCGCGAGCTGCGCCGGAGTCGGCGCCCGGTTGGGAGGAAGATGCCATGGTCACGCGCCCGTTTCGCTTTTCGGGATCGACCGGCAAACAGCTTTCGGGGCGGCTGGAAATGCCCGGCGGGCGCGTTCGCGGCTGGGCGGTCTTCGCGCCCTGTTTCACCTGCGGAAAGGACAATCGCGCCGCGGTGCACATCGCGGAGTTACTCGCACGGCAAGGCGTCGGCGTCCTCCGCTTCGACTTCGCCGGGCTTGGCGAGAGCGAGGGCGATTTCGCCGACAGCCGCTTTTCGTCCGACGTGCAGGATCTGCAGGCGGCGGCGAACGCGCTGACCGCCGAAGGCAAGCCGCCGTCGCTGCTGATCGGCCACAGCCTGGGCGGCGCGGCGGCGATCGCCGCGGCGGCCGATCTTCCCGCGATCCGCGCGGTCGCGACGATCAACGCGCCTTTCGACGTCGCGCATACGCTCCACCAGTTCGACCCCGCCGCGCTCGCCGAAATCGACGCGCAGGGGGCCGCCGACGTGCTGCTCGCCGGGCGGCGGTTCCGCGTCGGGCGCGGGCTGATCGACGATTTGCGGGCGCAGGACCAGGGCGCCCGCATTGCAGAGTTGCACCGGCCGCTGCTCGTGATGCACGCGCCGCTCGACGAGATGGTGGGGATCGAGAATGCAACCAAGATCTATGTCGCGGCGCGCCATCCCAAAAGCTTTGTCTCGCTCGACGAGGCCGACCATCTGCTCAGCCGCCCGCAGGATGCCGAACGCGTCGCCACGATGATCGCGGCGTGGGCCATGCCTTATCTCACCCCGCCCGCCGATCCGCCCGCGACGCCGGTCGATGCCGAGGCGGAGGAGACGCGCGACGGGAAATTTCAGGTCGCGATCAGCACCGGCGACCATGTCTTCCTCGCCGACGAGCCGGTCAGCGTCGGCGGGCTGGGGTCGGGGCCGAGCCCGTTCGACCTGCTTTCCGCCGCGCTCGCCGCCTGCACGACGATGACGCTGCGCCTCTATGCCGACAGCAAGGGCTGGCCGGTGACGCGAATCCGCACCGCGGTCGGGCACGAGAAACAGCCGGACGATGCCCACCCCGATCTATTCAACGGCCGGATCGCGATCGAAGGCGCGCTCGACGCCGAACAACGCGCCCGGATGATGGAGATCGCCGAGCGCTGCCCCGTCCACCGCACGCTCGAGCGCGGGTCGCGCTTCTCCCTCGCCGAGGGCGAGCCCCCCGCCCCGTGCGAGCCACCCGAAGCGCACCGCGAAGCGATGGACCGCACGGCCGAGGGCGCGGCGACGAACAGCACGGGGTAGCGCTTGACGGCAGCCAGCCAAAATGGCAATCGCGCCAGCCTTGGACATGCGGGTATAGCATAGTGGTAATGCTCTAGCCTTCCAAGCTAGCTAGGCGGGTTCGATTCCCGCTACCCGCTCCAAGGGCCTGTTTCAGGCCGTCTCAAAGCATTTACAAATCCAAAAAAATGGCGGTATTCTGCCATTTATCGGCTCGCCGTGTTTCACGCCATCTCAGGGAAGCTCTCGAAATTGGGGGCCTCGGTGGGGCCTTTTTGGACCTTCTTGGCCCTCTCATTTGGGGGCCTCGAAAGGAGGATTGGAAATGCCGCTGACAGACATCTCGGTTCGCCACGCGAAGCCCAGAGACAAATCCTATAAGATGGCCGACATGTTGGGGCTGTACATTCAGGTGCTGCCGTCGGGCGGCAAGCTCTGGAAGATGAAATATCGATTCGACGGCCGTGAGAAGAAGCTGAGCTTCGGGGAATATCCCCGGATGTCGCTTCGCGAAGCTCGTCGCCTGAGAGACGACGCGCGCAACAGCCTCTCCAAGGGCACGGACCCCGCCTATGAAAAGAAGCGGGAAAGGCTTCGTGCAAAGGTCTTGGCCGAAGACACTTTCTCCGCGATCAAGAAGGAATATTGCAATAAACGCCGCCGCGATGGCGACAAGGCGTGGGCGCCGGCAACGGCGGTTCGTTGCGAGTATCTCCTGAGCCTTCTCGACAACTCGATCGGCAAGATGCCGATCCACGAGATCGAACCGATCGACGTATTGGCCGCGGTGCGAAAAATCGAGGCGAAGGGAAAGTTAGAGAGCGCCCGGCGCACGCTTCAACTTGCTGGTGCTGTATTCCGTTACGCAGTTGCGACGGCCCGTCTAAAATCCGACCCGACGCGGGATTTGCGCGGAGCACTCATCAACCCGACGGTCACGCATTATGGAGCGATTACTGATGCGACCAAGGTTGGCGCGCTCTTGCGCGCGATCGACGGCTATAAAAGTCAGAGCATAACGGATTGGGCATTGAAGCTCGCGCCTCATGTTTTCGTCCGGCCGGGAGAGTTACGGACTGCCCAGTGGGAGGAATTCGATCTCGAAGCGCGCGTCTGGACTATTCCGGCCGAGAAGATGAAGATGCGAAAGCCGCATCATGTGCCACTTTCGCGTCAGTCGCTGGCGATCCTTGAGGAGATTCGTTCGATCACCGGGCCTTGGAGCTATCTCTTTCCATCGCTGAGTTCGCGGAAGCGGCCGATGTCGGACAATACGATGAATTCCGCGCTGAGGCGGATGGGCTATGCCAGCAACGAAATGACCGCCCACGGCTTTCGCGCGATGGCGAGCACTCTGCTCAATGAGTCCTGCAAATGGTCGTATGACGCAATCGAGCGGGCTCTGGCACATGGCGACAATAATCGAGTGCGCGCCGCCTACCATCGAGGCGCACACTGGGATGAGCGCGTTGCGATGGCGCAATGGTGGTCTGATTATCTTGATGACTTGAGGAGCAATGTCAGCAGGGAGCGTGAGGCGTCACTGCCGAATTCTACCGGATTTCGACCGCAGATCGAAGAAGGTAACGTGGTTAGCCATAACTTCGGGTGGCGGCGGTCACGAGGTCGGCGCTGAACTTTGCTCGTACATCCTGCGGAGAGACTGACGGTTGGTTGGTCCCGGCGCAGGGCAAGTTCCAGAATCTGCCGCGCCGAAAGCCCGACTGGCCATTTCGGCGCGCAAAATTGCGCGGGACAGGGACGCAGATACAAAGCACCGATCGGAGCTAAAAAGGCATTAACCGTGTTCGCTAGTCGGTAGGGCTCGCTTCCACTGCTTTCTCATTTTCTTCTCGCATCATATCCCAAAGCTCACGACTCTTGAGCATTATTGGCCACTGGGTGAGATACTCGGCTGGCACCGGATGGTCGATAAAATCGAAAACTGCGGACATGTGAGCCGCAATCTTCTCGAGTTCTTCGGCCTGCTTGTTGATGCTATCCGTATTAAGGTTGGTAAGCCGCTTCTCGGTCAGGCTCCTATGCCGTCCCTTAACTATCTCGAACGTTCCATCCCATGGGTCTTGATCAAAATGGCTGTGCGCTAGGATGTTGCGCGTCCCGTTCAGCTCGTGCAGGCGGCCGTCACCGGCGCGCCCCAGCGCGAGATGCGGGGCCGTTTGCGCCAACAGCGTCAGATTTGTAACGCGGGTCGCAAAATCCCCCAGCGCCAGCCCATTCAAACTGCCGTCGGGAGCGAGCATAGTTACAGCCTTCGACAGGATGCCCGTCATCCAGAAATCGACTTCATTATGCGCCATGATAAAGCGTCCGAGCGCTTCTCGATATTCCGCCCTGATTGCGGGGTCGGCTATGGGTTCGTCGAAATCCGGTTCGTCGAAATCATTGTCGAACGGTAGAGCTTGATCTTCGCCACCAAGGTCGTCGGACATTTCACGTCCTCCTACATCGTCTACGCCAAAACTCGATCTGCGTCGCCTGCGCACCTCATTGCGTTGTTGAAATGCGTTCACCCGCGGCGACGCATTGGAGCGGGAGCGGGCGGTTACGCTGGAGCAGCTCTCAAAACGCCGCGTCAGTGCCTTCTCCAAATATTCGAATGGCGAGCTCTTCGCGCTCCTGTTCGAACCTGCAGTCGCGGTGGGAGCCGAGATCGCCGAATATTCGGACTACAGCTTTTACCGCAACCTTTCGGACCAGAACGCGGTGACGCTGATGCCGAGCTGGCAGCCCCTGCCCTCAGCGAAGCTCGATCGCCGACCGCTCCTTGACCGCGACCGGTCGGTCGATCTCGCATGCGTGCGGCTGCGCGCGCACAGCCATCCCGCGCTCGAGCGTTTCTGGGCGCTGGCGCAGGAAATGTCTGCGACCCGGCTCAGTTGATCGCGGTGGTTGGCGGCAGCCCGAGCATGCCGCGACCATGCTGTTCCATCGTCACATCGTCGTCGAAGATGATGTGACTCGTCATCACCATCATGTCGCGCCAGATGCGCTGTAACGGATTGTCGAGATAGTGAATCGACGTGCCAGTGGATTCGCAAACGATCTGGACCGCCTGCCGGCACAGTTGTGCAGCGAAGGTCATCTGCGCGCGCAGCTTGCTGCGAAAGACGACCTGTTCGTCGCCATCGAGTTCGATACCCTTCAAATTGTCCTTCATCGCCTGACGAACGGTCGCCTCGGCAACCGCCACCATCGTGTCGGCGCGCGCGAGGCGGATCTGCGATGCCTGCTTGTCCGACTGCGATCCTTCGGTGCCGCGTTTGACGTGCTTGGACAGGCGTTCACGATAGAGTTCGACCGCTGCCTTCGCCGCACCGACGACAGGCACGGCGGTGGTGAAGGCGAGCAGTGGGGAGAGCGGAACACGATAGATGGGGTTATCATAAAGCTGCGCACCGCGTCCGCTGCCATCGCGCCCCTGCACCAGGTTGACGCGATGTTCGGGGACGAACAGGTCGGCGACCGCGACGTCATGCGTTCCTGTCGCTCGCATCCCGTCGGTCGTCCAGGTATCGATGGACAGCACGTCGCCGACCGGGACCATGAAACTGCCCGCGGTCTTTTGCCCGTCAACCTCGGTCTCGGCGAGCAGCATCACCCAGTCCGCCTGCGTCAGGCAGGTTGACCATTTCCATAGGCCGTTGAGAACGAAGCCGCCATCGACGTGTTTCGCCTGACCCATCGGCACGGTCCCGGTGGCGATGATACCGTAACGCCCGCCCCCGAAAAGCTCGTCTTGAAAGGCCTTGGGGAAAGCGACCATGTGCCGATTATGGACCAGGCCGAAAATCGCGACCCACGCCGTCGAGGCGCAACCTTCGGCGATCGGCAGCGTCGCATCGACGATCTCGTCGATCGAGGCCTCGAGCCCGCCATAAGCCTTGGGCACGAGCATGTAGAAATAACCCGAAGCCCGGATTTCATCCCAGAGTTCGTCGATCGGCCGCCGCTGTTCTTCGGCTTGCCGGGCGCCGGCGCGCAGCGGCCCGGTCAAGGCGCGCATCCGCTCGATGATCGACTGGGGCGTCAGTTCCGCGAGCGCATCGGGCGATAGAAAATCGTCCGGCGCGGGCGGGTAGCATTGAACATTCTTACCTTCAGGCATCATCTATCCCTTTTTCCAGTGCCGCACCGATACCTTCGCGCGAGCCTTGATCGTCCAATTCCGATGCCGTGCCGTCTATTCTGATTCAGAATGGACGGCCCGTAAAGCGATCCTAGATGGCGCCCTGCGCCTCAAGGTCGGCCAATGTCGCGGCATCGAGTCCCAGCCGCCCGCCATAGACTTCGGCATTGTCCGCACCTGCGTGCGCGGGGGCACCGCGCCGGATGGCCGATGGAGTGTCCGACAGCTTGGGAAAGCAGTTCTGCATCCGGATTTCGCCATGAACCCGATGGGCGATCGGGACGATCGCCTCGCGTGCCGCGAAATGCGGGTCGGCGAGCATGTCAGGGACGCGATAGACGCGTCCTGCGGGGATGCTGTGCCGCACCATCAGCGCCTCGAGGTCGCTGACCGTCAGCGTGCGGGTCCACTCTTCGATCCGCCGATCGAGTTCGGCCTGGTGGTTGCCGCGCGCGATATGCGTGGCATAGCGCGGATCCTGCGCCAGTTCGGGTCGCTCCATGGCTTCGGCGAGGCGCGCAAAGATCGCGTCGCCGTTGGCACCGATCATATATTCGCCATCCGAACAGGCATAGACGTTCGACGGCGCGATACCCGGCAAGATCCCTCCATGCCGTTCGCGCACGAGGCCCATCACGTCATATTCGGCAACCAGGCTTTCCATCACCTGGAGCACCGACTCATAGAGCGCGGCATCGATCACCTGCCCTCGTCCGGTGGTTTCGCGCGCGTGCAGTGCGGCAAGCGCCCCCATGCAGCCATAGGTCGCCGCCAATGTGTCGCCGATCGAAACGCCGACGCGCGAGGGCGGTCGATCGGGCTCACCGACGATCGCTCGCCAGCCGCCCATCGCTTCGCCAATCCCCCCAAACCCGGCACGTGCTGAATAAGGACCCGTCTGCCCATAGCCCGAGATACGGACGACGATCAGCCGCGGGTTGATGGCGTGCAAACTGGCAGGATCGAGCCCCCATTTTTCCATTGTCCCCGGCTTGAAATTCTCGATCAATATGTCGGCGTCGGCGATGAGGCGGCGCACCAGATCCTGACCCTCGGGAATCCGGAGATTGGCGCTGACCGATCTTTTGTTGCGGCCAATCACTTCCCACCACAGTTTGTGCTCGCCATTGCCCCACTGCCGCATCGGGTCTCCCGCTCCCGGCGGTTCGACCTTGATGACATCGGCGCCCATGTCGCCAAGGAGCTGCCCACAAAAAGGCCCGGCAATGAGTTGGCCCAGTTCCACGACCCTCACGTTCTTGAGTGCGCCCTGGTTCATCGTCATCCACCTGTTCCTCTCACCGCGATATTGTCGATGCGGGCGCAAACTCGACCGTTGCACACGGACTTTTGACGCTTCCGCTGTGTCCGCCAGCGCCGACGAACCCCTGTTCTACAGCGGGCTCAACCGATTTGAGGCAAGGGAAAATTTTTTGTGTAGTGCGGTAGGGATTTTCCCACGATAGCGGCCGCGAGCTTCGAGCAAAGGGAGAGACTGATGAGTATCGCGCTGACCGCAAATTTTGTGGTGAAGGACGGCATGGACAAGGAATTCCAGGCGATCGTCCTTGATCTCGCAGGACAGGTTCTCGAGAAAGAACCGGGCGTGCGTATGTATCAACTCTGCCGTTCGCAGACGCTATCCGGACAGTATCGCCTGTTCGAAGTCTATGACAATGCCGAGGTCCTCGCCGCCCACAGCCAGACCGAATGGTTCAAGGCGCTGGGACCCAAGCTCGGCGCGTGCCTCGCCGAAAAGCCCATGATCGAGAAATTCGACTTCGTTCAAGCCTGAACCAAAGGTTCGGCAGAGAATGCGTGCCGCCGACCTGACCGCGCACCCTGATGAGAGTTTCCCGATGTCGCTTTTCGACCTTGGCGGCAAGGTCGCCATCATCACCGGCTCGTCACGCGGGATCGGCCGCGGCATTGCCGAGGAACTGGCACGCCACGGCGCCCGTGTCGTGATCTCGAGCCGCGACCAACAGGCGTGTGACGAGGTGGCAGCCGCGATCAACGCGGAGCACGGTGTCGGCCGAGCTCTGGCGATCGCCGCGAGCATTTCGTCCAAGACGGCACTCGAAACATTGTTCGCCTGCACCCGGGATAGCTTCGGCGCCATCGACATTCTCGTCTGCAATGCGGCGAGCAACCCCCACGCCGGCTCGCTCGACGGAATATCGGACGAACAGTTTCGCAAGATTCTCGACAATAATATCTTGTCGAACCATTGGCTCATCCAGCTCGCGCTGCCTCAAATGCGGGAGCGGCGCGACGGAGCGATCGTGATTATATCGTCGACGGCGGGCCTTCGCGGTTCGCTGCAACTCGGCGGCTATGCGATATCCAAGGCGGCCGATTTTCAGCTGACGCGCAACTATGCGGTGGAAAACGGCCCGCACAACATCCGCGTGAACGCGATCGCGCCCGGGCTTGTTCGCACCGACTTCGCACGCACCCTTCTCGAAGACGGCGAGCGGCTGGATACCGCGCTCGCCCGCACACCGCTGCGGCGGGTCGGGGACCCGCGCGACATAGCGGGCGCGGCTGTTTATCTGGCGTCGCCAGCCGCGTCGTGGATGACCGGGCAGGTGATGGTCGTCGATGGCGGAGTCACCGCCTGAATATCACGCGTTTGCCGTTACCGTGGTTCGAAGAGCGCCTTGAGGTCGCCTTTCAATATCTTGCCATTGGCATTGCGTGGCAGAAGTTCGGGAACGAACAGGATCGATACCGGCACCTTGAATGCCGCGATGCGCGCGCGAACCCATTCCTGCAGGTCGGCTTCGGTGGCGGCCGCGCCATCGGCAAGATGAACGATTGCGCCAGGGACCTCGCCCAATATACGGTGGGGGATACCGACGAGCGCCGCGTCGATGACCCCAGGGTGCCCGTAGAGGATATTCTCTACCTCGGTCGAATAGATATTCTCACCGCCCCGGATGATCATGTCCTTCGCCCGGTCGACGATATAGCAGAAACCCTCGGCATCGATGCGGGCAAGGTCGCCAGTGCGGACCCATCCATTCACGAATGTCGCGGCGGTCGCGGCGGGATTTCGCCAATAGCCTTTCACGATCTGCGGACCCGCTGCCCATAGTTCGCCAACTTCGCCGGTGGGCAGTTCGCGGTCGCCTTCGGGCGACATGATCCGGAGGTCGGCAACCGCGACCGGCGGTCCGCAGCTGTCGGGGCGCTGCGCATAATCCTCGGCGCTGTGCAGGGTGACCGTGCCCGATGTTTCAGTCATCCCCCAGCCATTACTGGCAAAAGCGTTGAGGTCGCCGCCGATCCGCTGCACCAGCTCCGGTGCGGATGGCGCACCGCCGTAGGAGACGGCGGCAAGCGACGACAGGTCGAAACGATGCCGCTCGGGATGTTCGATCAGCTGCCAGGCGATGGTCGGGACGCCCCCGGTTGAAAAGATGCGTTCGCGCTCGATCAGCCGCATCGCTTCCAGCGGATCCCATTTGCGCATCAGGACGAGCCGATTGCCCGCCATTACCGTGTTCATCAGCGTCGCATGACAGCCCGTTGCATGGAAAAGCGGAATGACGAGCAGATGCGTGCGTGCGTCGGTGGGCGGGGTTCCCTCCCCGCGGCGCAAGGCTGCGCGATGGGCATTATACGACGCAGTCAGCGAAATGGTCAGGATATTGCGATGCGTTCCAAGCGCGCCCTTCGGCGAGCCGGTGGTGCCGCTCGTATAAAAGATGGTCGCATCGTCGTCGGGCTCGACCGCCACAGCGGGAAAATCACCGTCCGGCAGCGCGCCATATGCTGTCGGCTGACCGATCAACGATTCCAGCGCCCGCGCGGGCGAATGCAACTCCGCGCCATTCGCGCGCGCGACCCAAATTTCGCACAGATCGGGAAGTTCGCCGAGATGCGGCGCGATGACCCGCCAGCGCTCTTCGTCGCAGATCAGGATTTTGCTGCCCGAGTTCGCAAGCCCGTAGACAAGCTCACCCCCGGTCCACCAGGCATTGAGCGGCACCGCGATCGCGCCGAGCGCTGTAATCCCAAAAAAAATGGGTATCCATTCAGGCAGGTTACGCATCGCGATCGCGATCCGATCACCTTTTCCGACCCCTGCTTCCCGCAGGTGCCGCGCCACCGCAGCGGCAGCACGAAAAAACCCGTCATAGGTGATGTGCTCGCTTTCGAAAACGACGAGTTCGCGCTCGGCGAACTGGTCGCGCGCGCGGCGAGCCAAGGCTCCAAGGTTCGGGCATTGGTTCGCCCACGTCCGCGTCGGCACCCCGCGAACGGCGACCGTCTCCATTTCGAAGAACGCTCCGTGTGCGCACAGGATCGCTCGCGCTTCGTCGAGAGTCATGGCCGGCCAGGCGGGGTGCGCGGGTTGCGGGTCGATCACGGCAAAGTCCATCTCGATATTCTCGGTCATTCTAGTCGGCGACTCGTACCATGGTCTTGCCGATGCTGTTACCATTGAAGATGCTGATGAGCGCATCCGGAACCTGTTCGATTCCTTGAAAAACCGTCTCGCGCGTCCGGATCGCACCGCTTCGGATCCAATCACGCATGTCATGGCGGAATGCGTCTTGCAGATGCGGGAACTCATTGACCTGAAAACCCTTGATCACGAGCCGCTTGGCGACAAGCTGATGCAGGCCCGTCACCGGCGAACCATTGTCGTTATAGGCCGAAATCATCCCGCAGACAGGAATGCGCCCGTCCGGGTTCATCCGCAGCAAGGCGGCATCGAGGTGCCGTCCGCCGACATTTTCGAAATAGACGTCGATCCCGTCCGGCGTCGCGGCGGCGACCGCGGCGACAATGTCTTCACGTTTGTAATTGATGACGGCATCGAGCCCGAGTTCGCGAAGCCAGTCTGTTTTTGCGTCCGAACCCGTCGATCCCACGACGCGGCAGCCCTTGATCTTCGCAATCTGCGCCGCCAGAGATCCTACGGCACCAGCGGCAGCGGAAACAAAGACCTGCTCGCCATCGCGCAATCCGGCTATACCGAGCAACCCGCCATAGGCGCACATGCCGATCCCGCCGAGGGCGCTGATCTGAACCTCCAGCGGCAGGTCCGGCGCGACGTCGAGCAGGGTGAGAGCGCGGCCATCGCTCACAAAGCGTTCGCGAAAGCCGGCAAAGTGACGTACCAGCGCGCCTTCGGCGAAATCAGGATGCCGCGAAACCGCCACGCGTCCAACGCCACCGCCACCAAAATTGCGGCCGACATAATCGCTCTCATGCATCCTGAGGCGCATGAATGGGTCGACCGAGAGAAGGAGAGACTCGACCAACGCTTCCCCGTCCGCTGGCCCGGGGCAATCCACCTCTACCAGCTCGAAATCCGCCTTGGTCGGCGGCCCGGCGGGAGTTCTGGCCAAGCGAACCTCTTTGGATGAATGCATATCTCTCCCCATCTTTGACGGATTGAGTCTGCAGACGGTCGCGCCGCGCGACAAATCAAATATATTTCGATCGCCTTGAGCTCATTTGGCCGCGCCGCTATTCGGCGTCCACCGCCTGACCCGATCGAGCAGCCGGTCAATCCATGGACGCTCCGATCGGGGCATCATTGGCGAAGCACAACACTCAGACTCGCCCTTTGCTGTTTCGTCCTTCCCGCCGTCTTGGGGGCCGCCGCACGCGGCGAGCGCCAGCGCCGGACCCAGCACAAAAATCATGCTTTCCTCTTCTCGACGATTTTGCGGAGGAGGAAGTCCTCTCATGCAAGAAGTTTTAGCGCACTCCCCTTTTGAGGCCGGGAATTGCGACCATTGGCTGGCGGCTTGAGGTTGACCGGCGCGCAGCGAGTTCCGATTGTCGGAAATGCGGTGGCCGAAACTGGCAGCAAGGTGCGATGCGGCATCGGTCCCTCCTTGAACCGCAGGAAAGCCGCATTCCTGCAACCCCCGCTGGTCGGTCGGTTGCATGAAGCCGTGATCGACCGGGAACCGAGAAGGCGCCGATCCGTTGTTGGCAAGGCGCAGTTGCCGAAAATGACGCGATGCATTCTAGAAACGGAGAAATTTGAGTAATTTCCATTAAAAAATAAGAACAGTTTTATCATTACTTATAATATACTATATTTATATTCTAATATATATTTTATAAATTCATATTTTCAACCTTGTTTTGGGAGATGTGTTTCTTACATATCTTGGGGACACCGTCGGGGGAACGCCATGAACCATGGCGCCCGAGGCATCGCCGATGCGTCGGCGCGCGCTGTCATCTGAAAGTTGGAAAAAATGTACGAAGTCATCGATCGCGCAGCCTTCGACGAAGCGGACTGGCCGGCAGGCGCGCCCAAAGCCGCCGCGCAATCGGGAACGCGCCTCGCGCTTGTCGGCGGCTTCCTTCCGCGGCGATGCGGGATCGCAACATTCACGACCGACATCCATGACTCGCTGAAGCGCGCCGCTCCGGACCTTGCTGTCGATATCTATGCCATGACGCCCGCGACCGATGCGATCGCTTTCGACCCCGAAACCTGTTCGACGATCACCGAAGGCGAGGCCGAAAGCTTTGCCGACGCGGCGCGTCGGATCGAGGCGAGCGGCGCCGACGTGATTTGGCTTCAGCATGAATTCGGCCTGTTCGGCGGGCTCGCCGGGGACATGATTTTCGAACTCGTCGATCGCATCAGCGCCCCGCTTATCGTCACGCTTCACACGGTACTCGCCGACCCCGACGCCGATCAGATGCGGGTGATGCAAAGGCTGATCGCAAGCGCCAGCAAGCTGGTCGTCATGTCCGAATGCTCGCGTCTCTTGCTGAGGACGCTCTATGCCGCCGATGACGAGCAGATCGTCGTCATCCCGCACGGCGTGCCCGACCGCCCGTTCGGGCGAACCCAAATGTTCAAAGCCCCGGCGGGCCTGGTCGGCCGTGATGTCGTCATGACGTTCGGCCTGCTGTCGCCCGGCAAGGGCATCGAGGCCGCGATCGCGGCGCTGCCTGCGGTGATCGCCGATTGTCCCGACATCCTCTATTGCATCGTCGGCGCGACGCATCCCAACCTGCTGGCACGCGAAGGCGAGGCCTATCGCGAACGGCTGCAGGACCAGGCGAAGGCGTTGGGGGTCGAAGCCCATATCAAATGGATCGATGCCTTTCTGGAAACCGATGCCTTGCTCGACCTGATCGAGGCCGCCGACATCTATGTCACCCCCTATACCGGCGCGGGCCAGTCGACGTCGGGAACGCTTGCCTATGCCATGGCGCTTGGAAAGGCCGTCGTGTCGACGCCCTATGTTCATGCGACCGAACTGCTGGCCGACGGGCACGGCATCCTCGTACCCTTTGGCGACAGCCCGGCGATCGCGAGGGAAATCGTGGCGCTGCTGAGCGACCGCGAGCGGCTCGGCGCGATGCAAAGGCGCGCGTACCAGCGCGGGCGGCAAATGATCTGGTCGGCGCTTGCCGCGCGGCTCGTCGCGCTGATCGACGCGACCAAGGTGAACCCATGGGCTTCGCCGATTCCCGCGCGTGTCGGAATCGATGGCTTGCTCCGCATTTGCGACGACACCGGCATCCTCCAGCACAGCGTCCACGACATTCCCGACCGGGCGCACGGCTATTGCGTCGACGACAATGCGCGCGCGCTGATGCTGACGCACCGGCTGGGCAAGGAGGCCGAGCCGCATCGCAGCCGGCTGACCAGCATTTTCGCCGCCTTCGTCGAGGCGTCTTGGAACGAGGATAGCGGGCAGTTTCGAAACTTCATGGATTATCGCCGGAACTGGCTGGAAGACAGCGGATCCGAGGATAGTTGCGGACGAACGCTCTGGGCCCTTGGCGCCACCGCGCGCGAAGGCCGGAGCGCGAGCACCCGCTTATGGGCCGGGCGGCTGTTCATCCGCGCCGCGCCCTCGATGTCCGCTTTCCGTTCGCCGCGCGCGATCGCCTTCGCGATGCTGGGCGCCGACTATCTCCTCGCCGTCGATGAAGAAAATGCCCCCGCAATGACAATGTTGCAGCAGGGCACCGATCGGCTTCTCGCGCTTTACGAACAGGCGTCGACGCCCGACTGGCACTGGTTCGAGCCCGTGCTGGCCTATGACAATGGCCGCATCCCCGAAGCGCTCATTCGCGCCGGCATCAGGCTGCGCCGCGCCGACGCGACCCAGTGCGGCCTCGACACGCTCCGCTGGCTCAACACCGCCCAGATCGCGCCTGCGGGTCATTTCCGGCCGGTGGGTTCGGACAGCTTTGGCCGGCATCACGAATTGCCCCGCCCCTTCGACCAGCAACCGGTCGAGGCCTGGGCGGCGATCGACGCCGCCTCGGCGGCCTATGACCTCACGGGCGACGCGATCTGGCTTACGCACGCCCAGCGGGCCTATCGCTGGTTTTCGGGAGCCAACGACCGCGGACTTGCTGTTGGCGATCCGCACTCGGGTACGTGCCGCGACGGCATCAACCGGCGCGGCCTGAACCTTAACGAGGGCGCCGAATCGGTCCTGGCCTATCAGCACGCAAGCTGCGCCCTTCGCGCCTTGACGGCCAAAATCCATTAGGCGCCCCCGCCCCATCGATCTCGTCCAGCACGACATGCGGCTCCACGCGGACCCGACCCGGGTCGTGGTGCGACCGTTTCATCTGGCCTGGCAGGCATCGGGCCCCGATCTGGCCCGGGTGCAGCGGCTCGCGCATGATGTCATCGGTCTCGACATGCGGACCGTGCGAAGCGAACTGGGTTCGGTCCTGCGCGATTTCGCCGATCGGCACTGGCAAATCGAAAAAGTGTTCGAAGAGCGCTTCGTCGAAATCGAGCCCAGGCTCGGCCTCGACGGATCGGTCTTGAAGCGCGAAATGCGGCTCCTGATCGGGGCCTATTTCTGTCACGAATACAGCTATGCCGCGGCGGCGCTGATGAACCCGAGCGTGGTACGGCACCCCGATCAGACAGGGTTGCAGGAGGGCAGCGTTCGCATTCTCCTTTCGCTACGCGCGGTCGGCGAAGGGCATATTTCGACGATCGCCTTTCGCGAAGGGATCGTGTCGCCGGGGCGAGAATTGACGCTGATGCCCCAGCCGACCTTTGCGACCGCGGCCATGCTGGGCACGCATCAGGCGGACAATCAGGAAGATCGCATCTCGGTTCACCGCGATCCCGACAGCAGTATTTCGGGCACCGTCATCTTCCCGATCACCGAGGCGCAGCGCAACGGGCTCGAGGACCTGCGCCTCGTCGAGTTCGAACGCGATAGCGGCAAAAGCGAATGGATCGGCACCTACACCGCCTACAGCGGCCGCGATATTCGCTCGGAACTGCTTCGCACGCGCGATTTCCGCGATTTCACGCTGACCCCGATCAAGGGCGGCGCCGGCCGCAACAAGGGCATGGCGCTGTTTCCGCGCAAGATTGACGGAAAATTCTGCATGATTGGTCGGCAGGACGGCAAGAATCTCTACCTGCTGCGGTCGGATTCGATCGATCATTGGGAGGGCGGCGAGCTGCTGCTCGAACCCCGTTTCCCCTGGGAATTCGTCCAGATCGGCAATTGCGGCGCCCCGATCGAGCTGGACGAAGGCTGGCTGGTGCTGACGCATGGTGTCGGGGCGATGCGAAAATATGCGATCGGCGCGGTCTTGCTCGACAAGGAGGATCCGTCAAAACTGCTCGGCCGAACCCCGAACCCGCTTCTGTCCGCCGCGGACGAAGATCGCGAAGGCTATGTGCCCAACGTCGTCTATACCTGCGGCGCCATCCGCGTCGGCGACGATCTCTTCCTCCCTTATGGAGTCGCTGACAGTTCGGTGTGTTTTGTTTTCATGCCGATTGCAGACATATTGGCGGCCATGGAAACGCAGGCCTGACGCGCCTCAACGATTACGCCCGCTCATTTGCCAGGGAAAACCGGGTAGTTTGACCATCTCCCCCCGGCATATCGTGCAATGGCTGACGAACCGTCCCCTATCCCAGTGGCTGGCTTTGAAGTCGACCCGATGCCGCCCGAAAAGATTGTGCAGAATCATGCCTCCGCTCCCAGCACCAGCTGTGCGCGGTCGTTCGCCGCCGACGCATGACGGGTTGCCGACCCCGTGGCGGGCGCCCATTTCAGGCAGGCGATGATCATTTCGATGACGGCGCGGGTCTCGCCCGGATCGCGAACGCACACGGTATCCAGGCCCAGGGTCTTGGCGGGATAGTCATTGCCACCGGGGAAAATCGCATCGCCGACGAAGAGCATGGCATCGAGCGCGATGCCGCTGGCATCGCGCAATTTCGTCAGGCCATATGCCTTGTCGACCCCTTCGCGGGTAACGTCGATCGACGTCGCGCCGCCCATGTTGATCGAAAGCCCAGGCAGGCGCTCACGAAGATCGCGCTGAATGACCTTGCGCTTCGCAAAGTCGGGATCCCATTTTTCCTTGGCATGAATCGGGGCCTCCTGGCCCAGCGCCGAAAAGGTGATCTGGCTCCCGCGGTCCTCGATGCGCTCGCCCCACACCGTCTCGGGAACAAAGCCGGTGGCTCGGAGTGACGCATCGAATGCCTCGAATATGCGCTGCTTTTCCTTGTCCGCGAACAGTTCGGCATAAACCGGCCGCCATGCGCCGGAACCATGCCTATAGAGTTTGGTGCCCGTCGTCGGCATGAGCCACAGGCGTGCGCTGTTCGCCCGGGCGGGAAGCCGCGACGCGACCTGCTTTTCGAACTGGGGCCAATCGCCGCCCGAGATTACCGCGACCTCGACCACATTCAGAAGATCGGCGAGCGCGTCTCCCATCGCGGCGTCGAGCGGCTGTTTGCTCTCGGCAAGCGTCCCATCGAGGTCGAAGGCAATGAGCTGTTTCACGCCGGAGTCTCTCGGCGTTGCACCCCAAGCCCATCGCCGACGAAGGAAGCCGACCGTGCATCGACCTGATCGCTTGCCCGCTTGCCCCATTGCGCGACCACCGGAACATCGAAGGTCAGGCCGCGGCGCTCGCGATATTCGTTGATGCGCCTGGCATAATAGCAGGGAAGATCGAAATTGACGCCCGTCCGCCCATCGCGCTGCGCCTGGCCGACGGCCATCAAGGCCCTTTGATGATGATAGAGAAGTTCGTTGAGGTCCATATCGTCGCTCCTTCGGCGGGAGCGCAAGAGTCTCTCAGTCGACGGCGCGCATGCGAAACCGCCGATAGGGCGTATATGGTGTCGCACCTGCTGATTTACAATCGACAGGTGCGACAGGAAGAGCCGACATCACCCAAGATGAAACGAGAACCGCCCGAAGCCGTCCTCATCGGTCGATCACCGCAACTGGGTATTACTCCGTCCCGTCGATCCGCAGCAATTGCTTGCCCTGATTCGAACCGCTGAACAGGCGCAGAAATGTTTGCGGGACGGCGCCGAAGCCGTGCTGGATGTCGGTACGATAGTGGATTTGGCCGCCACGAACCCATTGCCTGAGGTCGGCCATGGCGGCGGGCACACGATCGAGATGGTCGAGCAGAATGAAGCCGCACATCTCGGCCCGCTGCGAAATCATCCGCATCAGGTTGCGCGGACCGACAGCGCCCCGCACGTCGTTATAGCCCGAAATGGCACCGCACAGGACGATCCGGCCGAAGCGCGCGATATGCGCGATCCCTCCCTCGAGTATCGTGCCGCCGACATTGTCGAAGAACAGGTCGATCCCATCGGGTGCAAGCGCCCCAAGCCGCGCCCGGACATCCTCGCAGCGATAGTCGATCGCGGCGTCGGCGCCATAATCCTCGACCAGCCAGCGGCATTTCTCGGCGCCTCCGGCGATCCCGAGCACGCGCGCGCCCGCAAGCCGCGCGATCTGGATAGCGACCGATCCGACCGCACCCGCCGCGCCCGAGACGAGCACGCAATCCCCCGCGCGAAGCCGACCGACATCAAACATGCCGACATAGGCGGTAAGGCTTGCGGCGCCGAATATACCCAATGCCTCTTCGGGCGCTATATCTTCGGGAATGGACACCAGGTCGGGGTCGCCCGCTCGCGCCGCGACGGCATAATCCTGCCACCCGAACAACCCCCGCACCATCGAACCTTCGGGATAGGCCGGGTTCGCCGACGCGATCACACGCGCGGCCGCGCTGCCGCGCACGACCTCATCGATCATGATCGGGGGCAGATAGCTCGGGGCATCATCCATCCATCCGCGCTGCGCGGGGTCGAAGCCGAACATGAGGTTACGGACGAGGATTTCGCCCGCGGCCAGATCGGCACGCGGCATCGGCGCGTCATGCCGTGCAAAATCCTCCACGCTGACCTGCCCGTTGGGACGCCGCGCGAGCAGCCATTGGCGATTGACGGTCTCTGCGGGCATGGCGGCGCTCCGATATGGCAGTGGAAGGTGCCACCACTATCGCAACCGTCCGCCACCTTCGCTAGGCCGCGATTGTCCTGCGCCACGCACAGAATGTTTTCGGCATCCGCCCATAGGAAACCGAATTGTCCTCGGCCGCACCGCGACGTCAGCCCGCCTGGGCAAGGCTCAGAAAGACAGGCCGCTCACCGCCGCCGTGCGCGGCGATCCTGGCCCCGCTGATATAGGCCGCATCGGGCGACGCCAGGAAACTGACGACGCCGGCGATATCGGACCCGTGCGCCATGCGCCCGAGCGGCAGCATCGCGTCGATGCGCTTCATACCTTCGGCGCCGCCATAATGATCGGCCGCCGCCTCGGTGGCGACCAGCCCGACGACGATCGCGTTGACGCGCACCTTCGGCCCCCATTCCATGGCGAGCGATTCGGTGAGGCTCAACAATCCGGCCTTGGCCGCGCCATAGACCGCGGTGCCCGGCGAAGGCCGCGCGCCCGAAACGCTGGCGATATTGACGATGCTGCCGCCGCTTTCCTGCGCCTGCATGATGCGGTTTGCCGCCTGTGCGACATGGAGCGGCGCGAGCAGGTTGAGCGCGAGGATGCGCTCCGAAAAGCGCGGCGAAGCCGAAGCCGCTTCGGCTTCGGGCGATCCCCCCGCGTTGTTCACCACCAGATCGAGCCGACCGTGGCGTTCGAAAATCCGGGCGACCATCGCCTGAACCGCGTCCGCCGAACGCACGTCGCACGCCTCGAACTCCGCCACCGCATCATCGTGGCGCGGCAAGTCGCCGGGGGCATTGCGGCCGCAGATCACGACCCGCATCCCGTCGCTCAGCAAGCGCTCCGCGATCGCGCGGCCGATGCCGCGGCTGCCGCCGGTCACAAGCGCCACGCGCTGTTGGTCGTCCACCATAGCCATTCTCCATCTTCCATCCGCCTCTTTCCGGCCGGACGGCGCGAAAGTCTCTCTCCATATGGTGGTATCGCCCGAACGGCCAGCGCGCCTATCCCTCTTGCAACATCGCGGGCGCCCTCGCGCCCGGCGCCTGTGGCTGGAGAGTGGATTGAACAAGCAACTGACCGTCGAGCAGTTCGTCGCCTCGCTGAAGAGCGGGATGACGATCGGGATTGGAGGCTGGGGCCCACGCCGCAAGCCGATGGCACTGGTCCGCGCCATTTTGCGTTCGGACCTCACCGACCTGACGATCGTCGCCTATGGCGGCCCCGAAGTCGGCATGCTCTGCGCCGCGGGCAAGGTGAAGAAGCTGATCTTCGGCTTCGTCTCGATGGATGCGATCCCGCTCGAACCTTATTTTCGCAAGGCGCGCGAGGCCGGAACCCTCGACATTCTCGAGCTTGACGAAGGCATGCTGCAATGGGGGCTCAAGGCTGCGGCGTTCCGCCTGCCTTTCCTCCCCACCCATGTCGGTCTCGGCACCGATGTCATGACGCATGGCGGCTTCCGGACCGTCCAGTCACCCTATGACGATGGCGAGGTCGTGCTGGCGATGCCGCCGCTGCGGCTCGACGCCGCGCTGCTCCACGTTCACCGCGCCGACAAGCTCGGCAATATCCAGGCGCTCGGCCCCGACACCTATTATGACGAATGGTTCGCGCGCGCCGCCGACCAAAGCTTCGTTTCGGCCGAAGAAGTCGTCGATCGCATGGACCATAGCTATCCCGAGGATGCGCGCGCCAACATCGTCGAGCGTTGCTTCATCCACGGCGTGGTCGAAGCGCCGCTGGGCGCGCACCCGACCTCGATGCCGCCGTCCTACGGCTGGGACATGAAGCACCTCAAGGCCTATGCCGCGAGCGCGCGCCAGGAGGGCGGCTGGGACGCCTATGTGGCGGGCGTCATCGGCGCCGACGAAGCCGGCTACCTCGACCGTGTCGGCGGCAAGGATACTGTCGCCGCCCTCCCCCTTCCCATCTTCTGAGGCGGACGAAGCTCATGACCACCGCACCCGAATTTTCGCTCTGCGAACAGTTGATCGTCGCCGCCTCCGAAGCGTGGCGCGGCAATGGCGAACTCGTCGCGACCGGCATCGGCCCGGCGCCTCGCCTCGCCGCCTCGCTCGCCAAGGTGACGCACACCCCCGAACTGATGATGACCGACGGCGAGGCGTATCTGGTCGAGGACCCGGTGCCGCTCGGCCCGCGCGGCTATGACGACCGCAAGCCCGCGGGCTACCTGCCCTTCTCGCGTTTCTTCGACGCCGCGGTGTGGCCCGGCAAGCGCCACGCAATGGTCACGCCGAGCCAGATCGACCGTTTCGGCCAGACGAACATCTCCTATCTCGGCGGCACCTACGACCAACCAAAGGTGCAGATGCTCGGCGCGCGCGGCTTTCCGGGCAACAGCATCTGCCACATCAACTCGATGTTCGTTCCCGCCCACTCGAAGCGCGTCTTCGTCGAGGGCGAGGTCGATATGGTGTCGAGCGTCGGTTATAATCCCGCGCGGCGCATCGCGGGCGCGACTTTCGACCGGGTCGACCTGCGGCTGATCGTCACCGATCTTTGCGTGATGGATTTCGGCGGCACGGACCATGCGATCCGCGTCGTGATGCTCCACCCTGGCGTCACTTTCGATCAGGTGCAGGAAGCGACCGGCTTCGCGCTCCAGGCCGCGGCCGAGATCGAGGAAACGGCCGCCCCTACCGCCGAGCAGCTCGCGATCATCGCGCGGCTCGACCCGCATAATCTGCGCGCGACCGTGCTCAAGGACAATCCCGCGGGCAAGAGGACCTGAGCCATGACAGAGCAGAATGACGGGCTCGTCCCGCCGGTCGATGAAACCCCGGTCTATGAAACCGATACGCCGATCCTCTATGAAGCGGCGGACGGCATTGCGTGGGTGACGCTCAACCGCCCGCAATATCACAATGTCCAGAACAGCCAGATGACCTATGCGCTCGACGACGCCTTCGTCCGCGCGGTCAATGACGATGCGGTCAAGGTCATCGTCCTGAAATCGGACGCCAAACATTTCAGCGCCGGGCACGACATCGGCACACCGGGACGCGACTTCCACTCGCCCGTCGAGCGCCGGCTGATGTGGTACGATCACTCGACCAAGGCGGGCGCCGAAAAAGCCTATGCCCGCGAACAGGAACAATATCTGGGCATGTGCAAAAGGTGGCGGGACATTCCCAAGCCGACCATCGCGCAGGTCCACGGCGGCTGCATCGCGGGCGGGCTGATGCTGGCCTGGGTGTGCGACCTCATCATCGCCTCGGACGATGCCTTCTTTCAGGACCCGGTGCTCCAGATGGGGTTTCCGGGCCTCGAATATTTCGCGCATTGCCACGAACTCAATGTCCGGCTGGCCAAGGAGTTTCTGTTCCTCGGCGACCGGATGAGCGCCGAGCGCGCGCGCGAAGCCGGGATGGTCAACCGCGTCGTGCCGCGCGCCGAATTGGCGGACGAGGTCGCACGCATCGCGGCGCGGATCGCGACGCAGCCCCGCCTCGCGCTGCAACTCGCGAAGCAGGCGTGCAACCATATGGAGACGCTGGCGGGCAAGAATGCCGGGATCGACGCGGCGTTCGGCTATCATCATTTCGCCCACGCCAACAACAGCCTGGTCAAGGGCGACTATATCGCCGGGTTCGACGGCAAGAAGATGGCCGAAGCCAACAAGAAAGACGTCGCCAAGAAGGATCAGGGGGAAGGCTGATGGCCGATCCGCTCGCCACCCTTCTGACCGAACGGCTCGGCTGCCGACTGCCGGTGATCCAGACCGCGATGGGCTGGATCGCGACGCCGGGCCTGGTGATCGCGTCGAGCGAGGCGGGCGCTTTCGGTTTCCTCGCGGGCGCGGTGATGCAGCCCGCCGAGCTTGAGGCGGCGATCCTTGCGGTGAAGAAGGGCACGAAGCAGCCCTTCGGCGTCAATTTCCATATGTTCCAGCCGGGCGCGGCGGAGATTGTCGAGATCATCCTGAAACACCGCGACCAGATCCGCGCGGTCAGCTTTGGGCGCGGGCCCGATGCGACAATGATCGGCCGTTTCAAGGATGCGGGCATCCTCTGCGTGCCCACCGTCGGCGCGGTCAAGCATGCGCAGAAGATGGTGCAGCTTGGCGTCGACATGGTGACGGTGCAGGGCGGCGAAGGCGGCGGGCATACCGGGTCGGTCGCCTCGACCATATTGCTGCCGCAGGTGCTCGATGCGGTGAAGGTGCCCGTGATCGCCGCGGGCGGCTTTGACGACGGGCGCGGGCTCGCGGCGGCGCTGGCCTATGGCGCGGTCGGGATCGCGATGGGTACCCGCTTCCTGATGACGCGCGAAAGCCCGATCCCCGACGTGACCAAGGCGCGCTATGTCGGCGCGGGCACCGACGACATTCTGGTATCGACCAAGGTCGACGGCCTGCCGCAGCGGATGATCCGCAATGCGCTGCTCGATCGCATCGAGCGGTCGAGCGGCCTCGGCATTTGGCGCCGCGCGATCGAAAGCGGGCTCGCGATGAAGCGCCAGACCGGCGCGTCGTTCGGCGAATTGTTCCGCGCCGCGAAGGGCATGACCAGCCACGGCGGGCTGACGCTGCCACAGGCGATGATGGCGGCGTCGGCGCCGATGCTGATCCAGAAAGCGGTGGTCGAGGGCGATCCCGACCATGGCCTGATGGCGACCGGCCTCGTCGCCGGACGGCTTGCCGACCTGCCGAGTTGCGCCGAACTGCTCGGCGGCATCGAACGCGACGCGCGCGCGCGCCTCGCTGCGCTTTCCTTTCCTGCATCAACGGGGGTCTGACCCATGCCGATCCATATCGAGATCAAGGACCGCATCGCCGAGATTATCTTCGACGTGCCGCCGGTCAACGCGTTCGACAGCGCGACGTGGAACAGCCTGCCCGCGATCATCCGCGACGCGGGACAGAATCCCGACGTCAATGTCGTCCTCATCCGCGCTGCCGAAAGCGCGCGCGGCTTTTGCGGCGGCGTCGACATCAAGGAGATGCAGGCGCACCCCGAACGCATCACTTTGCTCAATCGCGGCAATTATCTGACCTTCAAGGCGGTGCGCGACTGCGAGGTGCCGGTGGTCGTCGCGGTGCATAAATTCGTGATCGGCGGCGGCATCGGCATTTGCGGCGCGAGCGACACGATCATCGCCGCCGACGATGCCTATTTCTCGCTGCCCGAGGTCGATCGCGGCGCGATGGGCGGCGCCTCGCATCTGTCGCGGATGCTGCCGCTGCACAAGGTGCGCGCCGCCTTCTTCACCGGCGGCAATATTCCGGTCGAGGAAGCATATCGGCTCGGCGCGGTCGAGAAGATCGTGCCGCGCGACGCGCTGACCCAGGAAGCGCGCGCCTTTGCGAGCGTCATCGCGGGCAAATCGCGCAAGGCGCTGGTCCTCGCCAAGGAAGCGCTGAACGGGCTCGAACCGCGCGACGTCGATCATGGCTATCGCTGGGAACAGGGCTTCACGCTCGAAATGTATATGCACGAGGATAGCCAGAAGGCGCGCGACGCCTTTGTCGACACCGGCAAGGCGGCCGAATTCTGATGGACCTCGCCTATACGACCGAACAACAGGCTTTTCGGGCCGAGGTGCGCGCGTGGATGGAGGCGAATGCCCCAAAGGCGCCACTCGTCACCTTGGAACGCGAGGAGGGCTATCACCAGCATGTCGAATGGGAGCGCAAGCTCGCAAGCGGCAATTGGGGCATGGTCACCTGGCCCGAGGCTTATGGCGGGCGCGGGCTAGACCTCATCCAATGGCTGATCTTCGAGGAAGAATATTATCGCGCCGGGGCGCCGCTGCGCGTCAACCAGAATGGCATCTTCCTGCTCGGCCCGACGGTCATGGAATACGGCACCGACGAACAGAAGGCGCGTTTCCTCACCCCAATGGCGAAGGGCGAGATGATCTGGGCGCAGGCATGGTCCGAACCGGGTGCCGGGTCGGACATGGCGGCGATCACCTCCAAAGCCATCCGCGACGGCGATCATTATGTGATCTCGGGGCAGAAAACCTGGTCGAGCCGCGCGAGCTTCGCCGACTGGGGCTTCGGCCTGTTCCGCACCGACCCGGACTCGAAGCGGCACAAGGGACTGAGCTTCATCCTGTTCGACCTCAATGCCCCCGGCGTCACCCGCCGCCCGATCCGCCAGCTTCACGGCGATCCGGGCTTTGCCGAGCTGTTCTTCGACGACGTGCGCGTGCCCGTCGCAAACCGCATCGCGGGCGAAGGCGAAGGCTGGACCGTCGCGATGGCGACCGCGGGGTTCGAACGCGGGCTGATGCTGCGCTCGCCCGCGCGTTTTCAGGCCGCCGCCGAACGCCTCGTCAAATTGTTCCGCGCCTGTGAAGCGAAGGCCGCGCCCGCGGCGCGCGAACAGGTGATGCAGGCGTGGATGGACGCGCAGGCCTATGCCTATAACACCTATGCCGTCGCCTCGAAGATCATGGGCGGTGGGCAGATCGGCGCCGAAGCGAGCCTCAACAAGATATTCTGGTCCGAACTCGACCGCGCCGCGCACCGCACCGCGATGCAGCTTCTCGGCGCTTCGGCCGAATTGCGGCATCTGGACGGCGGCGCGCTCAATGCGTGGCTCGAAGGCTATATCTTCTCGCTCTCCGGCCCGATCTACGCCGGGTCGAACGAGATCCAGCGCAACATCATCGCCGAGCGCCTGCTCGGCCTGCCGAGGTAGCGGCCATGGACTTCACGATCACCGAGGATCAGGCGACGCTGACGCAGGGCGTGCGCGACTATCTGGCGGGCGTTCACACCCCCGAATTGCTGCGCGCGCTCGATGCGAGCGACAGCCGCCGCTCCGATGCCGTTTGGCAGGGTCTCGCCGACATGGGTCTACCCGGCCTGCTCGTTCCCGAGGCGCAGGGCGGGCTTGGCCTGTCCTTGCTCGACGCGGTGCTGATCGCCGCCGAGCTTGGCCGCGCGGGGGTCGCCGAACCGATTGCCGACACCGCGCTCGTCGCCGCGCCATTGCTCGCCAAAGCGGGCGGACAGGAGGCGGTGCTTGAAGCGATTGCGTCGGGCGAGGTGAAGGTCGCGCTCCAGCATCCGGTCAATCCGTGGGTCGCCGACCTCGATGGCGCAAGCCATATCCTGTCGGCAAAGGACGGCGCACTGCTGCTTGCGGAGCGCAGCAGCGGTGCCGAACTGCTCGACAGCGTCGATCCGCTCCGCCGCCTTTATGCGCCCGTTGCCGCCAAGGGCGTCACGGTCGGTTCAGCCGACGCTCTGCTCGACCATGCCGCGCTGATCGCCGCCGCGCAGCTTGTCGGCCTCGCCGACGCGATGCTCGAACAGGCGACCGACTATGCGAAGAACCGCAGCCAGTTCGGCCAGCCGATCGGCAGCTTCCAGGCGGTCAAGCACCATCTGGCGACCGCGGCGGTCAAGATCGCGTTCGCGCGGCCGGTCATCGAGCGCGCGGCGGTTGCTTTGCAGGACGGCGCCGCCAGCGCGCCCGTCCATGTCAGCCACGCCAAGCTCGCCGCCGCCGACGCGGCCTGGGCGATGAGCGAAACCGCGATCCAGACCCATGGCGCGATGGGCTATACCTATGAGGTCGACCTGCATTTCTGGATGAAGCGCGCCTGGGCGCTGTCCGGCGCCTGGGGCGACCGCGCCTTCCATCTCGCACGCATCGACGCGGCCGTCATCGGCGGCGCGCTGCCGATCGGCCCCGGCCACAGCTTCGTATAAGGAACCACGACCATGGCGGAAGCCTATATCATCGACGCCGTCCGCACCCCGATCGGGCGCAAGAAGGGCAGCCTCGCGGCCGTCCACCCCGCCGACCTCGCCGCACATCCGATCAAGGCGCTCGTCGAACGCACCGGCATCGATGCGGGGCAGGTCGATGACGTCGTCTGGGGCTGCTGCGACACCATCGGCCCGCAGGCGGGCGACATCGGCCGCACCGCGTGGCTCGTCGCCGGGCTTCCCGAGCATGTCCCCGGTACGACGATCGACCGCCAGTGCGGATCGTCGCAGCAGGCGGTGCATTTCGCCGCGCAGGGGGTGATGAGCGGGACGCAGGATCTGGTCGTCGCGGGCGGCAGTCAGGCGATGAACGCAATCCCGATTTCGGCGGCGATGTTCGCGGGGCAGCCCTATGGCTTCGACAGCCCGTTCATCGGCTCGAAAGGCTGGGATGCGCGCTACGGCACGCAAGAGGTCAACCAGATCAAATCGGCCGAGATGATCGCGGGCAAATGGCAGATCAGCCGCGAGGCCATGGAGGCCTTCGCCAGTGAATCGCACCGCCGCGCTCAAGCCGCGATCGATAATGGCTGGTTCAAGGCCGAGATCGCGCCGCTCGAAGGGTTGGAGCAGGACGAAACCGTCCGCCCCCAGACGACGCCCGAGGGTCTCGCGACGCTACGCACCGTCAACGAAGGCGGCGTCATCACCGCAGGGATAGCCAGCCAGAATTGCGACGGCGCCGCGGCGCTGCTGATCGCGAGCGAAGCGGCGGTGAAGACGCACGGGCTGAAACCGCGCGCGCGCATCCATCACTTGTCGGTGCGCGCCGACAATCCGATCTGGATGCTCACCGGCCCAATCGCCGCGACCAGATATGCGCTCGAAAAGGCGGGCATGAGTGTGGACGACGTCGACCTGTTCGAATGCAACGAGGCGTTCGCGAGCGTGCCGATGGCGTGGATGCAGGAACTCGGCATCAGCCATGAAAAGGTCAATGTGCAAGGCGGCGCGATCGCGCTCGGCCATCCGATCGGCGCCACCGGCGCGCGGCTGATGACCACCTTGCTCGGCGCGCTCGAACGCACCGGCGGCCGATACGGCCTTCAGACCATGTGCGAAGGCGGCGGCCAGGCCAACGTCACCATCATCGAAAGGCTGTAAGCATCATGGGCATCTGCGACGGACGCACCGTCATCATCACCGGCGCAGCGCGCGGACTCGGGCGTGCCTATGCGCTCGCCTTCGCCGCCGAAGGCGCCAATGTCGTGGTCAACGATATCGGCGCCAGCCTGGCCGGCGACGGCCGCGACACGTCAGCCGCCGACGCCGTGGTTGCCGAGATCAGGGAGGCGGGCGGTAACGCCGTCGCCAATTATGAGGACATCACCGACTGGGATGCGGCGAAGCGCATCGTCGAGGCCGCGGTCGCCGCGTTCGGCGACCTCCATGTCGTCGTCAACAACGCCGGGATCGTGCGCGACCGCATGTTCGTCTCCGCGACGCTCGACGAATGGGACGCGACGATGCACGTCCATCTGCGCGGCCATTTCTGCGTCAGCCGCCACGCGGTCGATTATTGGCGGGCAAGTCAAAAGGCGGGCAAGCCGGTCGACGCGCGCATCATCAACACCACCAGCGGCGCCGGGCTGCAAGGCTCGATCGCGCAGGCCGCCTATGCGACTGCGAAGGGCGGCATCGCCGCGCTGACCTTGGTTCAGGCCGGCGAACTCGGCCGCTATGGCATCACCGCCAACGCCCTCGCCCCCGCCGCGCGCACCCGCATGACCGAGCAGGCGTTCGCAGAGAAGATGGCGACCGCGGGCGACGCGTTCGACGGCATGAACCCCGCCAATGTCGCGCCCACCGTGGTGTGGCTTGGCTCGGAACGGTCGAAGCATGTCACCGGCTGCGTGTTCGAACTCGAAGGCGGGAAGATCATGATCGAGGACGGCTGGCGCGAAGGTCCGGCGATCGACAAGGGCGCGCGCTGGAACCCCGCCGATGTCGGCGCCGCGGTCGACCGCCTGCTCGCCGACCGCGTGCCGCCGCGCGCCATTTGGGGGACCGCCTGATGGATTTCGCCTTCACCGACGAACAGGCGATGATCGCCGAAACGGCGCACGCCTTCTTCGCGGAAAATGCAACTAGCCCGCGCACCCGCACTGCAATGGCGGCGACCGGCAAGGATGCCGGGATCGACCGCGCGCTGTGGACCGCCTTCTGCACCGAGCTTGGCCTGTCGGGCGTCGGAATCCCCGAGGCGATGGGCGGCGCCGGGCTCGGCATGGTCGAACGCGCGATCCTCGCCGAGGAAGGCGGGCGGCACACCGCCGCCCTCCCCTTTCTCGCCAGCCTTGGTCTCGCCGCGCCCGCGATCCTCGCCGGGGGCAGCGCGGAACAAAGATCACGCCTGCTCCCCGGCCTCGCTTCGGGCGAACGGATCGCCAGCTTCGCGGTTGCCAGCGCCGACGGCGCAGCGGGTGCTGCGCTCGGCGACGGCACGCTCACCGGCACCGCGCTCCATGTTCCGCACGGCGCCGTTGCCGACCTGTTCGTGGTTGTCGCCACGAACGGCGTCGCGATCGTCGAACGCGGCGCGCCCGGGCTCGCCGTCACCCCGCTGACCAGCATGGACCAGACGCGGCCCTATGCCCGGCTCGACTTCGACAGCGTGGCGGCCGAAGCGCTCGCCGACCCGCGCGCGGCGACGAACGCGGCTTTCGTCACCGGCTGGCTCGCCATCGCCGCCGATGCACTGGGCGGCGCGCAGGCGTGCCTCGACCGGACGGTCGCCTATGCACAGGAGCGCGTCCAGTTCGGCCGCGCGATCGGCAGCTTCCAGGCGTATAAGCACCGGCTCGCCGACATGATGGTCGAGATCGAGCAGGCGCGCTCGGCGGTCTATTGGGCCGCCTGCGCGATCGACGAAGGATCGGACGAGGCCATGTTTGCGGTCCATGCCGCCAAGGCGTTTGCCTGCGATACCTACAGTCACTGCGCGGGCGAGATGATCCAGCTTCACGGCGGCATCGGTTTCACCTGGGAACATGACGCGCATCTGTTTTTCAAGCGCGCGCGCAGCAATGCGAGCCTGCTGGGCGCCCCCGACTGGCACCGCGAACAAGTCGCGGGGTTGGCCGGATTGGATCGGGCCGCATGAGGCTCGGCTTTTCCCCCGAGGAAGAGGCCTTCCGCGCCCAAGCCGCGGCATGGCTTGCCGCCGAGCTTGATGGTCCCTTCGCCGATGTGCGCCACATCACCAGCCTGACCGCCAGCCCGCGACGCCGTCGCGACTGGGAAAAACGGCTCGGTGAGGCAGGCTGGAGCTGCGTCGGTTGGCCCAGGGCCTATGGCGGCCGCGACGCGACACTCGCCGAACAAGTCATTTTTGCCGAGGAATATGCGCGCGCCGGCGCCCCGCCGCGGCTCAACCATATCGGCATCGAACTCGCAGGCCCGACGATCCTCGCCTTTGGAACAGAGGAACAGAAGGCGCGCTTCCTGCCCGCGATCGCGCGCGGCGAAAAGATTTGGTGTCAGGGCTATTCGGAACCCGGCGCCGGGTCCGACCTCGCCAACATCCGCACCAGGGCGTGGCGCGACGGCGATGACTGGGTGATCGAGGGGCAGAAAATCTGGACCAGCCTCGCGCAATTTTCGGACTGGATCTTCGTGATCGCGCGCACCGGGGAAGGGTCGAACGGCCCCAAGGGGCTTTCCTTCCTGCTCATCCCCGTCGACCAGCGCGGCGTCACCGTGCGCCCGATCCACCAGATCACCGGCGAGGCCGAATTCAACGAGACGTTTTTCGACGGTGCGCGCACCGACGCCGCCAACATCCTCGGCGCGCCGGGCGACGGCTGGAAGGTGGCGATGGGGCTGCTCGGTTTCGAGCGCGGGGTCTCGACGCTCGCGCAGCAAATGAACTTTCGCAACGAGCTCGATGCGGTAATCGCCGCCGCGCGCGCCAATGGCGAAGCGAAGAATCCGCTCATCCGCCAGCGCCTCGCCAAGGCCGAAATTGGCCTGAAAATCATGCGTTACGGGGCATTGCGCATGCTCACCGATGCCGAGAGCGGCAGGCTCAACCCGGCGGCGCTCACCTACAAGATTCAGTGGGCGAGCTGGCGGCGCGACCTGGGCGAACTCGCGATGGACGTGCTGGGCGTGGCAGGCGAAACCGTCGCGGGGCACGACTATGCCTTCCCCATGCTTCCCAACCTGTTCCTCTATAGCCGCGCCGACACCATCTATGGCGGCACCAACGAGATTCAGCGCAATATCATCGCCGAGCGCGCCCTCGGCCTTCCGCGCGAGCCGCGCGGCGACCTTAAGTGAAGGAGCCCAGCGTGGCACGACCCGCCCCCGAATATCCCACCCCCACCGGCCTTTTGAAGGGCAAGACCGTGCTGATCACCGCCGCCGCGGGCAACGGCATCGGCGGCGCGGTCGCGCAGCGCGCGGTCGAGGAAGGGGCGACGCTCTTCCTCTCCGACATGCACGAACGCCGCCTCGGCGAAACCGCCGACCGGATCGCCGCGCTCGGCTTTGCGCGCCCCGGCACCCTGGTATGTGATGTGACCAGCGAGGATCAGGTTCAGGCACTGGTTGCGGGCGCGATCGGTGCGATGGGGCATGTCGATGTCCTCATCAACAATGCCGGGCTGGGCGGCGCCGCGTCGGTGATCGAGATGACCGACGATCAGTGGCACAGGGTGCTCGACGTCACGCTCACCAGCGTCTTTCGCATGACGCGCGCGATCCTGCCGCATATGTACGAACGGCAAAGCGGCGCGATCGTCAACAACGCCTCGGTACTCGGCTGGCGCGCGCAAAAACTGCAGGCGCATTATGCCGCGGCCAAGGCCGGGGTGATGGCCTTCACGCGCTGTTCGGCGCTTGAGGCCGCGGAGAAGGGCGTGCGCATCAACGCCGTCTCGCCCAGCCTTGCGATGCACGCTTCGCTGTCGAAGGTCACGCCGCCCGGACTGCTCGAGGAACTGACCGAGAAGGAGGCCTTTGGCCGCTATGCCGAACCTTGGGAGGTTGCCAACGTCATGCTGTTCCTCGCCAGCGACCTTTCCTCCTATATGACCGGCGAAGTGCTCGCGGTATCGAACCAGCAGGCATGAGCGCGCGCGTCTTCGAAACTCCGGCGGCGCTGCTGGATGCGGTGGGCGAGAGTTTCGGTCCGACCACATGGGTCGCGATCGAGCAGGACCGCATCGACCTGTTCGCACAGGCCACCGACGATCACCAGTGGATCCATGTCGACCCAGAGCGCGCGAAGGACGGCCCCTTCGGCGGCACGATCGCGCACGGCTATTTGACGATGAGCCTCGTCAACCGCTTCCTCCCCGAACTGATCGAGGTGCGCGGCGTATCGATGGGGGTCAATATCGGCACCGACAATCTGCGCTTCCTGAATCCTGTCCGCTCCGGCAGCCGGATCAGAGGCAAGGGCGAGTTGATCAAGGCCGAGGAAGCGAAGGGCGGCGTCCAGGCGATGATCCGGGTGACGGTGGAGATCGAGGGCGTCGAAAAACCCGCCTGCGTCGTCGATACGATCAGCCGCTTTTATCCCGAAAATTGATGGTCGGCTTGGGGCTGGAGAGTTGCCTCTCAATTTCGTCACCCTGAACTTGTTTCAGCATCCATGGCCTGCACTCGCGTCCAGCGCTGCCTCGAAGGAAACGGCCGACCATGGACCCTGAAGCAAGTTCAGGGTGACGATGATGGATAGGTCGGCTTTTTGGCCGATTCCGGACGCTTCTCTTCCCCCGCATCACGCAGCAGGAATTTCTGCACCTTGCCCGATGCGTTCATCGGCAGCTCATCGAGGATCGCCACCCGGCGCGGCACCTTGTAATTCGCCATATTATCGCGGCACCAGGCGATAATCTCCTCGGGCGTCGCGCTCGCGCCGGGGCGCAGGACGATATAGGCCTTGGCCACTTCGCCCAGCCGTTCGTCGGGCACGCCGATCACCGCCGACTGCATGACCGCCGGGTTGGCGGCGAGCAGCCCTTCGATCTCGGCCGGATAGGCATTGAAGCCGCCGACGATGAAAATATCCTTGGCCCGGTCGGTGATCTTCACATTGCCGCGCGCATCCTGCACCGCGATGTCGCCAGTGCGCAGCCAGCCGTCGCTGTCGATCGCCGCCGCGGTTGCCGCTGGATCGTTGAAATAGCCCTGCATCACATTGGGTCCGCGCACGAGCAGTTCGCCGGCCTCACCCGGCGCCACCACCTCCCCCGCCGCGTCGATCAGCTTGACCTCGACCCCTTCGAGCGGACGACCGGCGGTGTTGGCGACCGTCGCGGCATCATCGCCGACGGAGCACATCGTCACGGTGCCGCAGGTTTCGGTCAGGCCATAGGCGGTGAGCACGACGTCGATGCCGAGTTTTTCGTGCATTTCCTCGATCAAGGCGACCGGCACCGACGCCGCGCCGGTGATCGAAACGCGCAGCGACGAAATGTCGAATCTTTCATACGGCCCGGCGAGCAGGCTCTGAAAGATGGTCGGCGGCCCCGGGAGCAAGGTGACGCGCTCGCGCTCGATCCGTTCGAGCACCTTGTCGGTCTGGAATATCGCATGGGGCAATACCGTCGCACCGCGCATCAGCGCGACCAGCCAGCCCGCCTTGTAGCCGAAGCTGTGAAAAAACGGATTGATGATCAGGAAAGTGTCGCCGGGACCATAGCCGAGCGTCTCGCCATAGGCGAGATACAGCCGGACATTCTGGCCGTGCGTCGTCACCGCGCCCTTGGGATTGCCCGTCGTGCCCGAGGTGAAGAGGATGTCGCAGACCTGATCCGCGTCCAGCGCATCCATCCGCGCATCGACCGCGTCATCCGAAAGCGCCGCGCCGCGATCGAGGAAGTCCTGCCACGGCAGGCCACCTTCGTCGCCCTCCAGCAGGACGATATCGCGCAGGTCGGGCAGATATTCCCCCGCGAGCAATTGCGGATAGGCGGTGCCAAGGAAATCGGCGACGGTGAGCAGCAGTTTCGCGCCGCTGGTGCGCAGGATATAGCCCGCCTCGCGCCCCTTCAGCCGCGTGTTGAGCGGCACGATCGCCGCTCCCGCCGCCTGCGCGCCGATGGCGGCGATGATCCAGCCCGTCGCATTGGGCGCCCAGATCGCAACACGGTCCCCTCCGGCGACACCCGCCGCGATAAAGGCCTTGGCCACCCCGCGCACCAGCGGTTCGAGATCGCGGTAGCGGACCTCGGCCCCGTCTTCGCCCCGGATCGCGACGGCATCGCCATGCGCGCTTGCTGCGGCCATGATCCTGTGGGGTATGGTGAACTTCGTGTCGGGCACGGCCGATCCTCTCCTGCGCCGGGCGATCATGGCCGAACCATCCGCCGGCCCGATCGATTATTCTTCGCTGCGTGACGCGCGAGCGCGACCGCGACAACCCCTATTCAGGGGGGCGCACGGTTTGCCGCCCCCCCCCCGACAGGTCATTGCCGGACCGGGCGCGAATCCCCATAGATAATGGGCGATTGGGTGCGAACAGAAAGCGGAGTCGGAATGCGGATCGGAAAGCCTGTCGCCGAAGTCGATGAACTGGTGACGCTCCTCTATCGGGGGCCGCTGGAACCAACGCCGTGGCTCGGCTTTCTCGAGGCGCTGAGTCGGCGGATGCGCTGCACCAGGTCCGCCATCACCTTGCGCCTCAGCCGACAGGGCACGCCGCCCTTGATCATCTGGGGACCGCCGCTCGTGATCGACGAGCGCAAAGCGCGCGATATTCACGCGGTCCATGCCGAGATCGGCGATCTCGACCCGCTGCGCAACGCCCTGACCAAGGCCGGCGACATCTTCCGGCTGAGCGAGCTGATTTCGCGGGGCGACCTTCGCGAAAACCGCTTCTATCGTGAGATATTGCAGCCCTATGGCATCGAGTATCAACTCGGCATGTATATATCCGAACCCGGCGGCTGGGAGGGCAATGTCGGCCTCACCAACGGCCCGGAGGAAGAGGATTTCACCGACGACGACAAGCAGGTGCTGCTCGCGCTGCGCCCGCATCTCGAACAGTCGCTCGCGCTGTTCTCGCGCATGCGCCGCGACGAGACCGAGTTGCAGGTGATGATCGACACGCTCGACCGGCTGACGCTCTGCACGTTCATCCTCGACGGCGCGGGCCACATCCTGCGCACAAACAGCGCGGGCCGCGCCCTGATCAAATCAAGCCGCGCGCTCCGCGCCGCCGACAATCGGCTGGCTCTGGCGAGCAAGACCGCCAACGCGCAGCTCCAGAAACTGATTGGACAGGCGGTTTCGGCCCGGCGCGATGGGGGCAGTTTCGCCGAGGGCCTCCGCGTCGAGGCGGACAGCGACCGGCATCTGGGCGTCCTCGTGCGAACGATCGAGACGCCGTCACGCTACGACAATGAGTCCGGCCCGACCGCGGTGGTCTATGTGTCGGGGCTGGACAACAACCAGCCGCTCGAACGGCTGGTCAGCCAGATTTTCGACCTCACCCCGTCCGAAGCCCATCTGGCGGCGCTGCTCGCGACCGGACTCAGCCTGGCCGAAGCCGCCACCAGGCTGGACCTGACCGAGAATACGGTGCGCAGCTATTGCAAGACCATCCTCAGCAAGACCGGCGTCAGCCGTCAGGCCGATCTCGTTCGCCTCATCCTGCGCAGCGTCGCCGTCCTCGGCTGACGCGCCCACCCAAAGCGATGAGCGGCGCGCGCAGCCCAGGTAGAGTGCCAGGCGTCAGCCTTCGACCGCACGGCGGTAATGCGGCAGGGCGACGAGAAGCAGGCCGATGATCAGCGGCAGCGCGACCGCGCCGGCTATCGCGATCGAATAGCCGAGCGCCGCCTGATCGCCGAAGCCGAAATCGGTAATCGCGGCGATGACGCTGGCGCCCAGCCCCATTCCGACCAGATTGACGAACAGCAACGAGATGGCGGTCACCTGCCCGCGTAGCTGATTGGGCGTCACATCCTGGATCGCCGTCAGCATCACGCCCTGCGAAGCCTGTCCGATAAGCGTCCCGATCGCCATCATGACCAGCGACCAGAATGCCGTCGGCATCAGCGGTGCGATGATCAGCGGCACGCCCTTCAGCAAGGTCGCGATCAACACGACGCGCATATTGGCGTCGGCCCGCCCGTTTTGCATCAGCCGTCCGGCAAACCAGCCGCCTGCCAGAGTGCCAGTGGTGCCACACACCAGCATCACCATCCCGTACGACATTCCCACCTCGGCGGGGCTCATGCCGTAACTGCGGATCAGGAAGGTCGGGAACCACAGCGCGGTGCCGATCGCCAGCAGTGCAATCAGCGCGAGCGAACCGATCAGCGAGCCGAACAGCGCCCAGCGCTCGGAAATATAAGCAAAGCCTTCGCGCAGGCTGCTCTGCGCCGACAGGTTCGCCGCCACTTCTTGCCGCGCTGGCTCGCGGATTGTCATCATCAGTGCGGCGATGATCAATCCGGGCGCCGCGACGCACAGGAACACCATCTGCCACGGTTCGAAACTGCCGAGCAGCGGCAATGTCACGCCGCCCATTTTCGTGAAGCGCACGAGCAGCCAGCCGCCGATCAAAAGGGCCAGCCCGCCGCCGATCGGATAGCCGATCGCATAAAAGCTGATCGCCAGCGCCCGTCTGCGGCGCTCGAAATAGTCGCTGATCAGCGAATAGGCGGTCGGGCTGAGCGTCGCTTCGCCCACGCCGACCCCGACGCGGGCAAGGAAGAGCCCGATGAAGCTGCTGGTAAAGCCGCAGGCCGCCGTCATCGCGGACCAAAAAATGACCCCCCACACGATCAGCGTCGCGCGCCTTTTGGTGCGATCGACGAAACGGCCGATCGGCAACGCGGCAATGCTGTAGAGGAGGGAAAAGGCAAAGCCCTGAAGCAGGCTGATCTCGAAATCGCTGAGGTTCAGGTCGCGCTGGATCGGTTCGACCATCAGCGTCAGCACACGGGCATCGATCGCGCTGAAGCAATAGCCGGCGAAAAGGATCGCGACGACCAGCCAGCGATAGAAACCGCCCTTGACCCCCGCGCCCGCCGCGTCCCCCGCGCCCTGCGGCTGGGCCTGCCCTTCTGACACTACGGCCGTCACCATGCCGACGGCGGGTTCTGCCGCGCCAGTATCTGTTCGGTCCGGGCGGCGATCAGCACGTCATTCTCCTCGCTTTCGGGCAACAGCCAGAAACGCCCCGCCCGAATGCCGTCGAGTGCGAAGGCGGATACCTCCTCGGGCTCGGTCAGTTGCAGCTTGAGGCCGGTCGTCCGTACCAGATCTTCCATTGTGCGATAGGCGACCTTGGTCTGGGCTTCATTTTCGACATAATCCGCCGGGCGCACCTCGCCCGATGCCATGATCCCCGTATTGACCGTGTGCGGCCCCGGAAAGAGCGTCGCCGCGCGCAGTTTTCCGCCTTCGCGCAGCAATTGCTGGTGCAAGACTTCGGAAATGCTGGTCACCGCCGCCTTGGTGGCGGCATAGATGGGGGTGTTGGGAAGCGATCGCAGCCCGCCGTTGGTCGAACTGGTGTTGACGATCACCCCCTCCTGCCCCGCGTCGATCATGCGCGGCACGAAGGCGGCAATCCCGTGGATGACGCCAAGCACGTTGACGTCGATCCCCCAGCGCCAGTCGCTGATCGGAAGCGTCCAGATCTTGCGCTGCGCCTCGCCCAGCCCGACGCCCGCATTGTTGAACAGGATATGCACCGTATCGAACTGGCCAAAGACCTGATCGGCCAGCGCCCGCACCGACGCTTCCTTGGTCACGTCGCACGCGATGGCGAGCACCTGCCCCGACCCCAGCGCGTCGATCTCGGCGCGGACGGCTTCAAGCCGCGCCGGATCGATATCGGCAATCACCACATGCGCCCCGGCGCGGGCGAGGTCGGCGCACAGACATTTGCCGACCCCGCTCGCTCCACCGGTCACGACGGCCACCCGGCCGGAAAAATCGTCCATCAGGCGGCCTTTCGCTTGCCGACATCGACGCCGACATTGCGCGGATCGTCCTGCCGGCCGACCCAGTGCGGGGCGATCCACTCGCCCGGCACCTTGCGCAGCAACGTGCCGCCGGTTGCCGTCCCGCCTTCGACATATTGCATGTCGACGATACGGCGAACGGGAATATCGGCGAGAGGATCGAAGGCCGAATCGCGCAGAGTGATCGTCCCCGTCATCGCGCGCCGCGCATCGTAATTGCGTTCCCAGTTGAGACGGGTGAGGAAGACGTCGCCGTCGAACTGGCCCGGCTGATCGATCGACGGCATGCCCTTGTAGCAGAACAGATGCTCTTCGAACTTCAGCGGCTGATCGATGGGTTCGCCGATCGTGCCTTCGATTTCGAAATAGGTGACACCGTGGCGCGAGCAGGTCGCGCGCAGATGATCGCCATTGCGCTCGAAATGCGTTTCCGCGATCTTTTTCGGTTCGCCGAAACGTTCGCGGCCCGAGGTGACGACGGTTTCGCCTTCCATCGCCATGTGGAAGCAATAGGCGCCCGGCGCCCCTTCGTGAGTGCAATTGACCCCCATCGTCAGCGCGCCGATTTCGACCGTGTCGGTTTCGGTCACATGCATCGCCACATGCACCATCTGCAGCCAGATTTCGGGCCTTTCGATCGCGACCAGCGGCTGCGGCAACAGCGCCGCGATGATGTCCGGGTCGGTCTCATATGTCGCGCGAATTCCGTAGACGGTGTTGCGCAGCATGCCGGACGCACGGGTTTCGACGGGGCCTTGAATATAACGCAATTTGGACATCGCAATTCTCCCTATGGCACCCGCAGGCGCAGATGTTTGACTATGATGGTTTTCCGCGCGCGCGGAGGGCCTATTCCGCCGCCTCGACGAGACGGTTGCCGCCTGGCCCATCGGCATAAAATTGCTCGAAATAGCGACGGAAACGCAGGATCGGGCCGTCGCCGTCGCACAGGAAAGGCTGCGCGCGGTGGATCTTGTTATGCCAGATCGGAATGTCGCCCTCGACGCCCTTTTGCCCGCACGTATTCTCGATCGCCGCCTCGATCGCCTTTTCCTCGGGCGAGCCCGGCGCGACCTTTGGATGCGTGAAGCAGAAACGCAGTTCGATGTCGTCGGCTTCGATCGGGGTGGCGATAACCAGCAGCGACAGTTCGACGAGCCCACTCAGCCGCGTGAATTTCTGTCCCGCCCCATTCTGGAGCGTGTCGACCGAATAGGGCAATTGTTTGCGCTCGCCCGATGGCAGGTCGATGGTCCGATGTCCCCGCGCCACACTATGCCGCTGCACACCGTTATAATCGGTCTCGCCCTCGGGCACCGCATCCATCGAGTGGACATAGGCGAAATGCGCGACGTCGACGCCATTTTCGGCAATTTCCTGGGGATTGCTGGCGAAACGCCATTCGCGCTTGATCGGTTCGGCCCATTCGGGGTTCGTAAATTCGGGATAATCGATGACGTCGAACGTCGGCGCGATCTCGTCGGGATGATACCAGGCCCAGATGACGCCACTCTTTTCAACCACCGGATAGGATTGGGCGAGCGCCTCACGCTTGGCGCGCGGCGGGAAAGCCTTGGCGTAGGGGATGCTGCTGCAAAAGCCGTTGGGCCGGAACGCCCAGTGATGAAAGGGACAGCGAATGCTGTCGCCCTCGACCGTTCCGCCATGCCCCAGATGCGCGCCGAGATGCGGGCAATAGGCATCGAGCAGGCCCGCCTCCCCCTGTTCATTGCGAAACAGGACGAGATCCCGGCCGAAATAATGAACCGGCCGGACGTCGCCGACCCCGAGATCCGAGCCATAGCCTATTCCGAACCAGCCGTGGGGAATAGGCATCGGGAAGCGATCGACCTTTGGCAATGTCAGTCTCCCAGTTCACACCATCATTGAGCGATGGCCATTGCCGGGAAGTGTATCGCCTGTTCGGCAAGAGGTAAGACCGAAATCGCGCACAGTTTGTGCGTGCTCGCGAACAATGGCGGGGCAATCAGCCCCATGTCAGCTCGCTCTAATAGCGTGCGACGAGCGACGCGGCCATCGCGGGACGGACTTTCGTGCGCCCCGTCTTGCGCACCAGATAGTCGATGAAGGCGCGCGTCGCCACCGACATGATACCCGGCGAATAGACGACCCAGCATTCCCGGTCATAATAGGACCATTCTTCCTCCAGCGCGACCATCCTGCCTTCGGCCAGATCCTTTCGGACGACCATGACGGGCAGGCTCGCGATGCCAAGGCCCTTTCGCGCCGCGCTGCGCAGGGCGATGCCGCTGTTGCTGGCCCATTTGGGCTGGACCCGGATACAGATATCGCCGTTGAAATGGATCGCCCCGCTGCGGTCGGTCAGGCAATCATGGCCCAGCAGGTCTTCGGGCACCGTCGGCCAGCCGTGCGCCGCGATATAGGCAGGCGTCGCGCACAGGCAATAGGACAGATAGCCAAAGGTGCGCGCGCGCAGGTTCGAATTGGGCAAGGCGCCATAGCGGATAACGATGTCGAAGCTTTCCTGAACAATCTCATTCTCGTTCAGATAGGCGATCGGCTCGATCATGATCCCGGGATGCTCGGCGCTGAATTCGGCGAGCAGCCCCGACATATAGTCCGACCCGAAGATATCGCTGAGCCCGATGCGCAGCCGGCCCACGGGATGCGTGCTATAAAGGCCGACCTGCTTTTCGACCTCGCTCAGCCGTTGTTGCAGCTGCGCGCATTCGCGATGAAAGCTTTCGCCCGCGCCGGTCAGCGAAAGGCGGCGCGTCGTGCGGACGAGCAGCTGGACACCCAGCCGCTCTTCCAGTTCGTGCACCGTCTTGCTGATATAGGATTTCGAAAGGCCGAGCCGATCGCCCGCGGCCGTAAAGCTGCCCTGGTCAACGACCGCCAGAAATTCTTCGATCCCGCGCCAGCTCGACATCATCCCACCTTAAAGCCCGGGATGTATCAGCCCCCCTCGCTTATATGCAATCGCCTATTCCCCGCGTCCGGGGCAGGCGACCCTATTCGGCTGCCTGCTTGACGAACAATTCGCGGCGCGGGCCGATTTCGCCCGCAATTTTCCACAGCGCATCGGCATCGACATCATAGACGTCGAGCGCGTTGATGCCGAGCATCGCCTGAATATCGTCGTCGGGCAATCCGCCAAGGCTGGCCGACATTTTCTCGAAAGTGTGCGGCCATGTCCCTTCGGGGTGCGGATAGTCGGTGCCCCACAGGATGCGATCGACGCCGATGTCATAATAGGCCTGCGTCGTTTCCTCATCGGGCAGCGCCGAGCAGCCGACCCAGATGTTGCGCGCGAAATACTCGCTCGGCTTCATGCTCATATTGGCATAATAATCGCCGAGTTTTCCGCTTGTATGCTTGGCCGAAGCGCGGACATCCATCAGCTTCATCACCCAGGGGAACCAGAATTCGCCGCCGGCCTCGGTGAAGCAGACCTTCAGCTTCGGAAATTCTTCAAAAACGCCGCCGAAGGTCATCGCCCACAGGGGCCGCGTCATCCAGAAAGCGAACTCGCACAGAAAGGTGCCGATCCAGCCGGGCTGCGCCGTGTCATAGGCCGGCGCCGCGCCCGAGTGGAAATGAAGCGGCATGTTCATTTCCTGAAGCATCGCCCAGATGCGATGATATTTGGTGTGGTTATAGAGATCATAGCCGTCGGTCAGCGCCGGGAAAAACACACCCTTCAGGCCGTGGCGCTTCGCCCACTCAATCTCTTTCGCGGTCTCGTCGATGTCATAGAGCGCCGGGATAACGGCAAGCCCGATGCGGCGGTGCGGATCGTCCTGACAGAATTCGGCCAGCCAGCGATTATGCGCGCGCGCGCCGGCCCATTGCAGCTCGGCGCGTGCCGCCGACGGCCGAAGCCCGATATCGGCGCCAAAGGGCGGCGCGTTGCGTTCGGTAATCCCGTCGGGAAACAGGACTTCGGCCGCGACGCCGTCGCCGTCGAGCACGCGGTTGCGAATGGTGCCGTCCCACGCGCCCTCCAGCCCGTCGCCGACGCGCGAACGCCACTTGTTGTTGAAATCGTCGATCAGGAAGCGCTTTTCATGCTCCTCGCGCGCCTTGATCTCGAGCTGGACCGTCTCGTCGAACTGCTGGTGATATTTCGATTCCAGATAGCCGCGATATCTTTCGGGAGGCAGGCCGACATGGCCGTCCGACGAAATGACAAGATAACGGTCCACACTTTCTCTCCAATTTCCATATCAATGCACGGCCATTTTTGCAGCCCGCGCCATGATCCAACACTATGCGCTTCGCGCGGCGGATAAAGCGCGCCGATGCGAACGATCTATCGCTCGTCATGGACAATATGCCGGACGAGCACGGGCAGCAGGTGGCTGATCAGCAACGCGCCGCCGATTGCGGCGGCGATCGCGAACGGCGCCGGGCGCCACCATTGATAGGCGGCGGACGCGATAACCGGCGGCAGGGTGATCGACGCCCCGGCGATGAAGGTGATCGCGGAGGCGATCGCGACCTGATCCTCGGTCGCTCCCGCAAGCGACGCCGCCGCGCTGAACCCCGGACGCGCGAGGCCATAGCCGAAGCTGGCAAGCACAAAGCCCACGACAGCGGCATACACATGGCCATCGAATACGGCCAAGCCATTGCCGGCAAGGGCAAAAGCGGTTCCGATCCGCATCATCGAAAGCGGCGAGGGAGCGAACAGCCGCACGAAACCCCATTGGCCGAGCAGCGCGGCGGCGGCGGCGGTCGTCATGGCGAGCCCGATCATCCGCTGCGCCGCCATCGGATCGTCGGCCATCCGGTCGATGATCACGAAGCCGATGGTATAAAGGTTGATCGCCTGCGCCGAACAGAGCAGCAAGCCAAAGCTGAGATGCTGCCCGATCCCCTTGCGGCGCCACACAAGCGCGAGCGACATGGCCGCCGCGCCGCCCGGCACCGGCGTTCCGCGATGCCGGTCGCGCGGCAGGCATATGAAGGCGCCGGCCAGGGCAAGGCCGCCGAGCAGCGCAAAGCCGAGCATCGGCCCAAGCGGGCCCAACGGGTCGACGATCATCATGGGCGCGATCGCGGGGCCGACGATGGTGCCGAGGCTGAGCGCACCGGCCAGCGTCGTGATCGCCCGCGTCCGGGCAGCGCCCGCGGTCTCGACCGCGATCAGCGCCTGCGTCGCGGTCGCGGCCGCCGAACCGAGCAGGCCATAGGTCGATCGCAAGACCGAAAAGAGCAGGAAGGCGGCGAAGGGCGTGAGCAGCCCCAGCAGCCCCAGCTCGACCGACAGCGCACAGCCCCCCATCGACAGGACGAAGCCGAAGAGCCCCGCCCGGATATAGGGATTCGGCCCTTTGCGCTCGATCCGGCCGACCCAGAAGGGCGCGCTGATCGCCCAGGTCAGCGCCGAAAGCGAAAAAATGCCCGCGACCAGGAAATCGGGGATGTGCAGCAGCCGGCCGATCGTCGGCATCACCGACACCAGGCCGATATTGCCGATCGCGGTGAGGAAGGTCACTGCCCCGAGGAAGGGCAGCACCCACCGCGCCCCGATTCGGGGCGGGTCCAGAGCCACGGACATGCCGGCTGCGCCGCGCGATCAGAAGCGGATACGAACTTCGCCGCCGAAACTGCGTGGATCGCCGTACTGGCTCAGGGTGAGGATACCAAGGTTGATCGCGCTGACCAGATATTCCTTGTCGGTCAGATTCTTGCCCCATGCCGCGACCTCCAGCGTCGCGCTGCCGCCCAGTTCGATCTGGGTGAGCGCGATGCGTCCGTCGAGCAGGCCATAGGATGGCATTTTGGACAGCGTGTCCGGCGTGATCGACGAGAATTGGCTGCTGCGCCAGCTATAGTTCAGGCTCGCCTCCAGTCGTCCAACCCCGACATCCTGACGATAAAGCGTGCCGATCTGATAATTCCATTTGGGCACGCGTGAGAGGACATAGGTCTTGGTGACGTCGGTGCCGTCCGGCAGGATGAAATCGGTATAACGGGCATCGACATAGCCGCCGCCGAAATTGAAGCTCAGCCCTTCGACGGGACGCAGCGTTCCTTCGACCTCGACGCCGGTGAATTTGGCCTTGCCTGCATTGATAATATTGGTGGTCACCAGCGCGGGGACGAGCACACCGGCCTGAAAATCCTTGTAGATCGAATGATAGACGGCGGCGCTCAGATTGAGCGCGTTACCGAAGCCGCCATATTTCGCGCCCAATTCGAACGACGTCAGTTTCTCCGGATTATAGGAGGTCATGAAGGCGGCATTGGTCGCCGCGGTATCGTTGATGCCGCCGCTCTTGAAGCCCGTCGCCACGCGTCCGTAGACCGAGAAATCGGGCTGGATTTTATAGAGGATATTGAATTCGGGATTGAACCGCTTCCAGACTCCCGAATTTTCGAGCGGGCTGAGGTCGGTATAGCCGATCCCACCCGCGCCCGGCCGCGCGCCGGCTGCCGGGCCGCCGCTGCGGGTGACCGGATTGCCGTTCGCATCGCGCTCGAACACCCCCGAACCCGACGAGGCCGGATTGACGCGATACGCCGAATTGGAAAGCAAAAGCTCATAGGCGTGCTTGGATTCGCGCGTGTAGCGAAGCCCCACCGACGCGGTCAGCTTTTCGTCGAGCGCCTTCGGCGTCCAGGCGAACTGTCCATAGCCGGCATAGGATTTGGACCCGCCACCGCGCTCGCTGATGTCGAAGGCATTGCCCCCGAACTGGAAATTCCAGCGCGGGTTATAAACGTCATAATCATCGTCGAGATAGAAGAAGCCGAGCGTGTATTTGAAGTCGCCGGCGGTCCCGATCGCTTGCAGCTCCTGGGTGAACTGCTTGTAATTATTATCGAGAATGATGCGCAGCAGGTCGAGCGGACTGCCGTCGAAATCGGTCGCCGACCTCGTCACTGCCGTTCGCCGCGCGGTGATCGACTTGAGAGTCAGGTCGCCAAGGCCAGGTTGCCATTCGAGCGTCAGGGCATGGCCGTTGGTGCGATAATCGCTGTGAAGCGCGCTTTGCGCCCCGATTTCGCGCGTCCGTCCGGTGACGACATAAGGAGCCAGCAGCGCGTTGACGAACGCGGTAGCGCCGGACCCGGTGACCGCGGTGGTGGCGAGTTGGTTCGGCGTGCCGTTGCTGTCCGAAATATCATAGCTGTAAAGCGCGCTGAAGCTGCTCGACGGGCGCCACAGCAGGTCGGCGCGCGCCGCCCACAATTCTTCCTCGCCGAAATTCTTCTTGCTCAACGAATTGCGATAATAGCCCCCGTCGAGCTTGGTGATCACGCCGACCTTGGCGCTGAAGCCCGCCACTTCGGGCAGGTCGACCGATATCCGCTGGTTGAACTGGCCCCAGCTTCCGGCGCCGGCCAGATACTGGCCGCCGAATTCGCCGCTCGGCTTGCGGGTGATCAGGTTGACCGCGCCGCCGATCGTGTTCTTGCCATATAAAGTGCCCTGCGGTCCGCGCAGAACCTCGACCCGCTCGAGATCGACGGTATCGAACGCCGCCCCGGTCGATTTTCCGATCGGCACGCCGTCGATATAAAGGCCGACCGGCTGGTCGCGGGCGAGGCTGGTATCGGCCGATGGCGACAGGCCGCGGATGGTGATCAGCGGGCCATAGCTGTTGCCGATCGTTTCGTTGATCTGGATGTTCGGAACGATGGTCGCGATATCGGTGACGGTGCGAACCTGGGCGCGGTCGATCGCGGCGCTGCTGACCGCCGAAACCGAGATCGGCACATCGACCAGCCGTTCTTCGCGGCGCTGCGCGGTGACGACGATATCTCCTTCGTCGGCGGTCGTCCCCTTGCTACCCGCCTCCTGCGCGAACGCCAATGAAGAGCTGAGCGCCGTCGTGACCATGATCGCCGCAAACGCGACTGTCCGAAATGCCATAATTTATCCCTTCCCATCACGGCCGGTTTCGGCCGCCAATCTTCGGGCTTCTTCATATTCGTCCCGATAACTGTGCTTGAGGATAACCAACGAGCCACGGCGGTAAAGCTCACGCTGGTGACCACACTGTTCACTCCCATGGCGAATAGCGTTTTGGTCGCGTGGCGATCGGAGGCGGGGCCGTCGCGGATCGCGCGGACCGGATGGCGTAGGCAATTCGGCGAGCCTCTACCCGCTAGCGGGGGTCGGATATGGCGCAGAACGAGGCCATGCGGCCACCTTTCGGACGGCCGCATGGCCTTCGGCTCCTAGCCGCGTCGCTTCTGCCTCGGCCCGCGCGACACCGAAGGCAAAAGGTGGAACCCAGGTCCGCCAATCGCCTGACGGCCTCGGGATTCTACAGGCGGCAGATCCTGTTCACTTGCAAACCCGTCAGGGGCTGACCGGCGCGTCATCGTCGTTGCTGGCGACGATGATGATCGCGGCAACACCGGCGAGCAGGCCAAGCAGCCCGATCAGCCAGCTGGAATTGCCTTCGAGCTTGTTCGTGTCGCTCGTCGCCGACAGGGCGCGCGTGCCGTCGAAGGCTGGCGCGGCCGATGCCGCGACCGGAGCGATGGCGATCGAAGCGATGGTCAGAGCGACGGCTGCTCGGGAAATCGGGTGCATGTCATGTCCTCACTGATGGGATGGCTGTCGATGCACCAACCGCTCAGCGCGCCAAAAGCTCCGCGATCATGGCGCGCAAAGGCTCGGTTCGGCGTCGAATCGGCACGGCCCGGAAGGACGCGCCGCCGTCAGGCGAAATGCAGGCGCCGATATTTGCCGCGAAAATAGAGCAGCGGGTCGCGGTGCGGCTCGAACTGCGCGCGCACCACGCGGCCCACCAGAATGAAATGATCGCCGGCTTCGTGCAGCGACTCGCTCTCGCATTCGAACGAGACCAGCGAGCTGTCGAGCAGCGGCACGCCGGTCTGGCCGGGCGCCCAGGGCAGGTTCGCAAAGCGGTCCTCGCCCTTCGTCGCGAAGCGGTTCGACGCGGGCTGCTGTCCGATCTGCAGCACATTGACCCCGAAATGCACCACGTCGCGCAGCACCGGCGCGGTTCCCGCCGTATTGGCGATGCAGACGAGCAGCAGCGGCGGATCGAGCGAGACCGAGGTGAAGCTGTTGGCAGTGAGGCCGACCGGCATTCCATCGGCGTCGTGCGCGGTGACGATCGTCACCCCGGTCGCGAAACATCCCATCGCGTCGCGCAGCGTGCGCGGATCGGAGCCCGCCTGGAATTCGGTCGCCTTGCGCGGTTGCCGCCGTTCGAGAAATTCGAGAAGCTGGCCGAGCAGCGCCTCGCCGCGGTCGGCCGCGAACGCCATGTCCGCTTCCTCGATATCGGCGCTTTCGCCGATCGGGAGCGCCGCGCGAAAGGCGTCGCTCGCCGGGGTGCATTCCTTGGGGGAGAACCCGCCGCGCACGACAAGCGTCGGCAGGGCGAGGCGCAGCGCCGCGGCAACCGTCTCGTCGGTCGTCGGCATATCGACCAGCACCAACCCGGCGGCAAGATGTGCGCCATCGGGGGCAAGCGCCTGCGCCGCGATCCAGCCGCCGCGGCGGGCCGCGACGACGACCGGGCGCGATCCCATCTGGGCGAGCACCGCGCGCAGATCCTCGACATGCGCGACCTGCTCGTCGGTGCTCCAGTCCGGGCCGGATGCCGGGCGCGGTTCCAGATTGACGACGCGCCGCCCCGAAAGGACGAGCGCTTCGGCGACCGCGCGCCAGGCCTCGCGGCCCTGCCCGGCGTCGGGCACCAGCAGGATGACCGGGTCATGTTCGCCGCCGATCAGGTCGGCGGTCAGGCGGACGCCGCCAAAGCCCTTATATTCGACGATAGACAAGCGAACCCCTCGGCGCGCCGACCGCGAAGGCTGCGTCGGCTGGTTGCGGATACCGCCACATAGCGGCACCCGCAGCCCTATCGCAAGGCGTCAGCGCCGCCGAATCAGCGCCGAAACCCCGCAAGCCGCTGGTCGACGATCGCATCGGCATCGGCGATGATGCGGTCGATCAGTTGCTGACAGGTCGGGATATCGTGGATCAGTCCCTGGACCATGCCGGCCCAGAACACGCCCTTGGTCAGGTCGCCGGTCTCGAGCAGTTCGCGGCCCGCCTTGCCGTTCACCAGCTCGGCGACGTCGGCAAAGGTCGCGTCGGGCACCGACAGGCGGCGCACCACCTCTTCGCTGACCGCGCTCTTGCCGACGCGCGCGGTATTCTTGAGGCTGCGGAAAATCAGGAAGCTGCCGCGCTCGTCATTGTCGATATAGGCCTGCTTCACATTGTCGTGGATCGGCGCTTCTTTCGTCGCGCAGAAGCGGGTGCCCATATTGATCCCCTCGGCGCCCAGCGTGAGCGCCGCGATCAGGCCGCGCCCGTCGCCGAAACCGCCCGACGCCAGCATCGGAATCTTGACCTTGTCGGCGGCCGCCGGGATCAGGATCAGGCCGGGAATATCGTCCTCGCCGGGATGCCCCGCGCATTCGAAGCCGTCGATCGAGATGATGTCGCAGCCCGCCTTCTCGGCCGACAGCGCGTGACGCACCGCGGTGCATTTGTGGAGGATGGTGACGCCGTGCGGCTTCAGCATTTCCCAGATTTCGCGCACCGCCTGGGTGCCCGCGGTCTCGACGATCTTCACCCCGCCGTCGATGATCGCCTGCGCATAGGCCTTGTAATCGGGCGCGTTGATCGTCGGGAACACCGTCATATTCACGCCGAACGGCTTGTCGGTCATCGACCGGCAGCGTTCGATCTCGTCGCGCAACGCCTCGGCGCTCGGCTGGGTCAGCGCGGTCAGAATGCCAAGGCCGCCGGCGTTCGACACCGCGCTCGCCAGTTCGGCATAGCCGACGCTCTGCATCCCGCCCTGCACGATCGGATGTTCGATGCCGAGCATCTCGGTAATCCGCGTCTTGAATGCCATCCTCGGTCCTTCCCTTCTGTCCCTGCCGTTACGGCACCATTACCTTCTTCCTTGAATTAACTTGACGCTTACGTCAACGTCGGCTTGAGGCACCGAACCAGTGGACTGCCGAAGGGAAGCGAAATGACGATGGATGCAGGCATATCGGATCGGGCGCGGGCGATCGCGGCAAAGGTCGAGGCTTTCGTTCGCCAGACCGTGATCCCCTATGAACAGGATCCGCGCCGCGACCATCATGGCGCGCCGACCGACGATCTGGTGATGGAGATGCGCGAGCATGCGCGCACCGCGGGCGTGCTCACCCCGCACATTCTCGGCGACGGCGAACATCTGAACCAGCGCGAGACCGCGATCGTGCTGATCAAGAGCGGCTTGTCGCCGCTCGGCCCGCTCGCCTGCAACACGATGGCGCCCGACGAGGGCAATATGTATCTGCTCGGCAAGGAAGGCAGCCCCGAACTCAAGGAACGCTTCCTCAAACCGATGGTCGAGGGCCGTGCCCGCTCGGCCTTCTTCATGACCGAACCCGCCGAAGAGGGAGGCGCCGGGTCGGACCCGTCGATGATGCAGACGACCTGTCATCTCGACGGCAATCATTGGGTGGTGAACGGCCGCAAATGCTTCATCACCGGCGCGCAGGGCGCCAGCGTCGGCATCGTCATGGCAAAGGCCGAACAGGGCGCCTGCATGTTCCTCGTCGCCCTGCCCGACCCCGCGATCCGCATCGACGACGTGCCCAACACCATCGACTCCTCCATGCCCGGCGGCCACGCGACGATCACGATTGATAATTTGCGCGTCCCCGCCGACCAGATGCTGGGGCAGGCGGGCGAGGGCTTTCGCTATGCGCAGGTGCGTCTGTCGCCTGCCCGCCTGTCGCACTGCATGCGCTGGCTCGGTTGCTGCATCCGCGCGCACGAGATTGCGACCGATTACGCCAATCGCCGCGAAGCGTTCGGCAAGCCGCTGATCGAGCATGAAGGCGTCGGCTTCATGCTCGCCGAGAATATGATCGACCTCAAGCAGGCCGAACTGATGATCGACTGGTGCGCGGGCGTGCTCGACACCGGGTCGCTCGGCACGGTCGAAAGCTCGATGGCAAAGGTCGCGGTATCCGAAGCCTTGATGCGCATCGCCGATCGCTGTGTCCAGGTGATGGGCGGCACCGGGGTCACCGACAAGACGATCGTCGAGCAGGTGTTCCGCGAGGTCCGCGCCTTCCGCATCTATGACGGCCCGACCGAAGTCCACAAATGGAGCCTCGCCAAGAAGATCCGCCGCGACTGGAAAGCCGGGCTGGCCTGACAGGCTCGTCCAGTGACGGTCGTCGAACCGTAGCGTCAAAACAACTTGACGTTTACGTCAACGTCCGGATGATGAGCGCAGCATGAGGTAGAGGGAACGGGCCGATGTCGATTTTGTACGACGAAGGACAACAGGCGATCGCCACCGAGTCGCGCCGGGCGCTCGAAGCGCGGGTCAGCAAGGATGACCTGCTGCCGCTGCTTCAGACGCAAGGCGAATATCACCAGGCATTCTGGTCGACCGCGAAGGAGCAGGGCTGGACCGCGCTTGCACTTCCCGAAGCCCATGGCGGGCTGGCGCTGGGGCTTGTCGAACTCGGGCTGATCGCGCATCAGGCCGGCCGCACGCTCAGCGGCGCGCCCTTCCTGACCTCCAGCTTCGGCGCTGCGAAAGCGATCGAACTTTACGGCACCGATGAGCAAAAGGCGCACTGGCTTCCCGGGCTCGCCAGCGGCGACACGATCGGCGCGATCGCTTTTGCGTCGGGCGCCGATCCCCTTCCCGCTAAGCCTGCCGTCACGCTGACGGGGGATCGGCTGAATGGTGTCGCGGGCGCCGTTTCGGGTGGCCTGTTCGCCGACGTCGCGGTGGTGTTCGCAAGCGGACCGGCGCTGGCACTCGTTGATCTGACCAGCGCCGGGCGAACGGCGGTCGACAGTTTCGATAACAGCCGCTGCATCGCCGACCTTTCCTTCGCCGACACGCCCGCCGAAACGCTGGCGACCGGCGAAGCGGCCCGCGCCGCGGCGCTCCACATTCTGGCCCTGCAAGCGGTCGTCACCGCGCACGAACAGACCGGCGGCGCCGAAGCGCTGATGGAAATCGCACGCGACTATGCCGTGACCCGCAAGGCCTTCGGCCAGCCGATCGGCGCCTTCCAGTCGATCAAGCATCGCATCGCCGAGCTTTACGGCCTCGTCGAACTGGCCCGCGCCAATTGTATCCATGCCGCCTCGCGCGAGGGCGCCGGCGATTTCATCACCGCCGCCGCCGCCGCGCGTCTGTCGGCGACCGAGGCCTATGATACCGCGGCGCGCGACTGCGTGCAGATTCACGGCGGCATCGGGGTGACGTGGGAGATCGGGCTCCATCTCCACATGCGCCGCGCACGCAGCCTCGCGCTCGAACAGGGAAGCAGCTTCTTCTGGGAAGATGTGCTGGTCGATCGCCTCGCAGGAGATGAAGGATGAGCGATCTCGAAGCCTGGCGTGCCAAGGCCGCCACCTGGTGCGAAGCGATGGTGCCGACCTTCGGCAAGGCCGCGCGCAAGGGGCTCGGCGTCGAGGACGATCTCGCGCTCGGCCGCCGCTATCAAAAGGCAAAGTTCGACGCGGGCTTTGCCGGTATCAACTGGCCCACCGACCTCGGCGGCCAGGGCCTCGGCCATATCGAGAAGATCACATTCGAAGCCGAGGAGATGAAGCACGGCTTTCCCAGCTTCTATTTCAGCATTTCGCTCGGCATGCCGGTGCCGGTGCTGATGCAGTTCGGCCCCGACCGCGAATTCGTCAAGGAGCGCGTGCTCAAGGCGCTCCAGGGCGAGGAAATCTGGTGCCAGCTTTTTTCCGAACCCTCGGGCGGCACTGATCTTGCGGGCCTGCGCACGCGCGCCGAAACCGACGGCAACGGCTGGAAGATCAACGGGCAGAAAGTGTGGACGAGCTGGGCGCAATATAGCGACTATGGCGTCATCGTCGTGCGCACCGACCCCACCGTCGCCAAGCACAAGGGCCTCACTTACTTCTGGGTCGATATGAAGGCCCCCGGCGTCACCGTCCGCCCGATCAAGCTCGCCGGCGGCGACAGCCATGTGAACGAGGTGTTCTTCGACGATGTGAAGATCGGCGACGATCACCGCATGTCGCCGGTCGGCGGCGGCTTCGCGGTCGCGATCGCGACGCTGATGATCGAGCGCTATGTCGCGACCGACAGCGCCGGCTTCGGCCCGCATCTCGGCCTGTTCATCGACCTGGCGAAAGAGGTGCAATTGAACGGCAGGCCCGCGATCGAGGACGGACGTATCCGCCAGCAGATCGCGCGCAACTATGCGATGCGCGCCGGGCTCGATTCGATCAACGTCCGCGCCCGGCGCATGATGGAGGCCGGAATGACGCCCGGCGCCGAAGGGTCGCTGAACAAGCTCGTCGCGGTGCGCTCGCGCCAGAAACTGTCCGAACTCGCGATCGACCTGCAAGGCGTCGGTGGCTTCGCCTTCGACGAACATGCCTCGCCCAAGGATGATTGGGCGTCGAGCTGGATCAACGCCCCGACCGGCCGCATCGCGGGCGGTTCGGACGAGACGTTGCTCAACACGATCGCCGAACGCATCCTCGGCCTGCCGCAGGATCACCGGCCCGACAAGGGCATCCCCTTCAACCAGATACCAGCCTGAGGAGCCTCCCCATGATCATCGATTCCTCCACCGCGGCCGTCGTCACCGGCGGCGCTTCCGGCCTCGGCCGCGCGACCGCCGAAGCACTCGCGGCGGCGGGCGTGAAAGTCGCCATCTTCGATATCAACGACGCGCTCGGCGAAGAGGTCGCAAAAGCGATCGGCGGCCTGTTCGTCCATGTCGACATCACCGACGAGCAGTCGGTCCTGGACGGCTATGCCAAGGCGCGCGCTGCGCACGGGCAGGAACGCATCGCCGTCCACTGCGCGATGACCTCGCGGCGGGGCAAGACGCTCGCCTATGACAAGGAAACCGGCGGGTTTCGCCGCACCCCGACCGAGGATTATGCCTATGGCGTCGCGGGCATATTGACCGCGAGCTACCGTATCGGTTCGATCGCGGCCGAGGGTATGGCGACCCTGCCCGAGCTTGAGGACGGCGAGCGCGGCGTCATCATCTTCACCGCATCGGTGGCGGCGCAGGACGCGCAGATCGGCCAGGTCATCTATGGCTCGGCAAAGGCGGGGGTGAACGGCCTCGTGCTGCCGATGGCGCGCGACCTGATGGACCTCGGCATCCGCGTCAATTCGATCATGCCGGGGGTGTTCGAGACCCCGCTGCTCGGCAATATGAACCCCAAGGTGAAGGAAAGCCTCGAAGCCTCGGTTCCTTTCCCCAAACGCCTCGGCAAGGCGAGCGAATATGCGAGCCTCGCCATGGAAATGGCGCGCAACAGCTATTTCAACGGCCAGACGGTCCGCCTCGACGGCGCAATCCGCATGGCCCCTCGGTAAACCGCATGCCTCCCCGTTAATTATCCCTCCCGAAAGGAATCTCTCATGTCTGAAGCTTATATCATCGATGCCGTCCGCACCCCGCGCGGGATCGGCAAGCCCGGCAAGGGCGCGCTGTCGCACCTCCACCCGCAGCATCTCGCCGCGACGGTGCTGAAGGCGATCAAGGACCGCAATAATCTCGACACTGCGACTGTCGACGACATCGTCTGGTCGACATCGACGCAGAAGGGCAAGCAGGGCGGCGACCTTGGCCGTATGGCGGCGCTGTCGGCGGGCTATGACACCAAGGCGTCGGGCACGACGCTCGACCGCTTCTGCGGCGGCGGCATCAGTTCGGTGAACTTTGCCGCTGCGAGCGTGATGAGCGGCATGGAAGATTGCGTCATCGCCGGCGGCACCGAGATGATGAGCTATACCGCTCAGGTCGGCGGCGAAGAGGCGAATGCCGGGATCAAGCCGCTGGGCATGGGAGCGGGCCACGAAGCGCTCGACGCGCTGCACCCGCAATCGCACCAGGGCATCTGCGGCGACGCGATCGCGACGATCGAAGGGATCAGCCGCGAAGCGCTCGACGCGCTGGCGCTGGTCAGCCAGCAACGCGCCGACATGGCGATCAAGGACGGCCGCTTCGACAAGTCGCTCGTCCCCGTCCTCAACCCCGACGGCAGCGTCGCGCTCGACCATGAAGAATTCCCGCGCCCACAGACCACCGCCGAAGGCCTCGCGGCGCTCAAGCCCAGCTTCGCGGCGCTCGCCGATTTCGACCTCGGCGGCGGCGTCAGCTTTAGGAAGCAGATCAATCGTCGCTATCCCGATGTCGAGATCCAGCATTTCCACCATGCTGGCAATTCGTCGGGCGTCGTCGACGGCGCCGCGGCGATCCTGCTGACCTCGAAGAATTATGCCGACAAGCACGGCCTGAAGCCGCGCGCGCGTGTCGTCGCCTATGCCAATATCGGCGACGATCCGACGCTGATGCTCAACGCCCCGGTTCCGGCGGCGAAGAAGGTGCTGGAGAAGGCCGGTCTCAAGAAGGAAGACATCGACGTCTGGGAAATCAACGAGGCTTTCTCGGTCGTCGCCGAGAAGTTCATCCGCGACCTCGACCTCGATCGCGAAAAGGTGAACATCAACGGCGGCGCGATGGCGCTCGGCCACCCGATCGGCGCCACCGGCTCGATCCTGATCGGCACCGCGCTCGACGAGCTCGAGCGTTCGGGCGGCCGCTATGGCCTCGTCACCATGTGCGCCGCGGGCGGCATGGCCCCGGCGATCATCATCGAACGCATCTAAAAAACCTCGTCATTGCGAGGACCCCGGACTTGATCCGGGGGACGCGGCAATCTCCAGCTATCGGAGTCAAATATCGATAGCTGGAGATTGCTTCCCCCGGCTTTCGCCGGGGTCGCAATGACGGCGAATGGACAGGAGACACGTTATGGCGGGACCGCTCAAGGGCGTCAGAATCATCGAATTCGCAGGCATCGGCCCCGGCCCCTATTGCGGCATGATGCTCGCCGACCATGGCGCCGAGGTGATCCGCATCGATCGTCCCGGCGGCGCGATGGACCCGCGCGACCCGCTATCGCGAAGCCGCACCTCGATCGCGCTCGACATGAAGAATCCCGACGCCGTCCAGATCGCGCGCGACCTGTGCAAGAGCGCCGACGGGATCATCGAGGGCTATCGCCCCGGCGTGATGGAGCGGCTGGGGCTCGGCCCCGACGTGCTGCTCGCCGACAATGCGAAGCTCGTCTATGGCCGGATGACCGGCTGGGGCCAATTCGGCCCCTATTCGCAGGCCGCCGGGCACGACATCAATTATATCGCGCTGTCGGGCGTCCTCCACACCGTCGGCCGCGCGGGCGAAAAGCCGGTGCCGCCGGTCAATTATGTCGGTGATTTCGGCGGCGGCGGCATGATGCTCGCCTTCGGCATGGCGGCCGCGCTGCTCCACGCTGCCAAGACCGGCGAAGGCCAGGTGATCGACTGCGCGATGACCGACGGCTCGGCGCTCCTCGCCGGGATGTCCTGGGGCTTCCTCAACACCGGCCGGATCAAGGATGAGGCTGGCGTCAACATGCTCGACACCGGCGCGCATTTCTATGACACCTATACCTGCAGCGACGGCAAGTTCATCTCGATCGGCTCGATCGAACCGCAATTCTATGCCCTGCTGCGCGAAAAAACCGGGCTCGATGCCGATCCCGCCTTCGACGCGCAGATGGACCCGTCGCAATGGGGACCGCTCAAGGACCGGCTGACCGCGCTGTTCGCGACGAAGACCCGCGACGAATGGTGCGCGATCATGGAAATGACCGACGTCTGCTTCGCGCCGGTGCTTTCGCTGACCGAGGCGCCGCAGCATCCGCACAATGTCGCCCGCGAAACCTTCCTGACGGTGGGCGGCGCGACCCAGCCGGCGCCCGCGCCGCGCTATTCGGCGAGCGTCAACGACACCCCGCGCCCGGCTCCCATGGTCGGCGCCGACGGCGACGCGGTGCTCGCCGCGCTCGGCTATGACGCGGCGCGCATCGCGGCGCTTCGCGGCGGCGGCGCCGTTCGCTGATAACCACGGCGACCGGGCGCCGTTATGCGCCCGGTCGCCGTCGTCATTGACTTGCCACCAGCTTGCGCGAGGCATAGCCTGTCCGCGTATCGGGAGAGTGTTCATGGGTGAATTTCTGAGTGTCGAGCGGCGGGGCAAGATCGCGATCCTGACGATGATCAAGCCCGAGAGCATGAACGCGATCGGCACCCACGCGGACTGCGACGACATCATCGAGACGCTCCGCGCGCTCGGCGAGGATCGCGGCGTCAGCGCGATCATCCTGACCGGCAGCGGCAAGGCGTTCAGCGCCGGCGGCAATCTGAAATCGATGCAGGAACGCCAGGGCATCGGCGTGCTCGACCAGCCCGATTCGACCCGCGCCAATTATCGCCGCGGCGTGCAGGCGGTGATCCGCGCGCTGATGGACTGCGAGGTGCCGATGATCGCCGCGGTCAACGGTCATGCGATCGGGCTCGGCTGCGACCTCGCCTGCACCTGCGACATCCGCATCGCCGCGGAAAGCGCGAAATTCGCGTGCAGCTTCATCAAGGTCGGGATCGTCCCCGGCGACGGCGGCGCCTGGCTGCTCCAGAAAGTTCTGGGCTATCCGCGCGCCGCCGAATTGTTCCTGACCGGCGACCGCTTCGACGCGGCGACCGCGAAGGATTATGGCCTCGTCACCGAGGTGGTGCCCGACGATGAGTTGCTGGACCGCGCCGTCGCGATCGCCGAACGCATCGTCTGCAACCCGCCGCGTGCGCTGCGGCTGACCAAGCGGCTGCTGCGCGAAGCACAGCATAGCCGGATGAGCGACATCCTCGAACTCAGCGCCGCTTATCAGGCGATCGTCCATGAAACCGCCGACAATCGTGAGGCGATCAACGCCTTCGTCGAAAAGCGCGCCCCCGTTTTCACAGGAGACTGACCATGCTCGCCGAGCGCGTCCTGCCTTTGTCGGGCATCCACAATTTCCGCGACTATGGCGGCTATGCCGTCGAAGGCGGCGGGCGGCTGCGCGACACCATGCTGTGGCGATCGGCGCACCATGAGGCGGCGACCGACGAAGATCTGACCGCGCTCGACGCGCTCGGCCTCGAAACGGTGATCGACCTGCGCGGCGACGACGAACGCGAGGCGCACCCGTGCCGCCGGTCGGACAATTTCGCGGGCCGCGTGCTGTTCGCGGGCGGGATTACCGCAGGCCTCGCGCCGCATCTTCAGGCGGCGGGCGGCGCGATCGACGTCGAGACGGCACGGGCGCGGATGATCGATACCTATGCCGGCATGCCCTATCGCTCGGCGCTCGTCGCGACCCTGCGCCTCTATCTGGCGGCGCTCGCCGAATATGACGCGCCGAGCCTCGTCCACTGCGTCGCGGGCAAGGACCGCACCGGCTTCGCGGTCGCCATCGTCCACCGACTGCTCGGCGTCCATGAAGACGATCTGATGCACGATTATCTGCTGACCAACACCGCCGGCAAGATCGAGGAACGGATCGCGCAGGGCGCGGCGCATATCCGCGCGCGCTATGACGCCGAGATCGCCGACGACGCGGTTCGCGCGCTGATGTCGGTCAACCCCGCCTATCTCGACGCCGCGCTCGCCACGGTGCGCCGCGACCATGGCGATATCCCAGGCTATGCCGAGGCGGTGCTGAATTTCACGCCCGCGATGCGCGAGGCGATGATCGACCGGCTGGTGATATAGAAAAGCGTCACCCCCGCGCAGGCGGGGGCGAGGCCGCTATTTCTCCTTCACCAGCACCCCGCCCTTCACCACCGCGTCGACATCTTCCAACTCGCGAATGTTGGCGAGCGGGTCGCCGTCGACCGCGATGAGGTCGGCATAGCGGCCGACCGCGATCGCACCGACGTCGCCGGTCATGCTCAGCGCTTCGGCGCCGTTCAGCGTCGCGGCGCGGATCGCCTGCAGCGGCGTCATCCCCCATTCGACCATCTTGGCGAACTGGCGGCCATTGTCGCCGTGCGGATAGACGCCCGCGTCGGTGCCGAAGATCATCCGCACGCCGCCCCTGACCGCGCGCTGGAACGTCTGGCGCTGCGCGAGGCCGATCGCCTTTTCCTTGTCGAGGCTTTCCTGTTCGGTGCCGTTCGCGGTGCCGGTCGCCAGGATATAATCATCGTTATAGATATCCATGTCGAACCAGCTCTTGTGAAGGGCCGCCAGCTTGATCGTTTCGTCGCTCGCCAGGCTGCAATGTTCGATCGTGTCGATCCCGGCGAGGATCGCGGTCCTGATCCCGTCGTCGCCGTGCGCGTGCGCCGCGACCTTGAGGCCGAGCATATGCGCCTCGTCGGCGATCGCCTTCATCTCCTCGAGCGTCAGTTGCTGCGCGCCGACGCTGTCGCCCAGCGAGAAGACGCCGCCGGTCGCGCAGATCTTGATGACCCGGGCGCCATATTTGTGCAGCCAGCGCACCTTGGCGCGCGCTTCCTCGGGGCCATCGACGACCGAAGGCCCTTTGCGGTCCATCGACGGCGGCAAGCCACCCTCGTCGCAATGGCCGCCGGTCGCGCCGATCGCATAGCCGGCGGGAATGATCCGCGGCCCTTCGATATAGCCGCCCTCGATCGCCTGTTTCAGCCCGACGTCGCCGAAATCGGCCGACCCGACGTTGCGCACCGTGGTGAAGCCGGCGTCGAGCGTCTTCTTCGCATTGACGACACCCATCACGGTCCAGAAGCTGTCGGTATAGCGCAGGCCCTGATAGCCACCGACCTCCGCCAGCGACGTCAGATGAACGTGCATGTCGATCAGGCCGGGAAGCAAGGTGCGTTCGCCAAGGTCGATATGCTTGACGCCGGCGCCCCAGCGAACGGTGCGCGCGTCGGCGATGCTCGCGATGCGCCCGTCGGCGCCGACGAAGATCGCCGGATGCTCGACCATCTTGCCGCTCTGCACGTCGAGATAGCGCGCGGCCGTGATCACCGTCTGCCCGGTGCCGTCCTGCGCCTGCACCGCCGACGCCGCCAAAAGCACGCTCGCGCCAAAAGCGATTCCCCGCAGAAAACCGCCGAACTTCACTCTGGATTGCATATGCCGCCCCCGCCTGTTGCTGTTGCCCATCCGATAGATGGCAAAACGAGACTGTTCAGGACAGCGGAATTTTCGGCGCGGGCGATGTTTTGCGCGATGCCCCCGAACCAGACCGCGAGGCCCACCACGCCCCAAGCAGCGCAAAGGCGGTGCCGAGCAGCGTGCCGCCGACGATATCGCTCGCCCAATGGACGCCGAGCATGATGCGCGAGAAGGCGTTGAGCAGGATCATCGCGGCGGCGAGCGTCCAGGCGAACCGCCGCCAGCGCGGCGGCGCGAGCCAGGCGAGCAACAGATAGACGACCGCGGCGCTCGTCGCATGGCCGCTGGGATAGGAGGCGCTGCTCACATGATCGAGATGCTCGATGATGTCGGGCCGCGCGCGATCGAAGGCGAATTTGAGCGCGTTGGAGGCGAAGTTCGACAGCAGTGACGCCCCCGCCAGCGCGACCGCGCAGCGCCGCCCGCACCAGCGCCAGACGAGCGCCGAAAGCAGGATGACGATGATCCAGCGCGGCGTGCCGCCGCCGATCCAGCTTGCGCCCTGCAGGAAGGCGATGAGCTGCGCGCTGCTCTGGCCGACGCGAAGCGACAGCGCGTTCGAGACACGAAGGTCGGCGGCGACCAGCCAGCCGGCGCTGACGATCAGCCCGAGCAGGATCACCGCGAGGACGAGCGCGGCGGCGATAAGCGGGCGGTTATATTCGATCTTCACAATTCCCCCTTGGGTAGATCAAATATGCAGCGGCCGCCCGAACGCCGCCAGCACGCCCTCGTGCATCGTTTCGCTGAGCGTCGGATGCGGAAAGACGGTGCCGATGAAATCATCCTCGACCAGTTCGGCGGTCTTGCCGATCGTATAGCCCTGGATCAGTTCGGTGACCTCGGCGCCGATCATGTGCGCGCCGAGCAGTTCGCCGGTCTTGGCGTCGAACACCGTCTTGGTGAAACCCTCGGCCTCCCCCAGCGCGATCGCCTTGCCGTTGCCGATGAAGGGGAAGGTTCCGGCCTTGACCTCGTAACCCAGCTCCTTCGCCTTCGCCTCGGTCAGCCCGACGCTGGCGATCTGCGGGCGGCAATAGGTGCAGCCGGGGATATTGCGGACGTCCATCGCATGCGGATGGTTGCCAGCGATCGCCTCGACCGAAATGATCGATTCGTGCATCGCCTTGTGCGCGAGCCAGGGCGGAGCCGTGACGTCGCCGATCGCCCACAGGCCGGGGACGTTGGTGCGGCACATCGCGTCGGTGTCGATATGCCCCTTGGTCGTCTTCACGCCGAGCGTTTCGAGGCCGATATTCTCGGTGTTCGGGACGATGCCGATCGCGACAATCGCGTGGCTATATTCCGCAGATTCGACCTTGCCGTCCTTGCCCTTGATCTTGGCGGAGACGCCGGTCGCGGTCGCCTTCAATTCCTCGACCCCGGCGCCGGTGTGGATCGTCATCCCCTGCTTCTTCAGCGCCTTTTCAAGGAAGGCCGAGACGTCGGCATCCTCGACCGGAACGACGCGGTCGAGCATTTCGACCACCGTCACTTCAGCCCCCATGTCGCTGTAAAAACTCGCGAACTCGATCCCGATCGCACCCGATCCGATGACGAGCAGCTTGGTCGGCATTTCGGGCGGGACGAGCGCGTGGCGATAGGTCCAGATGCGCTTGCCGTCGGCGGGCGCGAACGGCAGGTCGCGGGCGCGGGCGCCCGTCGCGACGATGATATTCTTCGCGATCAGCGTTTCGCTGCCCTTCTCGCCCGTCACTTCGAGCTTGCCCGGTGCGGTCAGCTTGCCGGTGCCCATATGGACGGTGATCTTGTGCTTCTTCATCAGGTGCGTGACGCCCTGATTGAGCTGCTTCGCCACCCCGCGCGAGCGTTTCACCACCGCGTCGATATCGGCGCTGATAGCGGCGGCTTTCAGCCCATAATCGCCCGCATGCTGCATATAATGATAAATCTCGGCCGAGCGCAGCAGCGCCTTGGTCGGGATGCAGCCCCAGTTGAGGCAGATACCGCCAAGCAATTCGCGCTCGACGATCGCGGTCTTGAGCCCAAGCTGCGCCGCGCGGATCGCCGCGACATAGCCGCCGGGGCCCGAGCCGAGGACGATGAGGTCGTAATTGGTGTCAGCCAAGGTCTGCTCCATTTTGATCCCCTCTCCCATTTAGGGAGAGGGAGGGGCCCATTGCGCAGCAATGGGAGGGTGAGGGTCCGAGAGTGCGGCTAAAATCGCCGCGAGCACTCCCGAAAAATTTCTGGTTACGTCATTGTTCCAGACGCGGAGGATGCGATAGCCCTTGTCGGTCAGAAATGCATCGCGTCGCAAGTCCTGTTCGCTATCGGCGTGCTGCGAGCCATCGACTTCGACAATCAGTCGCTGCGCCTGGCAGACGAAGTCGGCGATAAACGGCCCGATGGGTTGCTGCTTGCGGAATTTGAAACCGCCGAGGCGGTGACCACGCAACGCGCCCCACAGCCTGGTTTCTTCGGGTGTCATATCGCGCCTTAATCGCTTGGCGCGTTCCAGCGTCTGCTGCGAATAGCCCGCCGTCACACCCTCACCCTCCCACGCACTGACGCGCGCGGGCCCCTCCCTCTCCCTTGAAGGGAGAGGGGTTGGTCAAGCCACCAGCCCCAGCGGGTTCTCCACCAGTTCCTTGAAGGTCTTCATCAACGCCGCCCCATCCGCCCCGTCGATCGCGCGGTGGTCGAAGCTGCCGGTGGCCGACATGACGGTGGCGATCGCCAGCGCGTCGTCGACGACATAAGGCCGCTTCTCGCCCGCGCCGATCGCCATGATCATGCCCTGCGGTGGGTTGATCACCGCGGTGAACTGCTTGATCCCCATCATCCCCATGTTCGAGATGCTGGCGGTGCCGCCCTGATATTCATTGGGCTGGAGCTTGCCTTCCTTCGCGCGTCCCGCAAGCTCGGCCATTTCGGTCGAGATTTTCGACATCGACTTGCTGCCCGCGTCGGTGATGATCGGGGTGATCAGCCCGCCCGGAATGCTGACCGCGACCGAGATGTCGGCGCGGCTGTACTGGCGCATCACGTCGCCGCCGAACGAGACATTGCACGCGGGCACACGCTCGAGCGCGACCGCGAGCGCCTTGATCAGCAGATCGTTGACGCTGAGCTTGACGCCGCGCCCTTCGAGACTGGCGTTGAGCTCGCCGCGCAGCTTGAGCAGCGCGTCGAGCCGGATGTCGACGGTCAGATAGATGTGCGGCGCTTCCTGCATCGACTGGGTCAGGCGGCGCGCGATCGTCTTGCGCATACCCGACAGTTTCTCGTCGGTGTGCGGGATGCCGAAATCGGGGATCGGGCCGGCGACCGCGGGTGCCGATGCCGCGGCGGGCGCTGCCGGCGTCGCAGGAGCCTGAGCGGGTGCCGCCGGGGCGCTCGCCGACACACCATCCAGGTCGGCCTTGACGATGCGGCCGCCGGGGCCAGTGCCGGTGATCGCCGACAGGTCGATGCCCCGCTCGGCGGCGAGGCGCTTGGCGAGCGGGCTGGCCTTCACCCTCTCTCCCTTCTCCGTCGCCCCCGCGGCGGCGGGGACCGCTGGAGTTGGAGCGGCTTCGCTAGCGGCCCCCGCCTCTGCGGGGGCGACGTCTTTGGGTTCGGCCGCCCTTGCTTCCTCCTTTACGGCAGGTGCAGGCGTCGGCGCGGCCTTGGCTGCGCTCGCATCCTCTCCCTCGCCCGCGATCACCGCGATCACGGTGCCGACCTTCACATTCTCGCTGCCTTCGGGGACCAGAATCTGGCTGATCACGCCATCGTCGATCGCCTCATATTCCATCGTCGCCTTGTCGGTCTCGATCTCCGCCAGCAGGTCGCCCGACTGGACGGTGTCGCCTTCCTTGACCAGCCATTTGGCGAGTGTCCCTTCCTCCATCGTCGGCGAAAGGGCGGGCATTTTGAGTTCGATCGGCATCGTCGGTCTTGTCCCCAGTTGATAGCTACGGGCGTCGGTCTTGCAGGCCGGGCCTGCCGCTACGGATTGTTCCTCGCCATAAGCCCTGCACTGGTCAAGGTCCAGCGCGGCAAACTTGCCTTTCATACGAATGTGCCGCACTCTCGCCTCGCGAAATGCGTAGCGGGGGTCGGGCGATGCGGACGTATCTGGTGGTGATCGATGACAGCCCGGAGGCGAGCCTGGCGCTGCGTTTCGCGGCGCGGCGGGCGGCGCGGACGGGCGGCGGGATCGCGGTGCTCGCCATCCTTCCGCAGCAGGACTTCGTCGCTTTCGGCGGCGTCCAGGCGACGATCGAGGCCGAAGCGCGCGAACATGCCGAACGGCTGATCGCCGCCGCCGCCGCCGCGGTGATGAGCGAAGCCAATATCACGGCGCAGACGATGGTCAAATCGGGCAAGCCGACCGAGGCCGTCTGCGAGGTGATCCGCGAGAATGAGGATATCTCGGCGCTGGTGCTGGCAACCGCGGCGAGCGGCGCGCCGGGGCCGCTGGTGACCTATTTCACCGGACAGGATGCCGGAACCCTGCCCTGCCCGGTAATGCTGGTCCCCGGCGGCATCGACATCGCCCGGCTCGATGCGCTGAGCTGAGCCCGCAAGGATTCGGCATCTTCCCAACCAGACTCAACCGTGCGCTCCCGCGAAGGCGGGAGCCCATCACCGATCGGCGCCATTTTGAACCCACCGGAGATGGATCCCCGCCTTCGCGGGGACAGCGGGGACACATGCACTTTTACGGCGGCCTCGGAAAGCGTGCCTTTCGGCGCGCGCCGTCTTAACGCCGCCGCCCCTGATGGCGAATGTTCGCAGGCCGCCCGCGCTTGCCGACGATCGGCTTGCCCTTTCCGTCGCGGCGAGGCGGGCGCTTGGCGGGCGGATTGTCGTCGGCGTCGGGAAGCGCGAAGCGGAGGGCGCCGCTGATCGGGTTCGCTTCCATCAGCCGCAGGTCGAGATGCTGCCCGATCGCATAGCTGACGCGGCCATGCTCGCTGTCGAGCGTTCGCGCCGCCTCGTCATAGAAAAACCGCTCGCTCCCCAGCGTCGACACCGGCACCAGCCCGTCGCCGCCCAGCCCATCGACCGTCGCGAAGAAACCGAAGGGCTGCACCCCGGTGATCCGCGCAGCGACGATCTCGCCGGTCTTGGTCGCCAGATAGGCCGCGACATAGCGGTCGATCGTCTCGCGCTCGGCCTCCATCGCGCGGCGTTCGAGCGCGCTGATCGCTTCCCCGATGCGCGACAATCCCTTGGCGTCGGCTTCGCCCAGCCCGGTGCGTTCGGGCAGCCCCTTGGGCTTGCCGGGCACTTCGAGGCGATAGCTGTCGACGAGCGCACGGTGGACGATCAGGTCGGCATAGCGGCGGATCGGCGAGGTGAAATGGGCGTAGCTGCCGAGCGCGAGCCCGAAATGCCCCGCGTTGGCGGGACCATAATAGGCCTGCGTCTGACTGCGCAGGATCGCCTGCATGATTTCGGGCAAGCGGTCGTCTTCGGAAAAACCGTCGATCAGCCGGTTGAACACCGCGGGGGTGATGACCTGCCCGAGCGCGAAGCTCCGCTCGAAGGTTTCGAGATAATCCTTGAGGCTGACGAGCTTCTCGCGGCTCGGCGGCTCGTGGATGCGGTACATGACCGGCGATTTCTTCGCCTCGAGCGCCTTGGCCGCCGCGACGTTCGCCGCGATCATATAATCCTCGATCAATCGGTGCGCGTCGAGCCGTTCGCGGACGCGAATCTCGGCGATGCCACCCTTTTCGTCGAGGATCACCTGCCGTTCGGGAAGGTCGAGGTCGAGCGGCGCCCGTGCCGCGCGCGCCTTGGCGAGCAAGGTCCAGCAGCCCCAGAGATGCTGGAGCGCGGGCAGCACGTCGGCATCCCAGCCATCTTTGGGTTCGTCGGCGTCATGGGCCGCCTGCGCATCCTCATAGGCGATATTCGCGCGCAGCCGCACCAGCGCGCGGGTGAAGCGCCATGACGTCACCTTGCCATGCTTGTCGACGACCAGATGGCACGCCATCGCGGCGCGATCCTCGCCCGCTTTCAGCGAACAGACGCCCGCCGACAGCGTCTCGGGCAGCATCGGGACGACCTGGTCGGGGAAATAGACGCTGTTGCCGCGCCGCCGCGCCTCGCGGTCGAGCGCGCCGTCGGCGCGGACATAATAGCTGACATCGGCGATCGCGACGATCGCGCGAAAACCGCCCTTGTTCTTCGCATCCTCGTCGGGGATCGCCCAGACGGCGTCGTCATGGTCGCGCGCGTCGGCGGGGTCGATCGCGACGATCGGCAGGGCGCGCAGATCCTCGCGCCCGTCGGCAGTCAACGGCAGCTTCGCCGCCCGCTCGGCCTCGGCCAGCACCTCTTCGCCAAAGACATGCGGAATTTCATGCCGGGCGATCGCGATCATGCTGAGCGAGCGCGGCGCGAAGGGATCGCCGATGCGGTCGATCACCTTCGCCTTGGTCGCCGGGCCGCGGCCCGTCAGTTCGGCGCGGACCAGATCGCCGATATTCGCGTCGCCCATGTCGGCAACCGCGAAATCGAAGCGCGCGCGCTTGTCGGCGGGACGCAGCCAGGTCATCGGCTTGCCGCCGGGTCCGGTGTCGGAAACGAGCACGCCGATGACCGTCTCGCCGCCCGCCTGAAGCTTTTTCATCGGGTGCGCGACATGGCCGCTGCCGCGCTCTTCGGTGCGCGCGAGGATGCGATCGCCGACGCCGAGGGCGCCCTTACGGCCTTGCTCCATCACGCGCAGTCGCGGCGCGGGGCCGGCGGCTTCCCAACGTTCGGGCACCGCCCACACGGTGCCGCCCTCGACCGCCGCGACGCGCAGCACGGTGACGCGGGGCAGTCCGCCATGCTTGTGGAATGCCCGCCCCGGCGCCATATCGACCAGCCCCTCGTCGGTCATGTCCTTGAGCAGCGCCTTCAGCGCGATCTTCTCGCCGCCGTGAAGGCCGAAATGCTTGGCGATCTCTCGTTTGCCGATCGCGCCGCTGCTGTCCTCAATGAAACGAAGAATCTGTTCGCGCGACGGGAGTCCGGGTTGCGGCTTGGGCTTTTTCATCGCGGGTCGTCCCTATAGTTCGCGCGGAGACGCGGAGACGCGGAGAGGTCGCGCCTGCCGCGAAGCGGTTTTCTCTTTCCAGCGCCGCGCCAAGGCGCATCGCTGGATGGAGAAAGGGGCCTGTCGGCCCGAGCGACCTTCGCCGCGTCTCCGCGTCTCCGCGCGAACAAAATCAATAGGTCCGCCCTATCAGCACGCGCTCGACCGCGGGCGCGCCGGTGAAGAAGCAGGTGCCGTCGGTGGGCGCAGCGCCCAAGGGTGTGTTCCGCATCGTCAGCTTGAGCGCCTTCAATTGTTCGACGATCCCGTCAAGCACATCGCCGGTCGGGCGCGACCATTGTACCTCGACCCAGCCGGTGAACTTGTCGTCGCCCGCAAAATGCGCTTTCAAATCCGTGACATCGCGGCGGATGTTCGTATCGATTCGCTCTTTGGCCTCGGCATGAAGGCTCGCCTGAATATCCTCCAGCGTCGCCACCACGCTCGTGACGAAATCCTCCTTGGCGACGAAGGCCGAATTGAGCTTGCCGCTCTCCTGGTACAGCCGGTCGCGGCGGATCACCGCGACATTGCGTCCCGCAACATCGCGCGGGCCGATCTCGACGATGATCGGCGCGCCCTTCTTGACCCAGCCCCAGCGCTTGGTCTGCGCCTTGTTCGCGCTCGCGTCGAGCAGCACGCGCACCGGCTCGCGGAACGCATCGAGCCCCTTCAACCGCGTTTCGAGGTCGCGGCAATAGTCGAGGATCGCCGCGTCCTCCTCATTGTCGCGCAGCATCGGCACGATGACGATCTGGTGCGGCGCGATGCGCGGCGGGCAGCGCAGCCCGTCGTCGTCGCCATGGGTCATGATGACGCCGCCGATCATCCGCGTCGACGTGCCCCAACTCGTCGTGTGGCACAGGCTGTGACCGCCGTCCTTGTCCTGGTAACGGATGCCCGCGGCCTCGGCGAAGCCGGTGCCCAGATAGTGCGAGGTGCCGGCCTGAAGCGCCTTGCCGTCCTGCATCATCGCCTCGATCGAATAGGTCGCGACCGCGCCCGGAAAGCGCTCGTGCTCGGGCTTTTCGCCCGCGACCACCGGCATCGCCAGCACCTCTTCGGCGAAGGCGCGATACATTTCGAGCGCGCGCAGCGTTTCCGCCATCGCGTCATCCTTGTCGGCGTGCGCGGTATGGCCTTCCTGCCACAGAAATTCGCTCGTGCGCAGGAACATGCGCGTGCGCATTTCCCAGCGCACGACATTGGCCCATTGGTTGACCTTCAGCGGCAGGTCGCGCCAGCTCTGCACCCAGCGGCTCATCGCCGAACCGATCACCGTCTCCGACGTCGGGCGGACGATCAGCGGCTCCTCGAGCTTCGCCTCGGGGTCGGGGACGAGCTTGCCCTTCCCGTCGGCGATCAGCCGGTGATGGGTGACCACCGCCATTTCCTTTGCAAAACCATCGACATGGTCGGCTTCCTTCTCAAAGAAGCTCAAGGGAATGAACAGCGGGAAATAGCAGTTCTGGACCCCCGCATCCTTGATACTCGCGTCCATCACCGCCTGGATGCGTTCCCAGATACCATAGCCCCACGGCTTGATCACCATGCAGCCGCGCACCCCCGATTCCTCGGCAAGGTCGGCTTCGGCGACGACATCCTGATACCAGGCCGCGAAGTCGGCCTGACGGGTTACGCTGAGCGCATGCTTGATCATCTGTCCTGTTTTCCGTGCTGGGGCGCGAGGGGGCCCGGATTATTTCTGTTTGGCGAGTGCGGCCTTGAGGTCGGCGATTTCGGCCTTGAGCGCGGCGATTTCGGCGTCCTTGCCCTTGCCGGCGGCCGCGCCTGGGATGAAGGCCCCCGCCGCCTGCTGGAACATCTCGAGGTTGCGGCGCGTCAGTTCGGCGAGCGGGTTCGACCCGATGGCGCCTTCGATCGCGGCGCGGACGTCCTGCTGGTTCTTGCGGAAGGCGGTCATCGACGCTTCCAGATATTGCGGCACCATCGACTGCATCTTGTCGCCATACATGCCGATCAGATGGCGCAGGAAAGTGACCGGCAACAGCGTCTCGCCGCGCGTTTCGGTGTCCATGATGATCTGTGTCAGCACATTGTGCGTGATATCATCGCCGCTTTTCGCATCGACGACGCGAAAATCGCGCCCCTCACGCACCATCGCGCCCAGATCATCGAGCGTGATGTAGCAGCTGCGTTCGGTGTCATAGAGGCGCCGGTTGGCGTATTTCTTGATGGTGACGACATCGCCGTCCGCGGCCGTCTTTGACTTTGCCATGCTGCCCTTACACTCCTGATCGATCGCCGCCGGCCGTTCCCGCCCCGGTTCGCCCGTCCCCGTTCGTGACACCCGACTTTAACATCAAATATTGATGCGCCGCAACATGCGAGGCCCGTGCACCCGATTCGGGTGGCGGTCGACAGGTTCGGGACCATGTTCAGTGCAATGCCTCCCAATCCTAAAGCCACGCACGCTCGAACCGCTTCCCCAACCCCGTGAGCAGTTCATATTGCGACAGGCCGCTGCGCGCGGCGGTCGATGGCAGGTCGTAATCGATCGCCAGCCACTCGCCCTCGGCAAGGCCGGCGGCCGCGCTCGCGTCGAAGGCGATCATATCCATCGAAACGCGGCCGACAAGCGGCAGCGCGTGGCCGTTCCATGTCGCGCCGCCGCTGCCTGCATGACAGCGCAGATAGCCGTCGGCATAGCCCATGTTGGCGATCGCGACGCGGGCGTCCGCCGGGGCGGTCCAGGCCGCGCCATAGCCGACCGCCTCGCCGCCGCGCACGTCGCGCATTTGCAGCACCCGCGCTTCGGGAAAGACGGTCTGGCGGATATGCCCCGCCGCCTCGCGCCTCGGCACGCCACCGTAAAGCGCCAGCCCGGGGCGCGTCAGGTCGAAGCCATAGTCGCGGCCTAGGCAGATGCCCGCGCTGTTCGCGAGGCTATAGCGCCGCGCCGGGACAGCCTGCCGCACGACCCGGAAGGCGGCAAGTTGCCGCGCATTCTGGTTGCTATCCTCGTCGGCCGAAGCGAGATGGCTGAGCAAAGTCTCGATCGCCAGCCCGTCGAGCGCGCCGCCAAGCGCTTCCTCGACCCGCAGGCCGAGGCGGTTCATGCCGGTGTCGACCATGACGTCGCAAGGCCGCCCCTCGCCCGCCGCGCGCCAGCGCTGGACCTGCTCGACGCTGTTCAGGACGGGCCGCGCGGGCAGCGTCCGCGCGGCGACCATATCGGCCTCCCCAACCCCGTGGAAAACCGACAGCGACACATCGCCGGCCAGCGGCATTACCGCCGCAGCCTCGGCCCAGGTCGCGACGAAAAAGTCGCGGCATCCCGCGGCGGCAAGATGACGCATCACCTGCGCGGCGCCCAGCCCATAGCCGTCGGCCTTGATCGCCGCGCCGCACGCCGCCGCGCCGCTTTGCGACGCCAGCCATTGCCAGTTGCGGACGAGCGCGGCGGAATCGAGACGAAGGCGGAGCGGGGACGCGATGTCGATCATTCGTCCGGCCTATACGCCTTTGCCGGCAGCGCCAATGGGTCAGCCCGCGCGCGGCTTGTCCCACTGGCCCTCGACCGGCTCCTCCAGCATGAAGATGGTGATCAGGAAGGCGACGAGGACCACGCCCCATGTGTACCACAGGCCGGCATAGGCGTTGCCCGTCTTGGCGATGATGAAGCTCGCGATCAGCGGCAGGAAACCGCCGAAATAGCCGCAGCCGATATGATAGGGGATCGACAGCGACGAATAGCGGACGTGCGGCGGGAACATTTCGGACAGCAGCGCGGCGACGGGGCCATAGGTGAAGCCCGACAAGGCGCTCAGCCCGAGCAGTACGACGAGGATGACGGATATGCCCAGCACGCCGGGAACCTGCGGCTCGAAGCTGTAGCCCATCGCCTCGAGCGCGGGCTTGAGCAGGACCGGATCATCGCTCGCGACCTGCTTGCCGCCGATATGGATCGCGACGCTGTCGAAGCCGCTGTCGCGCGACACCACCTTATAGGGCACCCCCAGCTTGGTCAGTTCGCCGAGCGTCTTGCCGCAGGCGGTCGCCTGCTGCTTGGCGAAGGGATCGAAGCTGCATTGCGACCCCGTGACGGTGATCGGCGCCTTTTCGGCGGCGGCCTCCAGCGCCGGGTTGGCGACGCTGCCCATCCACCAGAACAGCGGAAAGAGCAGCACCAGCGTGACGCCATAGCCCCAGACGATCGGCTTCTTCCGCCCGATCCGGTCCGACAACCGCCCCGCCCAGACGAAGAAACCCATGCCGAGCGCCGCGGCCACCCCGACGATGATTTCGGCGGCGGTCTCGTCGACCTTCATCGGCCCCTTGAGGAAGGAAAGGCCCGAGAACATGGCGGTGTACCAGATCACCGTCAGCCCGGCAGCGATGCCGATCATCGCGACGAAAATGCGTTTCGGATTGCCGGGATAGGTGAAACTTTCCTTGAGCGGATTTTTCGCGAGTTCGCCTTCGGCCTTCATCGCGCGAAACACCGGGCTTTCGGACAGTTTGAGGCGCATCCACAGCGAAATGGCAAGCAGCACCAGCGACAGAATGAACGGCACCCGCCAGCCCCAGCTTTCCCATGTCGCGTCGGCCATCACGGCCTTGCAGCCGAGGACGATGATCAGACTCAGCACGAAACCGCCGACGACGCTCGCCTGAATGAAGCTGGTGTAAAAACCCCGCTTTTCGGGCGGCGAATGTTCGGCCACATAAATGGCGGCGCCGCCATATTCGCCGCCGAGCGCAAGTCCCTGCAGGATGCGCAGCGCGATGACGATGATCGGTGCGGCGATGCCGATCGTCGCCGCCGACGGGATCATCCCGACGCCCGCGGTCGCGATCCCCATCAGGGTGACGGTGATCAGGAAGGTATATTTGCGCCCCAGCCGGTCGCCGAGAAAGCCGAACAGCACCGCGCCGAGCGGCCGGAAACCGAACCCCACCGCGAACCCCGCCCAGACGAGCAGCACTTCGAGCGTCGCATTGTCGCTGGGGAAATAGGCTTTGCCGATGATCGCCGCGAGCGTGCCGTAGATGAAGAAATCATACCATTCGAAGATCGTCCCCGCCGAAGAAGCGGCGATGACCAGGCGGATATCCTGCACGGTCGGCTGATAGGCGCCGCCATGGTCGGCGACGGCGGCTGCGTCGGTCATACACTCTCCCCTGCCCCGGTTCGGGCTTTGCGCCATCTCTAACTCCCGCATGTCATCGCGCAAGCCTTCTTGGCGTAGCGTCATTCCGGTGGCAGACTATACGCCATGCAGTTCATCGACCTTTCGATCCCGATCACCAACCATGTCGTGTCCGACCCGCCGGTGATGCGCCCGCAGATCACCTATATGACCCACGAAAACACGTGGGAGCAGATCGCGATGTTCTTTCCCGGCCTGACGAAGGACGACCTTCCGGGCGGCGAAGGCTGGGCGGTCGAAAGCGTGACGCTCAGCACCCACAATGGCACCCATATGGACGCGCCGTGGCATTTCCATTCGACGACCGACAGCGGCGCGAGCGCGGCGCCGAGCATCGACGAAGCACCGCTCGACCTGTTCTTTCGTCCCGGCGTGAAGCTCGATTTTTCGGATCGCCCCGCGGGCCATGTCGTGAGCGGCGCCGAGGTCGAGGCCGAACTCGCGCGCATCGGCCACACGCTCCAGCCGCTCGACATCGTCCTCGTCCAGTCGGGCGCAATCTACGGCACCGAATATTTCACCGACCAGGGTTGCGGCATGGGCGCCGAGGCGACGCTCTATCTGACGGAGCGCGGCGTGCAGGTCGTCGGCACCGATGCGTGGAGCTGGGATGCGCCGTTCAGCCATACCGCAAGACGCTGGGCCGAAACGCGCGATCCGTCGATCATCTGGGAAGGCCATAAGGCGGGGCGGATCAGACCCTATTACCAGATCGAAAAACTGACGAACCTCGCCGCGCTGCCCCCGACCGGCTGGACGCTGAGCTGCTTCCCGGTGAAGATCGAACGCGCGAGCGCGGGGTGGATTCGCGCCGTCGCGCTGATCGACGACTAGGGTCAGGACCCCTTAATTCCACGATCGAGGTTTGAAGCGATTTTGCTCAGGGCGAGGAGGCAAGGCGAAGGAATATGTCGATATTTCAAGACTTGCCGACGAAGCCATGGGCAAAATCGGTCAAATCCCGCAGGGACGTCGAAATGGCCTCGATCTCAGGCCCGTGCGGCCTTGCGGGTAGCGATGCTACCCGCTGCACCCGCCCAAGCCTGATATCTTCGCCATTTCGACGCCTCGATCGTGGAATTAAGGCGTCCTGACCCTAGGGTTCGACCGCTTTCGCTCCCATCGTCCGCCCGAGGAAATCGAGAATGCGCGTCTCGACCGTGGAGCGGCTCATGTCGCTCCCCAAGCTGACGGCGCCCATCGGGTAAAAATGCCCAAAGCCCGGAACCCACGCGCTTTCGGTCGGAACCTCTGCCTGCTTCAGGGCGGCGAGCGCCGCGCGCGCGCCGATCTGGATCCCGGCAAGGTCATTCTGCCCCAGAAAGAAAAGGCCGGGCGGCATGCCCTTGCGAACGCTTTTGCGGATGTCATAGGCGCCCATCGCGCCCGATAGGGCGACGACCGCCTTGACCGGAAGCGCCATGCCATAGGCCCCGTTGACCACGGTGATCGCGCCCGCCGAAAATCCGCCGATCGCGATGCGATCGGGCGCCGTGCCAAGGCTCGCCGCATGGTCCCGCACATAATGAACCGCCGCCGCCAGATCGTCGGTCGCGGCGAGATACCCACGCCAGAGTTGCGCCCGCGATTCGTCGTCGAGCGGCGGCAGCGCCATGCGCGCCCGAACCGTCTCGATGCGCGCCGTCGCGGCCGGCCCCGTCAAAAGCGCGCGCGGCAGAAGCATGGCGGGGTCGGGCTCGTGCGCGATGCCCGGGTCTTCGGGCGCCAGCCGATATTCGATCGCGGCGCAGACATAGCCGGCGCGCGCGAACCGCGTGCAATAATCGGCCATCGACGAATCCGACGCACCATCCTCCTCGAAATGATCGGCGCCCTTCGAACCGCGATAAAAGGCGCCGCCGAAAACCATGATGATCGCGGGACGATCGGCGAGCGGACGGCCTTCCTCGACCGGGCGATAGACATCCATGCGCAGATCGCGCATCCGCCCGCCCGCGTTCGACGCATCGACAAGGCCGCGGCCATAGACCTGATCGCGCACGACCATGACGTCATAGCCCCCGCCCCGCAATTCTTCCGCCCCGGCTGGTGCCGCCACCGCCGCAAGTCCCAACGCCATCATCCAGCCCAATATCCGTCCGCGCATCACCCGCTCCCCTTCCCGCACGATCCTACCCCGCCGTTCGTCGATTGCCACTGGCAAGTTTCATCTGAAACCTTAGGGTTCCAGCAGCAAGATCGACCGGGGGACAATCCATGACCATCGCCGAAGCGACGCCCGATTTCGAGGCGGACCACAGCGACCGCGCCTTTCTGGGCCATCCCAAGGGGCTCGGCTACCTTGCTTTCGTCGAGGGGTGCGAGCGCTTTTCCTATTATTCGATGCAGACTTTGCTCGTGCTCTACATGGTCAATTATCTGCTGCTGCCCGAACATGCGGCGGGGGTGGTCGGGCTCGAAACCCTGCGCGGCTGGTATGGCGGGATCGACGGTCAGCCCTTCGCGTCAAAGATTTTCGGCGATTACACTTCGCTCGTCTATCTGACGCCGATCCTCGGCGGGCTGATCGCCGACCGCTGGCTGGGGCGGCGGACGACGCTCATCCTCGGCGGCCTGGTCATGGCGGTGGGGCATTTCCTGATGGCGTTCGAGGGCGCTTTCCTCTTCGCACTGCTCGCGCTGATCGTCGGGGTCGGGCTGTTCAAGGGCAATATCGCCAGCCAGGTCGGCGAGCTTTACGGCCCGAACGACCTGCGCCGCGCGATGGCGTTCCAGATCTTCTATATCGCGATCAACGTCAGCGTGATCGCGGCGCCGCTGATCTCGGGCACGCTGGGCGAGAAGGTCGGCTGGCACTGGGGGTTCGCCACCGCCGGGGTCGTGATGGTGCTCGGCCTGATCCTCTATATCATGGCCGGACCATGGCTGCCCCCTGACAATCGGCCTTCCAAAAATGCCGATGCGAAACCCGCCGAGCCGATGACCCGGCAGGATTGGCTGCGCATCTCGGCGGTGCTGACGCTCGTCCCCGTCCTCGCGGTCGCGCTGCTCACCAACCAGGAAATCTTCAACGCCTATCTCGTCTGGGCCGATCAGCATTTCCAGTTGAGTTTCTTTGGAACGACGCTGCCGACAAGCTGGATGATCACGATCGACGCGGCGGCGAGTTTCTCGATGCTCGCGGCGGTCGCCGCCTTCTATGTCTGGTATGGCAAACGCCACCGCGAACCCGACGAACTCGGCAAGATGATCATCGGCAGCGTCTTCACCATCGCGGGCGGGCTCTGCCTGGTCTTCGCGGCGGCAACACAGGGCGACGGCAAGATCGGCCTGTTCTGGCCGGTGATGTTCCACCTGCTCAACAGCATCGGTTTCGCGCACATCTTGCCCGTCAGCCTCGCGCTGTTCACCAAACTCGCGCCCGCGCGGTTCAACGCGACGATCATCGGCATCTATTACCTCGCCTTCTTTGCCGCCAATTACATCGTCGGCACGGTCGGCGGCTGGTATTCGTCGATGCCGACGACCAGCTTCTGGCTGTTCCACGTCGGCACCGCCACGGTCGGACTGGTAGCGTTCATCCTGTTCAAGCTGTTCCTCGCGAAGCGGTTGATGGGCGGGGCACCTGACGAGCGTTAGAACAGCCGCGACCCATTCGGCACCGCGCGATCGGGGGCGAAGAGGATGACCTCGCCCGCTTCGTCGGCGAAGCCCAGCGTCAGCACCTCGGACATATATTTCCCGATCTGGCGTGGCGGGAAATTGACCACCGCCGCGACCTGCCGCCCCGGCAATTCGTCAAGCCCATAGCGCGACACAATCTGCGCGCTGCTTTTCTTCACCCCGACCGCCGGGCCGAAGTCGATCTTCAGCTTGAAGGCCGGCTTACGCGCCTCGGGAAAGGGCTCGGCCTCGACGATCGTGCCGACGCGGATATCGACGCGCAGGAAATCGTCGAAGGAAATGGCCTCGGCGGCGGGGGCGTCGGCGGCGTGACTCAAGTGCATCGATCATCTCCGTCATTCCCGCGAAGGCGGAAATCCAGCGCGTCCAATGGCCGAGGGATGGCCCGTCTGTAAACCGCGACAGGCGCAGCAGCCCCAGCGTCGGGGGCATCGCGCCTGTCGCCGTCATTGAGACTCAATCCTTGAGCTTGATCTTCTTCTCGACCTTCGCCGCGGCTTTTTCTTCCTTTTTGCGGCGGTTGAAGACGCCGCGCATATAGCGGACATCGGCCGATTGCAGATGCTTCTCGGCGGCCACGAACTGCTTCTGCTCCTCTTCGCCGATATGATGGAGATATTCGTCCTTGAGGCCGGCGAAGCGCCGGAGCCAGCCGGGCGAGGCCATGTCGCGCGCGGCCAGATCGGCGAGCATGTCCTCGATCTCCTTATGCTCGGCGACGGCATGGCGGGCATCGTCGGTCGTCGCGGGATCGCGCATCACGGTCGACCAGAGCGCCTGCTCCTCCGCCGCGGCATGGGCCTTGAGCTCCTTCACCAATTCCTGGAACACCGCCTCACGGTCAGGCGATTTGCCCGTCGTTTCCTCGATCATCGCGAGCAGGGCGCGGTGGCGGTCGTGATCCTCGACCAGCCGCCCGAAGATATCGGGATCGCCCCTGAATTTCGTCTTCGGCGCGCTGCCGATCCGCGCGGCCAGATCGGGTGCGGCGGCCTTCGCCTTGGCGACCGCATCCGCCTTGGCCTGGGCGGCCGGCTTGCGCTTGGCCTTGCCGTCTTCGATGGTCCGGGTTTTCATCTCATCCTCTCCTTCACGCCAGATCACGCACATGGGGTTCGCGCGCCCAATGGCGTTTTACCCCCGTCTTCATGAAATCCTCGACGGGGACGACGCCCTCGTCGGGTTGGACATTCGCCTTGTCGATCAGGATCTGCGATCCGCTACAATGGCCGATGGTCTTGCAATGGCCATAGGCATCCATGAACCACTGCACCGCCGCGCCATCCTTCGCCAGCTTTGCGGCCGCGTCGGGCATCAGGATCGAAGCGACCGCATCGAACAGCACCGAGGGCGATCCGGCGAGTTGCCCGTCGGCCTTGAGCGTGCCGCCCTTGACCTTGATGCCGCCGACCTTCGGCGCGACGAGGAAAGCCGTGCCACCGGCTTTTTCGATCGCAGCTTTGAGCGCGTCGATGGCCGCCTTGTCCGATCCGTCCGCGAACAATATGCCGACCTTGCGGCCCTTGAGCATGTCCTTCGCGCGCTTCTGGATGGACAGCGCGTCGGAAGGCGCCATGTCGATCGGCGCTCTCGCCGCCTTGGCCTTTTCGGGCAGGTCGATGGCCAGCCCTTCCGCGACGCGCTTGGCCAGGCCTTCGTCGATGTTGCGCAGCCGCGATACGACCCGCGCACGAACATGATCGAGCGTCACCTTCGACAGCTCGAACACCAGCGCCGAGGCGATATGCGCCTGCTCATTGTCCGTCTGCGAACGGTAGAAAAGACGCGGCTGGCTATAATGGTCCGCGAACAACTCGGCGCGGATGCGCAGCTTCTGTCCGGGATCGTTGCGCTCGTCGTTGGCGGTGAAGGTCGTGAATCCCGTTTCGGGGCTGGCGCGCGGGCCGCCATCCTCCCCGGCTTCGACCAGGCTGTTGGGCTCGTAATTGGCGCGGCCGGTAGGAACCAGCGTCTGCATCATCCCGTCGCGCTGGAAATTATGGAACGGGCATTTGGGCGCATTGATCGGGATCTGGTGGAAATTGGTCGTCCCCAGCCGCGATTTCTGCGTGTCGAGGTAGGAGAAGAGCCGCCCCTGGAGCAGCGGATCGTTGGTGAAATCGATGCCGGGAATGATGTTGGTCGGCAGGAATGCGGCCTGCTCGGTCTCGGCAAAGAAATTGTCGACGTTGCGATTGAGCGTCATGCGCCCGATGATCTCGACCGGAAGATCTTCCTCGGGGATCAGCTTGGTCGCGTCGAGCACGTCATAGGGCTGCTTTGCCGCAAAAGCCTCGTCGAACAGCTGCACGCCGAGATCCCACGCCGGGAAATCGCCGGCGTCGATCGCCTCGAACAGGTCGCGGCGATGGAAATCGGGATCGGCACCCGCGATCTTGACCGCCTCGTCCCATATCGTCGACTGGATGCCAAGCACCGGCTTCCAGTGGAATTTGACGAACTTGCCCTCGCCCTTTTCATTGACGAAGCGGAAGGTGTGGACACCGAAACCCTCCATCATCCTCAGCGACCGCGGGATCGCGCGGTCGGACATCGCCCACATGATCGTGTGCATGGACTCGGGCATCAGGCCGATGAAATCCCAGAACGTGTCGTGCGCGCTCGCCGCTTGCGGATAGCCGCGATCGGCCTCCATCTTCACGCTGTGGACGAGGTCGGGGAACTTGATGGCGTCCTGGATGAAGAAGACCGGGATGTTGTTGCCGACAAGGTCCCAGTTGCCGGTGTCGGTATAGAGCTTGACCGCGAAACCGCGAACGTCGCGCGGCGTATCGATCGACCCGGCGCCGCCCGCGACGGTCGAAAAACGCACAAAGACCGGGCAGGTGCCGCCCGCCTTCTGAAAGATCGACGCCTTGGTCAGACCGGGAATGGCCTTGGTGCATTCGAACACGCCATGCGCGCCCGATCCGCGCGCATGGACGATGCGTTCGGGAATACGCTCATGGTCGAAATGAAAGATTTTCTCGCGAAGGACGAAGTCCTCGAGCAGGGTCGGGCCGCGCTCGCCTGCCTTGAGGCTGTTCTGGTTGTCGGAAATGCGGTGGCCGAAATTGTCGGTCAGAAAGGCAGCCCCATCATCATCGGCGATCTTGGCCGAAACATTCTGGTGAAGCTCCCCGCCCGCGCCAAGGACCGCTTCGGTCGGCACCTGACCGGATCCCGGCGGATGGTCGCGTAAAGAATTTTTCTGGCCGGACGAGTTCTTGGATTTCGACATCGCAGCTCTCCCACATGAAAGGTCTGTGAGGGCCCGATAGCCGCGGCTGTCTGGCAGGCGGGCGTCTCCGATCAAAAACGCTATTTATCTGAATGCGTTCCATCCACGCGCGACGCGGTCATTCTTCGCGCGATCGGTCGAACGGGACAAGCGGGCGCCAGGGACGGGAGCCGCGAACAAATCGGCAGATGTGCGATGATCGGCGAGTTCGCGCGATGCCACAAAGGCATCGAATGCCTTTGGTGAGAAAATTTCGCGACCCCAGGCACAGCACGACAGGATCGACGGGCACAAGCACGGTGAGGGTCAGGGCGCCCCTCACCGCTCGCGCGTAGCTGTCCTCGATTTCAGGAGGTTTATTCCATCTCCAATATCACCGCGTCGACCGCCAGGCTGTCGCCCTGCGCCGCGTTCACCGTCTTCACGACACCCGTCTTTTCGGCGCGCAGGATATTCTCCATCTTCATCGCCTCGACCGTCGCGAGCGGCTGCCCGGCCTCGACCGCGTCGCCCTCACCCACGTGCAGCGCGACGAGCAGGCCGGGCATCGGGCAGATGAGGAATCTCGACAGGTCGGGCGGCACTTTCTCGATCATGTGCGTCGCGAGCGGGGCGACATGCCAGGGCAGCACGCGCACCTCGTGAATGGCCCCGCGCGTCGTCATCCGCCAGCCGCTGCGTGTCTTGGCGACCTTCACCGCCAGTTCGCTGCCGTCGATCTCGGCGATGACCAGCCGGTCGCCCGGCGTATATTCGAGCGCGATGTCGACCTTTTCGCCGTCAACCTTGATATGCTTGTGACCCAGCTTGACCTTGTGGCTCGCGCCGCCGATCGTCACCTGCCATTTGGCGGGCGGGTCGAGCCGGTCGCCGAGCTGACCGTCGGTGCGCCGCGCGCGGTCGGCCTCGGCGCTCGCCATGAAGCCCGCGATCGCCGCTAGCGCGCGCGTCACCGCGTCGTCGGTCGGCGCGCCGTGGAAACCCTCGGGATATTCCTCGGCGATAAAGCCCGTCGTCAACTCGCCCGAGCGGAAGCGCGGATGCTGCATGATCGCCGAGACGAAATCGATATTGTGGCCGAGCCCTTCGAGTTCGAAGCGGTCGAGCGCCGCGACCTGCAAATCGGCCGCCTCGTCGCGCGTCTGGCCCCAGGTGATCAGCTTGGCGATCATCGGGTCGTAAAAGATCGACACCTCGCCGCCGTCGAACACGCCGTCATCGACGCGCACGCCGTCGACGCCGCGGCGGCCATTCTCCGCGCCGTCGTCGGTCCAGCCCTTCACCGGCGGGTGATAGCGCGTCAGCCGCCCGGTCGAGGGCAGGAAGCCGCGATAGGGGTCCTCGGCATAGACGCGGTTCTCGATCGCCCAGCCGTCGATCTTGATGTCGTCCTGCGTCATCGCCAGCGTTTCGCCCGCCGCGACGCGGATCATCTGTTCGACCAGGTCGATGCCGGTGATCGCCTCGGTCACCGGATGCTCGACCTGGAGCCGCGTGTTCATTTCGAGGAAATAGAAGCTCTCGCCCGTCGGGTCGGCGCCGCTGACGATCAGTTCGACCGTGCCCGCGCTATAATAGCCGACCGCGCGCGACAGCGCGACGCATTGTTCGCCCATCGCTTTCCGCATCGCGGGGGTGACGAAGGGCGACGGCGCTTCCTCGACCACCTTCTGGTGCCGCCGCTGGATCGAGCATTCGCGCTCGTTGAGGTAGAGGATGTTGCCATGCTGGTCGCCGAGAATCTGGATCTCGATGTGGCGCGGATTGAGGATGAACTTCTCGATGAACACACGGTCGTCGCCGAAGCTGTTGAGGCCTTCGCGCTTGGTCGCCTCAAAGCCTTCGCGGACGTCCTTCTCATCATAAGCCAGCCGCATCCCCTTGCCGCCGCCGCCCGCCGACGCCTTCATCATCACCGGATAGCCGATCTCGTTCGAGATACGCACCGCATGTTCGGTATCGTCGATCTCACCGACGAAGCCGGGGACGACATTGACCCCCGCCGCCAGCGCGAGTTTTTTCGATTCGATCTTGTCGCCCATCGCCGCGATCGCGTTCACCGGCGGGCCGACGAAGGCGATGCCTTCCTTGGCCAGCGCCTCGGCAAAGCTGGTGCGTTCGGACAGGAAGCCATAGCCCGGATGCACCGCATCGGCCCCGGTTTCCTTGCACGCCGCGATGATCTTGTCGGCGATCAGATAGGATTCGGACGCGGGCGACGCGCCGATATGCACCGCCTCATCGGCCATCGCCACGAACGGCGCGCGCGCGTCGGCGTCCGAATAGACGGCAACGGTCGCGATGCCCATGCGGCGCGCGGTCTTGATAACGCGGCAGGCGATTTCACCGCGGTTGGCGATCAGGATTTTCTTGAACACTCTATACTCCCCTCCCGCTTGCGGGAGGGGCCGGGGGAGGGCCTGTCCGCAAACGAAAATCGAAACTTTCTCGAAGGGAACAGGCCCTCCCCTAACCCCTCCCGCAAGCGGGAGGGGGGACACTCATCTCAATCGCCGTGCATGAACATGCCCGACACAAACATCAGCCACAGGAGCAAGCCCACAACCGCAACCACGACAGCAATCGGCTCCACCCACTCACTCCGCCGCCTCCATCCGCATCGGCTCCTCGCTCTCCATCGGCCGCAGCCCCAGCTTCGCGAACAGCGCGGCGTCAGCGCTGTCGCCGCGGTTCCCCGTGGTGAGCAGCTTGTCGCCGGTGAAGATGCTGTTCGCGCCCGCCATGAAACAGAGCGCCTGCGTCGCCTCCGACATGCTCTCGCGGCCTGCCGACAGGCGGACCATCGATTTGGGCATGGTGATGCGCGCGACGGCGACGGTGCGGACGAATTCGATGTCGTCGATCTGCGCCAGCGGCGTGTCGGCGAGCATGTCGCCGAGCACGGTGCCCTTGATCGGGATCAGCGCGTTGACCGGCACGCTCTCGGGATGGCGTTCGAGCGTCGCGAGCGCGTGGACGAAGCCGACGCGGTCGGCGCGCGTCTCGCCCAGCCCGACGATCCCGCCCGAACAGACGTTGATCCCGGCGTTGCGAACCTCTTCCAACGTGTCGAGCCGGTCCTGAAACGTCCGTGTCGAGATGATATTGCCGTAATTCTCCGGACTGGTGTCGATATTGTGATTATAATAATCGAGCCCCGCGACCGCGAGCGTCTGCGCCTGTTCCTTGCTGAGCATCCCCAGCGTCATGCAGGTTTCCATGCCCATCTGGCGCACCCCCTCGACCATCTCGACGATCGCGGGCATGTCGCGGTCCTTGGGGTTGCGCCATGCGGCGCCCATGCAGAACCGTTTCGAGCCCGCATCCTTCGCCTCGGCCGCCGCTTGCAGCACGGCGCGGACGTCCATCAGCTTGGTCGCTTTCAGCCCGCTGTCGGCATGCGCCGACTGCGAGCAATAGCCGCAGTCTTCCTGGCAACCGCCGGTCTTGATGCTGAGCAAGGTGCAGAGCTGCACTTGCCCCCGCGCATGATGGCGGCGGTGGACGCCCTGCGCCTCCCACATCAGTTCGTCGAACGGCAGGTCGAACAGTTCGGCGATTTCCTCGCGCGTCCAGTCGGTGCGGGTCTCGCTCATGCGATGCTCTCCAATGCTTGCGCCAGGTCGGCGATGATGTCGTCGATATGCTCGATGCCGACCGACACGCGCACCACGTCGGGACCGGCGCCGGCCTCGACCAGCTCGGCTTCGGAAAGCTGGCTGTGGGTGGTCGAGGCGGGGTGGATGATCAGCGAGCGCGTGTCGCCCAAATTGGCCAGGTGGCTGAACATCCTGACCGACGAGACGAGCTTGACCCCCGCGTCATACCCGCCCTTGAGGCCAAAGGTGAACACCGACCCGCCGCGACCGCCGAGATATTTATTGGCAAGGCCATGATAGGGGCTGTCGGGCAGGCCGGCGTAGGAGACCCAGTCGATCTTCGGATGCGCTTTCAGCCATTGGGCAAGCTCGATCGCGTTGCTGCAATGCCGGTCCATGCGCAGCGCCAGCGTCTCCATGCCCGTCAGCGCGAGGAAGGCGTTCATCGGCGCGAGCGCCGGGCCGAGGTCGCGCAGGCCGAGCGTCCGCGCGGCGAGAATGAAGGCGAGATTACCGAACGCCTCGGTGAATTTCAGGCCGTGATAGGACGCATTGGGCTCGCTCAACGTCGGATATTTGCCACCCTTCGCCCAGTCGAACGACCCCGCGTCGATCATCACCCCGCCGATCGCATTGCCGTGGCCGTTCAAAAATTTGGTCGTCGAATGGACGACGATGTCGGCGCCATGCTCGATCGGGCGACACAACATCGGCGTCGCCATCGTATTGTCGACGATCAGCGGCACCCCGGCATCGTGCGCGACCTTCGCGATCGCCTCGATGTCCTGCACCACGCCGCCGGGGTTGGCGAGGCTTTCGATGAACACCGCGCGGGTGTTGTCGTTGATCGCGGCGGCGACATTGCCCGCATCGTCGGCATCGACGAAGCGCGTCGTCCACGCCATCTTGCGAAAGCTCTGCCCCATCTGGTTGAGCGAGCCGCCATAGAGTTTCTTCGCCGCGACGATCTCGCACCCGGGCTCCATCAGCGTGTGAAAGGCCAGGAACTGCGCGGCATGGCCCGACGCCACCGCCAGCGCCGCCTGCCCGCCCTCCAGCGCCGCGATCTTGCCCTCCAGCGCGCCGTTGGTCGGGTTCATGATCCGGGTGTAGATATTCCCGAATTCCTGAAGGTTGAACAGCCGCGCGGCGTGATCGACATCGTCGAACACATAGGAGGCGGTCTGATAGATCGGGGTGATCCGCGCCTTGGTCGTCGGATCGGGCGCGGTGCCGGCGTGGACCGCCAGCGTTTCGGGTTTCTGTGTCATGCCGGAAAACCTTTCAGGAAAAGATAGAGGAAAGCACCGACGCCCAGCGACAGGGCGATGGGCGCCCCAACGCGATAGAAGGTCAGCGACTTGCTCTTGATCTTGCCGGTCGCCTTTTGCCGGACGATTTCGCTGGTCCCGCTGAACGCAAACAATGCGGCGACGCCGACCAGCGCGACCACGGCGATCATCGACGCGCGCGACGCGCCCGCCGCTTCCGTCCCGGTCGAAATCGCCAATACCCCGCCCAAGGTCAGCACCGACAATGACGTCAGATGCTTGAAATAGTCGTAGAGGAAGGTGTCGGCATCGTCTGCCCCCGGCGCGGCGCTTACCTTGGCTTCGTCGATGGTGTCGCTCATGCGGCATCCTCCAATGGCGGCATATTGTGGCCGAGCAGGCGCAGCACGTCGGCGGCGCATTCGACCACGTTCGAGCCGGGGCCATAGATGCCCTGCACCCCGGCGTCGCGCAGATAATCATAATCCTGCGGCGGGATGACGCCGCCCGCGATGACCTTGATGTCGGTGCGGCCGGCCTCGCGCAGCTTGGCGATCAGTTCGGGGATCAGCGTCTTGTGCCCCGCCGCGAGGCTCGACGCGCCGACGACATCGACGCCCGAATCGAGCGCCAGCACCACCGTCTCCTCGGGCGTCTGGAACAGCGGCCCCGACACGACGTCGAACCCCATGTCGCCGAACGCCGAGGCGATGACGTTCGCGCCGCGATCATGCCCGTCCTGTCCCATCTTGGCGACGAGCAGCTTCGGCTTGCGCCCCATGCGCCGTTCGACCGCGGCAACGCCGTCGATCACCGCCTGCCAGCGCGGGTCGCCCGCATAAGGCGCGGCATAGACGCCCTTCACCGGCGTCGGCTGGGTGCCATAACGCTCGAAGCTTTCCTCCATCGCCGACGAAATCTCGCCGAGCGTCGCGCGCGCGCGCGCCGCCTCGACCGCGAGCGCGAGCAGGTTGTTCTCGATGCTCGACTGCCCCGCCGCGCCGTCGCGCAGCGCCTTCAGCGCCGCCTGGCACGTACTTTCGTCGCGGTTCGCCTTGGTCTTGTTGATCCGCGCGATCTGGCCTTCGCGCACCTTGGCGTTATCGACCTCGAGCGTTTCGAGCAGGTCTTCATCCTTCAGGCGATATTTGTTCACCCCGACGATCACATCGTCGCCGCGATCGACGCGCGCCTGCCGCGCCGCGGCGGCGGTTTCGATCATCGCCTTGGGCCAGCCTGCGGCGACGGCCTTCGCCATGCCGCCTTCCTTTTCGACGCGCTCGATGATCTCCCACGCCTTGTCGACCAGCTCCTGGGTCAGCGCCTCGACATAGTATGAGCCGCCGAGCGGATCGACGACCTTGGTCATCCCGGTTTCTTCCTGGATGACGATCTGGGTGTTGCGCGCGATGCGCGCCGAAAAATCGGTTGGCAGCGCGATCGCTTCGTCGAGCGCGTTGGTGTGCAGCGACTGCGTCCCGCCCAGCATCGCCGCCATCGCCTCGATCGTCGTGCGCATGACATTGTTATAGGGGTCCTGCTCGGTGAGCGAGACACCCGAGGTCTGGCAATGCGTCCGCAGCATCTTCGACCGCTCGTCCCTGGCGCCAAGGTTGGTCATCACGCGGTGCCACAGCACTCGCGCGGCGCGCAGCTTGGCGATCTCCATGAAAAAATTCATGCCGATCGCAAAGAAGAAGGACAGACGCCCCGCGAATTTGTCGATGTCGAGGCCGCTCGCGACGCCATAGCGCACATATTCGGCGCCGTCGGCGATGGTGAAGGCCAGTTCCTGCACCTGCGTCGCCCCGGCTTCCTGCATATGATAGCCGCTGATCGAGATGCTGTTGAACTTCGGCATCTCGCGGCTGGTGTAGCCGAAGATGTCCGAGATGATCCGCATCGAGGGTTCGGGCGGGTAGATATAGGTGTTGCGGACCATGAACTCCTTGAGGATGTCGTTCTGGATCGTCCCGTCGAGCAATTTGCGGTCGACCCCCTGCTCCTCGCCCGCGACGATGAAGAAGGCGAGGATGGGGATCACCGCGCCGTTCATGGTCATCGAAACCGACATCTGGTCGAGCGGGATGCCGTCGAACAGGATCTTCATATCCTCGACGCTATCGATCGCGACCCCCGCCTTGCCGACATCGCCGGTGACGCGCGGGTGATCGCTGTCATAGCCGCGGTGCGTCGCGAGGTCGAAAGCGACCGACAGCCCCTTCTGCCCCGCCGCAAGGTTGCGGCGATAGAAAGCGTTCGATTCCTCGGCGGTCGAAAAGCCCGCATATTGCCGGATCGTCCACGGCCGCCCCGCATACATCGACGCGCGCACGCCGCGGGTGAAGGGCGCGAAACCGGGCAGGCCCGGATCAACCTGCACATCCTCGGCGGTATAGAGCGGCTTGACGTCGATCCCCTCGGCCGTGTGCCAGGTCAGATCGCGGCCCTTCACTTCCTTGTCGGCGGCGGCGGCCCATTGGTCGATGGTCGGCTTGTCGGTCATAATCGTATCTCAACCTCATTCCCCTCTCCCCTTGCGGGAGAGGGTTGCGAAAACTTGGCGGCTTGCCGCCTAGTTGAAGCTGGGTGAGGGGTTGCGGTCCAAAGGACCGCGCGAGCGTCGCTCGCAACCCCTCATCCAACTGCGGCTAGCCGCTGAAGCGGCAAGCCTTCGTATCCTTCTCCCGCAAGGGGAGAAGGACTTTAGTGCCCGCCCTTCGGCGTCTCCATAATCTCGGTCAGCACCCCGCCCATGTCGCGCGGATGGACGAAGAAGATCAAAGTCCCGTGCGCCCCGATCCGCGGCTCCCCCAGCACCCGCTTGCCCAGCGCCTCGAACGCGGCCTTGGCGGCATGAATGTCGGGCACTTCATAGCACATATGATGCTGCCCCCCCGCCGGGTTCTTCTCGAGGAACCCCGCGATCGAGGTGTTGCCGGGCAGCGGCTCGACCAGTTCGATCTGCGTGCCCGTAAGCGCTCCATCGGCGCCGGGCGTATCGACGAAACAGACCTTCACGCCCTGATCGGCGATGTCGAACGGCTCGTGAATCGTCGTCGCGCCCATCACGTCGCGGTAAAAGACGATGCTGTCGGCGATCGAGGGCGTCGCGACGCCGATATGGTTGAGGCGGCCCAGTTTCATAATCTTCTCCTCAGCAACCCGGCACCCGATCCTTGCCGACCAGTTCATATTTGCCATCGTTCAGCACATATTGCTGCTTGAACGACCGCGTGCCGGTGTAGGCGACGGTAAAGCTCTTGTCGGGAATCGCGGCGGCGATCCGCCCGTCATAGTCCTGCTCGGTCTGGCCGATCCCGGCGCCCGAGCTCATCGAATCGGTGAAGCCGCCGCGATCGACGGGGCCGTCGGGGGTCAGTTCGGTGACGACCGCGGAACTGACCGCGCAGCCCTGCCACACGCCGCCGCCCGCGGTGACCAGATAGGGGTTACGGCCGAGCAGATTGGTGAAGGCCCAACTCGTCGCGCCATTGCCGATCGTGCCGACCGCACCCAGGTCGATCCATTCGCCCTGCCTGACCCAGCCGTTCGGGCTCGATTTCAGATAGTGGATCGCGTTGAGCCCACCATCGCCATGCCCCGCCTCGTCGAGCCCGCCGACGCTCAGCAGCACAGCGACATCGTCCGCCAGCAGATGGATCGCGACGGGTCGGAACTGATAGCTGCGATCGTCGATCACGCGCTCGGCCTCCACCTTGGCGCCTTTCGGCAGTGCGAAGGCTGCGCGGAACGCGGCGTCGATCGTCATGTCCTCGTCGCTGCCGAGCACGACCGGGAAGGCCTCCTTGACCACCCCGACCGGCGTGTCAGGATCGAACGCCGACGCCGCAGGCGCGGCCAACAGGGCCGGAGCCATCAGAAGAGCGAGAAAGGAATTACGCCACGACACCCACCCACCGTCATTGCGAGGAGCCGCAGGCGACGCGGCAATCCCCAGCCCGCCAGCTTGCGCAAGATCGAAGGCTGGAGATTGCTTCGCTTCGCTCGCAATGACGATGCTGTCGGCGATCGACGGCGTCGCGACGCCGATATGGTTGAGACGGCCCAGTTTCACCTAGAAAATATCCATACTAATGTTGCCATGAAAAACAGTCCTATTGCGACTGTCACTTTCTGAAGAAAACCAAGCTCGGCATCAAATCGCGCCGTATCTTCCGATCGGCGAAGAACAAACTGCTGCCTGCCCCGACGAGGAATTTTCAATTCGCCAGTCCGCCGAGCCGAAATCACTGTCATTGTCGGCAATGCGACGATCATCAGCATCAACGGCACGATATAAATAGCGAGGCTTCTCAACTCATCCATCACAGCGGAATATTGTCATGCTTCTTCCACGGATTCTCCAACTGCTTGTTCCGCAGCTTCCGCAGCCCCAGCGCGATCCGCCGCCGCGTCGAGTGCGGATAGATCACCTCGTCGATGTAACCGCGCTGCGCCGCGACGAAGGGATTGGCGAAGCGGTCCTCATATTCCTTCGTGCGTTCAGCGATCTTTTCGGGATCGCCGATGTCGCTGCGAAAGATGATTTCCACTGCGCCCTTCGCGCCCATCACCGCGATCTCGGCAGTCGGCCACGCATAGTTCAGATCGCCGCGCAGATGCTTTGACGCCATCACGTCATAAGCGCCGCCATAGGCCTTGCGCGTGATCACCGTGATCTTGGGCACCGTCGCCTCGGCATAAGCGAAGAGCAGCTTCGCGCCATGCTTGATGATGCCGCCATATTCCTGCGCCGTGCCGGGCAGGAAGCCGGGGACATCAACAAAGGTGACGATCGGAATCTCGAACGCATCGCAGAAACGGACGAAGCGCGCCGCCTTCTTCGACGAATTGATGTCGAGCACCCCCGCGAGCACCAGCGGCTGGTTCGCGACGATGCCGATCGTGCGTCCCTCGATGCGGCCGAAGCCGCAGATGATGTTGCCCGCGTGCGCCGGCTGCACCTCGAAGAAATCGCCTTCGTCGATCGTCTTGCGGATCAGTTCGTGCATGTCATAGGGCTGGTTCGCGTTCGGCGGGATCAGCGTGTCGAGGCTGGTTTCCTTGCGGTCATAAGGATCGCTCGTCGGACGGACCGGCACGCCGCTGCGGTTGTTTTCGGGCAGATAGTCAAAAAAATCGCGCGCCGCGAGCAGCGCCTCGATGTCATTTTCGAACGCCAGATCGGCGACCGAGCTTTTCGTCGTGTGGGTGATCGCGCCGCCGAGTTCTTCCTGCGTGACGACCTCGTTGGTGACGGTTTTGACAACATCGGGGCCGGTGACGAACATATAGCTGCTGTCCTTCACCATGAAAATGAAGTCGGTCATCGCCGGGCTGTAAACCGCGCCGCCCGCGCATGGCCCCATGATCAGGCTGATCTGCGGGACGACGCCGCTGGCGAGCACATTCTTCTGGAACACGTCGGCATAGCCGCCGAGCGACGCCACGCCTTCCTGAATGCGCGCGCCGCCGCTGTCGTTCAGGCCGATCACCGGCGCCCCGACGAGCATCGCCTTTTCCATGACCTTGCAGATCTTTTCGGCGTGGCGTTTCGACAGCGAGCCGCCGAAAACCGTGAAATCCTGGCTGAAGACATAGACGAGGCGGCCGTTGATCGTCCCCGATCCGGTGACGACGCCGTCGCCCGGAATTTTCTGGTCCTGCATTCCGAAATCGACGCAATCATGCTCGACATAGGTGTCGAGTTCCTCGAACGAGCCATGATCGAGCAGCACGTCGAGCCGCTCGCGCGCGGTCAGCTTGCCCTTGGCATGCTGCGCATCGATGCGCTTCTGCCCGCCGCCCAGAGCGGCGGCGGCACGGCGGCCTTCCATTTCGGTGATATTGGCGGACATGCGGCTCTCCCACGAAATTGGCCCACGGCATTGGACAGCTTCCCCTGCCCGTTTGGCGGCAGCGACGCAAATGTGAACTTGCAAAGTTGCAAAGTATCAATTTGCAAACTAACCTGTCGCGCGATGGTGCAGTCACGACTCTACGCTGGGCGGCAACTTCGCCAACTTCGGGAAGCCCGCGCCCTCCGCCAGGCCGACTTCGCGGCGCGGCTCGGCATCTCGGCCTCCTATCTCAGCCAGATCGAGCATGACGGCCGGCCGCTCACCCCCGTCCTGCTCGACCGGTTGCAAAAGCTCTTCCCGCTCGAATGGGAGGAGGTCGCCGCCGACACCGGCGACCGCCGCGCCGCGGCGCTGCGCGAAGCCGCCGCCGACCCGCTGTTCGCCCCCGCGCCGATCGCGCCCGATCAGCTCGAACGCGCGGCGCTGCAACAGCCGCAGCTCGCCGACCAGTTCGTCGCGCTCCATGCCGCCTATCGCCGCGCCGGGCAGCGGCTCCAGATCATCGACGAAGCCCTGACCGGCGGCACCGCCGAGGGCAGCCGCCTGCCGTGGGAGGAGGTGCGCGACTGGTTCCACGACGCGGGCAATTATGTCGACAGTATCGACCGCGCCGCCGAGGCGCTGGCGGGGCAGCTTCGTGGGCGCGACCCGTCGCCCGCGATCGAGACGATCGAGCGGCGGTTGCGCGATGCGCTCGGCATCTCGATCGTCTATCATCAGGCGCAGGCGCTGCGCGACTATGACGCGACGATGCGCCACCTCGTCATCGACCCGTCGCAGCCGCCCGAAAGCCGCCGCTTCCAGCTCGCGCACCAACTCGCCGCACTCGCGCTCGCGGGCGAGATCGCCGCGGTGGTCGAGGCGTCGCCGCTGCGCACCGCGGCGGCGCGCCAGTTGCTGCACGTCGGCCTCGCCAATTACGCCGCGGGCGCGGTGCTGATGCCCTACACCCCCTTTCGCGCCAGCGCCCGCGCGGTGCGGCACGACATCGACCGGCTGCGCATGGACTATGGCGTCAGCTTCGAGCAGGCGTGCCACCGCCTCTCGACCCTCCAACGCCCCGGTGCGCGCGGTATCCCGATGTTTTTCTGCCGCGTCGATATGGCGGGCAACATCACCAAGCGCCACAGTGCGACGCGGCTGCAATTCGCACGCTTCGGCGGCGCCTGCCCCTTGTGGGTCGTCCACGAAGCGGCGGCGATCCCCGACCGCATCCTGTTCCAGCTCGCCGAGACGCCCGATGGTCTGCGCTATGTGTCGATGGCAAAGGGGCTGGTGAAGCCGTCGGGCAGCTATGCGCGATCCCCGCGCCGCTACGCCGTCGCACTCGGGTGCGAGGCGCAATATGCCGCCGATTTCGTCTATGCCGACGGGGTCGATGTCGCTGCCCCCCAAAGCGCCGCGCGGATCGGCCTGTCGTGCCGCATCTGCCCGCGCGACGATTGCGACCAGCGCGCCTTCCCGCCCAGTGACCGCCCGATCCTCGTCGACCCCGACCGCCGGGGCGTGGTGCCTTACCGGATTGGATGATCCGCTCCCCTCCGCAAGCGGGAGGGGGAATTTACACCTTCACAATCCCTCGCTCGATCAGGCTGTGCGCCGTCGCCAGGATCGCTTCCTCGGGCGGCCGCATCGTCCAGCCGAGCGTTTCCATCGCGTGACGGCTGTCGCCGCCGCGAACATTACCGAGTTCGGCGACGAGTTGCTTGAGTTCGGGGCGGACCAGCGCGAAGATCTTGAGCAGCCAGTCGGGCATCTTGCGCGTCGGCACCTTTTTCGCCTGTTCGCCCAGGTTCGCGGTCAGCATGTTTGCGACGTCGATCATCTTCAGGAACGGCCCCGAACAGACATAGCGCTCGTCACGGATATCGGGCGCGGTCAGCGCGCGATAATGGAGGTCGGCAACGTCGCGCACATCGATGATGCCAAAACCGATGTCGGGGCACATCGGCACCTTGCCCTCAAGCAATTGCTTCACCAGTTCGATCGAAGTCGACAGATCGTCGGAGAGCAACGGCCCGAACACCGCCGCGGGATTGACCGAGGCGAATTCCATGCCGCCGCCCTCGGCCGCGATCCAGTCGCGGGCGGCGCGCTCGGCGATCGTCTTCGAGCGCGGATAGGCCATGACGCCGGGGTTATCGAGATTGGTCCAGTCGGCTTCGGCATAGATGCCGCCGCCGTCGCCATGGCCATAAGCGATCGCCGCCATCGACGAGGTCATCACGAAGCGCTTGATCCCCGCCGCCCGCGCGAAACGCAGCGCGCGGAGCGCGCCCTCGCGCGCCGGAACGATCAACTCGTCGGGATGCTTGGGCACGCCGAGCGGAAAGGGCGAGGCGACGTGGGCGACATGGGTGCAGCCGGCGATGCTTTCGGCCCAGCCCGCGTCATGCTCCAGATCGGCGGCAAAGACTTTCAGCCGGTCGTTGTCGACGTTCAGCCAACCCCGCACCTCGGGCTCGCGCGTCAGGCTGCGGACCGTGGCGTGGATGGTCCAGCCATTGTCGATGAGTTGGCGGATCAGGAAGCCCGCAATATAGCCGCTGCCTCCGGTAACCAATGCCGTGCCGACCATATGCCCTCCCCTCGCTTTTCCACGAGAGAATAGCGCATAAGGGTTGCAGGCCGAAACCTTATTTCATCAGCACCAATTCTTCCGCCATGCTGGGGTGCAGCGCGACGGTGGCGTCGAAATCGGCCTTGGTCAGCCCGGCCTTCACCGCGACCGCCGCGGCCTGCAATATCTCGGGCGCGTCGGGGCCGATCATGTGCAGTCCGACGACCTGGTCGGTCGCCTCATTCACCACCATCTTGTAGAGCGCGCGCTCGTTGCGGCCCGCGAGGACATTCTTCATCGCGCGAAAATCGCTGGTATAGATGCGCACCGAGCCGAGCCTGTTGCGGGCCTCGGCCTCGGTCATGCCGACCGCGCCGATCGGCGGGTGGCTGAACACCGCGCTCGGGACATTCGCATAATCGACGAGCGTCGGCTTGCCGCCGAAGACGCTGTCGGCAAACGCCTGCCCCTCGCGGATCGCCACCGGCGTGAGTTGGATGCGGTTGGTGACGTCGCCGACGGCATAGAGGCTCGGCACCGACGACTGGTTCGTCGCATCGACGACAACCGCCCCTTTTTCGTCGAGTGCGACCCCGATCTCCTCGAGCCCCAGCCCTTTCGTATTCGGAACCCGGCCCGCCGCGACCAGCACCGCCTCGGCCTCGATCGGCTCGCAATTTTCGAGATGGACGGTCAGCGTGCCGTCTTCCTGCTTCTCGATCGACTGGAACGGCGCGTTGAACTTGAAATCGATGCCCTTGGTCATCGAAATCTGGAGCAGCCGGTCGCGAATCTGCTCGTCATAGCCGCGCAGGATCGTATCGCCGCGATTGACGATCGTCACCTTGCTGCCGAATTCATTGAAGATACCGGCGAACTCGTTGGCGATATAGCCGCCGCCCGCGATCACGATCCGCTTTGGCAGCGCGTCGAGGTGAAAGACCTCGTTCGACGTGATCGCATGGTCGCTGCCCGGAAATTCGGGGACGTGCGGCCAGCCGCCGGTCGCGATCAGGATGCGCTCGGCGGTCAGTTCCTTGCCGTCGGCCAACCGCACCTTCTGGGGGCCGACGACAGTGGCGCGGGTCTTGAACAGCGTGACCTTGTGGCTGTCGAGCGTCTGGCCGTAGAGCCCTTCGAGCCGGTCGACCTCGGCGAGCACATTGTCGCGCAGCACATCCCAGTTGAATGTGCAGTCGGGAACGTCCCAGCCGAACTTGCGCGCGTCGTGAATATCCTCGGCGAAATGGGCGCCGTAAACGAGCAATTTCTTGGGCACGCAGCCGCGGATCACGCAGGTGCCGCCGACCCGATGCTCCTCCGCCACCGCGACGCGCGCGCCGTGCGACGCCGCGACGCGCGACGCGCGCACGCCGCCCGACCCGGCGCCGATGACGAAAAGATCATAGTCGAAATCGCTCATGAAGGAGCCCCTGCAATGGAATGATTGGCTGGCGCCTATGTGGTTATGCGGCGGCGGCTTGCCAATCGAATTTTGCGGTCAGCGTAAAACATGGCGTCATTGCGAGCGCAGCGAAGCAATCTCCAGCCATCGACCTTGCGCAAGGTCGATGGCTGGAGATTGCTTCGACGCCTCCGGCTCCTCGCAATGACGGATATGGCCTATTCCCCCAGCGCCGCCTGCATCAGCGCCTGCGTCGCGGGGTCGAACTCCACCGTCCCCTCCGCGAGCCCCTTCGCCATTTCCTTGCCCAACTCGACCCCGAACTGATCGAACGGATTGATGCCGAGCAGCACCGCATTGGCGAACACGCGATGCTCATAGAAAGCAATCAGCGCGCCGAGGCTGCGCGGGGTCACCTGATCGAGCAGGATCGTCGTCGAGGGACGGTTGCCCGGATAGGCGCGCGCGCCATCGTCGCTTGCGCGTCCCGCCATCAGCGCCGCTCCCTGCGCGATGCAATTGGCGACGAGGGTTTCGTGATGCGCGTCGTCGAGCAGATGGTGGGGCTCGCGCGCGACGACGAACTCGACCGGGGTCAGATGCGTGCCCTGGTGCAGGAGCTGGAACACCGCATGCTGCGCGTCGGTGCCGACCCCGCCCCAGGTGATCGCCGCGCTTTGGCGGCCCAGCGGGGCGCCGTCCAGCGTCACCGATTTGCCGTTCGATTCCATTTCGAGCTGCTGAAGATAGGCGGGAAGCAGCCGCAGCCTTTCGTCATAGGCGAAGACCGCGCGCGTCTGGCAGCCGAGCCGGTTCGTATAAAGCTGGTCGACGAAGGCCGCGAGCAGGCAGATATTGTCCGCGCCGTCCGCCAGCCGAAAATGACGATCCATCTCGGCCGCGCCTTCGAGCAAGTCGGCAAAGGCGTCCCAGCCGAGCGCCAATGCCGCGGGAAAGCCGATCGACGACCAGAGCGAATAGCGTCCACCGACGCTTTCGCTGAACGGCAGGATGCGGGTCTCGTCGATCCCCCACTCCATCGCGCGCTCGGGGCTCGCGGTCAGCGCGATGAAGCGGCCGAGCGGATCGTCGACGCCGGCTTCGTCCAGCCATTGCAGCGCCGAATTGGCGTTGAGCAGGGTTTCGGTCGTGGTGAAGGTTTTCGACGCGACGGCAACCAGCGTATAGGCCGGATCGAACTTCGCGAACGCTTCCGCGAGCGCCGCGCCATCGACGTTCGAGACGACCGCGACGTCGTACCGCCCGCTGTGGCGCCCAAGCGCATCGACAAGCAGGTCGGGGCCGAGCGCCGAACCGCCGATGCCGATATGGAGCAGATGGCGGATCTCGCCGAACGCGCCGGCCTCGATCGCATCGACCATCATCCGCATCCGCTGGTGCAGCGCCTGCGCGACATGGACCGATTCGGGCGCCCCCTCACCACGCTCGGCGCTATGCTCGGCGGCGCGATTTTCGGTCGGGTTGGCGATGCCGCCCGCGAACAGCGCCTTGCGGCGGCCCACGAAATCCTGCGCCGCGGCAAGGCCCGAAAGGATCGCAAGCGCCGCACCGTCGAGATGGGTCTTGGCAAAGTCGACGCGGATATCGGCGACGCTGTGCACCAGCACCTGCAACCGCGCATCGGGATCGGCGGCGATCAGATCGGAGAGGCTTCGCGGTTGCCAGTCGGCGAGCGCTTGCCACGCTTCGGATGGGGTGGTCATCAGATTTCCCTTTGACGTCCGTTCGTGTCGAGCGACGTCGAGACACCCCGAAGGCCTGAACGGCCGATGGGCATCTCGACGTTGCCCGATGCGAACGGGGATGGAGATGTTCGCCTGTTCCTTAGGCCCGCCGCCGCCCCCGCGCCAGCGCCATCCGCCGATATTTGCTTGACGTGCAGACCTATTCGTCGCCAATGCGCGGCATGACCGATGCCAGCTTTACCGCCGATAATTCGCCCGCGACCGACCCCAGCCCGGCCAAACCCGAACCCGCCCCCCTCTCGGCGAAGGAGGAAGCGATCGACACGGTCCGCTTTCTCGCGCTGCTCGCGATCGCAGTGTTGATTTTCCGCAGCTTTTTCCTGTCGCCTTTCAACATCCCGTCCGAATCGATGCAGCCGCGGCTTCTGATCGGCGACTATCTGCTCGTGAACAAGATGGCCTATGGCTATTCGAAATTCAGCCTGCCGTTCAGCGTGCCGCTGATCCCCGGCCGCCTTTTCGCGCGCACGCCCGAACGCGGCGACGTCGTCGTGTTCAAGGCGCCGCCGGTCAACGACAATGATTATATCAAGCGCGTGATCGGGCTTCCCGGCGACACGATCCAGGTCCGCGACGGCATCGTCTGGTTGAACGGCAAGCCCGTGAAGCGCGAACCGATGGCCGATTTCGTCATCCCGGTGACGCAGAACATGATCGACGCATCGCGCACCACCGGCACCCTCCCCTGCTATGCCCCGCAGTTCGAGGAAGTGACCGCGGCGGGCCAGCGCCAGTGCCGCTACCCGCAGTTCCGCGAAACGCTGCCGAACGGCAAGAGCTATGCGATCCTCGACATCACCCCGATCGCGCAGGACAATACGCCGCTCGTCACCGTACCCGCCGATCATCTGTTCCTGATGGGCGATAACCGCGATCGCAGCGCCGACAGCCGCTTCCCGGCAGAGGAAAATGGTGGCATCGGGCTCGTTCCCGAAAAGAATCTGGTCGGTCACGCCCTCGTCGGCATGTTCTCGACCGACGGGTCGGCAAGCTGGATCAACCCGATCAGCTGGTTCACCGCGGCGCGCTGGAGCCGTATCGGGGAAGGCTTTTGAGCGAAAGGCCGTCCGCGGCGACGATCGCAGCCCTGACCGGCGCCGAACCCCGCGACCTTGCCCTCTATCACCAGGCGCTCACTCACGGCAGCAGCGGCGCGGGCGATTATCAGCGACTCGAGTTCCTGGGCGACCGGGTGCTGGGACTGGTGATCGCCTCCGAGCTGTTCCACCGTTTCCCGAAGGCGGCCGAAGGCGAGCTTTCATCGCGCCTCCACGCTCTGGCGTCGGGGGAAACCTGCGCACGGATCGCACAGGGGCTCGACCTCAACGCGCATGTCCTTTTCGGCACCCAGGCGATCGGCGACGGCGGGCGGCACAGCGACAATATCGCCGCCGATGTTCTGGAGGCGCTGCTCGGCGCGCTCTGGCTCGACCGTGGCGAGGATGCCGCGCGCGCCTTCATCGTCGCCAAATGGGGCGACATGATCGAAGGCCAGGTCGCCGCGCCCAAGCATCCAAAGGCGGCGCTTCAGGAATGGGCGCTGGCGCGGGGGCGCAAGCCGCCGGAATATCGCCTCGTCCGCCGCGAAGGCCCCGACCATGCGCCGCGCTTTCGCGTCGCGGTCGCGGTCGGCAAGCTCGCCGAGGCCGAGGGCGAAGGCGCATCGAAACAGGCGGCCGAAAAGGCCGCGGCCACCGCGCTGCTCGAACGATTGACACAGGAAGAATTGAAATGATCCAGCGCTGCGGTTTCGTGGCCGTCGTCGGCGCGCCGAATGCCGGCAAGTCGACGCTCGTAAACGCCCTCGTCGGCCAGAAGGTCGCGATCGTCAGCCCCAAGGCGCAGACGACGCGCACCCGGTTGATGGGCGTCGCGATGGCCGACGACGCGCAGATCGTGCTGATCGACACGCCCGGTATCTTCGCGCCGACGCGGCGGCTCGACCGCGCGATGGTCGCGGCGGCGTGGAACAGCCTCGACCAGGCCGAAGCGATCCTCGTGATGATCGATGCCGCAGCCAAGCTCGGCGAGCGCGCCGAACGCGTGTTGCAGGGGATCGAGGGGCGGCCAGAGAAGAAATTCCTTATCCTCAACAAGGTCGACCTGACCAAGAAGGACAAGCTGCTGACGATCGCGACCCTGCTCAACGAGCGGGTCAAGTTCGACGAAACCTTCTTCATTTCGGCCAGCACCGGCGACGGGGTAGCCGAGCTCAAGGCGGTGCTGGCGGCGCTGATGCCCGAGGGCCCGTGGCACTTCCCCGAGGATGAGGTCAGCAATGCCCCCGAGCGCGTGCTGGCCGCCGAGATCACGCGCGAGCAGCTCTACCGCCAGCTCCACGAGGAACTCCCCTACCAGTCGACCGTCGAGACCGAGAAATTCACGACGCGCAAAGACGGGAGCGCCGAAATCCATCAGCAGATCCTCGTCGCCCGCGACAATCAGCGCGCGATCATCCTTGGCCACAAGGGCGAGCGGATCAAGGAAATCGGCAGCAAGGCCCGCGCCGAACTGAGCGAACTTCTCGGTCGCAACGTCCACCTGTTCCTGCATGTGAAGGTCAAGGCGAACTGGGACGAGGATCGCAGCGTCTATCGCGACATGGGACTCGACTGGGTCGATTGAGAGGCACAATGGCAAAGGATCCCTTCGACACCCCCGCCGACCGCCTGCGCAATATCCTGAAATATTGGAAATGGTATCTCGCGATCGCGGCGGCGCTACTCGTTCTCACCGAGCGCAATCTGGTCGCGCGCGAAGACAAGGATCATCTGGTAAGCGGCGAGGTCGAACGCATCGACCAGGCCGGCGGCCAGCCCCGCGCCACCGTCCGTCTGGGCGAAGCGCAGGAAGCTGTCGTCGTGCTGCCACGCGGGACGCCCTGCCATGCTGGGTCGAAAATCCGCCTCGTCCGCCACGACAATGTCAGCCAGCACGCCTTCCGCCCTGCCGACCCGCCCTGCGCGGGATAGCGATGGGTCCGCCCCAACGCGAAGCTGGACGGCCGATCCCGACGGATGCGCAACCATAATGTCCAACCGCGCATTCCACCCCTGTGGAGTCGGTTTGTGCCATTGTTACCGGAGGTGAATCGGGTATCGGACGGGCCTGCGCTGTAGCGCTGGGCCGTTCGGGAAACGCCGTTGCGCTGACCTATTTTGCCGACGAGGCCGCCGGGGCATCGGCCGTGTCAGAGATTGAGGCGGCGGGTGGCCGCGCGCTGGCCCGCCAAGCCGACGTCACCGACGAACGCGCGGTCGAGGCACTGTTCGCCGCCGCCGAGGACAGCTTCGGCCCCGTTCGCGCCCTCGTCAATTCCGCCGGGCTCAATATGACCGGCACCCCGATCGAAGCCATGTCCCTGGCGCAATTCGACCGCATCATCCGCACCGATCTTTACGGCCCCTTCCTCACCTGTCGCCGCTTCGCGCGCGGCCTCGCCGGCGGCGCGGACGGCGGGCGGATCGTCAACATCTCGTCGATCCACGAACGGGCGCCGCGCGCCGGCGGAGTCGATTATGACAGTGCCAAGGGCGGGCTCGCGCAACTGACGACGACCCTGGCGCTGGAACTCGCACCGCGGCGAATTGCGGTCAATGCGGTGTCGCCGGGCATGATCCTGACCCCGATGAACCAGTCCGCGCTCGACGATGCCGCCGAACGCGCCTGCAAGGAAGCGGCGATCCCCTGGGGCCGCGCCGGAACGGCGGAGGACGTAGCACAAGCGGTGATGTTCCTGCTGTCGCCCGCCGCCGATTATATCACCGGCGCAACGCTCACGATCGACGGCGGCCTGTCGCTGACCGTGGCGATGGGCGCATGAAGAAGGGCGGCCTCGATTTCGCGGTCGAGGCGATCGATGTGGTCAAGTTCGACATCGCCGAGCGCCCCGACGGCCTGCTCGAAGGGCACGACCTGATGAGCCCCTATGTGTGGGAGGGCGAGGGCGGGATCAAACTGCTCGCGCGCGTGCTCAAAAATCCGCTTGGCGCGACCGATCCGACGGGTGTGATCTACGCCGGTCAGTCCGGCGACGGGCTGAATTTCACGATGGACAAGACCCCCGCTATCCTGCCCGGCCCCGACTTCGTCGATGCTGGCGGGGTCGAGGATCCGACCGTCGTGATCGGCGACGAACCGCATGTGATCATCTTTTACACCGGCGTCGACGGCAAGCGCGAAAAGGGTTCGCTGCTCGTCGCCACGGGCGCCGACCTCAAGCATTTGGCGAAGGACAAGGTGCTGCTCACCGCGCCCGAAGGCGAGGGCAATATCAAGGAAGCGACCGTCGCGGTGGGAGCCGACGGGCGTTACCGGATGTTCTATGAATATGCGCGGGACAGCGCGTCGCGCATCGGGCTGGCGCTGGCCGACAAGCTCGAAGGCCCGTGGACCGTGGCCGACGATCCCTTCACGGTCCGCGAGAATCTGTGGGACACCTGGCACCTGTCGACGGGACCGATCCTCGCGCGCGCTGGCGAGGCTTCGGTGATGTTCTATAACGGCGCGACCGCCGATGCGCGCTGGCGGATCGGCTGGATCGCATTCGACGAAAATTATTCGCGCGTCGTCGACCGCTGCATCGAACCGCTGATCATGCCCCCGCCGCCACAGCACCGCGCGGGCATCGACATCGCCTTTGCCGCCTCGTGCCTCGACAAGGCGCCCGACATCCATCTTTATTATTCGCTCGAAGACCGACTGCTCCGCCGGGCGATCGTGCGGCGGATGGTCGAACTCTAAATTCGGCGGCAATCGTTCGGCGGCGGCTGCCCGTCGAAGCGCGCGCCGATCCACGCAATTGTCTCGGCCGAACTGTCCTTGGCGCTCGTTCCATGATCGCCGGTCATGTCGATCCAGCGCACGCCCGTGCCGCGCCGACAGACCGCTTTTGCGAATTTCCGCGTAACCGCGGGCGCGACGATCGTATCCTTGCTGCTCTGCGCGATCAGCAGCGGCCCCGGAACGCGCGCCGGATCGACGCTGTTCGTCCGCGCAAAGGAACCGAAAGGCTCGATCCTGGCAATGTCCTTGTTCTTCGTCGCGCGGGCGATGGTGAGGATGCCGAGGATCGTCCCGAGCTTGGGCTTCTGGTTGAAGCTGATGCAGTTGTTTTCGGCGAGCCGGTGGATGATGCCCTGGTTCGCCCGGCTGGCAATCGCGTCGAGCGAAAAGCCATAGAGCGTCGACCAGCTGTGAAGCGCGAAGGACAGGAGCAACGCGCGCGCATTCTTGTCGCTGCCGTCGCGCAGGTTCGCGGCGAGATCGGTCGGCGGCGCGGCGGCGGCGGTGCCGACAAGCGTCAGGTCGGGGGCATAGGACCGCGCGGTGATGGCGGTCCACAGCGCGGCGTGACCGCCCTGCGATTCGCCCCATACCGCAAAATCGCTGCCCGCGGCCGCGCCCGGAATCTCCCGCGCCGCGCGCACGGCGTCGAGAACCGCATTCGCCGTGTCGGGGCCGACGAGGAACGGGTGCATCGTCGGGCTGGCGAGCCCGATATAATCGGGCGCGACGACGACATAGCCCTGGCGAACGGCATCCATCCCCGCGCTATTGGCGAAGAAATCGGGGCTGAGCGACGGCGCGCATCGTTCCGCGACACCCCAGGCGCCGTGGGTCCAGGCGATGACCCGGCGCGGGCGCGGCGGGATCGCCTCCATCGGTGCGGCAACGATGCCGGTGACCGCCAAGCGCTGGCCGGTTCCGCCCGTCGTCCAATACTGCACCCGCCACGCCTGCACTCCGGGCGGTGCATCCGCCATCGGGCTGGCCGAGATCAGATAGCGTGATGGCTGGGCCGCGGCGGGCAGCGCAAGGAACGACAGGATGGCAAGCAAAACGGCGGCATAGAGGTGGCGCATGGATCAGTCTCCCCGATGCGCGCATGCTATCATGTTCAAATCCATGCGTCATCCCGGCGAAGGCCGGGATCTCACCGTCGCCGCACGGCGCTACGGCGAGATCCCGGCCTTCGCCGGGATGACGATAATTTGTCCGCGATTCTATTCTTCGGCCGGCGCGTTCTTCTTCGCCGGAGCCTTCTTCTTGGCTGGGGTCTTCTTCGCAGCCGCCTTCTTCGGCGCCGCCTTCTTCTTGCCCTTGGCCGGTCCCTTCGCCGCGCGCGCGTCGATCAGCGCGATGGCCTCTTCTTCGGTCAGCGTGTCGGCCTCGACCGTCTTGGGCAAGGTCGCGTTGGTGGTGCCGTCGGTGACATAGGGGCCGAAGCGTCCCGCCATCAGCTTCATCTCGCCGCCGCTCGTCGGATGCGGGCCAAAGATCTTGAGCGGTTCGACCTTGGCGCGGCCGCGACCGCCGCCGTTCGCCGCCTCGGCGATGCGGACGACCGCCGCGTTCATCCCGATGTCGAAGATTTCGGCGGTCCCCGTCAGCTTCGCATATTTGCCGTCGTGGAGCAGATAGGGACCGTAACGCCCCAACCCCGCCATGATCATGTTGCCGCTTTCGGGATGCGCGCCGACCTCGCGCGGCAGGCTGAGCAGGCGCAGCGCATAGTCGAGATCGAAATCCTCGCCGGGAATATCCTTCGGGATCGACGAGCGTTTCGCCTCCTTGCCGTCGCCAAGTTGAATATAGGGGCCGAAGCGCCCGCTGCGCTTCGTCACTTCGAGGCCACTGTCGGGATCGGTGCCCATCGTTTCGGGGCCGGTGTCGGCGCCATCGCTGCCGCCGGGCTGCGCGAATTTCCGCGTGAACTTGCAGTCGGGATAATTGCTGCACGCAATGAACGGCCCGAACTTGCCGCCGCGCAGCGCCAGCTTACCGGTGCCGCAATTGGGGCAGAGGCGGGGGTCGCTGCCGTCGCCCTTGTCGGGGAAGAGATAGGGGCCGAGGAATTCGTCGAGTGCCGCGGTAATCTCCGACGGCTTCTGCTCCATCACCTCGCCGGTGCGCGGCTTGAAGTCGCGCCAGAAACGTTCGAGCACCGCCTGCCACTGGGCGCGGCCGCCCGACACGTCATCAAGCTCTTCCTCAAGCCCGGCGGTGAAATCATATTCGACATAGCGGCCGAAAAAACGTTCGAGGAAGGCGGTGAGCAGCCGCCCGCTTTCTTCCGGGATGAAGCGGTTCTTCTCGACCCGCACATAGGCGCGGTCCTTCAGCACCTGGAGGATCGACGCATAGGTCGACGGACGCCCGATGCCGAGTTCCTCCATCTTCTTGACAAGGCTCGCTTCGGAATAGCGCGGCGGCGGCTGCGTTTCGTGCTTTTCGACCTCGACCCCGGTCTTGGCGGGAGCATCGCCCTTTGCCATCGCTGGCAACAGGCGTGCATCCTCATCCTCGGCGTCGTCGCGGCCTTCATCGTAGAGCGCGAGGAAGCCGGGGAATTTCACCACCTGCCCGGTCGCGCGGAGGATCGTCTTGCCGGTGCCGTCGCTGAGATCGATGCTGGTGCGTTCGAGCCGCGCCGACGCCATCTGGCTCGCCATCGCGCGCTTCCAGATCAGCTCATAGAGGCGCGCATGATCACCGCCGCCGACCTTGTCCTTGCCGAAATCGGTCGGTCGGATCGCTTCATGCGCTTCCTGCGCGTTCTTCGCCTTGGTCTGATACTGGCGCGGCTGGTCGGGGACATAGCCGCCGTCGTAGCGCGTCGCGATCGCCTTGCGTGCGGCGCTGATCGCGCTGCCGTCCATCTGGACGCCGTCGGTTCGCATGTAGGTGATCGCGCCGTCCTCATAGAGATCCTGCGCGACGCGCATCGTGTGGCTGGCCGAGAAACCGAGCTTGCGCGCCGCCTCCTGTTGCAGGGTCGAGGTCGTGAACGGCGGCGGCGGGTTGCGGGTGAGCGGCTTGGTCTCGACCGCATCGACGGTGAAATGCCCCGCCTTCACATCGGCCTCGGCGGCGCGCGCATCGGCTTCGGTGCCGATCGTCAGCCGCTCGATCTTGTCGCCGCGCCAGCGTGCGAGCCGCGCCTTGAACGGCGTGCCGCCCATCTCGAACAGCCCGGTCACCGACCAATATTGCTGCGCAACAAAAGCCTCGATCTCGCGCTCGCGCTCGACGATCATGCGCAGCGTCACCGACTGGACGCGCCCCGCCGACTTGGCGCCGGGCAGCTTGCGCCACAGCACCGGCGACAGCGTGAAACCGACAAGATAATCGAGCGCGCGGCGGGCGCGATAGGCGTCGATCAGATCGTCGTCGAGCGCGCGCGGATGCGCCATCGCGTCGGTCACCGCCTGCTTGGTAATCGCGTTGAAGGTGACGCGGTCGACCACCTGCGGCAGCGCCTTTTTGCTGCGCAGCAATTCGCGGACATGCCAACTGATCGCTTCGCCCTCGCGATCGGGGTCGGTCGCGAGGATCAGGCGATCGGCCTGCTTGGCCGCGTCCTGGATGTCCTTCATCCGCTTCGCCTTGTCGGGATACAGCTGCCACTGCATCGCAAAGCTGTCATCCGGATCGACCGAGCCGTCCTTGGGCGGCAGGTCGCGGACATGGCCGTAAGACGCCAGCACCTTGAAATCGCGACCCAGATATTTCTCGATCGTCTTCGCCTTGGCAGGCGATTCCACAATTACCAATTGCATTGAAAATTCATTCCCCGAAACGCTCTACGTACACACGCGCGAGGGTGGCGGGGGGGCTGTCCCTTCGTCAAGAGGGATTTGGAAGTTGCGTCGCCCCCGCGAAAGAGGGTCGACGCAATTTCCCTCAGCGCAGCGCGCCGAGCCGCCCGAGCAGCATCTGGCTCGCCAGGCTCGCGGCCTTCGCGGCGCCCTCTTCATAATTGCCGGGCTTGGCGGTGAAGGCGAATTTGCGCGTCTTGCCAAAGCGCAGCCCGCCAAAGCCCATCACCGCCGCAACGCCGCCCGCGACGTTCGCGCCCGACTGCAATGCCTTGTCGCCGCCGCTCGATGCGTCGCTCTTTTCGATGAACTCGCCTTCGACCGCGACCGGCGCCTTGACCGTGATCACCGCCTGCTTGCCGTTCGGCGCGATCAGCGTCATGCGCGAATAGTCGGCGCTGACCGACAGCGCGCTGTTCACCTGAAGCCCGCCAAAGCTGAACGCGCCGGGGCGTTTCTGTTGCGAAAAGTCGATCAGATAGACGACATCGACTACCCCGACTCCGCTGTCGCGCGCATAATTGTTCAGCGCCCCGACCGCTTGCCCCGCCGCCATGTTGATCCCCATGCTGCTCATCCCCGAACCGAGAAAGTCGCCGGGCACCATCAGCAGCAAGGGCAGCGCGGTCGGCTTGAAATAGGTCGCCTTGCCCTTGCTCCCCTTTTCGAGCGCGATGTTGATATCGAGCGGCACCTCCTGCGATTTGGTCTTCGCCAGCATCGCATGGCCGAACAGATCGGCGGCGGGCTGAACCGTGTAACCGCCTGCGGTCAGTTGCGACACGAAGTCGGCATAGGCGGCGTCGGTGATCGCCTGCATCATCTCGGGTGTCACGCCGACCAGTTCGCTCTTGGCCTTGGTCGTGCCGCCGAACGCGCCCATCAGTCCGCCCGAGGCCTTGGTCTGGTCGATCGATTCAAAGATGAAGCCGACGTTGAAAGCGCCGATGGCGACAGTGGTGACGCCCTTCGCATTGGCCGGACCCGATATCTTGACCGGTTCCTGATCCTTGGCAAAGGTGACGGCAGGCTGGGCCAGCAGCGCCAGCGCGGCGGCGGCCGACAGCAATTTTTTCATGGATAACCCCTCCGACCCCCCACCCCGCCAGCCGACCCATCAGCCGGAGAGGGGGGTTAATCGAAGCAACCCACGCCCCCGCATCGGTCAGATGCGGGGGCGAGTCAATTCCCTACTGATCCTGCCACCGGAAATCGGCGGGCAGAACGCATTTGCCCGCATCATATTTGCCGACGCTGCGGATTACCTCATGATCGCCCGGTTCGATGCGGCGGCCGCTGATCTGGCTGTCGATCACCCGGCGGACGAGCGCGTCGAGGCGCGTCACCAGATAGCAGTCGATCGCCGGCGCCGCGTGCGGGTTGCCGACCCCGCTGTCATCGGTCAGGAACAGATAGCGCGACTGGGTCGCCGCCGCCATCGCGCGCATCGCATATTCGGCCTTGTCGGCGACGCCCGACGCGGCGACCGGGGTGATATGGATGCGCTTGGCGCGCGCCGCTTCGGCCGCCGTCCATGTCCGCCCGAACAGATCGTCATGCGGCGGCGCGTCGGCGACCAGCAGCAGCGACTTGACCGCATCGGCGCGCCAGTCCTGCCCGACCGCGCGGATCATCGCCTGATCCATCGCTTCGGGATAATCGCCGCCGCCGTTCGCGTCCTGCTGCGCGAGCGCGCCCTGCACGCGGCCGATATCGCGGTCGAACGCGACGGTGCGCGTGACATAATCGTCGCCAAGGTCGCGGTAGAAGACGAAGCCGATGCGGATATCGAGGTCGCGATGCCTCGCGGTGATCGAGGCGATGATCGACCGCAGTTCCGACTGGAGATAGCGAATCTCGTCGCCCATGCTCCCGGTGGTATCGACGACGAGCATCAGGTCGAGCTTGGTCACCTTCGCCGCCGCGCGGCTCGCCGTCAGCCCGACCGTCTGCCCGCCCGGCGCGTCGGCGACGAGCACCGGCCGCGCATCGGCGATGACGCGCCCCGCCTGCTTCGCCGAAACGATGATCCGCTCGCTCAGCCGGTCGAGCCCAGGAAAGAAGACCGCGCTGCCGTCGGCCTGCGTCGCCATGGTGAGGCTGTTGCCGTCGCTGCACGTCACGACGACGTCGGCGAAGGGGACCGGCTGACCGCTGCGGTCGTTCACCTTGACCGTCACCACCCGCATCGTGTCGACGCGCGGCAGGTCGCGCACCTCCTGCCCCAGATCACCGCTGCGGTTCACATAGGCGGCGTAGAGTTCGGGGTTGAGCAGATCGTCATGCTCGCCTGCGGTAAGGACGCCCGATTGCGGCTGCGGCCGCGGATAGGGGCGCGGCATCGGAAGTGGCACGCCGGGACCGGGACGCACGACCGAGCGTTCGCTCGCGCCGACCGCCGATCCGCTGACCGCGATATCGGCAGCGGGTTCGGCGGACGCCGCCATCGCGGGGGGCGCCATGACGGGAGGCGGAGGCGGGGCGGGAGGAGGAGGAGGAGGAGGTGGTGGTGGCGGTCCGTCGCTGCGGACTCGCTCGCCGCTTTCCACATCATATCGCCCGTCGTCCTGTCGCGGCCGCGGAACGGCTTCGGGGGCGAGGTTCGGCAAAGGTTCGGCGTTGCGGCAAAATCCCTGCTGTCCATCGGCGGTTCGCGCCTGCGCGATCGCCATCGGCAGCGGCGCGGGCGCCGAGGCCAGCACCGCAACCATCGTCGCGCTCGTCAAAAATCGGCTCCGCATCGTCCATCTCCCCGGCATGAGATATAATATCATCAACCTGTCGGCGTACCGCTGAACCGTGGCTGAACCGGGATGAACAGCTATGCTACCGGAGCCTGGCGGGAAATGCGGACGGTCACAGGAGCGAAATTCGCGCGCCCGCGTGCCGCTCGAGCCGTCCCGCGAGTTCCAGTTCCAGCAGGATAAGCTGCACCGCCGCGGCGGGCCGGCCCGATTGCCGGACGAGTTCGTCGATCCCCACCGGCGTCGGGCCGAGCAGGTTCGTCACGGCATCGCGGTCGCGGCCGGCCATTGGTTCGGCCGCCACCGCCGCGACGAAATCGCGCCGTGGTTCGCGCGCCATGCGCAGGTCGATGGGTCCGACCGCCTCCAGCACATCGTCGATGGTCTGGATCAGCGTTGCGCCTTCGCGGATCAGCAGGTTGCAGCCCTGCGCGCGCGGGTCGAGCGGCGAGCCCGGCACCGCCATCACCTCGCGCCCATAGTCGCCCGCACGCCGCGCGGTGATCAGCGATCCCGATTTCGGCGCCGCCTCGATCACCACCGTGCCGTGTGCGAGCCCCGCGATGATGCGGTTGCGCGCGGGAAAATGCCGCGCAAGCGGCTCGGTTCCCGGCGGCTGTTCGGCGACCAGCAAATGATCGGTGGCAAGTTTTTCCTGCAGGGAGGCATTTTCGGGCGGAAAGGCGATGTCGATACCGCTCGCGATCACGCCGACCGTCGCGCCGCCGAGCGCGCCGACATGCGCCGCGGTATCGACACCGCGCGCCAGCCCGCTGACGACGGTCACGCCGCGCGCCGCAAGATCGGCGGCAAGCTGACGCGCGAAGCGGCAGGCGATGGCGGAGGCATTGCGCGCGCCGACGATCGCGACGCACGGGCGGGTGAGCATCGCGGTATCGCCGCGCACGATCAGCACCGGCGGCGCGCCCTCGACCGCGCGCAGCAGCGGCGAATAATCGGGCTCGTCGCTGAAGATATGCCGCCCCCCAAGCGCGGCGACGCGGTCGAATTCGCGCTCGGCAATCTCGGCGGAAGCGATCCGCAGCGCCGCACGGCCGCCGCGCAAGGCGAGGTCGGGCAGCGCGTCGAGCGCGGCTTCGCCCGAGCCGAAACGCTCCATCAACTGGCGCCAGCTCACCGGCCCGACATGCGGCGTGCGGATCAGGCGCAGCCGCGCGATCCGCTCGGCGGGAGTCACGCGCCCGTCTTTCCGCCGATCCGCGACTCGGTCCCGGCGCGCAGCCGCGCGATATTCTCGCGGTGCCGCCACAGTAGCACGACCGCCAGCGCCGCCAGCCCGACCGCATAGCTGCGCTGCCCTAGCGCCAGCGCGGCGATCGGCGCCGCGACCGCCCCCGCCATCCCGCCGAGCGACGAGATGCGGGTGAGCAGCGTGGTGCCCAGCCAGACGAGCGCAAAGATCACCCCGATCGGCCAGGCAAGCGCGAGCGACAGGCCCAGCAGCGTCGCCACCCCCTTGCCGCCGCGGAATTTCAGCCAGACGGGGTAGCAATGACCGATCATCGCCGCCGCACCCGCGATCATCGCGGCGTCGGCACCAAGTTCGGGCGCGACATGCCGTGCGAGCAGCACCGCGACCGCACCCTTCGCCCCGTCGAGGAGCAAAGTCGCGGCGGCAAGCCCCTTGCGCCCGGTGCGCAGCACATTGGTCGCGCCGATATTGCCCGACCCGATCTGGCGAAGATCGCCCGCGCCGAACAGCCGGGTCAGGATGACGCCGAACGGGATCGACCCGAGCAGATACCCCGTCGCGATCAGCAAAAATATCGTCATGAAACCCCCTGCTTCGTTCGGCGACAGTGTGGCTATGTTGGGCGATGCAATCAACGCATTTGGGAAGAATGGCCGCCAGAATGGCGACAAATCTCCAACCCCTCTTCGTCATGCTGAACTTGTTTCAGCATCCATGGCCTACCCTCTCGCCCTGCGCTGCACTGAAGGAAACGACAGGCCATGGATCCTGAAACAAGTTCAAGGTGACGAAGCATGACAGGTCCATCATTGATTGAGACCCACGCGCCCGCCTGCTAACCGGCGCGGATGACCATCCCTGCCGCGCACGCCCCCATCCTCTTCTTCGACAGCGGCCTCGGCGGCCTGACCGTGCTCGGCCCGACGCGCGCGCTGCTGCCGACCGCGCCGATCGTCTATGCCGCCGACTATGCCGGCCTGCCCTATGGCGCCAAGAGCGACGAGGAACTCGCGGCGCGCGTTCCAGCGCTGCTCGGCCGCCTCGTCGAACGCTATCAGCCGCGGCTGGCGGTCATCGCGTGCAACACCGCCTCGACGATCGCGCTCGCCCACGTCCGCGCCGCGCTCGACCTGCCGATCGTCGGCACCGTTCCCGCGATCAAGCCCGCCGCCGAGATGACGAGGACCGGCGTCATCGGCGTCCTCGGCACCGAGGCGACGGTGCGCCAGCCCTATGTCGACGACCTCAGCGCCCGTTTCGCGAGCGACAAGGTCGTGCTGCGTCACGGCAGCCCGGGCCTCGTCACCGCCGCCGAAGCAAAGCTGCGCGGCGCGGCGGTCGATCCGGCGGTGATCGAACGCGCGGTCGCGGGCCTGCGCGATCAACCTCATGGCGACGCCCTCGATGTCATCGTCCTCGCCTGCACCCATTTCCCGCTGCTGCTCGACGAATTGCAAGCAGCGACAGGCCCGAACGTCGCCCTGATCGACGGCGCGGCAGGCATTGCGCGGCGTATCGCGCACCTGGCCCAAGGCCAGCCCTGGCCCGCCGCGACCGCGCCGGGTGTCGCGGTCTTCACGCGCAGCGACGAACGCCCGCCCCCGCCGCTCGCCGCGCTCGCGCCCTATGGCATCGACCGCATTGAGACAATTTGACCTAGCTGCTGCGAATCGTTCGCACTGGCTTTCATGGCTTTGGGGCGGTATTGCGCCCGGATTACTGTCGCCGGAGGGAGCGACGTAAGCCTGGACTGGCACCTGACATGCGGGGCTGAGACGTGAACTATAACGATATTTTCGCACGCGCGATCGACCGGCTGCACGAAGAGGGACGCTATCGCGTCTTCATCGACATCCTGCGCAACAAGGGGTCCTATCCCAACGCGCGCTGCTTCGCGGGCCACAATGGGCCGAAGCCGATTACCGTCTGGTGCTCGAACGACTATCTGTCGATGGGCCAGCATCCCAAGGTCGTCGCCGCGATGGAAGAGGCGCTGCACGACGTCGGCGCCGGGGCCGGCGGCACGCGCAACATCGCGGGCAACACCCATTATCATATCGACCTCGAGGCCGAACTCGCCGACCTGCACGGCAAGGAGGGCGCACTGCTCTTCACCTCGGGCTATATCTCGAACGAAGCGACGCTCGGCACGCTCGGCAAGTTGCTCCCCGGCTGCATCATCTATTCGGACGAGCTCAACCACGCCTCGATGATCGCGGGCATCCGCAATTCGGGCTGCGAAAAGCGCGTGTGGCGCCACAACGACCTCGCCCATCTCGAGGAACTGCTTGCCGCCGACGATCCGCAGGCGGCAAAGCTGATCGCGTTCGAAAGCGTCTATTCGATGGATGGCGACGTCTCGCCGATCCACGCGGTTTGCGACCTTGCCGAGAAATATAATGCGCTGACCTATTGCGACGAAGTCCATGCCGTCGGCATGTATGGCCCGCGCGGCGGCGGCATCACCGACCGCGACGAAGCGGCGCACCGCGTCGACATCATCGAGGGCACGCTTGGCAAAGCGTTCGGCGTGATGGGCGGCTATATCGCCGCCGACAAGAATATCATCGACGTGATCCGCAGCTATGCGCCCGGTTTCATCTTCACCACCAGCCTGTCGCCCGTGCTCGTCGCGGGCGTGCTCGCGAGCGTGCGGCACCTGAAATCGTCGAGCGTCGAGCGCGAGGCGCAGCAGGCGGCGGCCGCCTATCTCAAGCAGAGCTTCCGCGACGCTGGGCTGCCGGTCATGGACTCGACGACCCATATCGTCCCGCTGATGATCGGCGATCCGGTGCGGGCAAAGAAGATCAGCGACATATTGCTCGCCGAATATGGCGTCTATGTGCAGCCGATCAATTTCCCGACCGTGCCGCGCGGCACCGAACGGCTGCGCTTCACCCCCGGGCCGACGCATGACGAGAGGATGATGCGCGAATTGACCGAAGCGCTCGTCGAAATCTGGGACCGCCTCGAACTGGAGCTTCGGAAGGCGGCGTGAGCGAAGGGCCGCGTTACGACGAGGTCGTCCTGGGCCGCCGCTCGACTCGCGGCTTCCTCGACAAGCCCGTTCCCAAAGCGCTGATCGCCGAAGTGATCGGGGTCGCGATGCGCGCGCCCTCCTCCTTCAACAACCAGTGCTGGAATTTCTCGGTCGTCACCGGCGCGCCGCTGGAAGCGATCCGCAAGGGGAACACCGAAGGCATATTGGCGGGCAGGCCCGACAGCCGCGAATTTCGCCGCTTCGACGGCATCGCCGACGACCATCGCGCCCGCCAGATCGAGATTGCGAAACAATTGTTCGGCGCGATGGGCATCGCCCGCGACGACAAGGACGCGCGGCAGGACTGGGTCTTGCGCGGCTTTCGTCAATTCGACGCGCCGGTCAGCATCGTCGTCACCTATGACCGCGTCCTGCTCGGCGGCGACATCGCACCCTTCGACTGCGGCGCGGTGACCAACGCGCTGGTCAACGCCGCCTGGTCGCGCGGGCTCGGCTGCGTGATCAACAGCCAGGGGATCATGCAAAGTCCGGTCGTGCGCGAACAGGCCCATATCCCTGACGACCAGGTCATCATGATCTGCGTCGCACTGGGCTGGCCCGACGAAGATTTTCCGGCGAATGCGGTGGTATCGAACCGCAAGCCCGTCGAGGATGCCGTGCGCTTCGTCGGGTTCACCGAATGACGCTCAGCCCGAGGGCCGCATCATTCCCCAGAAGTGCGGGCCGCCGCCCGGCACATCCCACTCGACCTGCGTGACGAACCCCAGCCGCTCATAAAGCGGCACGTTCGCAGGCGTCGCGGTCTCCAGCCAGCACGACAGGCCTTCGCTGTCGGCGATCGCGGTCTGGGCGCGGATGATCCGTCCGCCATGCCCCTTGCCCTGATGCTCGGGCCGCACCCCGACATAATGGAGATACCAGAAACGCCCCTTGGGCCGGTGCGCGTCGATGCCGCCCTGCACCTTCAGCCCGCGCGGCAGCGCGGTGCCGAAGGTCGCGACCAGCGGGACGACGGTGCGCAGAAATTCGATCGTGCCGCTATGCGCCTGCCCCGGCGCGCGCCACAGCGATCCCGCCTCGTCGCCGGGCGACCGCAGCGCGACGCCGGCGCGCGTATCGGCGGGGACGAGCACCCGGAACAGGCTTTGCAAGGCGCGGGCGCGATGATCGGGGCCGGGCAATATCCATGACAGCGCGGGATCGGTCTGAAACGCCCGCGCCAGTGTTTCGATCAGCGCCGGATGATCGATCGCGCTTGCGGGCTTTATTCCGTCCATCGACTTCCCCCATTTGCCATTCCCGCGAAAGCGGGAACCCAGGGCGGTTCAGTTTACCATGGGTTCCCGCTTTCGCGGGAATGACAAATTATGCTTAATCGCGGCAATACCCCTCGCCGGGCTTGACGATCAGGCAGTCCGTTTTCCCCGCCAGATATTTGAGGCCGGTCTCGTCGCCGCTGCCGCGGTGGAGCGACAATTCTTCGCCGCCGCGCTTGAACATGATGCCATGCTCGCTGTCCGCGCCGTCATAGCTGCCCTTGGTGTCGAGGTCCGACTGCATCTCCAGCTTGTATTTTCCGGGCTCGGCGGTGGTGATCGTCACATACATGCCTTCGACGCCGGTCCATTTGCCCGCCCAGCTTGCAAAGCGATGCGGCGCGGTCGCCGAATCGTCGGGCATCGTTTCGTCGGGAACGGTTTCGACCGGAACCTCGGTGGTCGTCGTCTGGGTCGGCGCCGGCGCTTCGGCCTTTCCGCACCCGGTCAGCAGGACCAACGCCGCGGCGCCCGTCAGGATCATGCTCTTCTGCATCTTGCTTCTCCTTATCCTCTTCCAACGCCTTGCTACCGATAAGTTTCCTGCTCGTCGATGATCGCCGCGAACGCCTGCGGATCGACATTGCCCCCCGACAGGGTGACGAGCGTCGCGTCGGTCGGCGTCACCTTGCCCGCAAGGATCGCGGCCAGCGCCGCCGCGCCGCCGGGCTCGACGACAAGGTGCAGCCGCGCGAACGCGGTGCGCATCGCATGGCGCACCTCGTCGCGGGTGACGACGACCCCGCGCACGCCGCGCGCGCGCAGCACCGCGAAATTGATCGGCCAGGTCTCGGGGGTCTGGAGCGCATCGCATTCGGTCGGGTAGGCCAGATTCTCGACCGACAGGGTTTCACCCGCCGCCAGGCTGCGCGTCACATCATCCCAGCCCTCGGGCTCGACCGCGACGATCGCGGCGTCGGGGCATGCAAGCGCCAGCCCCGCCGACAATCCCCCGCCGCCGCAGCAGGCGACCACCAGATCGGGCTCGCCCAGCCCGCGCGCCGCCATCTGCGCGCGCGCCTCGATCCCGGCCGTCCCCTGCCCCTCGATGATCCAGGGGTCGCCATAGGCGTGGACCAGCGTCCCGCCGCGATCCTCGATCAGCCGCGCGGCGACCGCGTCGCGCGATTCGGTGACGCGGTCGTACAGCACCACTTCGGCGCCGAGCGCGCGCGTCGCAGCGAGCTTCATCGCGGGCGCGTTGCTCGGCATCACGATCGTCGCCTTGATGCCCAGCCGCTTCGCCGCCCAGGCGACGCCCTGCGCATGATTGCCGCTCGACACCCCGACGACCCCCGCCGCCGCCTGATCGGGCGTCAGGTCGGTCAGTCGGTGCCACGCGCCGCGAATCTTGAAGGCGCCGACCGGCTGCAGGCTTTCGGCCTTGCACCAGATCGTCCGCCCCTCGACCTCGAGCGGCAGCAGCGGGGTTTGCGGCAGGATGGCAGCGACTTTCGCCGCCGCGCGTTCGACACCCGCAAGGGTCGGCGCGCGCGCCGGGTCGAGCAGGGCCTGGGGGCTTTGTTCCGTCATGGCTTCGTCCTATAGGGCCGCTCATAGATCACAAGCGGCGCAGCTTCGCGACAGGAGATTTTCACGATGAGCAAGGTTCTGGTGATCGGCGCGGGCGGCGTCGGTTCGGTTGCGGTGCACAAGATGGCGATGAACGCCGACATCTTCTCCGACATCACGCTCGCCAGTCGCCGCAAGTTCAAATGCGACGCGATCGCCGCATCGGTGAAGGAACGCACCGGCGTCACGATCAGGACAGCCGAGGTCGACGCCGACCATATCGACGCCACCGCGGCGCTGATCCGCGACATCGGCGCAACGCACGTCGTCAACCTCGCGCTCCCCTATCAGGATCTGACGATCATGGAGGCGTGCCTGTCGACCGGCGCCCATTATATGGACACCGCCAATTACGAACCGCGCGACGAGGCGAAGTTCGAATATCATTGGCAATGGGCGTATCAGGATCGCTTCAAGGACGCCGGGCTGATGGCGCTGCTCGGTTCGGGTTTCGATCCCGGCGTGACCAGCGTCTTCACCACCTGGCTCAAGAAGCATCATTTCGAGCGCATCGACACGCTCGACATTCTCGACTGCAACGGCGGCGATCACGGCCAGCATTTCGCGACCAACTTCAATCCGGAGATCAACATCCGCGAGGTGACCGCGGTCGCGCGTCACTGGGAAAATGGCGACTGGGTCGAAACCCCGCCGATGTCGGTGAAACAGCCGTTCGATTTCGAGGCCGTCGGGCCGAAGACGATGTATCTCATGTATCATGAGGAAATCGAAAGCCTGAAGACGCATCTGCCCGAAATCCAGCGCATCCGCTTCTGGATGACCTTCGGCGAGGCCTATATCACCCACCTCAATGTCCTCCAGAATGTCGGCATGACGCGGATCGATCCGGTGATCTACGAAGGGCGCGAGATCGTCCCGCTGCAATTCCTGAAAGCGGTGCTTCCCGAACCGTCGAGCCTGGGCGAGACCACGAAAGGCAAGACCAACATCGGCGTCATCGCGACCGGCCTCGGCCAGGACGGCCAGGAAAAGACGCTCTATCTCTATAATATCTGCGACCATGAGGACGCCTATGCCGAAACCGGCAACCAGGCCGTCAGCTATACCACCGGCGTCCCCGCGATGATCGGCGCCGCGATGATGGTGACGGGTGCATGGAAGGGTAACGGCGTGTTCAACATGGAGCAGATGGACCCCGATCCCTTCATGGACATGCTGAACAGGCACGGCCTGCCGTGGCAGGTGAAGGAACTCGATGGACCGCTGGATTTCTGACGCGATGCGGACATTGTTGTGGAGCGTTGCCGCGGCCTTCACCCTATGCCTCGCCACCCCCGCCGCCGCGCAACCCGAAGACGCCTACGCCCCCGCCCGCGCGATCGTCGCCGACATCGGCAAGATCGTCACCCCCAATGGGGTGCAGGAGACCTTCGAGGTCACCCTCGGCGGCGCGCGGCAGGTCGTCAACGTGCGCGGCGCCGATCGCGACAATCCGATCCTGATCTTCGTCCACGGCGGCCCCGGCGCGGTCGAAATGCCCTTCGCCTGGGCGTTCCAGCGACCGTGGGAGGATGTCTTCACCGTCGTGCAGTATGATCAGCGCGGTGCCGGGCGCAGCTATCCGCTGAACGATCCAAAGGCGCTCGCGCCGACGATGACGGTCGACCGCTACCGCGACGACGCTATCGAACTGATCGAACTGCTCCAGAAACGCTACGCCAAGCGCAAAGTCGTGCTGCTCGGTCATAGCTGGGGTTCGATCGTCGGTCTGTCGGTCGCGATGAAGCGCCCCGACCTGCTCTACGCCTATGTCGGCGTCGGTCAGGGCATCGATTTTCGCGAAGGCGAGAAAGTCGGCATGGCGTGGACCCGCGCCAAGGCGCTCGTGGCGGGCAACAGCGAGGCTGTCGCCGCAATCGACGCGCTCGCGCCCTATCCGCAGGGCGACTTCACCATCGCCAAGGCAGACGGCTGGCGCAAATATGCGATCCCCTACGGCTCGCTGATATACAACAAACCTGACCTCACTTATTATTTTCAAACCCCACGCCTCTCGCCCGAATATAGCGAGGCCGATCGCCAAGCCTGGGGCAAGGGGAGCGAATTTTCGGTGACGACGCTCTGGCCGCGCCTCGCCAACGTCAGTTTCAAACCCGTGCGCAAGCTCGACGTCCCGCTCGTCTTCCTGCTCGGCCGCCACGACTATACCGTCCCTTCGCCGGTCGCTGCCGCATGGTTTGCCAAGGTCAAGGCGCCTTCGAAGAAGCTCGTCTGGTTCGAACATTCAGCGCATATGCCGATGGTCGAGGAGCCGGGGCATTTCTTCGCCGCGCTGCTCCGCGATGTGCTGCCGCTGACGAAAGACAAGAAATGACCGCCTATCTCGCCCCCATCGGCCTGCTCGTCCTCTCCAACATCTTCATGACCTTCGCCTGGTACGGCCATCTCGGCGATCTCTCGCGCCCGATGTGGCTCGCGATCCTGATGGCGTGGGGCATCGCCTTCTTCGAATATTGCCTTGCCGTGCCCGCGAACCGCATCGGCCACGCCGTCTATTCGACCGCCGAATTGAAGACGATGCAGGAAGTGATTACCTTGCTCGTTTTCGCGGGCTTCGCGGTCTTCTGGCTCGGCGAGCGATTGACGGTCAATCATCTCGTCGGCTTCGGCCTGATCGCGGCGGGAGCCTTCTTCATCTTCAGGGGGCCGCTTCCGGCCTGACAGGAACCAGGAACCACGTCATGGAAACCCGCGCCGGCGACCCCGGAGCCTTTGCCCGCTTCGACCTGACTCGCGTCCCGTCGCCCGCCTTCGTCGTCGATGCGGCGAAGGTCCGCGCCAATCTGGCGGTGCTGCGCCAGATCGGCGATGCGTCGGGCGCGCGCGTGCTCGCGGCGCTCAAGGCCTTTTCGATGTGGTCGCTCGGACCCACCGTTGCCGACTATCTCGACGGCGTCTGCGCCTCGGGCCTCTACGAAGCGAAGCTCGGGCGTGAGGAATATGCCGCGCCCGGCAAGCATAGCGAGGTCGCGACCTATTGCGCGGGCTACAAGGACGCCGACCTGCCCGCGATCGCGGCGCTGTCCGACCATCTGATCTTCAACTCGCCGGGGCAGATCGCGCGCTTTCGCCCGCTCCTCGACGATCTGCGCGCGCAGGGCGAGCGTTTCGACATCGGCCTGCGCATCAACCCGATGCACAGCGAGGGCGAGACCCCGAAATACGATCCCGCCGCGCCGTGCAGCCGCCTCGGCTTTCCCGTCACCCAATTGCTTCCCGAACATATGGAGGGCGTCGACGGCGTGCATATGCACAGCCTGTGCGAACAGGATTTTCCGCCGCTTCAGCGCACCTGGAACGCGGTCCAGCCGATGCTGCGTCCCTTTTTCAGCCAGCTCAAATGGATCAACTTCGGCGGCGGCCATCATGTTACTCGCGCCGATTATCAGATCGACGAGTTGATCGCCTTCCTGAAGCAGGTGCGCGCCGCGACCGACTGCGACGTGATGATCGAACCCGGCGAGGCGATCGCGCTCGACGCCGGCATCCTCGTCGGTGAAATCCTCGACCTGTTCGACAATGGGATGGCCGTCGGCATCACCGACATTTCGGCGACCTGCCACATGCCCGACGTGATCGAGGCGCCCTATCGCCCCGCGATGCTGGACGAAGGCAGCGACGGGATGGCGACGCGCCTCGGCGGCCCCTCGTGCCTCGCGGGCGACGTGATCGGCGACTATCGCCTGCCCGGTGGCGCCCGCATCGGCCAGCGCTTCGCCTTCCTCGACCAGGCGCATTATTCGATGGTCAAGACCAACAGCTTCAACGGCGTGCCGCTGCCGTCGATCTGGCTGTGGGACAGCGAGACCGACGCGCTGCAACTGGTCCGCGAATTTGGCTATGAGGATTTCAGGACACGGCTGAGCTGAACCGCTTCGCCGAAGCGCCGAATCAAAGCCATGCCATTCCGCTCCCGCGCGAAGCGGAGCGATTGCCTTACCCCCTTCGGCGCAGCGCTGCCCCGCTTCGGCGCGCCGACAGCCGCGCTATTAGAAAATTGCGCGATAGGGTCTTTACAGGGGGGACCCCCCTGCATATATCGCCCTCCGCTGCCCCAGGGGGACTTCCAATAACCGCAAGGCAGCCTTGTCGTTTACCGTTTAATTTTGGGGGTCCCTTGAGTTGCACCAGCATCATAGCGCCCACGGGCTGATTCAGGCACTTTCGCCGGTCGAACCTGTTACGCTTGTCCGCCCGCACGCCGCGGCACGCGCAGCGCGTTTCTTCATCGAGCGATTTCCCGGCACGACCATGTATGCGGTCAAGGCGAATCCGTCGCCCGACCTGCTGCGCATCCTCTGGGATTCGGGCGTCACCCATTATGACGTCGCCTCGATCGCCGAGGTGCGGCTGGTTGCGCGCACCCTGCCGCGCGCGACGCTCTGCTTCATGCACCCGGTCAAGGCCGAGGAAGCGATTTCCGAAGCCTATTGGAAGCACGGCGTGCGCACCTTCTCGCTCGACACGATGGACGAGCTGCAAAAGATCGTCCGCGCGACCGAAGGCGCCGCCGACCTCAACCTGCTCGTGCGCCTGCGCGTCTCGTCGGACCATAGCAAGCTCAGCCTCGCCGCGAAATTCGGCGCCGAGCCCGAGGATGTCGCCGATCTGCTGATGGCGACCCGCCAGGCCGCCGACGCGCTCGGCATCTGCTTCCATGTCGGCAGCCAGGCGATGGCCCCGCACGCCTATGCGCAGGCGATGGAGCGCGTCCGCGCCGCGATCGTCGGCGCGGCGGTGACCGTCGATATCGTCGATGTCGGCGGCGGCTTTCCCTCGACCTATCCGGGCATGGAGCCGCCGCCGCTCGACGCCTATTTCGACACGATCCACCGCAGCTTCGAAAGCCTGCCGATCAGCTATTCGGCTGAACTGTGGTGCGAACCCGGCCGCGCGCTGTCGGCCGAATATAGCTCGCTGATCGTCCGCGTCGAAAAGCGTCGCGGCGACGAGCTCTATATCAACGACGGCGCGTACGGCGCGCTGTTCGACGCCGCGCATGTCGGCTGGCGCTTCCCGGTGACGCTGCTGCGCGAAGCCGCGAGCGAGGCCGAGATGACGGCGTTCAGCTTCTATGGCCCGACCTGCGACGACCTCGATCATATGGCGGGACCCTTTTTCCTGCCGGCGGACATCAAGGCGGGCGATTTCATCGAGATCGGGATGCTCGGCGCTTATGGCTGCGCGATGCGGACCAAATTCAACGGCTTCGGCGCCGAGGAAATCCACGTCGTCAGCGACGAACCGATGGCAAGCCTCTACACCGGCGAAGTCGAACAGGAACGCCGCAGCGCGACCGTGACCAAACTCTTCTGAGCCGGTCGAACACCCGTTGCCGAAAGGCCGGTCCGCCCCGCGCGGACCGGCCTTTTTCTTTGCCGATGTCGTTTGCAAACACTTCGACTATCGACCGATCTCATTCATTCTCCGTCACCCTGAACGTGTTTCAGGGTCCATGGCCTGCCCTCGAATTGGGCGCAGCTCTGCTCGCGAGAGCCGACCATGGATGCTGAAACAAGCCTGTCCTGAGCCTGCCGAAGGGTTCAGCATGACGAGGGTGGCGAGGGTGTGTTTGCAAGCTCCATAATCGCCAAAGCTTTCCCATCCCGGCATATTTCGCGCCCTCCGGCCTTGCGACCTTGCGCCGCATCGTCCACACGCCCGTTCGATTCATGCAGTCAGGAGGAAGTTTTGAGCAAGATTGATGAAAAGTTGCAGCCGGTTCTTGATGAAGTATTACGCCGTAACGCCGGGGAAGCCGAATTCCACCAGGCGGTTCACGAAGTGCTGGAAAGCCTCGGGCGCGTTGTCGCCAAACATCCCGATTACGCCAACCACGCACTGATCGAACGAATTTGCGAACCGGAGCGGCAGATCATCTTTCGCGTTCCCTGGGTCGACGATGCCGGCCAGGTCCAGATCAACCGCGGTTTCCGCGTCCAGTTCAACTCGGCGCTCGGCCCGTACAAGGGCGGGATCCGCTTTCACCCGTCGGTCAACCTCGGCATCATCAAATTCCTGGGGTTCGAGCAGATCTTCAAAAACGCCCTCACCGGCATGCCGATCGGCGGCGGCAAGGGCGGGTCGGACTTCAACCCGCGTGGCCGATCGGACGGCGAGATCATGCGCTTCTGCCAGGCCTTCATGACCGAGCTGCAACGCCATCTCGGCGAATATACCGACGTCCCCGCCGGCGACATCGGTGTCGGCGGGCGCGAGATCGGCTATATGTTCGGCCAGTATAAACGGCTCACCAACCGCTATGAGGCGGGCGTGCTGACCGGCAAGGGCCTCGTCTATGGCGGGTCGCGCGCGCGCACCGAAGCGACCGGCTTCGGCCTCGTCTATTTCGTCCAGCAGATGCTGGCGACCAAGGGCGCGGCGCTCGACGGCAAGCGCGTCGTCGTCTCGGGCTCGGGCAATGTCGCCATCTATGCCATCGACAAGGTGCGGCAGTTCGGCGGCAAGGTTCTCGCCTGCTCCGATTCCAACGGCTATGTTCTCGACGAAGCCGGGATCGACCTCGACCTGTTGCGCGAGGTCAAGGAAATCCGCCGCGAACGCCTGTCGGACTATGTCCGCATGAAGGGCGCGACCGCCCATTATATCGAGGGCGGGTCGATCTGGGATGTGCCGTGCGACGTCGCGCTCCCCTGCGCGACGCAGAATGAACTCACCGGCAAGGATGCGACGACCCTGATCAAGAATGGCGTTCAGCTCGTCGGCGAGGGTGCGAACATGCCGTCGACTCCCGACGCGGTCGATCTGTTCCACCAGAATGGCGTGATGTTCGCGCCGGGCAAGGCCGCGAATGCCGGCGGCGTCGCGACCTCGGCGCTCGAAATGCAGCAGAACGCCTCGCGCGATAGCTGGACGTTCGAAAAGACCGAAGACAGGCTGGCGCAGATCATGCGGGGCATCCACGACAATTGCGCCGCGACCGCCGACGAATATAGCGCTCCCGGCAATTATGTCCTCGGCGCCAATATCGCGGGCTTCGCCCGGGTCGCCGAAGCGATGCAGTCGCTCGGCGTAATCTGATTTCCGCGCGGGGTGACAAAGCCCCCGCGATCGGGCATCGCCGTCCAGAGTCACTCGGAAGGGACGAAGATGGCGATGCTCGAGGGAATCCGGATCGTCGATCTTTCGTCGGTCATCTTCGGCCCCTATGCAACGCAGATGCTCGCCGACCTCGGCGCCGAGGTGATCAAGGTCGAAGCACCCGGCCTTGGCGACGTGTCACGCTATCTGGGCAGCGGCGTTCCCGACCCGACGATGGGGTCGATCCACCTCACCGTGAACCGCGGCAAGCGCTCGATCGTGCTCGATCTCAAGAATCCCGACGATACCGCGGTGCTGCGCGATCTGATCGCGACCGCCGACGTCTTCCTGCACAATATCCGCGGCAAGGCGATCGCGCGGCTCGGCTTCGACTATCAAGGCTGCGCGGCGCTCAAGCCCGACATCATCTATGTCCACGGCACCGGTTTCGGGCAGGATGGCCCCTATGCCGATCTTCAGGCCTATGACGATGTCATCCAGGCGGCGAGCGGGACGACCAGCCTGCTCCCGCGCGCCGACGGCAACCCCAGCCCGCGCTATTTCCCTTCGCTGATCGCCGACAAGGTCGCGGGGCATTTCGGCGCCCAGGCGATCCTCGCCGCGCTCGTCCACAAATTCCGCACTGGCGAGGGGCAAGAGGTCGAAGTGCCGATGTTCGAATGCTTCACGGCGTTCATGCTGACCGAACATCTGCGCGACGCGACGCTCGACCCCGCGATCGGACCGGCGGGTTATCCGCGCCAGCTCGATCCGACGCGGCAGCCCTTTCCCACCCTGGACGGCCATGTCGCGATCGTTCCCTATACCCCCGAATCGACCGCGCGTTTGATGCGATTGCTCGGCAGCGAGGCGCTGCTCACATCGCCCGACTATGAGGAAGCAAAAGCCAAGGGGCGGCATATGCCTCTGGTCTACGCCGAAATCGCGCGCCAGACGCCCGCGAAGACCACCGCCGAATGGCTCGCAATCTTCGCCGCCAACGATATTCCCGCGATGCACGTGCGCGACCTCGATGATATCCGGAACGACCCGCATCTCGCCGCGACCGGCTTTTTCCGCCGCCGCGAGCATCCCGACGTCGGCGGCTTCTTCGAAATGCAGCCGCCGGTCAAATATGGCGCGGCGCCGCCGCGCGACCTGGGCTATGCGCCCAGGATCGACGCCGACGGCGCGGCGATCCGCGCCGAACTGGCCCGCCGCGCCTGACCCGCCGCTTCATCGCCATTGCAATGTCGGCATCCTTCCCTAGCATCGCGGCGGGATAAGAAGGGGATCGACAATGTCGCAAAATCTGCTGGCGCCCGGTGCGGTGCTTATTCTCTGGACGCTCGTCGTGCTGATCTGGGCGGGGGTCAGCCGCTTCCGCGCTTTCGCCAAGGCCGGTATCGACCTGAAAGCCGCTCCACCCGGCGGCCGCGGCGCCGACCTGGAAGGCGTGCTGCCGCCGCTGACCAACTGGAAATCGCACAATTACACGCATCTGGTCGAGCAACCGACGCTTTTCTATGCGGTGATCCTGATCCTGCACGCGGTCGGCGGCTATCCCGCCTATGTCGTATGGATCGCCTGGGCCTATGTCGTGCTGCGGATCGTCCACAGCCTGTGGCAGGCGACGGTCAATCGCATCCCGGTGCGCTTCACGATTTTCATGCTCGCGACCCTGTGCCTGGTCGCGCTGGCGCTGCTCGCGGTGATCGCCACATTGGGTTGAGGAGGGGAAGAAAATGATGGAAACGAACGCCATATTGGGGCCGGTCGCAACGCTCGCGCTCTGGTCGATGATCATGTGGGTGTGGATGTATGCGACGCGCATCCCCGCAATGAGCCGCGCCAAGATCGATGCGAAGAATCTCGTCGGCACGACGGGCCGCGGACTCGACGACGTCCTGCCCGCCGAAGTCCAGTGGAAAGCGCATAATTACAACCATCTGATGGAGCAGCCGACGGTGTTTTACGCCGTCGCGCTGGCGCTCGCGATCGGCGGCATGGGCGGCGGGCTCAATGCGCAGATCGCCTGGGCCTATGTGGCCTTGCGCATCGTGCACAGCCTCGTCCAGGCGACGGTGAACCGCGTGATGTGGCGCTTCGCGATCTTCGCGCTGGCCAGCCTCGCGCTGATCGCGCTGTGCCTGCACGCGTTCATGGGTTTCGTGCTGCATTAAGAAAACGTCGCCCCCGCGAAGGCGGGGGCGACCACTATCGCGAGAAACGCCCGGCCAGTTCGACATGGGTCGACCAGCGAAACTGACCGACAGGCTTTACCCAGTCGAGCCGGTAGCCACCGTCGACCAGCAGCTTCGCATCGCGCGCGAAGCTTGCCGGGTTGCAACTGACATAGGCGACCGCAGGCACGCTCGACCCTGCGATCTGCTTCACCTGCTCCTCGGCCCCGGCGCGCGGCGGATCGAGGATCACCGCGCCGAAACGATTGAGTTCGGCCGGGATCAGCGGGCGGCGGAACAGGTCGCGATGCTCGGTGGCGACCAGCGCCCGCGCGCGGTTCGCGGCCGCCGTCAGCGCGGCGACCGCGTCGCGCGCACCCTCGGCGGCATAGACTTTGCGCCCCGCCTGCACCGACAGCGCAAAGGTGCCGACGCCCGCGAACAGGTCGGCGACCGCCGCCGCGTCGCCAATCGCATCGCGCACCGCATCGACGAGCGCCACCTGCCCCGTCGCCGTCGCCTGGAGGAAAGCGAAGGGCGGCACTTCGACCGCGATCTCGCCGAAACGCGCGGTCGGCGGTGCGGGTTGCCAGAGAGTCTCGAGGCCCTCCCCCTGATCGATCGCCAGCCGCGCGAGCGCATGCTCGCCCGCAAAATCCTGGAGTGCCATCGCCGCGTCGAGCCCTTCGGCGCGTACGCCCTCCAGCACGACCTCGGCGCCCTGGTCGAGCATCTGGAGCTTGACCTTCACCGGCCGCCGCTGCGGCGCGATGGCGCCGAGCAGGCCGCGGATCGGCGCGATAAGCGCGAACAGCTCGGGCAGCAGCAGCGGGCACATCCGCATATCGACGATCTGGTTGCTCTGCGCGGCGTTGAAGCCGAGCGCGACCTGCTTGCCGGTCCTCAGCGCGGTGAGCGCCGCGCGGCGGCGACTTTGCGGCGGCGACAGCAAGGCGGGAAGCACCTCGCCCGCCGCGACCTGCTGACCCTCCAGCGCCCCCACGACCCGACCCTGCACGAACTCGGCCAATGCCCCCTCGGCGACATGCTGCAACTGGCACCCGCCGCATTTGCCGAAATGGCGGCACGGCGGCTCGGCGCGGTTCGGGCCGGGCACCAGCGTCCCATCGGCGGCGAGGCGGTCGCCCGGCACGCCGCCCGCGACGTGGCGCCCGTCGGCGGTCACGCCATCGCCGCGCGCGGCGATACGCTCGATCAGCGCGGCTTCGCTCATGTCAGTCCCTTATCAGATCGTCGGCTACAAGGCCGGGGCCTATACGGCGCGCCGCATCGATATGCCAGCCCACCGCCGCGACCGCCGCATCAAAGGCATCGCCGCCCGACGCGAGCATCGCCCCGCACGCCCCCGCCAGCACATCGCCCGTCCCCGCCGTCGCCAGCCATGGACTGCCCGGCCAGGCCGCGACGACGCGGCCATCGGGCGCGGCGATGATGGTATCGGCGCCCTTGTAGATCATAACCGCCCCGACACGCTCGGCCGCCGCCCGCGCGCGTTCGATCTTGTTTCCGGCGAGATCGGAAAAGGCGCGCGCGAACTCGCCTTCATGCGGGGTCAGGATCGCGGGCGTTCCGTCCAGTCGTGGCAGCGCCACGTCGATCGCCGCCGCGTCGAGCACGAGCGGCTTGCCCGCAGCGATCGCCGCCGCGACATCGCGGCCCAGCGCATCGCTCGCCGGATAGCCCGGTCCGATCACCACCGCACCGAGCCGCTTGTCATCCAGGCGCGCCGCATAACTCGCGCCATCCTCGGCGATGATCGCCGCGAAAGGGGCCTCGTCCGCGCCGCTCAGCACGGCATAGCCCGCCCCCGCGCGCAGCCCCGCCGCGGCCGCCAGCGCCGCCGCTCCCGCCATCGGCCCGGCACGGACCAGCAGCATCCCGCGATTATATTTGTGCGAACCCGCATCGGGCGACCGAGCGGCCTGCCTCGGCAGGCTGCACATCGTCCGGTCGGCGGCGATCCCGATCGGTGCGAGCAGGACGGTGCCACAGCGCCTTGCGGTGGGAAGCAGGACGTGCGCGGGCTTGAGTGCGCCCAGGGCGAGCGTGACATCGGCGGGAAGCGGCGGTTCCCAACCGTGCTGGCCGTCGGCATCGACGCCGCTCGGCACATCGACGGCCAGGATCCGCTTGTCGGCAAAGCCGCGCAGCCGCCGTGCCAGATCGTCAGCAAGCGGCCGCGTCAATCCCACGCCGAACAAGGCGTCGACGATGAGCGGCGCGGGCGGCAAGCCGTCGACGATCGCCTCGACCGCTCCAGTCCATGCTGCGCGCGCCGCTTTGGCCAGATCGGTCGCGGGCGGCGCGAGCGCCGCCACCCGCACCGCCGCGCCGCGCTCGCCGAGCAACCGCGCCGCGACATAACCGTCGCCGCCATTATTTCCCGGCCCGCAAAGAATCAGGATTGGCGCCCCCGCCGCCATCCGCCACGCGGTATCGGCAACCGCCGCGCCCGCACGCTCCATCAGCTCGGACAGCGACGTTCCTGCCGCAGCGCACGCCGCCTCGGCGACGCGCATCGCCGCACTGGTCAGGATCGGGGCATCGGCGGGGATGGGCATGAACCGGCTCTAGGACATCATGCCCTGCAAGGGAATCGTCATTGCGAGCGAAGCGAAGCAATCCAGAGCGGTTCAGGGCCTCTTGGGATTCAAATTAGAGCAGCGAGCCTTATATCTGATCCACCTTCCCGTTCGTGTCGAGCGAAGTCGAGACACCCATCGACCTTGCGCTGCGCCGATGGGTGTCTCGACTTCGGCCAAAGGCCGAAGCCTATCCTGAGCGCCTGCCAAGGCAGTCGAAGGGCTCGACACGAACGGACTTGAGGCGATGCAGATTTAACGCACGGCGTAGGTCGCCTCGATTTCATAAATAGCCGTGTACCCCCGCGAAGGCGGGGGCCCATCTCCGGTCGGTTCGACATGCCGCCGGCAGAAGATGGACCCCCGCCTTCGCGGGGGAGCACTATAAGGGACGGTGTAATAGGAACCCGCAAAATCCTACGCACCTCCGGATTGCTTCGCTTCGCTCGCAATGACGAACTGACTATTTCGCCCCGCCCGTATTCGCAGGCAGGCGATAGCGGTCGGCGCCGATCGCGACCTCGATCATGCCCTCGCCGACAATCGTCACGTTCGCGGGTTCGGCGCCGTCGGCCGACACCACCCCGCGCCCGTCGGTCGTGATCTGGAGGCGGCGATAGCCGACGTCGGGCCTGCCGACGACAAGCGTTGTCCCATCGGCGCCGCGCATTTCGCTGACCGTGCAATCGCGGTCGAACGCCTTCGCGCCTTCGAGCGCGCAATCGATACGCTCGCTGTCGACTCCAGCGCTTTCGCTCTTGTCGCCGCTGCCGTTGCAGCCCGCAACGAGCAAGGCCGCTACGACGCCCCCCAGTTTCTTCATCCCTTGCCCTTCAGCTGCGACAGGTCGCGCACCGCACCGCGCGCGGCGCTGGTCGTCATCGCAGCATAGGCCTGAAGGGCTACCGAAACCTTACGCGGGCGTGGCTTGGCGGGTTGCCACGCATCGGCGCCCTTTGCCTCCATCGCCGCGCGCCGCGCCGCCAGCTCGGCGTCGGACAGCACCAGCTTGATGCCGCGCCCCGGAATATCGATCTCGATCAAATCGCCATTTTCGACCAGACCGATCATTCCGCCCTCGGCGGCTTCGGGCGAGACATGACCGATCGACAGGCCCGATGTGCCGCCCGAAAAACGCCCGTCGGTGATCAGCGCGCAGGCGGCGCCCAGCCCCTTCGATTTGAGGTAGCTGGTCGGATAGAGCATTTCCTGCATCCCCGGTCCGCCCTTTGGTCCTTCGTAGCGGATGACGACGACGTCGCCCGCCTCGACCTGGCCGGTCAAAATGCCGGCGACCGCCGCGTCCTGGCTTTCATAGACTTTGGCGGGGCCAGCGAACGTCAGGATCGATTCATCGACCCCGGCGGTCTTCACGATGCAGCCGTCGAGCGCGATATTGCCCGACAGCACCGCGAGCCCGCCGTCCTTGCTGAACGCATGGTCGGCGGAGCGGATCACCCCGCCCTCGCGGTCGAGGTCGAGCGAGGCCCAACGCCGGTCCTGGCTGAACGCGACCTGCGTCGGCACGCCCCCAGGGGCCGCCATGAAGAATTTCTGCACCTCGGGATCATTGGTCCGCGAGATATCCCATTTGTTCAGCGCATCGCCCAGCGTCGCGCTGTGCACCGTCGGCAGATGCGCGTGGAGCAACCCCGCGCGCTCGAGCTGGCCCAAAATCGCCATGATCCCGCCCGCGCGGTGGACGTCCTCCATATGGACGTCGCTCTTCGCCGGAGCGACCTTCGACAGGCATGGCACGCGCCGCGACAGCCGGTCGATGTCGGCCATGGTGAAATCGACCCCCGCTTCAAAGGCGGCCGCAAGCAGATGAAGCACCGTGTTCGTCGATCCGCCCATCGCGATGTCGAGGCTCATCGCATTTTCGAACGCTTCAAAGGTCGCGATCTTGCGCGGCAGCACGCTGTCGTCGCCTTCCTCATAATGGCGCTTGCACATTTCGACGATGATCCGTCCGGCGCGCAGGAACAGCGCCTTGCGGTCGGCGTGGGTCGCCAGCGTCGAACCATTGCCCGGCAGCGACAGTCCCAGCGCTTCGGTCAGGCAGTTCATCGAATTGGCGGTGAACATGCCCGAACAACTCCCGCAGGTCGGGCACGCCGCCTGTTCGATCGCGGTCACGTCCGCATCGCTGTATGTCTCGTCGGCGGCGGCGACCATCGCATCGACCAGGTCGAGCGCGACTTCCTTGCCGTTCAGCACGACCTTGCCCGCCTCCATCGGCCCGCCCGACACGAACACCACCGGGATATTGATGCGCAGCGCCGCCATCAGCATGCCCGGCGTGATCTTGTCGCAGTTGGAAATGCACACCATCGCGTCGGCGCAGTGCGCGTTGACCATATATTCGACGCTATCGGCGATCAGGTCGCGGCTCGGCAGGCTGTAGAGCATGCCGTCATGCCCCATCGCGATGCCGTCATCGACCGCGATCGTGTTGAATTCCTTGGCGACCCCGCCCGATGCTTCGATCTCGCGCGCGACCATCTGGCCGAGGTCTTTCAGGTGGACGTGGCCGGGAACGAACTGGGTGAAGCTGTTGACGACCGCGATGATCGGCTTGCCGAAATCGCCATCCTTCATCCCCGTCGCGCGCCAAAGCCCGCGCGCGCCCGCCATGTTGCGGCCGTGGGTGGTGGTGCGGGAACGATAAGAAGGCATTGGGAGAGTTCCTGATAATATTATTTCATGAAATAGCGTACGGAAGCGCCTCTATACGCCTATCGGGGCAGATTCAATGTCACATTCTTGCACATCCGCGCCAATCGCTCGGCGAACAGCGCCTGCCCCGCCGCATTGCCGACCAGATCCTGCCGCATCTCGATCCCCACATAGGGCACACCGTTCGCCTCGGCATGCCGATTCATCGTCGCATTGAGCAACTTGCCCGAATAGGGAAGCTGGTCGCCGACGGTCAGCCCCTCGCCGCGCAACGCCGCGATCGCGGCGCCCGCCAGCCGGTCGTCCTCATTATAGAGCACCCCGACGTGCCACGGCCGTGCCTGTTCGGGGTCGCTCGCCAGCACGGGGGTGAAGCTGTGCAGCGACAGGATCATCGCCGGCGGATGGCGCGCGATCGTCGCGGCGATATGGGCGTGATAGGGACGAAAAAAACGCGCCAGCCGGGCTTCGCGTCCGGCATGATCCAGCGCGTTCCCCGGAATGGCGTGGCCGTCGCTGGCGATCGGGATCGCGCCCGGCGCCTCCTCGTCGCGGTTGCAATCGGCGACCAGCCGCGACACACCGCCGAGGATTGCGGCGTCAACCGCGCCCGCCTCGACCAGCAGCGCCGCCACCTCGGCGACCCCGAGGTCGATCGCGATATGGTTGGCGAGCAGCGCCGGGTCGATGCCGAGGTCGATGTCGTCCGGCACCTGCGCCGACGCATGATCGCCGATCAACAGAAGGCCGCCTGCCCGCGGCGTCCCCAATTGCCGCCACGCCTCGCTCACCGCAACGCCCCCGCGAGCTGCCACCAATACGGATGGCGCGCCGCCAGCCGTGCCGCCGCCGCATCGCGCTCTCCGGCGGCGTCGAACAGCGCAAAGCAGGTCGCCCCCGATCCCGACATGCGCGCAAGCCAGGGTTTCAGCGCACCCAACTCGGTCAGCACATCGACGATCGCGGGGCAGCCGGCGATCGCCGGGCGTTGCAGATCGTTGCGCGACGCGAAAAGCTGCGCGCGCAGATCCGCGCCGGTGAACAAAGGCCCGCGATCGACGCCGTCCCACGCGGCGAACACCGGGCCGGTCGCGACCGGCTGGCGCGGGTTGACGAGCAGCACCGGCGTCCCGCCGAGCGCCAGTTCGGGCACCGCGCTTAATTGCGTGCCGACACCGGTGCCAAGGCAGGTGGCGCTCGCCACGCAGGCCGCGATATCGGCGCCGAGCGGGGCGACGAGGCGCGGCAGCGCGGCGTCGCCGATCTCGGGCAGGAAATGCCGCCGCACCAGCCGCGCCATCGCCGCGGCATCGGCCGACCCGCCGCCGATCCCCGCCGCCACGGGCAAATTCTTGGTCAGGCCGATCGCCAGCGGCGGCACGCGGTCGGCGCCATGGCGTTCGCGCATCAGCGTCAGCACACGCAGTACCAGATTGTCGGCGCCATCGCACAGCCCGGCGGCGAATTCGCCGTCGAGGGTCAGGCGGTCGGCGTCCGCCACATCGGCGACGAGCGCGTCGCCCGCATCGACGAAAGCGAACAGCGTCTCGATCTCATGATAGCCATCGTCGCGCCGCGCGCGGATATGCAGCGCCAGGTTAATCTTGGCCCAGCCTGTTTCGCGCATCGTCATCGTATCGGGGGGCGTCATCACGGCGCCGTCGTCGCGGCGGTCAGCCCGTCGCGCAGCTTGGCCGCGAGGCGCGCGCCCATGTCGGCATCGGCAACCAGCGCCGCCGCACGCCACGTATAACGCGCCTGGAACCTGCGCCCCGCCTGCCAATAGGCGTCGCCCAGATGTTCGACGATCACCGCGTTTCCGGGCGCGCTCGCCTGCGCCTTTTCGAGCAAGGGCACCGCGTCGGCGGTGCGGCCGGTGAGGAAATAGGCCCAGCCGAGCGAATCGGTGATCGCGGCATTCTGCGGCTCGGCCCGCCACGCCGCCTCGATCCGGGCGAGCGCCTGGTCGACATTCTTGCGCCGCTCGATCGCCGAATAGCCCGCGAAATTGAGCACCGCCGCATCATCGGGGCGCAGCGCGACCGCCTGCTCGATCAGCGCCGATGCGCCGTCCCAATCATCGGCCTGCAAGCGCAGTTCGGCGCGGGCGATCAGCAATGTGCCGCGAAGCGCGCGATCGTCGGGCCCGTCGCCGAGCGTCGCCTCGAGGGCGGCATAGGCACGCGCCGCCGCCTCGCGGTCGTCGGCGCGCCGCGCGATATCGGCGAAGCGGACGAGCATGGAGCGCGCCGGGGTCGCCTTTGCGGCGGCTTCGGCCAGCGCCGTCGCGCCGGCAAGGTCGCCCGCATCGGCCATCAATTCGGCGCGGCGCATCTGGAGGACCGGCGGAATGTCCGCGCGGCCGCTGGTCAGCAGCGCCGCTGCATCGCCTTGCTGGCCGTTGCGGTCGAGCGATTCGGCGAGCGCCGAGCGCACCGCCCAGTCGCGGTCGTCGAGCCACCAGGCGGCGCGTCCGAACAGCAGCGACAGCTTGACGTTGCCTCCCGGCACCCGCGCAAAGCTGTCGCCGAGCAGCGCGAGCCAGTGCGCCATCCCGCCGCGCGCCGTCGATACCGGCTGCTCGGGAAGCAGCAGCATCGGATCCTCGCGCCCGCCCGCGGCCAGCGCGATCCGCCCCCGCAGCGCATCGGCGGCCGCGGCGTCGCCCGCCGCGGCAAGCGTCGCGGCAAGGCGCAGCGCGACGAGCTGGCTCATGCGGTCGGTCGGAACGGTTTCGGCGGCCAGAGTGGCGGCATCGGCGGGGCGGTTCGCCGCAGCCTCGACCAGCGCCGCTTCCAGCGCCAGCGCGGGTTCGGGGCGTCCTTTCCCGGCCGAAGCGAGCAGATGCCGCTCGGGCGCCTTTTCGCGGGCGCCGACGTCGATCCAGCTATGGAAGGCCGGAACGATCAGCTTGGCGATCGCGCTGCTGTCGACCTTGTCGGATCGGCCGTTCAGATAATCGCGCGCGCCTTTCCAGTCGGAGCGCCGCATCGCATCGACGACGAGCACGAGTTGGGCGTCGAGCCGCCGGTTGCCGCCCTGCCACAGCCGCAGCGCGGCGCTGCGTGCGGCGGGCAGGTCGTCCGCCTGGATCGCCTGTTCGAGCATCCGGCCGCGCAGGCCGGGCAAGTCGGGTGCTACGCTCGCGACGCGGGTCAGGGCCGCCAGCGCCGCCGCCGGATCGCTCGCATCCTCGGCCAGCCGCGCATCCGCCAGCGCCGCCAGCGTGGCGCCATCGTCGACGGCCGCCTGCGCGGGACCGGCGGCGACAAGCGCGCCGGCGGCCAGGATCAGGCGAACGGACTTACATATTGGGGTAATTGGGGCCTCCGCCGCCTTCGGGAGTGACCCAGTTGATATTCTGGGTCGGATCCTTGATGTCGCAGGTCTTGCAGTGAACGCAATTCTGCGCGTTGATCACGAACCGCGGATTGCCCTCGTCCTGCCCGACGACCTCATACACCCCCGCGGGGCAGTAACGCTGCGCGGGTTCGTCGTACATCGGCAGATTATATTCGATGGGGATCGACGGATCCTTGAGTTGCAGATGGACCGGCTGATCCTCCTCATGGTTGGTGTTCGACACGAACACCGAGGACAGGCGGTCAAAGGTCAGCACGCCGTCGGCCTTCGGATAGTCGGGCTTCGGCATCATGTCGGCACGGTAAAGCGTCGTGTTATCGGGATGATGCTTCATCGTGAAAGGCACGCGAAGACCCATCGTTTCGAGCCACATCGTCATGCCCGACAGGATCGTTCCGGCGAGGTCGCCGAATTTCTCGACCAGCGGCAGCACGTTGCGAACGACGCCAAGTTCCTTCTTCACCCAGCTTTCATCATAGGCGTCCTGATAGGCGGTGAGAACGTCAGCTTCGCGCCCCGCGGTCACCGCGGCGAACGCCGCCTCGGCCGCCATCATGCCTGACTTCATCGCGGTATGGGTGCCCTTGATGCGCGGCACGTTGAGGAAACCCGCGGTATCGCCGATCAGCGCCCCGCCCGGAAAGGCGAGCTTCGGCACCGACTGCCAGCCGCCGTCGCTGATCGCGCGCGCGCCATAGGAGACGCGCTTGCCGCCCTTCAATATCTTCGCGATCTCGGGATGCGTCTTCCACTTCTGCATCTCCTGGAACGGAGAGATGTGCGGGTTGCGATAGTTGAGCCAGGTCACGAAGCCGAGCGCGACCTGTCCGTTCGCCTGATGATAGAGGAAGCCGCCGCCATTGGCGTTCGCATCGAGCGGCCAGCCCTGCGTGTGGATGACGCGGCCGGGCGCATGGCTTTCGGGATCGATGTCCCACAATTCCTTGACGCCGAGGCCGTAAACCTGCGGTTCGCAATCGGCGTCGAGCGCGAATTGCGGCTTGAGCATCTTGGTCAAATGCCCGCGCACGCCCTCGGCAAAGAAAGTATATTTCGCGTGGAGTTCGAGCCCCGGCGCATAATCGGGCTTGTGGCTGCCGTCGCGCGCGACCCCCATGTCGCCGGTCGCGACGCCCTTGACCGAGCCATCCTCGTTAAAGAGAATTTCCGCCGCCGCAAAGCCCGGGAAGATTTCGACCCCCAGCCCCTCGGCCTGTTCGGCGAGCCAGCGGCAAAGATTGCCGAGGCTGCCCGTATAGGTGCCCTTGTTGTGCATGAACCCCGGCGAAATGAATTCGGGGAGACCGAATTTCTTCGTCTTGGTCAGCACCCAATGCTGGTTGTCGTTCACCGGCACCTCGGCGAGCGGGCAGCCCTGGTCCCGCCAGTCGGGAAGCAGTTCGTCGAGCGATTTCGGGTCGATCACCGCCCCCGACAGGATATGCGCGCCGACCTCGGACCCCTTTTCCAGGATGCACACCGACAATTCGCTGCCTGCTTCGTTCGCCCGCTGCTTCAGCCGGATCGCCGCCGAAAGCCCCGCAGGCCCCGCGCCGACGATCACGACGTCATAGGGCATCGATTCCCGTTCGCTCACCGCAATAACCTTTCTGCCGTCCCTGCGCGGGATCATTCATCGCGATCCGCGCTCATTCTGTCACGAATTGCGATGCCCGCCAATTGACGTGTCCGTCAACAGGCTGTTTCAACAAATCACATGGGTGGGCGCAATTCTGTTTTATTGGCCGAAAGCTATCGCGACTGGTGGTCGCTGGTCGGGGTGGACTCGCTCGTCGGCGAAGCGCCGGCGGGCTGGCTCGACGCGCCCGTCGCCAACGACGTCGCCGCAAAACCGAAATCCGCGCCGGTCGCCGAACCCGAAACACCCTCGCTCCCCGCCGCTCTCCAGCGCCGCGAAGCCCCGGCCGAAGCCGACGCCGAGGGTCCGGTGGTGTTTCCGGACGAGTGGAGCGCCTTCCAGGCATGGCTCGCCGAAAGCGCCGAGGTTCCGGGCAGCCAGTGGGACGCGCGCCGCGTGCTCCCCCAGGGACAGACCGAAGCGCCGCTGATGCTGCTCACCGCCTGGCCCGAGGTCGATGACCAGCGCGACGGGGCGCTCTTCGCCGGTCCGGCGGGGCCGCTCCTCGATGCGATGCTGCGCGCGATCGGGATGACGCGCGGCGATTGCTACCTCGCCAGCCTTGCCGTCACGCGCCCGCCTGGGGGACGCTGCGACGACCGGGACAGGGGCGAACTCGACCGGCTGCTCTGGCATCACCTCGGCCTCGCGAAACCGGCGCGGCTGCTTTTGATCGGCGGCGACATCGTGCGGATGGCGGCGAATATCTCGCTGCCCGATGCGCGCGGAAGGTTACTCGATATTAACCAAGATGGCGGCAAGATGGAGGCCGTGGCAGTCGCGCACCCCGCGATGCTGCTTGCCCGGCCCGCGCAAAAGGCGGCCGCCTGGGACAGCCTGAAACTGTTCAGCCAGGGACGTTGACTAAGTTCAGCCAGGGACGTTGACTAAGATGAGAAACATGACCGCGAACCTGCTTTCGGGCGCGCTTCTGGCCTTGGCCGCCGCGGCGGCGTCGCCTGCGCTCGCCGCCGATACCGGCACGCCCGACCTCCTCGCCGCGCCGCAGACGGTGCCCGAAATTCTCTCGTCGAAGCAGAAGCAGCTCTATACGCAGGTGCTCGCCGCGATCCGCGGCCAGCGCTGGGCCGAAGCGAAAACCCTGCTCGGCGACGACAATGGGCCGCTGGGCGATTTCCTGCGCGCCGAACTGCTCACCGCCGCGAACAGCCCGCGCGCCGAGGTCGCCGACATCATGCCGATTCTGGCGCGCTCGCCGCAGCTGCCGCAGGCCGAGCAACTCGGCCGCCTCGCCACCAAACGCGGTGCGACCGATATTCCGACGCTCCCCGATCAGAACCGCCTGAGTTGGTCGGGCACCGCGCCGCGCCGCGTCGGCGCCGACAGCGTCAGCGACCCCTTTGCCGCGGGCCTCGCGCGCTCGATCCCCGACCGGATCAAGAATGACGACCCGGCGGGCGCCGAAACGCTCTATATGGCGGTCGCCGACAAGCTGACGGCAGAGGCGCGCGACGAATGGCGGCAAAAGATCGCCTGGTCCTATTATATCGAAAATGACGACGCGAACGCGCTGCGCCTGTCGCGGGCCTGCACCGAAGACCGCGGCGGCTGGGCGACGCAGGCCGCCTGGGTGCAGGGCCTCGCCGCGTGGCGCCTGCGCGATTATCCCACCGCGCTCACCGCCTTCGACCGCGTCGCGCGCGACGCGCCCGACAGCGAGCTTCGCGCCGCAGCCTATTATTGGGCGTCGCGCGCCGCGATCGCGTCGGGCCAGCCGCAGTCGGTAGAACCGCGCCTGCGCGCCGCCGCCGCCAATGAGGAAACCCTCTATGGCCTGCTCGCCGCCGAAACGCTCGGCATCGAGACCGGCAGCCAGCGCGAGAATGTCCGCCCCGATCGCAGCGCCTGGCGCGCGCTCGAGGATCTGCCCAACGTCCGTGCCGCGATGGCCTTCGCCGAGATCGACGAGGACGGCTATGCCGGCGAATTGCTGAAACATCAGGCCCGCATCGGCAATCCGAACCAGCACGCCCAGCTCGCGGGCATGGCGCAGGCGCTCAGCCTGCCCGAAACCCAGCTTTATCTCGCGCACAACACGCCGCAGGGCCGCAAGCTTGCGACCGCGGCGCGTTATCCGCAGCCCAAGTGGCAACCCAATGGCGGTTGGCGGGTCGACCCCGCGCTCGTCTTTGCCCACACGCTTCAGGAATCGCGGTTCCAGCGTGCGGTCGTGAGTCCGGCGGGCGCGATGGGGCTGATGCAGGTGCGTCCCGGCACCGCGTCGGACCTGGCACGCTGGGACGGCGACTCCCGCGCGCCGGGCGATCTCAAATCGCCCGCGGTCAACATGGATTTCGGCCAGCGCTACCTCGAATATCTCAGCAAGGACGGCTCGACCGGCGGCCTGCTGCCCAAGGTGATCGCCGCCTATAACGCCGGCCCCGCGCCCATCGCGCGCTGGGCGAGCGAGGTTCGCGACAATGGCGACCCGCTGCTCTACATCGAATCGATCCCCTATTGGGAAACGCGCGGCTATGTCGGCATCGTCCTTCGCAACTATTGGATGTACGAAGCGCAGCAGGGCAAGCCGTCGGTCAGCCGCGCGGCGCTCGCGCAGGGCAAATGGCCGCGCTTTCCCGACGGCAAGGATCGCACCCGGCTGAGCTGGGCCGGCGGCCTCGCCAATGCCGATTGACGAAAGCCTCGCTTTCAAACCGGTTCGCATCGCCGTCCTGACGATTTCCGACAGCCGCGGCGCGGCGGACGACCGGTCAGGCGACAAGCTGACGGCGCTGCTGACCGAGGCCGGGCATATCCTCGCCACGCGCGCGATCATCCGCGACGAAAGCGACCTGATCGTCTCGCGCCTCCACAATTGGATCGACGACCCCGAGGTCGATGTCATCATCACCACCGGCGGCACCGGCGTCACCGGCCGCGACGTGACGCCCGAGGCGCTGCGCCGTCTCGACGGCAAGGACATCCCCGGCTTCGGCGAGCTGTTCCGCTGGCTCAGCTATCAGACGATCGGCACGTCGACAATCCAGTCGCGCGCCTGCGCCGTGGTCGCGCGCGGCACCTACATCTTCGCGCTCCCCGGTTCGACCGGCGCGGTGACCGACGCCTGGGAGGGCATATTGGCCACCCAGCTCGACAGCCGCCACAAGCCGTGCAACTTCGTCGAACTGATGCCCCGGCTGACGGAATAGCATAACCGTCGCCCCCGCGCAGGCGGGGGCGACGGTTATTTGTTCTTTATTTGTTCTCATCGGCGGAATATCCTCGCCCGATGGAATCGTCCAAACCCCTCCCCCCGATATCGGGCCGTGGCGCCCCGACCAACCTGCGTCCGACCCGCACCGGCTCGCTCGACCGCGCGCCCGACGGCGACTGGCTCGACGCGGTGGAGGATATCGACGGCGCACCGCCGCCGCTACGGACGACGGTCACGGTCGAGCACCCAAAGACCATCATCGCGCGCAACAATTCGCCCGACATCGGCTTCGACCGCTCGATCAACCCCTATCGCGGCTGCGAGCATGGCTGCATCTATTGCTTCGCGCGGCCGACCCATGCCTATCACGACCTGTCGCCGGGGCTCGATTTCGAGAGCAAATTATTCGCCAAGCCCGACGCCGCGAAACTGCTGCGACAGGAACTCGCCAAGCGCAATTACAGGGTCGCGCCGATCGCGATCGGCACCAACACCGACGGCTATCAGCCGATCGAGCGCGAATGGGGGATCACCCGCGCGATCATCGAAATACTCGCCGAAACGAAGCATCCGCTGCTCATCACCACCAAGTCCGACCGCCTGCTCCGCGACATCGACCTGCTCGCCGCCATGGCGCGCGACGATCTGGTCGGGGTCGCGATTTCGGTGACGACACTCGACCCGCAGGTCGCGCGCACCCTCGAACCCCGCGCGCCGCATCCGCGCCGCCGTCTCGCCGCGATCCGCAGGCTCATCGATGCCGGTGTGCCGACGCAGGTCAATATCTCGCCGATCATCCCCGCGATCACCGATCACGAGATTGAGGCGATCATGGCCGCCGCCGCCGAAGCCGGCGCGGTCCGCGCCTCCTATATCGTGATGCGCCTGCCGCACGAGGTCGCGCCGCTCTTTCGTGCCTGGCTGGCGACGCATTACCCCGACCGCGCCGACAAGGTGATGCACATGGTGCAGGACATTCGCGGCGGGCGGGACAACGACCCCGGATTCTTCACCCGGATGAAAGGACAAGGCATCTGGCCGCAGCTCATCCGCCAGCGCGTCCAGCGCGCCGCGCGCGCGCACGGCATGGACCGCCGCTTTCCCCCGCTCCGCTGCGACCTGTTCCGGCCGCCCGAGCGGGACGGGCAGATGGAATTGTTCTGACTGGCCGCCGAACCAAAGCCGTCATTGCGAGCGAAGCGAAGCAACCTCCAGCTCACGTTCATACAGGACGATAGCGGGAGATTGCTTCGTCGCTACACTCCTCGCAATGACGTTAAGCCTCCACCAGCGACCGCAGCCGGTAATCCTTGTAATCATCCCTGATCTGGCGCTTCAAAATCTTGCCCGTCGCGGTGTGCGGCAATTCGTCGACGAAGATGATCTCGTCGGGCAGCCACCATTTGGCGACCTTGTCGCGCAGATAGTCGAGGATGCTCGCCTCGCTGACATCGGCGCCCGGCTTGCGAACGATCAGCAGGATCGGCCTTTCGTCCCATTTCGGGTGGAAGACGCCGACCGCCGCCGCTTCCTGCACGCCCGGCGCGCCGACCGCGGCATTTTCCAGCTCGATCGACGAAATCCACTCGCCGCCCGACTTGATGACATCCTTGGCGCGGTCGGTGATCTGCATGACGCCGTCGGGGTGGATCACCGACACGTCGCCGGTGTCGAACCAGCCGTCGGCGTCGGTGGCGTCGGCGTCGGCCTTGAAATAGCGCTGGATGATCCACGGTCCGCGGCATTGCAGCCGCCCGCTCGTCACGCCGTCGCGCGGCAATTCGCGGTCCTCGTCATCGACGATGCGCAGTTCGACCCCGAACGGCGGACAGCCCTGACGACAGATGATGTCGACCTGTTCGTCGAAGCTCAGTTCGTCCCAGTTCCACGGGCGGCGGCCCATCGTCCCGATCGGGCTGGTTTCGGTCATGCCCCACGCATGGCCGACATAGACACCCGCCTTCAGAAAGCGTTCGACCATCGCGCGCGGCGCCGCCGATCCGCCGATGGTGACGTGCTGGAGCGCGCCATAGCCGATGCCCGTCGCATCCATATGCGCGAACATCGCGAGCCACACGGTCGGCACGCCTGCGCTGTGCGTCACCCCCTCGTCGCGCATCAGGTCGCACAGGACCTGCGCGTCATTGGTCGCCGAAAAAACCATCTTCGCGCCTACCGTCGCCGTGGCGAAGGGGACGCCCCAGCTGTTCGCGTGGAACATCGGCACGATCGGCAGGACGACGCTGCGGTTCGCCAGATTGAACGCGTCGGGCTGAATCTCGGTGATCGCGTGGAGGACGTTCGAGCGATGCTCATAGATCACGCCCTTGGGGTTGCCCGTCGTGCCGCTGGTATAGCAAAGCCCGACCGGATCGCGCTCGTCGAGCGGAACCCAGGCGAAGCGGCCATCCTCGGCAGCGATCAGGTCGCGATAGGACAGATAGCCGTCCTGCGCGGGGGCGTCGAACAGGATGAAATGCTCGACGCTTTTGAGTTCGGGGCGCAGCCGCTCGACGATCGGCAGGAAAGCCGCGTCAAAGAACAGCACGCGGTCCTCGGCATGGTTGATGATATAGACGAGTTGCTCGTCGAACAGTCGCGGGTTCACCGTGTGAAGCACCCCGCCCATCCCGGCGCTGCCGTACCAGCTCACCAGATGGTGGGCGTGGTTCATCGCCAGCGTCGCGATGCGGTCGCCCTTCGTCATCCCCAGCCCGACTAGCGCGGCGGCAAAGCGGCGCGCATCCTTGCCCACCTCGCCCCATGTCGTTCGCGTCACGCTGCCGTCGGCCCAGCGCGAGACGATTTCGCGCGCGGCATGTTCGTGCGCGGCGTGATCGATCAGGCTGGTGACGAGCAGTGGCTGGCCCTGCATTCCCATTTTTCCGGCATCCCTCTCTTGTCGTTGCCCTCAAGGGATAGGGCCGATGGCGGCGGCGATGCAACTCAAATTGCCCCCTCCCCGGAACGAGAGAGACTTAAGAACGAACCCTGAAATCGCGCGGCGCGACCAGCGCGAGCGCGGCTTCGGTGACCCCCGCCAGTCTTTCGAGGCGCGCGATGGTGTCGGGGCCGAGCGCGAAGCCCCGCCCGACCTCGATGCGGATATCCTCGTCGGTCAGCGGATCGCGCGTCACGATGACGACCTTGCCGCGCGCATCGTCACGCCGCTCGAGCCATTGCGCGATCTCCGCCACCGCGTCGGCCCGTTCGACCCGGCACGTCAGTTGCAGCGCGGCGGTCGCGGCAATATCGACGAGCGACTGCGCACCGCGTACCGTCACCCGCGGCGTCTCCTCGCCTTCGAGCAGGTCGAGTTCGACCGACAGGATCGCACAGCCGCCCTCGGCCGCCAGCGCTTCCAATATTTTCCCCGCCCCCTCGTCGAAACAGCTCGACTGGAACTGCCCGCTGCGATCGGACAGCGTCAGGTTGAGGAAGCGGTTGCCGCGCTGCGACACGCGCGCACGCGCGCTTTCGACCATCGCCGCCATCACCATCGGGATACGCGTTCCCGGCGTCATCTCGACATTTTCACAGATATCGCCGTAGGAACGCGCGCCGCGCGCCGCGACGATCGCCTCATATTGCTCGACCGGGTGCGCCGAGAAATAAAAGCCGAACGCTTCCTTTTCGCGCGTCATCCGCTCGGCGAGCGTCCAGGGTTCGGCGGCGGGAAGCTGGAGCGCCGGCGCGATCGCCACGTCGCCCCCGAACAGCCCGCCCTGCCCCGTCGAGCGCTCATGCGCCGAACTGTTCGCGCAGGCGAGCAGCGCCTCGGCCCCGGCAAAGGCGCGCGGCCGGTCGGGCTCGACGCCGTCGAACGCGCCGCCCCCCGCGAGCGCCTCGATCTGGCGGCGGTTGAGCTGCTTGGGGTCGATGCGGTTCGCGAAATCGTCGAGGCTCGCGAAATCGCCTTTCGCGCGGCGTTCGGCGACCAGCGCTTCCATCGCTTTCTCGCCGACACCTTTCAGCGCGCCGAGCGCATAACGCACCGCCAGCCCGTCCTCGCCCGGTCCGCCCCCTATGCGCCCGACCGAAAAATCGGCCTCGCTCTCGTTGATCGACGGCGGCGCGACCGCGATGTCGAGGCGGCGCATGTCGTCGATGAAGATCGACAATTTGTCGGTCTGATGGCTGTCGAACGACATCGACGCCGCGAAAAATTCATGCGGATAATGCGCCTTCAGCCACGCCGTCTGATAGGAAAGCAGCGCATAGGCCGCAGCATGACTCTTGTTGAAGCCATAGCCCGCGAACTTGTCGATCAAGTCGAACAATTCGTTCGCCGCCTTGGCGTTGATCGCATTATGCTCGCCGCACCCCTTGACGAAGGTGTCGCGCTGCGCGTCCATCTCGGCCTGGACCTTCTTGCCCATCGCGCGGCGGAGCAGGTCGGCGCCGCCGAGGCTGTAGCCGGCCAGGATCTGCGCCGCCTGCATCACCTGTTCCTGATAGACGAAGATGCCATAGGTTTCGGCGAGAATGCCTTCGAGCAGCGGGTGCGGATAGGCGATCTTCTCGCGCCCGTTCTTGCGCGCGCCGAACAGCGGGATATTGTCCATCGGCCCTGGGCGATAGAGCGCGACGAGCGCGATGATGTCGCCGAAATTGGTCGGCTTCACCGCCGACAGCGTGCGCCGCATCCCTTCGGATTCGAGCTGGAACACCCCGACCGTCTCGCCGCGCTGGAGCAGTTCGTAAACCGCCGGATCGTCCCACGCGAGGGTATCGAGATCGACGTCGGTCCCGCGCAGCGCGAGCAGGCGCCGCGCTTCCTTCAGCACCGACAGCGTCTTGAGCCCAAGGAAGTCGAATTTCACCAGCCCCGCGCTCTCGACATATTTCATGTCGAACTGCGTCACCGGCATGTCCGAACGCGGGTCGCGATAGAGCGGGACGAGCTGGTCGAGCGGCCGGTCGCCGATCACCACCCCCGCCGCGTGGGTCGAGCTATGCCGCGGCAGGCCTTCCAATTGCCGCGCCATGTCGAACAGGCGGCGCACGCCGTCGTCCTGCTTATATTCGGTCATCAGTTCGGACACGCCGTTCAACGCGCGCTCGAGAGTCCACGGATCGGTCGGGTGGTTCGGCACCAGCTTCGCCAGCCGGTCGACCTGGCCGTAACTCATCTGGAGCACGCGCCCGGTATCCTTCAAGACCGCGCGCGCCTTCAGCTTTCCGAAGGTGATGATCTGCGCGACGGTATCGCGGCCGTATTTTTCCTGCACATAGCGGATCACCTCGCCGCGCCGCGTTTCGCAGAAATCGATGTCGAAGTCGGGCATCGACACGCGCTCGGGATTGAGGAAGCGTTCGAACAGCAGCCCCAATTTCAGCGGGTCGAGATCGGTGATCGTCAGCGCCCAGGCAACAACGCTGCCTGCCCCCGACCCGCGCCCCGGGCCGACCGGAATATCGTGCGCTTTCGCCCATTTGATGAAGTCGGCAACGATCAGGAAATAGCCGGGAAAGCCCATCTGGGTGATGACCCCGACCTCGAAATCGAGCCGCTCGGCATAGGCCCGCCGCTCGTCATCGCTCAGCTCGGGGTAAATCGCCAGCCGCGCGTCGAGCCCGGAGCGCGCGTCGCGCGCAAGCTGCGCCGCTTCGCCTTCGCGGTCGCCGGCAAGGCTGGGCAGGATCGGCGCGCGCTTCGGCGCCATGAAGGCGCAGCGCTGCGCGATGACGAGCGTGTTGCGAATCGCCTCGGGCAGGTCGGAGAAAGCATCTTCCATCGCCTCGGCGGGCTTCAGCCAAGCCTCGGGGCTCGACACCCGCCGGTCCTCGCTTTCGACATAGGCCGATTGCGCGATGCACAGCATCGCATCGTGCGCGGGGTGGAATTGCGGCTCGACGAAATTGGCGGGATTGGTCGCCACCAGCGGCAGCGCGCGCGCATAGGCCAGGTCGATCAGCACCGCCTCGGCCGCCTTTTCGGCCGCGTCGCCGCGCCGCGACAGTTCGATATAAAGCCGCCCGCCGAACAGCGCTTCGAGTTGCTCGACATAATCGTCGGCCGCGCTCTTCTGCTCACCCGCCAGCAGCCGCGCCAGCGCGCCTTCGCCGCCGCCGGTCAGGCAGATCAGCCCATCGGTCCTGCCCGCAAGGTCGGCCAGCGTGACATGCGGCTCCTGTTCGACCGGCCGCCCCAGATGCGCGTGCGAGACGAGCGAACAGAGATTATGATAGCCGGCATCGTCCTGCGCATAGAGCGCGAGCCAGTCGATCATCGGCGCGCCGTTCGCGAGCCGCTGCCCCGGCCGCGCGACGCTCAGCAGCGCGCCGACGATCGGCTGCACCCCCGCCGCCTGACACGCTTCGCCGAACGCCATGACGCCATAAAGCCCGTTGCGATCGGCGACCGCGATCGCCGGAAACCCCCGCTCGCGCGCGGCTTTCGCAATCGCCTTGGGCTCGATCGCTCCTTCGAGCATGGTGTAGCTGGAAAAGACGCGCAGGGGGACAAAGGGGCTGTAGGCCATCGAGCGACGCTAGGCGGGTGGCGCGATTCGGGGAAGGCCCGATTAACAATCGTCGCCGCCGCGAAGGCGGGGTCGCTGGCGGCGTAGCGCAAGGCGGGCTGCGGCCCCCGCCTTCGCGGGGGCGACGACCTACCCCAGCAATTCCTCAATTTCTTTTCTGAGCAACTCGGGCTTGGTCGTCGGCGCATGCCGCGACACCACCTTGCCATCGCGGCCCACCAGGAATTTCGTGAAATTCCACTTGATCCCGCTGCCCAGCAAGCCGGTTTTCTCGTCCTTCAGATGCTTGAAGATCGGGTCGGCGTCGGACCCGTTGACGTCGATCTTCGCCATCACCGGAAAACTCACATCATAGGTCAGCGAACAGAAATTCGCGATTTCGGCGGCGTCCCCCGGCTCCTGCGCCCCGAACTGGTTGCACGGGAACGCCAGCACCTCGAACCCGCGATCCTGATAGTCGCGATGAAGCGCCTCCAGCCCTTCATATTGCGGGGTGAAGCCGCATTTCGACGCGGTGTTGACGATCAGCAGCACCTTGCCGCGATAATCGGCAAGCGGCTGCGCCCCGCCGCCGGGCAGCTTCGCCGAAAGATCGTAAAGTGTCATGTCGCGCTTCCCCTTTTTTCATCCCCTCCCGCAAGCGGGAGGGGCAGTGAGAGTTGCGAGCTTGCTCGCTACTCGCAACGGGGTGGGCAGAACCGAACCGTCGCTGGCCTACCCCGCTGCGACTAGGCCCGGCTGGGCCGGACCAAGTCTCGCTGCCCCTCCCGCAAGCGGGAGGGGTTTCAAGGGATAACCTACGCCTCTACCCGCCCTTCGTGCAAGCGCAGCACGCGGTCCATCTTCGCCGCCAGCCGCTCGTTGTGCGTCGCCACCAGTGCCGCCGAGCCATGGTCGCGCACCAGCTTGACGAACTGGTCGAACACCCGGTCGGCGGTCGCTTCGTCGAGGTTGCCGGTGGGCTCGTCGGCCAGTACGAGCAGCGGCCGGTTCGCGAGCGCGCGCGCCACCGCGACGCGCTGCTGCTCGCCGCCCGACAGCTTGCTCGGCTTGTGGTGCAGCCGCTCGGCCAGCCCGAGCCGGCCAAGCAGGTCAGCCGCGCGCTCCTCGGCCTCGGCCTGCCCCGCGCCGCGAATGAGCTGCGGCAGCACGACATTCTCGATCGCCGTGAAATCGGGGAGCAGATGATGGAACTGATAGACGAAGCCGATCTTCTCGCGCCGCGTCTTCGTCCGTTTGCCCTGATCGAAGCGGGTCACATCCTCGCCGTCGATCCGGATGATGCCGCCAAAGCCGCCCTCGAGCAGACCGACGGCTTGCAGCATCGTCGACTTGCCCGACCCCGACGGGCCGAGCAGCGCGACGATCTCGCCGCGTTTCAGATGCGCGTCGATGCCGCGCAGCACGTCGATGGTCACGTCGCCCTGCGTAAAGCTGCGCTGGAGTCCGGCGAGTTCGAGAAGGATGTCACTCATAGCGCAGCACCTGCACCGGATCGGTATTCGCGGCCTTATAGGCGGGATAGAGCGTCGCCAGAAAGCTGAAGACGATCGTCATCACCGCAATCCCGATGATCTCGAACGGGTCGGGCTTCGAGGGCAGCTCGGTCAGAAAGCGGATCGACGGATCCCACAGCGATTGTCCGGTAATAATCTCGAACCCGCGCAGCACATTCTGGCGGAAAAAGAGCAGCCCGAACCCGACCCCCATCCCCACCAATGTCCCCGAAACGCCGATCGCCAGGCCGATCGCGATGAAGATGCGCATCACCGAATCGCGCGACGCCCCCATCGTTCGCAGGATCGCCATGTCGCGCGTCTTGGCGCGCACCAGCATGATCAGCGACGAAATAATGTTGAACGCGGCGACCAGGATGATCAGCGACAGGATGATGAACATCGCGACGCGCTCGATCGACAGCGCCTCGAACAGGCTTGCGTTCATCGATCGCCAGTCGGAAATCACGGCCTTCGTCGCGACCTTTTCGGCGAGCGGCTGCAAGATGGCGCCGACCTTGTCGGGGTCGGTCACCTTGACCTCGATCATTCCGACCTGATCGCCGGTGAGCAGCAGGAGTTGCGCATCCTCCATTGGCATCACGATATAGGCCTTGTCGAAATCATAGACGCCGATCTCGAAGATCGCCGACACGCGATAGGCGATTTCGCGCGGCACCGTGCCAAAGGGCGTCGAGCGCCCCTGCGGGTTGATGATCGTCACCATCGACCCGGCGGTGACCCCCAGATTGCGCGCCAGTTCGCTGCCGAGCGCGATATTGCCCGAACCCGGCGTCAGCGAATCGAGGCTGCCCTGCAACACCTTGCCGCCAAGCACGTCGTTCTTGCGGATGTCGGCAACGGTCATGCCGCGCACCAGCACGCCCTCGACGCGCCCGCTGAAACTGGCGAGCAGCGGCTGTTCGATCAGCGGCGTCGCCGAAACCACGCCCGGCGTCGCCTTGGCCTGTTTCAGCACATCCTGCCAGTCGTCGATCCGGCCGCCGAAACCCTGCACCACCGCATGGCCGTTCAACCCGACGATCTTGTCGAACAGGTCGGACCGCACGCCGTTCATCACGCTCATCACGATCACCAGCGCGGCAACGCCGAGCATCACCGCGGTAAAGCTGAACGCCGCGGCGACGAAGATGAAACCTTCGCCGCGCTGGGGGAGCAGATAGCGTTTGAAGATGGCGCGTTCATACGCACGCAGGATCATGGGGCGAGCGGCCTTTTAAGCGCGATACGCGGTGCGGTCATGCCCCGCTTTAGGCAGCGGCGGCGGTGCTGGCAATGGTCGCCGACGCCGCGGCCTGTTGCGACTGATTCGCATAATATGTTGCCCATCCGCCACAGCCGCGCCGCAAAAGGAGCGCCGATGGCTTGCCAGAGGGTGACAAAGCCCCCCCTTGGCCCTAGCGCACACTCTCTGGTTCAACGCGGCCCCAAGGCCCGGCTCCAGGGAGTGCAGACCTTTCGCCGGGTCTGCAACAAAGGGGGATGGCGAGTGTTCGTCACAGGCGCCCGGGTTTCGGAAACGAGGCCCGGGCGTTGTGATTCGGGCGGAAGCGTCGGCTGCGGCGCGCGCCTCATTCGTCATTGTTCCCGCGAAAGCGGGAACAATGACGAGAGAAGATTTCACCCTTCGCTTTCGCTGATATCCTCGAGCAGCGCGGTATCGAGCACCCTCACCCGCCCCTGTTCCAGCGAAATCACCCCCGATTCCTCCCAGCTGCGCAATTGCCGGTTGATATGTTCGCGGCTCATCCCCGCGAAATTGCCGAGTTCGGTCTGGCTCAGCTCGACGCGGTGCGTCGTCTCGGTCGTGTCCTTGCGGATCAGTCGCTTGAGATAGCGTGCGAGCCGCGGACCGGAGGCATAGGCGCGGTCGCTCTCGATCGTCTGATCGGCGGTGCGCAGCCGCCGCGCCAGCTGCTGCATCAGCGACCAGGTGAATTCGGGATGGCTCGCCGCGAAATCCCGCAGCGCGTTGCGGCCAAGCTGAAGCGCGCTCCCCGCGCTGGTCGCCGTCACCGACGCGGTGCGCTCACCGCCATCGAGCAGCGCGATCTCGCCCAGCACCGCGCCGGGCTCGGCATAGGCAAGGACGATCTCGCGCCCGCCCGCGGTCAGCATCGACACCCGCGCCGTGCCTTCGGTCAGGATCAGCATCATGTCGCCGGGATCGCCCTGGACGAGCAATTCCTTGCCCTTGGCAAAGCTGACCTGCACCGACCGGCTGGCGATCTCGGCCCAATCCTCGACGGTCAGCCCGGAAAATATGCTGTCGGGGCCTTGCAATGCGGCGAGTTTCGCGTGGTCCATGCCCCTGTCATCCCTTTTTGCCCGGTCGCCCGCTTCGTCAGACGAGCCGGCTCTGTTTCACCGCGGCTTCGATGAATCCCTTGAACAGCGGATGCGGATCAAAGGGTTTGGATTTGAGCTCGGGGTGAAACTGCACCCCGATGAACCACGGATGGTCCGGCCGCTCGACGATTTCGGGCAGCATGCCATCGGGCGACAGGCCTGAAAAGACCAGACCGCCCTTTTCGAGCGTTTCGCGATACGCTCCGTTAACCTCGTAACGATGCCGGTGACGCTCGCTGATGTCGGTCGCGCCATAGATGCTCGCGACATGGCTGTTCGGCGACAGCTTGGCGTCATAGGCGCCCAGCCGCATCGTGCCGCCCAGATCGGTATTCGCGCCGCGCTGTTGCAGGCCCTCGGCGCTCATCCATTCGGTGATCAGGCCGACGACCGGCTCGTCGGTCGCGCCGAATTCGGTGCTCGACGCATTCTCGATCCCGCTCGTGTTCCGCGCCCCCTCGATGCACGCCATCTGCATGCCGAGGCAGATGCCGAGGAACGGCACCCCCTGCTCGCGGGCAAAGCGGACGCTGGCGATCTTGCCTTCGGACCCGCGTTCGCCGAAACCGCCGGGAACCAGGATGCCGTGCATCGGTTCCAGCTTGGCCGCCAGATCGCCTTCCTCGAACATTTCGGCGTCGAGCCAGCGGACATTGACCTTCACCCGGTTCGCCATGCCGCCATGCGCCAGCGCCTCGTTGAGCGATTTATAGGCGTCGGGCAGCGAGACATATTTGCCGACGACGCCGATCGTGACCTCACCCTCGGGGTGCTGCTTGCGGTCCATGATGTCGTACCAGGCGGTCAGGTCGGGATCGGGCGCGTCGTGGATGCCAAAGGCGCGCAACACCTCCGAATCGAGCCCCTCGCCATGATATTGGACCGGCACCGAATAGATCGAATCGGCGTCGAGCGCCGGGATCACCGCTTCCTTGCGGACGTTGCAGAATTGCGCGATCTTCGCGCGCTCGCCGTCGGGCAACGGCTTTTCGCAGCGGCAAAGCAGGACGTCGGGCTGGACACCCAATGAGGCCAGTTCGCGCACGCTATGCTGGGTCGGCTTGGTCTTCAACTCGCCCGCCGCGGCGATATAGGGCACCAAAGTGACATGCACCGAGAGCGTGTTCTCGCGCCCCTCTTCGTTGCGAAGCTGACGGATCGCCTCGATGAAGGGCAGCGATTCGATATCGCCGACGGTGCCGCCGATCTCGCACAGCACGAAATCAAGGTCATCGGTCTCGGCGCGCGCAAAGGCCTTGATCGCGTCGGTGACGTGCGGAACCACCTGCACCGTCGCACCCAGATAGTCGCCGCGGCGTTCCTTGGTGATGATCTGCTGATAGATACGGCCCGAGGTGACATTGTCGCTCTGCCGCGCCGCGACGCCGGTAAAGCGCTCGTAATGGCCAAGGTCGAGGTCGGTTTCGGCCCCGTCGTCGGTCACATAGACCTCGCCATGCTGATAGGGCGACATCGTGCCCGGATCGACATTCAGATAGGGATCGAACTTCCGGATGCGAACGCGGTAACCCCGCGCCTGCAACAGAGCCGCGAGGCTAGCCGCCATCAAACCTTTGCCAAGGGAGGAGACCACGCCGCCGGTGATAAAAATGAACCGCGCCATGGGAGGAAAGACTTACCGGGCAGGAGGGGGACGGCGCAAGCCGTCGAATCGCAAACGGCGGAAATAAATCCGCCGCGCGGGTGCGAAACCGGAAAGCCAAGGCCCTCCGGATAGTCTGGAGTCTTATTTCTTGGCGAGTGCCGGGGCCGCGTTCTGGCTGGCCGCCGCCGCCGCCGCGGCCAGCGGATCGTCCGACGCGGGCGCGCTCTGGGCCGGGGCCTGCTGCGCCGCGCCGGTCAGCGCCGGGGTCGGCGCGCTGCCGCTCTGCTGCGCGGTCTTCGACAGCGAAGTATCGATCGTCGAGCCGCCGGCGCCACCCACAGAGGCGAGCGCCGCCAGGACGATCGACAGGCTGACGAACAACGTCGCCAGGACCGTCGTCGCGCGGGTCATGAAATCGGCCGCACCGCGCGCCGACAACAGGCCGCCGGGGCTGCCGCCCATGCCCAGGCCGCCGCCTTCCGACTTCTGCATCAGGATGACGCCGATCATCACCGCGGCGATCAGCGCCTGGACGACGAGCAGGAAGGTGAAGAGACTGGACATCGATATTTCCCGGACCTTGCGCGGCCCCATGCGGACCACGCCCGCGGCGCACATAGAGACGAAGCGGCCGCGCTTCAAGCTATACCCGACACGTCGCCCGCGCGCAGGCGACGGATTACAAAGCCCCCGCCGCCGCGACGATCGGCCCGAATTTGCCTGCGGTCAGGCTCGCGCCGCCGACGAGCGCGCCGTCGACATCGCCCGTGCCCAGCAACTCGGCCGCATTGTCGCCATTGACCGACCCGCCGTAAAGGATGCGCATCGCCTGCGCCGCTGCCGCGCCCGCCTGTTCGGCCAGCTTGGCGCGGATCGCGCCGTGCATGTCGGCGACGTCGGCGACCGTCGGCACCAGCCCGGTCCCGATCGCCCAGATCGGTTCATAGGCGATCGCAAGCCGCGCCGGATCGGCATCATCGGGCAGCGATCCCGCAATCTGCGCCAACACATAAGCGATCGCCTCGCCCGATTCGCGCACCGCGCGCGGTTCGCCGACACACAGGATCACCGACAATCCCGCCGCCAGCGCCGCCGCGGCCTTGGCGCGGACGTCGGCATCGCTTTCGCCGAAACCCTCGCGCCGCTCGCTATGCCCGACGATGACAAGGGTCGCGCCCGCGTCGGCGAGCATCGGCGCCGCGACCGATCCGGTAAAGGCGCCTGAGTCTGCGGCATGGCAATCCTGCCCGCCGACCGCCGCGCCGGGCACGGCGGCGGCCATCGCCCCCACCAGCGTGAAAGGCGGACAGAGCGCGACATCGACCGAAGGATACGCTTCGGCGGCGGCAAAGATCGCGCCCGCCTCATCCAGCGCGGCCGTCAGCCCGTTCATCTTCCAGTTGCCGACCACATATTTGCGCCGCGTCATTGTCCATTTCCTCGTTCGCCGATCCGATCCGCTTCCCCTAGCGGCGCGAGCGCCGTGAAGGCAAGCCGGTGACACACGCTCGCATTTTCCCGCCTTGATGCGCTCTCCCGTCCCGCCTAAAGCAGCGCGCGACCGCGCACGTCCGCGCCTGCCGAAAGACTGACTGCTTCATGATCACGAACCTTCGCAACCTCTTCAGTTCGACGATCGGCAAATTCACTGCGCTCGCCTTCATCGTCCTCATCGGCATCCTGTTCGCGCTCGGCGACGTGACCGGCAACGCTTCGTTCGGCGGGCTCGGCGGCGCCAATGTCGCGAAGGTCGGGAGCGAAGAAATCGGCCTCGGCGAGCTGCGCGACCGGGTGCGCCAGTCATATAATCAGGCGCGCCAGCAGCAGCCGGGCCTGACCATGGCGGGCTTTGTCGAAGGCGGCGGGCTCGATCAGGTGCTCGGCCAGCTTGTCGATGGCCTGGCGTTCGACCAGTTCGCGACCAAGATCGGTTTCAGCGTCAGCAAGCGCCAGATCGATGGCCGCATCGCCGACATCCCGGCCTTTTCGGGCGTATCGGGCAAGTTCGACCAAAAGACGTTCGAGAATTTCCTGCGCCAGAACGGCATGACCGAGGCGCAGCTTCGCCAGGAACTCAAGCAGCAGTTGCTGCTCGAACAGATCGGCCTGCCGATCGGCACGATCCCGCGCCTGTCGCCCGGCATCGCGCGCCCCTATGCGGCGCTGCTGCTCGAACAAAGGCAGGGCCAGGCGACCTTCATTCCGGCCAGCGCCTTTGCCCCGGCGGGCGATCCCGGCGACGCCGCGCTCAAGACCTTCCTCAAGCAGAACGCCTCGAAATTTACGGTGCCCGAGCGTCGTGTGCTGCAATATGCGCTGTTCGACCGCGGCGCGGTGCCGGTTCCGGCGGTCAGCGATGCCGAAATCGCCAAGGCCTATAAGGACAATGCCGCGCAATATGCGGCGAGCGAGACGCGCCGCTTCGCACAGGTGATCGCCCCCGATCAGGCGACCGCGAACGGCATCGCGGCCAAGGTTCGCGGTGGCACCTCGATCGCTGCCGCCGCGCAGGCGGCGGGCCTTTCGGCCTCGACCACCGGCGATCTGACGCTGTCGGCCTATACCGCGACGACCAGCGACGCGATCGCCAAGACCGCGTTCGCGGCCAAGCGCGGCGACCTCCTCGGCCCGGTGCAGTCCGGCCTCGGCTGGGTGGTCGCGCGGGTCGAGACGATCACGCTCAAGCCCGCCCGCGACCTGGCCGCCGCGACGCCGGAGATTCGCGCCGAACTCGGCAAGAACAAGGCGAACGAAGCGATCGTCGATTATTACAACGCGATCCAGGATGCCGTGAACGGCGGCGCCTCGGTCGAAGAAATCGCCGCCGACCGCAAGCTCAAGGTCGAGGAAACCCCCGCCCTTCTGCCCAACGGCAGCGCGCCGGGTACGCCGGGCTTCGCGCTCGCGCCCGAATTCGCGCCGATGGTCAGCGGCGCGTTCCAAAACAGCAGCGAAGGCGAGGCCGAACTTGCGACGCTGGTCGAGAATGAAAAATTCGCCATCTATTCGGTGAAGTCGATCGTCGCCGCGGCGCCGCCGCCCTTCGCGCAGATTCGCGGCAACCTGCTCAGCGAATGGCGCTTTGCCGAGGGGCAGAAGATCGCCCGCGACAAGGCGCGCGCGATCGTCAAGGCGGTCGAGGGCGGCAAGAGTCTCGCCGAGGCGGCAAAGGCCGCCGGACCCAACGCCGGGGTCCAGGCGATCGGCGGTCGCCGTGCCGAACTCGGCCAGGACGGCAAGCCGGTGCCGCCCGAACTCGCCCTGCTCTTCTCGATGGCGAAGGGCAGCGTCAAGACGCTCGAAATCCCCGGCAATCGCGGCTGGATGGTGATCGCGCTGACCCAGGTCGACCGCCCCGATCCCAAGGCGATCGACCCCGCGCGCGTCGATGCGATCGCCCAGCCGCTCGCCCCCGCTTTCGGCAACGAACTGGTCGAACAATTCGCCGCCGAGGCAAAGCGCCGCGTCGGGGTCAAGATCAACAAGGATCTGCTCGAAAAGCTGCGCAAGGAACTGACCGGCACCGCGCCGGTCGGCGAATAAGTGACGCTAGAAGGCAGGGCGGCGGCGCTCGAGGCGCTGGCCGGCGGCCGCGGCGCGGTCGTCTGGCAGCGGCTGATCGCCGATATCGAGACGCCGGTCTCGGCCGCGCTCAAGCTGATCGAGCCGGGGCGCGGCGACTGGGTGCTCGAATCGGTCGAAAGCGGCGAGACGCGCGGGCGCTACAGCCTGATCGGGCTCGATCCCGACCTCCTATTCGAAGTGACCGGCAACGCCGCGCGGATCAACCGCGACTGGCGCCGCGACCGCGAAGCGTTCGCGCCGCTCGCCACCGGCGCGCTGCAGGCGCTGCGCGACCTTGTCGCCGAATGCCGCTTCGACGTGCCCGACGGCCTGCCCAAGGCGCTGGCAACGCTCGTCGGCTTCTTCGCCTATGAAACGATCGGCCTCGTCGAACGCATCGCGCGCGCGCCGGGCGCCGGGCTCGGCCTCCCCGACATGGTGTTCGTGCGCCCGACGACGATCCTCGTCTTCGACCGGCTCGCCGACGAACTCTTCCTGATCGCGCCGATCTGGCCCGATGCGGACGCGCCGATCGATCGGATGATCGACGCCGCGCACGACCGGCTCGACGCCATCGCGGCGCGGCTGTCGACCGCCAGCGCGCACGGCGAACGCGCGGCCACCGAAGCCCTCCCCGCCGATATCGCGGCGAACGCGGCGACGACGCCCGAACGCTTCGCCGAAATGGTCGCGGCGGCGAAGGACTATATCGCCGCGGGCGACATCTTCCAGGTCGTGCTGTCGCAGCGCTTTTCGACCCCGTTCGACCTGCCGCCTTTCGATCTCTATCGCGCACTGCGGCGGATCAACCCCTCGCCCTTCCTCTATTTCCTCGACCTGCCGGGCTTCGCGATCATCGGCTCGTCGCCCGAAATCCTCGTGCGCGTGCGCGATGGCGAAATCACGATCAGGCCCATCGCCGGCACCCGCCCGCGCGGCCGCACCGGCGCCGAGGACGCCGAAAATCGCGAATCTTTACTCGCCGATCCCAAGGAACGCGCCGAACATCTGATGCTGCTCGACCTCGGTCGCAACGACGTCGGCCGCGCCGCGGTCGGCGGCACCGTCGCCGTCACCGACAGCTACACCGTCGAATTCTACAGCCATGTCATGCACATCGTGTCGAACGTCATCGGCCGCATCGCGCCCGGCAAGGACGCGATCGATGCGCTGTTCGCGGGCTTCCCGGCCGGCACGGTCAGCGGCGCGCCCAAGGTTCGCGCCTGCCAGATCATCGCCGAACTCGAAACCGACGCGCGCGGGCCCTACGCGGGCGGCGTCGGCTATTTCGCGCCCGACGGCAATATGGACAGTTGCATCGTGCTGCGCACCGCGATCGTCAAAGACGGCGAAATGCACGTCCAGGCCGGCGCCGGCATCGTCGCCGACAGCCAGGTCGCCTATGAACAGCGCGAATGCGAAGCCAAGGCCGGCGCGCTGTTCGCCGCGGCGCGCGAAGCGGTGCGGCTCGCGGGAACGCCGGGTTACGGGCAATAGAGCCAGGCCGTTTGCGCCCCTTCCCTTCGTTGGGTTTGCCAGCCCTATCGCTTCTATCCCTTCCATGCCGGTCGCAAAACCGTTAGGGCGCCGCCATGATCCTCGTCATCGACAATTACGACAGCTTCACCTTCAACCTCGTTCATTATCTGATCGAGCTCGGGGCCGAAGTGCGCGTCGAACGCAACGACGCGCTGTCCGCATCGCAAGCGCTCGCGAGCGGCGCCGATGCGATCCTCATTTCACCCGGACCCTGCACCCCGAACGAGGCGGGAATCAGCCTCGACCTCGTCGCTGCCTGCGCCGACGCGAAACGGCCGCTGCTCGGCGTCTGCCTCGGCCACCAGGCGATCGGCCAGCATTTCGGCGGCATCGTGCAGCGGGGCCACCTGATGCACGGCAAGACGTCGCCCGTCTGCCATGACGGCACCGGCCTGTTCGCGGACCTGCCCTCGCCCCTCACCGCGACGCGCTATCACAGCCTCGAGGTCGTCGATATTCCGCCGACCCTCGCGATCAACGCCACCAGCGACGACGGCGCGGTGATGGGGTTCCGCCATGTCGAGTTGCCGATCCACGGCGTCCAGTTCCACCCCGAAAGCATCGCGACCGAACACGGCCACGCGATGCTCGCCAATTTCCTGCGTCTGGCCGGGCTGCCGGTCGCGGCGCGGCGCGCGGCATGAGCGGCTTCGGCGCGCTTCCCGACCCCGCCACGCTGCTGGGGCATGACGAGGCGGTCGCCGCGTTCGAGGCGATCCTCGACGGCGGCGCCAGCGACGACCATATCGCCGCCTTCCTGATCGCGCTGTCGGATCGCGGCGAGACGATGGTCGAGATCGCCGCCGCGGCGCAGGCCATGCGCGACCGGATGATCCCGATCAACGCCCCCGCGAACGCGATCGACGTCTGCGGCACCGGCGGCGACGGCCATCATACGCTCAACGTCTCGACCGCGGTCGCCATCGTTGTCGCAGCGTGCGAGGTTCCAGTCGCAAAGCACGGAAATCGCGCGGCTTCGTCGAAGTCGGGCGCCGCCGACACGCTCGAAGCGCTCGGCCTCGACATGGAGCGTGCCGGGGCGATGGCCGAGGCGCAGCTCGCCGACCTCGGCATCTGCTTTCTCTTTGCCGCCAATCACCATCCCGCGATGAAGCGTATCCAGCCGATCCGCAAGCAGATCGGCCAGCGCACGATCTTCAACCTGATGGGACCGCTTGCCAATCCCGCGCGCGTTTCGCGCCAGTTGATCGGAATCGCGCGCCCCGCTTATGTCGCCGTCTATGCCGAAGCGCTGCACCAGCTCGGCACCGATCATTCGCGGGTGATTTCGGGCGACGAGGGGCTCGACGAACTGTCGCTCGCGGGCGGCAACGAGGTCGCGGTCATCACCCGCGAGGGCGTGCGGATGCAGCGCAGCACCGCCGCCGACGCCGGGCTCCCCAGCCACCCGATCACCGCCATCCGCGGCGGCGACGCCCACGCGAACGCGGCGGCGCTCCGTGCGCTGCTGCAGGGCGACCATGGCGCCTATCGCGACGCGGTTCTCTATAATGCCGCCGAAGCGCTGGTCGTCGCAGGCGCCGCCGAAACCCTGATCGACGGCGTCGAGAACGCCGCCGAGGCGATCGACAAGGGGCTCGCCAACGCCCTGCTCAACTGCTGGATCGCGTATAAATGAACAGGCTCACCGAAATCCTCGCCACCAAGGCGACCGAAGTCGCGGCGCGGCGCCAGGCCTATTCGATCGCCGACCTCGACCGCATCGACGCCGGCGCGCCGCGCGGCTTTCAGGCGGCGCTCCAAACAAAGATCGATGCGGGCGGCTTTGGCCTGATCGCAGAAATCAAGAAAGCATCGCCATCCAAAGGATTGATAAGAGAAGATTTTAATCCTGCCGAACACGCCCGTGCCTATGCGGCGGGCGGCGCGGCGTGCCTTTCGGTGCTCACCGACGCGCCCTATTTTCAGGGGCATGAGGAATTTCTGATCGCGGCGCGCACCGCGTGCGACCTTCCCGTCCTCCGCAAGGATTTCATGATCGACCCGTGGCAGGTCGCCGAGGCGCGCTCGATCGGCGCCGACGCGATCCTGATCATCGTCGCCGCGCTCGACGACGGCGCGATGCGCGAGATCGAGGATGCGGCGATCGAACGCGGCATGGATGTCCTCGTCGAAGTGCATGACGAGCCCGAACTCGACCGCGCGCTGACGCGGCTCCGCTCGCACCTGATCGGGGTCAACAACCGCGATCTCAAGACCTTCGAGACCGACCTTGCCGTCACCGAGCGGCTGGCAAGGCTGGTGCCGCCCGGCACGCTCCTCGTCGGCGAAAGCGGCATCGCCGCCCACGGCGACTGCCAACGCCTGGCGCAGAGCGGCGTCCAGGCCTTCCTCGTCGGCGAAAGCCTGATGCGCCAGCCCGATGTCGAGGCGGCGACGCGAGCGTTGCTGCTAGGGTAAAGCGACATTTCCGCTTTGGGGCGGGAAGCGGATATTGAAGGATGGCGCAGATTTCCCCTCCCGCGTGCGGGAGGGGCAGCGAGACTTACGAACTTTGTTCGTTAGTCGCAGCGGGGTGGGGCATTGCGACGTTGCTGCCCACCCCCAACCCCTCCCGCAAGCGGGAGGGGAGAAGAGCGGCCGCTCCCCGTCATTCGCCATCATCCCCCTTGCCTTCGCCGCCCCGCCTTGCTTGGCTCGCCCGATGATCAGCAAACCGACTCACCTCGACGACAGCGGCGCCGCCCATATGGTCGATGTCGGCGCCAAGCCCGCCACCCGGCGCCGCGCCGTCGCGGGTGGACGGATCGCCATGTCGGCCGCGGCGCTCGATGCGATCCGCACCGGCAACGCCCCCAAGGGCGACATATTGTCGACCGCGCGCATCGCTGGCATCATGGCCGCAAAGCGCACCGCCGATCTGATCCCGCTCTGCCACCCGCTCGCGCTCACCAGCGTCACGGTCGAGTTCGCGTGGGAAACCGGCGGCCTTTCGGTCCGCGCGGCGGCGGAAACGACCGGCCCGACCGGAGTCGAGATGGAGGCGCTGACCGCCGCCTCGGTCGCGCTGCTCACCCTCTACGACATGGCAAAGGCGCTCGACCGCGCGATGGTCCTCGGCGACATCCGCCTGCTCGAAAAAAGCGGCGGCCGCTCGGGCGACTGGCGCGCGGCATGAACGGCCTGCTTCGCGTCGAGGAAGCCCAGGCGCGTCTGTTGGCACTACGCTCGCCGCTGCCGCCAGAGAATATAGCATTTTTGCAGTCTCTTGGACGTTATCTTTCACAAGATGTCGTCGCTCAGCGCGATCAGCCCGCCGCGCCGCTGTCGGCGATGGACGGCTATGCGATCCGCTTCGACGATCTTCCCGGCCCCTGGCGGATCGGCGGCGAAGTGGCGGCGGGCGCGGTTCCCTCCGCGCCGCTCGCGCCGGGCGAAGCGGTACGCATCTTCACCGGCGCGCTGCTCCCCGATGGCGCCGATACGGTGCTTATTCAGGAAAATACCGCCGCCGAAGGGGCAAGCCTCGCCTTGACCGGCGACGCGCCCGCCGCGCGCGGCGCGAACATCCGCGACCGCGCGAGCGATTTCGCCGCGAGCGACCGGCTGCTCGCCGCCGGAACGCGGCTGACGCCCGGCGCGATCGCGACCGCGATCATGGGCGGCGCGGCGCAGCTTGCGGTCGGCGGGCGGCCGCGCGTCGCGGTCATGACCACCGGCGACGAACTGGTGCAGCCGGGCCGCGCGCTCGCCCCCGGACAGATACCCGACAGCAACGGTCCGATGCTCGCGGCGCTGCTCGCGGGCGAACCGGCGGAGGTCGGCCTGCCGCTGCACATGCGCGACGACCGGGCGATGATTTCCAGTATTCTCAAGGATCTAGCGCGACGTCACGACGTCATCGTCACCGTCGGCGGCGCCTCGGTCGGCGATCACGACCATGTTCGCGGCGCGCTCGAAGATGCGGGCGGCCACGTCGATTTCTGGAAGGTCGCGATGAAGCCGGGCAAGCCGCTGATCGCGGGAATGATCGGCGACGCGCTCCTGCTCGGCCTGCCCGGTAATCCCTCCTCCGCCTTCGTCACCGCGATCCTGTTCCTGCTTCCGCTCGTCCGCCATCTCGCGGGCGCGCGCGACCCGCTGCCCGCCATCCGCCGCGCGCCGCTCGCTGCGCCGCTCGCCGCAGGCGGCAGCCGCCGCGATTATCTGCGCGCGCGGGTCGACGACGGCTGCCTCGCGCCGTTCGGCGAACAGGACAGCGGCCGCACCGTTCCGCTCGCCGAAGCGAAGGCCTTGCTGCTCCGCGAGACCGGCGCGCCCGCCAAAGCCGCGGGCGACCTCGCGGACTATATCGACATCGCTTGACAAGTTCCGCTTTGTTCCACTATCGTTCTCCCTATGTCCGGAACTGACATCATGGAGAACGACAGATGTTGACCGCGAAGCAGCATGAACTGCTCCACTTCATCCAGCAGCGCCTCGACGCGAGCGGCATTTCGCCGTCGTTCGAGGAGATGAAGGAAGCGCTCGGCCTCAAGTCGAAATCGGGCATTCATCGCCTGATAAGCGCCTTGGAAGAAAGGGGCTTTCTCCGCCGCCTCCCCAATCGCGCCCGCGCGCTTGAGGTGCTGAAGACGCCCGAGGGCGTGAAGGCTCCGGTGCCGGGCGATCGCGACAATATCGTCCCGCTGCGCAAGCCCGCCCCGGCGCTGCGCCCGATCGCCGCAAACGACATCATCGAGGTGCCGCTGCACGGCAAGATCGCCGCGGGCGTGCCGATCGAAGCGTTCGAGGATCACAACCAGCTCGCGGTTCCCGCCGCGCTGCTCGGCGCGGGCGAACATTATGCGCTCGAGGTGTCGGGCGATTCGATGGTCGAGGCGGGCATCTTCGACGGCGATTATGCGCTGATCCAGAAAGCCGACACCGCGCGCGAGGGCGATATCGTCGTCGCACTGGTCGACGGGCAGGATGCGACGCTCAAATATTTCCGCCGTGAAGGCAAGATGATCCGGCTCGATCCGGCCAACAGCGCCTATGAGCCGCAGCGTTACGAGGCCGCGCGCGTCATGGTGCAAGGGCGCTTGTCGGGACTGCTTCGTCGTTACCACTAAGCTGGTCGGGCTGGCGCCACGGATGCTCGTCGCCCGCGCGGCGCACGGCGACGACCCGCGGCCTGCCCGCCAGATAGATCGCCAGCCCGCCGCTTTCCGCCAGGCTGTCGCGGCCGATCGTCAGCCAGCGCCCGACGCATTCGCGCGGTAACCAGCGGTCGCTGATCACGACATCGGCGGCGTCGCAGGCGGCCGCCATGTCGGCCCCTTCGATCCGGTCGCGGCCGCGCGAGGCCAGGATGACGCGCTGCGCGCCGTCAACGCCCTGGCGCCAGCGGCAGAAATCCACATTGCATTCGACATGGTCCAGATCGGCGAGCGCGCCGAGCGGGGTGTCGATCCCCGCCGCCTCGCGCATCGTATCGCGCACGAAATCGCCGGCGCGATCGCGCAGCAGCGCATAGCCGCCGCCGGGCGCCGCCGCCGCGATGTTGCGCCCGTCGCCGGTGATCAGCAGGTCGGGGCGCGGCTGCGCAAGCAGCGCCGCGATACCGATCGCCAGCGGCACCGCGCCGGCCCGGCGCCAGCGCGTCCGCCAGAGGAGAATCCACAGCCCGCCGCCGACCGTCAGCGCAAAGCCCCAGCGCGGAAAGATCGGCAGCGTCGCGACCGCCCCCGGCGTGCCCGCCACCGCATGCGCGAGCGCGATGAGCAGGCGCAGCGCATGGTCGGCAACCCACCAGAAAGGCGCGCCAATGCCGATACTGTCGAACAGCAGCCCCGCCGCTTCCATCGGCATGATGACGAAGGTCGTGAGCGGGATCGCCACGACATTGGCAAGCGCGCCATAAAGCCCCGCCTTGTGGAAATGGAACAACGCGATCGGCGCCAGCGCGACCTCGACGACCAGCCCGGTGATCAGCAGCCCGGCCAGTCCCCGCCCCCATCGCCGCGGCAAACCCTCGTCGCGCCGCGCGAGGAAGCGCCGCATCGTCGGGCTTTCGTGCAGCGCAACGATCGCGGTCACCGCCGCGAAACTGAGCTGGAAGCTCGGCCCGGCGAGCGATTCGGGACGCCACAGCAACACGATCAGCGCCCCCGCCGCGACCAGCCGCAAGGTCAGCGCCTCGCGCCCCATCAGGAAAGCGACGAGGACGAGCAGCGCCGCGATCAACGACCGCAGCGTCGGCACCTCGGCCCCCGCCAGCCAGGTATAGCCCGCCCCGGCGAGCGCCCCGGCCGCCGCCGCGATCGGCAGCACATATCCTTCCAGCGCCAATCGCCGGCTGAGCGCGAACAGCCGCATCGCGACGAGCATCGCGAAGCCGATCACCGCGGTGACGTGCAGCCCGCTGATCGACAGCAGGTGCGCCAGCCCGGCGCGGCGCATCGCCTCGTCATCCTCGGGCGAAATCGCGCCGCGGTCGCCGGTGACCAGCGCCGCCGCGATCCCGCCCGGCGACCCCGCCACCTGGCCGTGGATATGCGCGCTCAATCGCGCGCGCAGCGGCTGGCTGCCGCCCTTCGCGCCGGGCCGCCGGGCGACGTCGCCCAGCACCGTGCCGACCGCGCCGATGCGGTCGAACCAGGCGCGCTGCGCGAAATCATAGCCGCCGGGCAGACTCGCGGTCGGCGGCGGCATCAGCCGGGCGCGCAGCCCGACGAAATCGCCCGGCGCGATATCGCCGCTATCGCCATCGCGCATCGTCAGCCGAACCCGCGGCGGCAAATCGGATCGCCGCAACGGACGGGCGATCAGCCGCGTCTGGCCGCGTGCGGGCAGCGGTTCGACCGCTTCGATCTGCGCCGAAAACGCCGTCACCGCGGGCTGCGCCAGCACCGGCGCCGCAAGCCACAGCGCGCGAATCCAGATCAGGAGGATCCCCGCCGCCATCGCCGCGCAGCCGATCGCCGCGATCCGGCCCAGCCGTCGCTGCCACCCGGCCAGCACCCCCGCGAGCGTCCCAGCGGCCAGCAGGAAAAGCAGCCCGATCCACTGCATCACCGTCGGCAAGGCGAACCAGAAGGCGATCCCCGCGCCGAGCGCGACGGGAAGCCAGAGCCCGATCCGCTCGCGCTCGGCATCGAGCCATGCCTCGATCCGCTCCGAAACCCGGCGCAGGCGGCTGGCGGCGCGCGCGCATATGGGCGTTTGAAGCGGCCTTGTCGCCATGCTAGGGGCTGCCCCGATCCTGCCTCTGCAAAGGCAGCAACCTGTTTGAAAGAGGCCATGGTGGCAACCGAAAACCCGACCAGATTGGCAGAAGCGACCGGCACAGCCGTGGTGACGCGCTTCGCCCCCTCCCCGACCGGCTATCTGCACATCGGCGGCGCGCGCACCGCCTTGTTCAACTGGCTGTTCGCGCGCCATCACGGCGGCCAATTCCTGCTCCGCATCGAGGATACCGACCGCGCCCGCTCCACCGACGCCGCGATCGACGCCATTCTCGACGGGATGAAATGGCTGGGCCTCGATTGGGACGGCGAAACGGTGTTCCAGTTCGCCCGCGCGCCGCGCCATGCCGAGGTCGCGCACGACCTCCTGGCAAGGGGTGAGGCCTATCGTTGCTACCTGACCCAGGACGAACTCGCCGCGATGCGCGCCGAGGCGCAGGAAAAGCGCGTCCCCTTCCGCGTCCGCAGCCCGTGGCGCGACCGCGACGATGGCGATCCCGCGCTTCCCCACGTCATCCGCCTGCGCGCGCCGCAGGAAGGAGAAGTCACGATTTCCGACCGCGTCCAGGGCGAGGTCACGGTCCAGAATGCCGAACTCGACGATTTCATCCTGCTGCGCAGCGACGGCACGCCGACCTATATGCTCAGCGTCGTCGTCGACGACAATGACATGGGGGTCACCCACGTCATCCGCGGCGACGATCATCTCAACAACGCCTTTCGCCAGCTTGCCCTCCTTCGGTCGATGAACTGGCGCGAGCCGGTCTATGCGCATGTCCCGCTGATCCACGGCGCCGACGGTGCGAAGCTGTCAAAGCGTCACGGCGCGCTCGGCGTCGATGCCTATCGCGACGAGATGGGCTATCTGCCCGAGGCGGTGAACAATTATCTTCTCCGCCTCGGCTGGGGGCATGGCGATGATGAAATCATCAGCCGCGAGCAGGCCGTCATATGGTTCGACCTCGACCATGTCGGCCGCTCGCCGTCGCGCTTCGATTTCAAGAAGCTCGAAAATCTCAACGGCCATTACATCCGTGAAGCCGATAACGCCCGCCTCGCCGATCTCGTCGCGCCGCGCGTCGAAACGGGCGTCGGCCGTGCGCTGGACGCTCCCGACCGCGATCTCCTCGCCCGCGCGATGGAATCGCTCAAGCCGCGCGCCAAGACGCTCGACGAGATTGCCGAGGGCGCGCTGTTCCTCTTCGCGGCCATGCCGCTGGCAGTGGACGAAAAGGCCGCACAGGTGCTAAAGGACGCGCCGGAGGGAGTGCTCGCCGGCATCACCGAAAAGCTGCGCGGGCTGAACGACTGGAATGCGGGCGATATCGAGGCTGCGGTTCGCGAGACGAGCGAGTCGGCCGGAATCGGGCTCGGCAAGCTCGCGCAGCCGCTGCGCGCCGCGCTGACCGGACGGACGGTATCGCCGGGAATTTTCGATGTGTTGCTGCTGCTCGGCCGCGACGCGAGCCTGGCGCGACTTGACGCAGCGCACAATTATCCGGCAGGGGCGTAGCCGCAACGCCTCCCGCCCTAAACATCAGGGGAAAAAAATGACCGATATCGCAAAAATCACCCTGGGCGACACCACCGTCGAAAATCCGGTGCTCAAGGGCACGGTCGGCCCCGATGTCGTCGATATCCGCAAATTCTATGCGCAGACCGGCGCCTTCACCTACGATCCCGGCTTTACCTCGACCGCGAGCTGTGAATCGCAGATCACCTATATCGACGGCGACGAGGGCGTACTGCTCCATCGCGGCTATGCGATCGGCGACCTCGCCGAACATTCCAGCTTCATGGAAACCTGCTACCTGCTGCTCAACGGCGAACTGCCGACCGGCGACGAACTGGGCAAGTTCACGCACACCATCACCCGCCACACGATGGTCCACGAACAATTATCGACCTTTTTCCGTGGTTTCCGCCGCGACGCGCACCCGATGGCGCTGATGTGCGGCATCGTCGGCGCGCTCAGCGCCTTTTATCATGATTCGACCGAGATTCACGATCCGCACCAGCGCATGATCGCGAGCCATCGGCTGATCGCGAAAATGCCGACGATCGCGGCGATGGCGTATAAATATTCGGTCGGCCAGCCCTTCGTCTATCCGCGCAACGACCTGTCCTACACCGGCAATTTCCTGCGCATGACCTTTGGCGTCCCGGCCGAGGAATATGAAATCGTTCCCGCCGTCGAACGGGCGCTCGATCGCATCTTCATCCTCCACGCCGATCACGAACAGAACGCCTCGACCTCGACCGTCCGCCTGGCCGGTTCGTCGGGCGCGAATCCCTTTGCGTGCATCGCGGCGGGTATCGCCTGCCTGTGGGGCCCGGCGCACGGCGGCGCGAACGAGGCGGCGCTCAACATGCTGCGCGAAATCGGCCGCCCCGAACGCATCCCCGAATATCTCGCCCGCGCCAAGGACAAGGACGATCCGTTCCGCCTGATGGGCTTCGGTCATCGCGTCTATAAAAACTACGACCCGCGCGCGACCGTGATGCAGAAAACGGTTCGCGAAGTGTTCGACGCGCTCAAGGTCAACGACCCGGTCTTCGAAGTCGCATTGCAGCTCGAGGAAATGGCGCTCAACGACCCCTATTTCATCGAGAAGAAGCTGTTCCCGAACGTCGATTTCTATTCGGGCGTCATCCTGTCGGCGATCGGTTTCCCGACGACGATGTTCACGGTGCTGTTCGCGCTCGCCCGCACCGTCGGCTGGGTCGCGCAGTGGAACGAAATGATCTCCGACCCCGCTCAGAAAATCGGCCGTCCGCGCCAGCTCTACACCGGCCCGGCGCACCGCCCGTTCGTGCCGGTGGATCAGCGGTAAACATCGCATCGAAAACGAGAAAGGGGCCGTTCCGCGGCCCCTTTTTCTTTGCTGTTTTCAACCGGAAGGCGACCTGTCCATCATCGTCACCCCGGGCTTGACCCGGGGCCCGCCTGTCTTGAAGGAATGGGCGGATTCCGGGTCAAGCCCGGGATGACGGGATCCAAGGTAGGGCGACATCCGCACCCACCGTAAAGAAACGGCTACGCCTCGTCCCGCGCCGGCAGGCTCAGCGTAAACCGCGCGCCCTGCCCCGGCGCGCTTTCGACCGTCAGGTCGCCGTCCATCGCCCGCGCCAGCCGCCGCGCGATATAGAGGCCCAGCCCCGATCCGCCGCTGTCGGTGCGGCCGAGCCGTTCGAATTTCTCGAATACCACCGCCTGCTGCTCGCCCGAAAGTCCCTGCCCCTGGTCGGCGACGGTGAGCATCGCGCGGTCGCCCTCGCGATCGACGCGAATCCAGATTTGCGACTCTTCGGGCGAATAGCGGATCGCGTTGCCGAGCAGATTGAGCAGCACCTGCAAGACGCGGCGGAACTCGCCGGTCGCGGGCATCTTGTCATCGACCTTCGGCGCGTCGATGCGAATGGTCTTTTCCTCGGCCTTCATGCCAAGCAGGCCGACCGCGCGGCGCGCGAGGTCGCCAAGGTCGATTTCGTCGGCCGCCGCCTTGAACCCGGGACGCTCGATATTCTGCAAATCGGCGAGATCGTCGACCAGCCCGAGCAGATGGCGCCCGGCGTGCGCGATATCGCCGGCATAGCGCGCATAATCGGCGCGGATCGGCCCGTCGAACTGGCCGTGGATCGTCTCGGCGGTCGCGATGATGCGGCTGAGCGGCCCGCGCAGCGCGCCGTCGATCCGGCGTCCGAATTGCGGGTCCGACAGCGGCAGCGAGCCGAAGGCGGGGTCGGCGAGCGCGGCGGTCGCGCCGCTGGCGCTTGCCGCGACCTCGCGCTCGACTTCGACCTCGCCGCGAAAGCCGGTGAAACGCCCGGTCGCATCGAAGATCGGCCCGGCGGCCAGCACCATCGCGATTCGTCCCGCGGGGCCGTCGGCGCGCACGCGCTGCCCTTCGAAGCGCGATTGGCTCGCCAGCGCGCGCAGCACGGGAAAGCGCCCCTGCTCGTCGGGCTGAAGTTCGAACAATTCGGACAGCGATCGCCCTTCCCAATCGTCGGGAACCGGCGGCGCATCGTCGCTGCCGCGTAGCGCCACCATCCGCAATTGCTGGTCGCACTCCCACGTCCAGCCGCGCGGCGACGGGGCCGGATCGGCGGTCGCCGCCTGCGGCATAGGCATCGCCCCGGCGCGCCAGTCGCTGATTTCGAGGCTCGCGCCGTCGCCATCGGGCAGGACACGGACCAGCGCATGAATATCGCTATGATCGTCGGCGGTATAGAGCGGGCGCGAAATGTCGCGTTGCAGCCGCTGCGCCAGCGCGACAAGCCGCGCAAGGTGCGGCAGCGCGAGCGGCTTGCCGATCCCGGCGCCGGCGCGCTTCTGAAGGCGCAGCAGCGGGGCGTCGGCGCTGACCAGTGCCCCGGCGCGGTCAATCCGTCCGCGAATGACGCGCTCGCTCATGGGCTGCCCTCTCCGTCGGCGCGCGCCGGAAGCGCGGCGAGCGACGCTTCGAGCGGCGCCAGGGCCGCGCGGTCGAGGCGCAGCGGCGCGAGCAGGGCCGGCAAGGCCGCCGGCGCGGCGCCGAGCAGCGCGAGCGCCATGTCGGCATAGCGCCGCCGATGTTCGCACGCGGCGAGCGCGATCAGCGCGGGCCAGTCATGCCCCGCGATCGCCGCCGTCGCCGCTGCCGCGACTTCCGACGCGGTGCCCAGCGACGCATGATAGGCCAGCGCGGCGCGGTCTATCCCCTGCGTGGCCGGATGATGGTCGAGCGCGCGCTGGACGAAATCGTCGGGACCGAAGGCCGACACGCCTTCCTTCCCCGGTTGAGCCACGCGCCACGCCGCGATGTCGCCGAGCAGCGCGCGAAGCAGGTCGCGATCGGCATCGGCAAGCGCGATGCGCGGCTGGCCGCGCGCGTCGAAGCGCCGCCGGTCGGCGATCTGGAGCGCCAGATAGGCGCGGTCGACCTTCGGCGGCACGTCGCCCGTGGCCGCCACCGCCTCGGGGTCCGCGGCTTCCTCGGGCGCCGCCGCGGGCGGCATCGTCCGCATCGCCGAATGCTCGCGCCAGCGATGCTCCTCGGCGCGCGCATAGCAGGCCGCCGCCAGCCGCGCCGCGGTCGGCAGTCCGCCGTCGAGCCAGTCGTGCCACAGCAATGCGACGTCGATCTCGTCCCCCGGCGCGCGCGCGGCATCGGCGACCAGCCGCCGCGCGATGCCCAGCGACAGCGCGCGCTGCTCCTCGGTCAGCCGGCCGGCCATCGGCGCCGCCAGGAAACCGGCAAGTTCGCGCAGGCGCGCCGACAGCGTCGGCGACGGCAGTTCGATGCCGGGCGAGGAAAGGGATTCGGCCATGCACGCCCGCGATAGCAGCCTGTCGTTAATAGGCGTTAAACCTTGAAGCGCTTTGTTTCGGAGCGCTTTCCGGAAAGCTACCGAGCCTCCGGCCGCCGCGCGAGGCGGAGCCAGATCATGATCTGGAACAGCGCCAGCAGCGGCAGCACCGCGAACATCAACGTCGCGAAGTCGAACAGCAAGGCCGGAACCAGCATCATCCATGCCTGATCGGCGTCGGGAAGCAGCCAGTGGAAGCGGCGCTTTTCGCCCGAATCCTCATAAAGCCAGCGCGCAAGCAGGATCGTCGCCGCCAGGCAGGGCGCGAGCGCGGCCTCGGAGAAGCGCGGCATCAGATGGTCGGGCCCGCCGAGCGACAGCAGCCACGGAAAAAGCGCCAGCAGCAGCCAGCCGAAGCTGCGGATGACGTGGCGCGTCCGGTCCTGCGCCGCGCTTTCGGCACGAAAGGCGGAAAGGAAGCGCATCGCGGCGAGCCCCAAACCGCCAAACACCGCGACGATCGCCCCCGCCGCGGCCAGGCCATCAGCGGCGAGAAGCGCCACACAGACCCACAAAAGCGCCGTGATATAAGGAAGATAGCGCGCAGTCTTGGGAGAGCGGACGAGCAAGGGTCCGACCAGCCGCACCAGCGGCATCATGATCGCCGAACGGCCGAGCCCCATGCCGCCATATTCGACCTGTTGCAGGCTCGATTGTTCGATCAGCGCCGCGGCCCTGCGGTCGGCGACGATCGCAATCTCGCCCTGTTCGAACAGCGCCGGTTCGCAATAGAGCCGCCGCGCGCCCGCCTGCACCGCCATGCGGAGCAAGGTCAGCATCATGTCCCATTCGCCGGGCATCGCCGCCAGTTCGGCCGCCATCGGCTGCGAGATCGACGCCAGCCCGCCCCAGCGCCGCGTCGCGTCGATCCGCTCGAACCCTTGCGTCAGCACGGTATCGCCGGTGACGAGGATCGCGGGCGATCCGGGCTTGGCGATCGCCGCATAATGCGTGCCCCCGGCGCGCAGGCCATCGGCGACGAGGAGGATGCGGTCGTCGCTCTCGACCAGCGCGACCAGGTCGGCGGCGGCGCGCACCGGCGTCACTTTCAGCCCGCGGCGGCGGATGCGGTCGCAAACGCTCAGCAGTTCGGCGGGCACCGCCGCGACCGCGACCGCGATATGGATCACACCGACATCGGCGAGCCGCGCCGCCTGCCGCTCGATCAACGTCTCGCCCGCCACCGACACGAGCGCGCGCAGCGACCCGTCGGGCAAGTTTTCGCTCGCGCCGACAAGCGCGATCAGGGCCACCGGCGCCCCCCAGGCAGGCAGTTGGTCATCATCGGCCAGCTTTACGGGCGGAGGCGCGATTGGCAAGCGGCTTGTCGCGCGTCATGACGCCATGCAAAGGCACGCAAAGTCACCGGCTTTCAGCCTGCTCCATCCCTTGCGTGTTCGTCATGCTGAACTCGTTTCAGCATCCATGGCCCGGCCCCTCCTTCTGCGCCGCGCGGGTTTCGAGAGTGGGCCATGGACCCTGAAACAAGTTCAGGGTGACGAAGCCCGGAGAGCCGGGGGCTCAACCCGACGTCTTCCGTCAAAAATTCTGCCCGAAACGCCCCGAATCGCTGGCCTTTAGACCCGCCATCGGCTAGGCAAAACCCATCTCCCGATAAGCAGAAAAAAGGCCGGGCTTTGACCGAAGAAAATCCGCAATTGCCGCCGCCCACCGACGGCGTTTCGCCGATCAACATCGTCGATGAAATGAAGACCAGCTACCTCGATTACGCGATGAGCGTGATCGTCAGCCGCGCGCTGCCCGACGTGCGCGACGGCCTGAAACCCGTCCATCGCCGCATCCTCTATTCGGCGTTCGAGAGCGGCTATGTCGCCGGCCGGCCGTATCGCAAGTCGGCGCGCATCGTCGGCGACGTAATGGGTAAATATCACCCGCACGGCGACAGTTCGATCTATGACGCGCTCGCCCGCATGACGCAGGACTGGTCGATGAGCGTCCCGCTCGTCGACGGCCAGGGCAATTTCGGCTCGATGGACCCCGATCCGCCGGCGGCGATGCGCTACACCGAATCGCGCCTCGCCAAGGTCGCGAACACGTTGCTCGGCGACCTCGACAAGGACACCGTCGATTTCCAGCCCAATTACGACGGCTCGGAGTCCGAACCGACCGTCCTCCCCGCGCGCTATCCCAATCTGCTCGTCAACGGCGCGGGCGGGATCGCGGTCGGAATGGCGACGAACATCCCGCCGCATAACCTCGGCGAAGTGATCAACGCGACGCTCGCGACGATCGACAATCCCGCCATCACGCTCGACGAGTTGATGGCGATCATTCCTGGGCCCGATTTCCCGACCGGTGCGATGATGCTGGGCCAGGGCGGCGCGCGCCTCGCCTACGCCACGGGCCGCGGCTCGATCATGATGCGGTCGACCTATGTCATCGAGGAAAGCCGCGGCGACCGCCAGTCGATCGTCCTCACCGCGATCCCGTTCCAGGTCGGCAAATCGGGTCTCGTCGAAAAAATCGCCGAAGCTGCGCGCGACAAGCGGATCGAAGGCGTCGCCGACATCCGTGACGAATCGAACCGCGAGGGCGTCCGCGTCGTCATCGAGCTAAAGCGCGATGCGACGGCCGAAGTGGTTCTCAACCAGCTCTGGCGCCACACCCCGGCGCAATCCTCCTTCCCCGCCAACATGCTGGCGATCCGCGGCGGCCGCCCCGAAATGATGGGGCTGAAGACGATCCTCGAGGCGTTCATCACCTTCCGCGAGGAGGTGATCACCCGCCGCTGCAAGTTCGAGCTTGGAAAGGCGCGCGATCGCGCCCACATCTTGCTCGGCCTCGTCGTCGCGGTCAGCAACCTCGACGAAGTCGTCCGCATCATCCGCGGTTCGGCCAGCCCCGCGCTGGCCCGCGATGCGTTGCTGGCGCGCGAATGGCCGATCGGCGACATCGCGCCCTATATCCGCCTCGTCGAAGCGATCGAGGGAGAGGTCGACGACAGCGCCACCTATCGCCTGTCCGAAGTCCAGGTGAAGGCGATCCTCGACCTGCGTCTGCATCGTCTGACCGCGCTCGGCCGTGACGAAATCGGCAAGGAACTCAAAGAACTGGCGGACGAGATTGAGGAGCTTTTGAGTATCCTCGCCAACCGCGACAAACTCGTTGCCGTCATGTGCGAAGAGTTGATCGCGGTCCGCGACGAATTTGCCAAACCGCGCCGGACGCAGCTCGCGCCCGCCGCCGACGGCATCGACGACGAGGATCTGATCGAGCGCGAGGAGATGGTCGTCACCGTCACCCTCGACGGCTATATCAAGCGCACCCCGCTCGACACCTTCCGCGCCCAGCGCCGCGGCGGCAAGGGCCGCGCCGGCATGGCGACGAAGGACGAGGATGTCGTCACCGAACTCTTCGTCACCTCGACCCACACGCCGGTGCTCTTCTTCTCGACTATGGGCAAGGTCTACCGCATGAAGGTGTGGCGCCTGCCCGAGGGCGGGCCCGCGACGCGCGGCCGTCCGATGATCAACCTGCTGCCGCTGGCGCAGGGCGAAACCATCTCGACCGTGCTGCCGCTGCCCGAGGACGAGGGCGAATGGGGCAAGCTGCACGTCATGTTCGCAACCGCCAAGGGCCATGTGCGTCGTAACAGCATGGACGCCTTCACCAACGTGCCCTCGAACGGCAAGATCGCCATGAAGTTCGAAGGCGAGGATGAGGACGACCGGCTGATCGGCGTCGCCCTGCTCGGCGAAAACGACGATGTGCTGCTCGCGACGCGCCAGGGCAAGGCGATCCGCTTTGCGGGCGACGATGTCCGCGAATTCCAGAGCCGCAATTCAACCGGCGTCCGCGGCATGCGGCTCGCCAGCGGCGACGAAGTGATTTCGCTGTCGATCGTCCATCGCGGCGGGATGCGCGACCAGGACGAGCGCGAGGATTATCTGCGCTTCGCCCCGTGGAAGGCTGAAAAGGAAGGCACGCCAGCGATGGACGCCGACCGCTTTGCCGAGCTTGCGGGCCGCGAACAATTCATCCTGACCGTCTGCGCCAACGGCTATGGCAAGCTGTCGTCGGCCTATGAATATCGCCGCACCGGCCGCGGCGGCCAGGGGATCACCAACATCGACAATATCGCCCGCAACGGGTTGGTGGTCGCCAGCTTCCCCGCGACGCAGGCGCACCAGTTGATGCTGGTCACCGACCAGGCGAAGCTCATCCGCATGGGCCTCGACAGCTTGCGCGTCATCGGCCGCGGCTCGGCGGGCGTGCGCCTGTTCGACGTCGCCAATAATGAGCATGTCGTCTCGGCGGCGCTGATCGAGGACAGCGACGAGGAAGAGGGTGAAGACGGCGACGGCACGGCCGAAACCCCGGCGACGGAGGCTCCTTCGGAATGACCGCCGCGACGGCCTTCAAGGTGCTGACGCACCAGCAATGGGCCGATTTCGAGCGCGAGCGCGTATTCCGCGGCGCCCCGGTCGATATCGCCGACGGCTATATCCACCTGTCGACCGCCGAGCAGCTCGAAGCCACGCTGGCAAAGCATTTCGCCGGACAAGGCGACCTGATGATCGCCGAAATCGACCTCGCCCAGTTCGGCGACGCGGTGCGGTGGGAGGAAGCCCGCGAAGGCGCGCTCTTCCCCCACCTCTACGCCGAGCTGCCGATGCACGCGGTGGTGGGACTGCGAAAGCGGGATTGACGGCTGGCGGCATAGAGACGTTACCAGAGGACGGGTTTCGCCACCATCAACCAGAACACTGCCATCAGCCCCAGAAATGCGGGCCAGCCCAGCGCGAACCAGAGCCGCATGGCGCGGTGATAGTCCTGGTCGAGCAGTGTGCCGTTTTCGGCGGCGGTTTGCGCGAGGCGCTGCGTCTTGATCTGGAGCCATACCACCGGCACCCAGCAGAGAAATGCGATCGCATAGAGCGCATAAGCCGCCACCAGCCACGATTCGAACAGAGAAAAGCCTGCAAGATGGACTAATACGACCCCGCTGACGGGCTGCAGGATTCCGCTTGTTCCCGTGAATATCCAATCTGCTCTGACCACCATCCTGCCGACGCGCGAAATCAGCGCGGGGTCGCCGGTGAGATGGGCATTCCAGAAATACCAGGCGGTGCCTGCGCCGAAGCCGAATAATACGGTGCTGCTGACGATGTGCAGCCATTTCCAAAGCAGATAGGGGTCCATCAACGCTTGTCCCCGATCACGCCGTAAATGGCGATGGCCACCATGATCGGCAGGTTTTTGATCAGCGAACCCAGCGGATCAAGCCATTGTAGCGGCAACGCAAGGCCGATAACGACAGTATAGCCAAGCACTACGGCCAATTGCACGCGCGCTGTCCGCATGGCCGAACGCGCGAGCAGCAGATGCGCGGCGATCGCGATATCCAACAGGCTGCTGCCGATCCGTAGAGGATCCGCCCAAGCCGAAGACAATCCGATGCCATCGGCAAAGGCCTTCGCCTGCTCCGCTCCATGTCTCAGCCCCATCCAGGCCGAAATCAGCCACATGAGAAGGAGCGCGGCCTTGAGTACGGGAACGAGAAAGAACAGCCTTGCGTGCCAGCGATCCTGCACCTGCGCCGGGCTGTCGCGCAGCGCATCGTCGAGGCTCCGCGGTGTAAAGCCGATGGCCTTTACAAAGGCATCGCCATCTCCGGCATTGCCCGCCACCATCTGAACCAGGCTGTTGGTCGAGATGGGGCCGTCGCCGGCCCTGTCGCCGATCCATCCCAGCAATCGCATCAGCGGCATCGGTACATGCACGAAGCGGGAAGAACCAAAGCCCAGCCACGCCCGATACCGGGCAAGTATATCCTTCAGGCTCATCGTATCCGGCCCGGCCGGCTCGAGCGTTTTGCACGACGCTATGCCGCCCTCGCACGCGATCCGCACCGCGCGGGCCAAATCCCGGACGTGGATCGGGGAAAATGTGAAATCCCCCGAATCGGGCAACGGCACAGCCAGCGGCAGGCCCGCCATACCTCGGATCAACGATGTTCCCCCGTAACTCCCATCGCCATAGACGAGCGATGGCCGAAGAATGACCCACTCAACGCCGGAGGAGCGAAGCACCGCCTCGCCCGAAAGTTTGGACAGCGAATAATCCGTCGCGACATCCGGGCGCGCACTGATGGCCGAGATCAGCACGGCCCGCTTTACTTCAGCCCTCGCGGCGGCTTCATAAAGCGCCTGCGGCATGTCGACATGGATCATATTCATGTCCCGCCCACGCAGCACCCCTGCCGCGTTGACGACAGCGTCTACTCCGTCGAGATGGCCCGACCAATCTTCGGCACGAAGCATATGGGCGAGGTCGAGCGCGGCAAACCTGGCCGCCGGAAACGCGACGATCAAATCCTGCCTCGGCCGGATCACCCCCACAACATCATGTCCGGCAGCGAGCAAATCGGACATAATATGACGGCCAATAAATCCGCCAGCGCCAAGCAATAATATTCGCATGAATCCCCCGTCGGCTTTCCTAGCACCGGCTCGAAAACGAATGAAGACCAGCTGATGGATTTCCATTGTAGCTTACTCGCGGGCCACCCCGATTGACCTCCCGCCCCGATCGTCGCACCATCGCGCCATGACGCTCCACATCACCCCCAGCGGTCAGGCGTGCGGCGCCCGCGTCACCGGCATCGACCTGACCCGGCCGCTCGATGCCGCCACCATCGCCGACATCCGCGCCGCGTGGCTCGACCATCATGTCCTCGCCTTCCCCGATCAACGGATGAGCGACGACGATCTCGAACGCTTCACCGCTGCGTTCGGCGGCTTCGGCGACGATCCCTTCATCAAGCCCATCCCCGGCCGCGAGCATGTCATCGCGGTCAAGCGCCGCGCCGACGAAACCGCGCCTTTGTTCGCCGAAAATTGGCACAGCGACTGGAGTTTTCAGGCGCATCCGCCCGCGGGAACCTGCCTGTTCGGCATCACCATCCCGCCCGTCGGCGGCAACACCGAATTTGCCAACCAGCACACCGCGCTCGACGCGATGCCCGCCGATCTTCGCGCGCGCGTCGAGGGATTGCAGGCGATCCACAGCGCCCGCGGCGGTTATGCGCCCTCGGGCATGTACGGCGCCAAAGACCAGGGCCGCAGCATGGACATCCGCTCGGGTGACGAAGCGCTGGCGACCCAGCGTCACCCCTTCATCCGCGCGCACCCCGAAACCGGGCGCCAAGGCCTGTTCGGCTGCGCGGGCTATATCATCGGCTTCGACGGGATGGACGATGCCGAAGCCGTGCCGCTGATCGTCGAGCTGCTGCAATGGCAGGGGCGCGAGGAATTTCGCTACAGCCATGCGTGGGAGCCCGACATGCTCGTGATGTGGGACAACCGCTCGCTGCTCCACCGCGCGACCGGCGGCTACGACGGCCACGACCGCCTGCTCCACCGCACGACGATCGCGGCGTGGGAGGGTCAGGCCTGACGATCGCTTTGAGGTGGAGGCGGACGCCCCCTTTTTCGTCATTCCCGCGAAAGCGGGAATGACGAGGTTATGAGGCACAAAGCGTCAATTATCGACCGAAAACCGCTCGATCAGTCGCGCGCTCCCTTGGCGAGCGTGCCGACCACCCCCCACGCGATCAGCGCCTGCCCCGCGAAATAGAGCGGCCAGACGAACCACAAAGTGACGTCCCTGCTCAGCGCGCCGCCCTCGCCCGCAAAAATGAACAGGTCGCTGGCGAGGAACAACATCGCGCCGATCCCGGTGCGATAGCGCGGAAAGCGGCTCGCCCAGGCACTCGCCGCCATGGCGGCGACGAGCGCGGTATAGCCGACCGCCGCGCCCATCTGACCGGCTTCGCCGTGCCGGGTCAGCGCCCAGGCGATCGCCAGCGCCAGCGGCACGACGGCAAGGACGAGCAGGCGCTGCGACCCCGTCAGCACAGGTCGGCGATTGCGCAGATAAAGCGTGATGGCGATCACGTGTCCGATCGCAAAGGCGGCCGCACCCTGCAGCAGTCCGATCGCATCGAGCATCCAGTCGCCGAGCGCCCCGAAACCGAGCGCGGCGGCGATCAACCGTCCGTCGGCGTTCCGCGCGTTGACCGCGGCCCAGATCGCCAGCAACGCGACGCCCGATGTCTTCCACAGGTCGACGGCGGCGCCGTCCCAGCGCTGATGAACCGCGACGAAAAAGCTGATCCCGCCGACCAGCGCCGCGAGCCACAGCCAGCGCGCGCGATCCCAACCTTGCTCTTCGTTCATCATCCGCCCCTTTGCATCTTGTCCGTAACCGGACTAGTGCGCGGCGCACCCAGTGCAAGTCAACGGATAGGGTAAATGACCCACGACATTCACATCATCGGCGGCGGCCTCGCGGGCTCCGAAGCGGCATGGCAACTCGCCGAGGCGGGCTATCGCGTGCGCCTGTCCGAAATGCGCGGGGGCGGCGACATGACTCCGGCGCATCAGGGCGACACGCTCGCCGAGATGGTCTGCTCGAACAGCTTTCGCAGCGACGACGGCGACAGCAACGCCGTCGGTCTGCTCCACCGCGAAATGCGCAGTCTCGGCTCGATCATCATGCGCGAGGCCGATGCGACGAAAGTTCCCGCGGGCTCGGCGCTCGCGGTCGACCGCGACCTCTTCTCGGGCGGCGTCACCCGCGCGCTGTCGGCGCATCCCAACATCGCCATCGTCCGCGAGCGCGTCGATACGCTTCCCGACGACGGCCTGACCATCGTCGCGACCGGCCCGCTCACCGCGCCCGGCCTCGCGACCAGCATCGGCGCCGCGACCGGCAAGGACGCGCTCGCTTTCTTCGATGCGATCGCGCCGATCGTCTACCGCGACAGCATCGACATGGACGTCGCCTGGATGGCGAGCCGCTGGGACAAGGTCGGGCCGATCGGCGACGGCAAGGATTATATCAACTGCCCGATGGACAAGGACCAATATCACGCCTTCGTCCAGGGGCTGATCGACGGCGACAAGACCGATTTCAAGGATTGGGAGACCGACACCCCCTATTTCGAAGGCTGCATGCCGATCGAGGTGATGGCCGAACGCGGGGTCGAAACATTGCGCTTTGGCCCGATGAAAGGCGTCGGGCTCGACAATCCGCGCACCGGCCGCTGGCCCTATGCCGTCGTCCAGCTCCGCCAGGACAATGCGCTCGGCACTTTGTGGAACATGGTCGGCTTCCAGACCAAGCTCAAGCATGGCGCGCAGGTCGAGCTGTTCCGCACCATCCCCGGTCTGGAAAAGGCCGAATTCGCGCGGCTGGGCGGGCTTCACCGCAACAGTTTCATCCGCTCGCCCGAACTGCTCGACGGCCAGCTTCGCCTCAAATCGGCGCCGCATATCCGCTTCGCGGGGCAGATCACCGGCTGCGAAGGCTATGTCGAAAGCGCCGCGATCGGCCTGATCGCCGCGCGCTTCGCCGCCGCCGAACTCGGCGGCCGCACCCTGCCCCCGCCGCCCCCCGAAACCGCGCTCGGCGCGCTGCTCGGGCACATCACCGGCGGCGCCGATGCGGCGAGCTATCAGCCGATGAACGTCAATTTCGGCCTCTTCCCCCCACTCGCCGAGGAGGTGCGGAAAAAGGACCGCAAACTGGGCTATACCCAGCGCGCCGGGACGGCGCTGGCTGGGTGGATGAAAGCGGCGATTTGACCGTCGCCCCCGCCTGCGCGGGGGCGACGATGATTGGCTATCAGCAACGACACTTCGGCTTCGCGGCCCGTTTCGGCGCCGTCGTCGCAAATTCGGTGCGCGTCAGGTCGCCCGATCGGTCGCCGTCGGCCCCGGCGAAGCGTTCGCCCGTCGTCACCGCCCATTCCTCGAAGGTCAGCAGATTATTGCCGTCCTTGTCGAGCTTGCGGAACGCCGCGGTGCGCGACGACATCAGTTCGACGCGGCTGATCCGGTCGTTACGGTCGCGGTCGAAACGGTTGAAGCGCCGCTCCTCGCGCGACGCTTCCTTCGCGGCGGGGAGCGCGGGCGGCGGCGCCCCACGCTTCGGCGCCTGGGCGCCCGCTTGTGGGATTGCCGGCAAGCGCGGCGGCGGTTCGGGCAGCACCGCCTCGTCGGCGATCTGGCTATAGCCCTTCCACATGAAGAGCCCGCCGGTGAGCAAAAGCGCGCTCGCCACGCCGCCGATCAAGAATCTGGAAACCGTCATCAGCCCCTCCCGCCGAACCGACTTGCTATCATGGCCCGCCGATGGCCAACAGCTAACGCCGCCATATTGGCCGTAAATATTGATCGATATGCTTGTTCAAAATGGCCCAGATCATTGCTATATCCGATCAATGCAAAATTACCTGCCCTCGCTCAAACAGATGCAATATCTCGTCGCGCTCCACGAGCACGGCCATTTCGGCCGCGCCGCCGATGCCTGCAACGTCACCCAGTCGACGCTGTCGGCGGGGATTCGCGAGCTTGAAACGCTGCTCGGCCAGACGCTGGTCGAACGCACCCGCCGCGTCGTCCGCTTCACCATGCTCGGCGACAAGATCGTCGCCAAGGCACACCGCGTGCTGCGAGAGGCGGAGGAACTGGCCGACATGGCCGCCGCCGCCGCCGCGCCGCTGGTCGGCGACCTGCGCATGAGCGTCATCCCGACGATTGCGCCCTTCCTGCTCCCCAGCCTGCTCCCGCGGCTGCGCAAGGAGCGCCCGGCGCTCAAGCTTTTCCTTCGCGAAGAGCCGAGCGCGCAGGCGTGCGAATCGCTCCATCACGGCGCCGTTGACTGCGTCCTCCTCGCGCTTCCCTATGCGTGCGGCGACGTCGAGAGCGAAACCTTGTTCGATGACGCGCTGTTCGTCGCCTTTCCCGGCGACCGGGCGGAGGAACTTCCGGCGATGGTCAGCGCCGATCAGCTCGACCCGGCGCAGATGCTGATGCTCGAGGACGGGCATTGCCTGAAGGACCATGCGCTCGCCGCGTGCAACCGCCCCGAACTGCGCGCCGGCGCGCGGATGATGGGCACTTCGCTCCACACGCTCGTCCAGATGGTCGACAATGGCCTAGGCATCACCATGTTGCCGCAGATGGCGATCACGGCGGGCATTCTCGACCATACCGACATCGACACGCGCCCGCTCGCTTCGGATCACGACTGGCGCACGATCGCGCTGGTCTGGCGCAAGGGCAGCCCGCGCGCCGAGGAGTTCAGGATGCTCGCCGACATTTTTCGCAAGCATCAGGGGGAGTGAAGACCTTCGTCATTGCGAGGAGCGTAGCGACGAAGCAATCTCCAGCTGTCGGCATAGCGGAAGGTTGATAGCTGGGGATTGCTTCGCTTCGCTCGCAATGACGAAGCCTACCCCCACCGCTCCGCGCGGCCATCGTCGCCCTCACGCGGCTCGACCCATTGGGTCCGCCCGTCGGCGAAGGTCTCGCGCTTCCACAACATCACATCAGTCTTGAGCCGGTCGATCAGATATTCGGTCGCTGCCAGCGCCTCGCCGCGATGCGAGCTGCTCGCCAGCACCAGCACGATCGTCTCGCCCGGCGCCATCGCGCCGACGCGGTGGATCAGCGTCACGGCGGCGAGCCCCCACCGATCGCTCGCCGCATGAGCGAGATCGACCAGCCCCGCCCCGGTCAGCACCGGATGATGTTCGAGGAACAACTCGACAAGCCCACCCTCACCGCGCACCCGTCCGATAAAGCTGGCGCTCGCGCCAGGTCCGCCCGCGTCGTGCAAGTCGAACTCGGCGGCGACGTCGAGGACGTCCGGCTGGACGAGAACGCGGATCATCCGCCCGTCACTGGCGGGAACAGCGCGACTTCGCGCGCACCCGCCAGCGGAGCGCCCAGCCCCAGCATCACGCCGTCGATCGCGACCCGGATTCGCTGCGGCTCGGCAAAGGCCAGCGCCCCGCGTGCGTCGCGCGCGGTCAGCCATGCGACGAGCGCGCCGACGTCGGTCACGCCCACCGGAACATCGACCTTTTCTTCGGCGGTCCCCATCCGTTCGCGCACCCAGGCGAAATAGGTGATGGTCAGCCCCACCACTCAATCCATATGCTTGAGGCCGACGCGCAGATAATCCCAGCCGGTAATCAGCGTCAGCACCGCCGCGCCCCACAGCGACGCGAGCCCCACGGTCTTGATCCACGCCATCTCGGGCAAGGCCCCCGCCAGGATCAGCGCGCCAAAGGCGATCAGTTGAAAGGTCGTCTTCCACTTCGCAAGCTGCGTCACCGGCATCGACACCTGCAACGTCGCCAGGAATTCGCGCAAGCCCGACACGATGATCTCGCGCAGCAGGATCATCAGCGCCGCGACGACGTGATAGCCCTCGATATCGCGCGTAAAGACGAGGAGCAGGATGACCGCCGCGATCATGATCTTGTCGGCGATCGGGTCGAGAAAGGCGCCCAGCCGCGACACGATCCCGCGCGAACGGGCGACATAGCCGTCGAAATAATCGGTCAGGCCCATCAGGCAATAAAGGCCGAAGGCAAAGCCATAATCGATCGGCTTCGGCTGATGCCCGCCCTCGACCACTCCCGGCCACAGCAGGAACAGCAGGATCGGAACCGCCAATATGCGCGACAACGTCAAGATGTTGGGAAGGCTGAGCATGATCCCTGTCCGGATGTCCGTTCCAAAATGGGCTTTGACCGTGCCAGCCCTAACCGATAAGCCCCCCCGGCGACAACAAGATTGCCTTTGGGGGGATAATCCGGGGCGGGCGTTGTCCGGGTGTCGGGCTGCAAGAGTGGATTTTCAATGACCGGTTCCTTTGCGCTGATGAAGCAACGCCGGTTCCTGCCCCTGTTCGCAACGCAATTTCTCAACGCCTTCAACGACAATTTCTACAAGATGGCGATGGTAATCCTCGTCACCTTCACCATCTACAAGGACCCGGAGACAGAGGCCTGGTTCAACGCACTCGCGGGCGGGCTTTTCATCCTGCCCTTCTTCCTCTTCTCGGCGCTCGCCGGGCAGCTCGCCGACAGCACCGACAAGACCCGGATGATCCGCCTCATCAAGACCGCGGAAATCCTGATCATGATGGTGGGCGCTTCGGGCATCTGGCTGCACAATGTCCCGCTGATGCTTCTCGCGCTCTTTTCGATGGGGATGCACTCGACCTTCTTCGGGCCAATCAAATATGCGATCCTGCCCCAGCATCTCGAGGAGGGTGAAGTCCTCGCCGGCACCGGCTGGGTCGAGGCGGGCACCTATATCGCCATCCTCGGCGGCACGATCGTCGGCGGCCTGACTCCGCCGCATATCGCGATCCCCGGAATCGTCGTGGTGGCGGTCATCGGTCGCCTGGCCGCCAGCTTCGTCCCCGCCGCACCGCCGGAAAAGGAGGCCGAGGGGCTCGTCATCGACCATAATATTTTCCGGTCGTCGTGGCAGATCGTGAACGGCACGATGCACATCCCGCGCCTGTTTCTCGCGATCGTCTCGATCAGCTTCTTCTGGGCGATCGGCGCCATATTGGCGGCGCAATTCCCGCCACTGGTCAAGAACGCGCTCGGCGGCGACAGCACCGTCGCGACGATGTTCACCGCCATTTTCTCGATCGGCGTCGCGATCGGGTCGATCGTCGTCAACCGGCTGCTCAAGGGCCATGTCTCGGCGCGCTACTCGCCCGGATCGGTGATCGTGATGGGGCTGTTCGTCCTCGACCTCTGGTGGTCGGTCAGCGGTTGGCAGCATGTCGATGGCACGCTGATGGACTGGCGCGAATTTCTGTCGCTGAGCACCGGCGATCGCATCATCATCGATCTGTTCGGCATCGCGGTCGCGGGCGGCATGTTCGTCGTCCCGCTCTATGCCTTCCTGACCACCACCGTCGCCAAGTCGCAGACCGCGCGCACCGTCGCGGCGAACAATATCGTCAATTCGGGCTTCATGGTCGCCGCAACACTGCTGCTCAGCGTGCTGATCGGCCTCGGGCTGACGATCGGCGACACGCTGCTGATGGTCGCCCTGATGTGCCTGATATCGTCCTTCCTCGCGTGGAAGCTCCACAAGGCCTGCGATTAGGGCCTTGCGTTAAATCAGGAACATCATCGTCGCGACGAAGAAGATCGCAAAGCTTTCGAGGAACAGCCGCAGGTCGCTGCCCGGCGCCCAGAACGACGGAGTCGCCCGCTGCGCCCGCAGCGCGCTCACCAACTCGCCCTGCCAATCCTCCGGCGCGTTCAGCCGGGCGATGGTCAATTGGCGCGCCGCGTGCGCGCGCAGCCGTTCGCGGATGTCGATCTGTCGGTCCGAGTCCATGACCCGAAACTAGGACGCGCTTAACGAGTCGATAAGGTTAAAAGAGTGTTAACGCCGCGCCTGTCCCGCCGCGGCACGAAAACCCACATTTTGTTTAATCGCGCGGCATCGGCCGCACCCGCACGCCGCGGCGATCGGCCACCCCCTTTTGAAACGGCCGACATTGCTGCGGCCGCATCCGCGGGCCAAGGCACAGGCGCACTTCGTCGAGCCAGCCGTCGCGATCGGCGGCGACCGCGATCATCGTCTCCTTCACCCCCGGATTGGCCACCGCAAAGGCGCGCCGGATGCTGCCCGCGGTCTGCGGCGCGGCCGTCAGCCGCGCCATGTCGGGAAAGCGCACCGCGCGAAACAGGATCGCGGCGGCGCGGAAATAGGCGGCGGGATGCGGGCTCATGCAGGTGCCGTGCTTCGCCCATTCATGCTGCAACAACTGCGCCGATGGCGTCATGCACATATGCTGTTTCAGCACCGGCTGCGGGACGATCTTCGCGGGGCGGCACCATTGCGGATAGCCCGGATCGGCAGCTTCGGGCCACAGCCCATGGAGCACCCAGCCGAACCGGCCACTCTCGCCCGAACATTGGAAACGGTCGCGCGCGCCCTTCGGGTTGCGAACCTGCGCGCAGCGCTGCGGCGACCAGCTCATGCTCAACAGATAGCCCGCGACCGGCGGCTTTCGCACCGGCTCGCCGCGTCGCGGCTGCTCGATGCGCGGCACGGGGACGCGATCGGGCGCAATGCAGGCGGGCGATTGTGCGTGCGCCGCTGATGGCGTCAGCAGCAGCGCGAGCAAAATGCTCAATCGCCGCCTAAGCCAGTGCAAAATCGAGCCCGATGTCGGCCGCCGGCGCCGACTGGGTCAACCGCCCGACCGACACATAGGTCACGCCGGTCGCGCCGATCGCGCCGATCGTGTCGAGCCGCACGCCGCCCGACGCCTCGGTCGGCACCCGGCCGCCAACGATCGCTACCGATGCGCGCAGATCGTCGGGGGCCATATTGTCGAGCAACAGATGCGTCGCCCCGGCCTTCAGCGCGGACTCGACCTGGTCGACGCGGTCGACCTCGACGATGATGTTCGCGATTCCCGCCGCGACCGCGCGCCGCACCGCTTCCTCGACCGATCCGGCGACCGCGACATGATTGTCCTTGATCATCGCCGCGTCCCACAAACCCATGCGATGATTCGTCGCGCCGCCCATCCGCGTCGCATATTTCTCCAGCACCCGCAGGCCGGGGATCGTCTTGCGCGTGTCGAGCAAGGTGGCGCGCCCGGCGCCCCCGGATTCGCCCAGCGCATCGACATATTCGCGGGTCATCGTCGCGATTCCCGACAGATGTTGCACCGTGTTCAGCGCCGATCGCTCGGCGGTCAGCATCGCGCGCGCGCGGCCCGACAGCCGCATCAGGTCGCTTCCCGCCGCGACCTGCGCGCCCTCGGCGACCAGAATTTCGATCTCCATGACAGGATCGAGCGCGCGAAAGAAAGCTTCGGCGATCGGCAATCCGGCGACGGTGATCGCGTCGCGGCTGTCCATGACACCGTCGAAGCGCGCGTCGGCGGGGATCGTCGCCATCGAGGTGATGTCGCCGCCAGCCCCCAGATCCTCGGCCAAAGTGCTGCGGACAAAGGCGTCGAGGTCGAAACCGGAAAGGGAAAAATCGCTCATGCCGAACGCGATAAAGCCCGCGCCGCGCAAATCAACTTGACGTTTACGTCAACTGGCGCTGACATATACGCCACGCGGCACTTTAACCAACTTCGGAGAGGCCCTCATGCAATCCCCCATCTGCACGATGCTCGGCATCGAATTTCCCCTGCTCGCCTTCTCGCACTGCCGCGACGTCGTCGTCGCGGTGTCGAAAGCCGGCGGCATGGGCGTGTTCGGCGCCGCGTCGCTGCCGCCCGAACGGCTCGAGGAAGAGCTGGCGTGGATCGACGCGCATATCGGCGGGCGCCCCTATGGCGTCGACCTGATCGTCCCCAACAGTTTCGCCGGCAAGGGCGAGGCGCCGACGGCCAATGCCGCGAAAATCCCCGAATCGCACCTCCGCTTCGCCGCCGACTTGCTCGGCAAGTTCGACGTCGATGCGGCGGGCCTCGAAGACGCGATGGCGGCGCGCCAGAGCTTTGGCGACAATATGCACGAGGACGGCGCGGCGCGGCTGCTCGAGGTCGCGTTCCGCCACCCGATCGCGCTGATCGCCAACGCGCTTGGCGTGCCGCCGCCGCTGATGCTCGAACTCGGCAAGCGTCACAATGTGCCCGTCGCCGCGCTCGTCGGCACCCGCGACCATGCGCTAGTGCAAGTCCGCGCCGGAGTCGACATCCTCGTCGTCGCGGGCGGCGAAGCGGGCGGTCATTGCGGCGAAGTCGCGACGATGGTGCTGGTGCCCGAGGTCGCGGCGGCGGTCGAGGCGGTCGGCGCGACCACGCCGATCCTCGCCGCGGGCGGCATCGTCACCGGGCGGCAGATGGCGGCGGCGATGGCGATGGGCGCGCACGGCGCGTGGACCGGGTCGGTCTGGCTGACCACCGCCGAGGCCGAGACCAATCCGGTCGTGAAGGAAAAGATGCTCGCCGCCACGGCGCGCGACACGGTGCGATCGAAGAGCCGCACCGGCAAGCCGTCGCGCCAGCTCCGCTCGCCGTGGACCGACGCATGGGAGGCCGAAGGCGCGCCCCGGCCGCTGCCGATGCCGCTCCAGTCGCTGGTCAGCGAGCCGGCGCTGCGCAAGATCGACAAATTGTCCGAAGGCGGCCACGAAGGTGCCAAGGCGCTCGCCACCTATTGGGTCGGCCAGGGGGTCGGCCTGATGAACGAAGCGATGGGGGCCGGGCAGGTCGTGCAAGCCTTCAAGGAAGACTGGATCGCCGCCTGCGAACGCCTGAACGCCTTCGTCGGCGATTGAGGCCACCCGATATGTCCCACCATCCGCCGTCCGAAACACCCACCCTGCCGACTGCGGTGTTTGTCCAACAGGACGACCAATGGCACCCCACGATCCTGTCGCGCGGTCCATGGTATCCGGGCGCGCAGCATGGCGGCGCGCCCGCCGCCCTGTTTGCGCATCTTGCCGAAGCCGCCCTGTCCGACACCGAATGGCAGTTGTCGCGCCTCAGCGTCGAATTGATCAAGCCGGTTCCGGTTTCGCCGCTCACCGTTCGCCAGGACGTCCATCCCGGACGCTCGACGACGCGGATCACGATCGACCTGTTCGCGGAAGGAGGGCTATTGGTAGCGCGCGCGCATGCGCTGCTCGTGCGCGGGCAGCCCTTTACGCCGCCGCCCGAATTGCCCGGCTGGTCGCCTTCCCGCCTGTTGCCCCCGCCCGAGCAATGCAACGAACCCCTCCATATTCCCGGCATGCCGAGGAGCGATTCCTTTTTTTATACCGCGATGGAGCATCGCATCGCGCAAGGCGACGCCGCGCAGCCGGGGCCTGCGGCGGTGTGGTTCCGGCTGGCGGTCCCGCTGATTTCGGGCCAGCCCACATCACCCGCGATGCGCGCCGCCGCCGCCGCCGATTTCGGCAGCGGCGTCAGCTGGGTGCTGTCGGCGGAAGAGTATCTTTTCGCCAATGCCGATCTCAGCCTGCACCTGCACCGTCCCGCCGAAGGCGAGTGGATCGGGCTGTTAGCTGAAACCCAGGCGCATGGCGGCGGCGTCGGCACCGCGCTAACGCGCCTCTACGACGCGCACGGCCCGATCGGCGTTGCGACGCAGACGCTGGTGCTGCGCGAACGCGCGCCATCGCGATAGATCGAACGCCAGCCCACGGGGACAAATAGCCAAGGAGAAGATGAGGTGTCGACAAGATGAGCGCACCCCCCACGACACGGCTCGATGTGACCCCGCGCGAGGCGGCGGCTATATGCGCCACGGTTCGTGGCGCCGACCTTTCGCTCCTCGGCCCGATGCATCGTCTCGCCGGCCCCGAACATATTGCGGGCCTGATCGCGCTTTTGTGGGACCCCGCGGTCTCCGACCCCATTTATGACCTGCCCCGACCGTTTACGCATGACATGATCGCGGGCTGGATTTCGGATGCCCGGGACAAGCAAGCGCGCGGCGAGGCGATATTGGCGGTAACGGTCGATGACCGGAGCACGGTGATGGGCTATTCCTATTTCACCATCTGGCCCGACCGTTCGGCCGCCGAACTTGCCGGTGCGCAGCGCGCCGATACGCAAGGCCAGGGCCGGGGGAAATCGGGCGCAGCGCGCAGTTTTGGATGGATGTTCGACCATCTGGGGGTGCGGCTGATCGGCCTCACCGCCGCCCAGGACAATGTCCGATCCGCCCGCGTGATCGAAGCGGCCGGTTTCGTCGCCAAGGGCGAGCGGCAAAGCGTCAGGGCCGACGGATCGACGCGCCTGTCACTCTATTGGGAACTCACCCGCGATCAATGGCGGGGCGCATCGCAAGCAATGGACTGATCGGCCCGTCCGGGACGAATGACGCGGCCTCCGCTTTCGCGGGGGCCGCTGTCGATTCAGGCCACTGTCGCCTTGACGATTTTGCCGGGCTCGCGCGGCGGCTCGCCCTTGGGCAGCGCGTCGACATTGTCCATGCCTTCGATCACTTCGCCCCAGACGGTGTACTGGTTGTCGAGGAAGCGCGCATCGTCGAAGCAGATGAAGAACTGGCTGTTCGCGCTGTTCGGATTCTGCGACCGCGCCATCGAGCAGACGCCGCGGACGTGCGGTTCGGCGTTGAACTCCTGCGGCAGGTCAGGAAGCTTGCTGCCCCCCATGCCGGTGCCCGTGGGATCGCCGCCCTGCGCCATGAAACCGGGGATTACGCGGTGGAAAACGACGTCGTCGTAAAAGCCTTCGCCGGCAAGCTGGGTGATGCGCTCGACATGCAGCGGCGCCAGATCGGGGCGCAGGCGGATGACGACATCGCCGGTCGACAGCGAAAGGGTAAGCGTCTGGTCGGACATGATTGGCTCCTTGCTTGGAATCTGCCGTTGGAATTTGCCAGCGCCATAGCCGCGCCGCGCGCCAAAGCCACGCCCTAATTGCGCAAAAGCGTCTCACGGCGTTGCCATCGGGGGGCGGCGGGACTAGGGGGAGGCACGGACGCCGCATATTCCAGGGAGAACCCGCGCGATGGACAAACGCGAAGATTCCCTGCCGCCCGAAGACATGGTTATCACCGACGACCGCGAGATCGACCGCGCTCCCTTGCAGCGAGAGGCCGAAACGGAACTTGACGAGGACGACCGGCTGAAACCCGCCTTCGTCCGCGACGTGATCGACCTTGCCGAGGCGGGCGAGGTCGAGGCGGCGCGCGAGCGCGTCGGCCGCCTCCATCCCGCCGATATCGCCGACCTTTTCGAACTGGTATCCGACGAGGATCGGCCGCTTCTCGCGCATGTGCTCGGCGATATGCTGTCGCCCGACGTGCTCGCGGAAATGAACGAGCATGTGCGCGAGCGGCTGATCGACCTGCTCGCGCCCGAACAGGTCGCCGAAATCGCGTCCGAACTCGACACCGACGACGCGGTTGCGATCATTGAGGATATGGAGGAGGACGAGCAGCAGGCCGTCCTCCAGGCGATGGAACCCGAGGATCGCGCCGCGATCGAGGACGCACTATCCTATCCCGAAGAGACCGCCGGGCGCTTGATGCAGCGCGAATATGTGGCGGTGCCGGAGCATGTGACGGTCGGCGACGTCATCGATCGGTTGCGCGAGGATATCGACCTCGCGACCGATTTCTGGGAAATCTTCATCGTCGATCCGATGCACCGCCCGGTCGGCACCTGCCAGCTCAGCTGGATATTGCGCGCGCCGCGCAGCGTCGCGATCAGCGACGCGATGAAGCGCGAACAGACGCTGATCCCGGTCGACATGGACCAGGAAGAGGTCGCGCTGCGCTTTCAGAAATATGCGCTGATCTCCGCCGCCGTCGTCGACAAGGCCGGGCGCCTCGTCGGCATGATCACCGTCGATGACGTCGTCCACATTATCCAGGAAGAGGCGGGCGAGGATATATTGCGCCTGTCGGGCGCCGGCGACGGCGACATCAACGAACCGATCGCGATGACGATCCGCACCCGCCTGAGCTGGCTGGTCGTCAATCTGGGTACCGCGATGCTCGCGGCGTCGGTGGTCGGCTTTTTCGAGGGCGCCATCGCCAAATTCGCGCTGCTGGCGGTGCTGATGCCGATCGTGTCGGGCATGGGCGGCAATGCGGGAACCCAGACGCTCGCGGTCACCGTGCGCGCGATCGCGACCAATCAGCTGACTGCGTCGAACACGTTGCGCATGATCTTCCGCGAATTCCGCATCGCGACGGTGAACGGCCTGTCGCTCGGCGTGCTCATCGGTACCGGCACGTCGTTGATCTTTGGCAATCCGCTGCTCGGCGCCGTCATCGCATCGGCGATGCTGATCAACAATCTGGTCGCGGGGCTTGCCGGCATATTGGTCCCGGTGACGCTCGATCGGTTCGACGTCGACCCTGCGGTCTCGTCGGCCGTTTTCGTGACAACGCTGACCGACATCATGGGCTTTTTCTCGTTCCTCGGCCTCGCGGTACTGAGCGGCCTCACCGCGATGGGGTGAATAAGACCCTGGAATCCAAGTGATTCAAACAAATCGAAAAAAATTTTCAGCGCCGCACCTTTTTCCGGGAACTTATCCACCGCGCCGGTCGTTTCATTTCCGAGCAGCGGCATCGCCCCCCCGCAGCGCTGCTCAGCAATATTGGCCCGGCCCGCATTCCCTCCCCCCCCCTCGAACGCGTGCCGGGCCATTTTGCACTGATTTCCTGAGAGGTGATAAAATGACGAGTGTCCGTGTAATCCTCCTCACCTTGCTTGCCAGCTTTCTGGTCGCTGCCTGCAACACGGTGAAAGGGGCTGGCCGCGATATCGAATCGGTCGGCCAGGCGGGTAGCGACGCCATCCACTGATTGGGCGTTGCCCGCTACCCTAAGCCTCTTCGAGAGGCTCGACAGGCGCCACTTCGGCGCCTGTTTTGCGTTTGCGCTGCGTGAACCAGATCGCGAAGATCGAAATCTCGTAAAGAAAGACCAGCGGGATCGCGAGCAGGAGTTGGCTCAGTATATCGGGCGGCGTGAACACCGCCGCGATCGCGAAAGCGGCGACGATCATGTAGCGCCGCGCCGAAATCAGCTGCGCGCGGGTCACGAGCCCGGCGCGCTCGACCAGCATCAACAGGATCGGCAGCAGGAAGGCGATACCGAACGCCATGATGAACTGCATGATGAAGCTCAGATAATTGCCGACGGAGGGTAGCGCCTCCTGCTGCACCCCGCCGATTTCACCCTGATAACCGAGCAGGAATTTGAGCGCGATCGGGATCGTGATGAAATAGGCGAAGCAGGCGCCGATCGCGAACAGCACCGGGGTCGCGAAAAGGAAGGGCAGCAATGCCCGCTTTTCCTGGCGAAAGAGGCCCGGCGCGACGAATTTCCAAAGCTGGATCGCGATCACCGGAAAAGCGATCATCATCGCGGCGAACAGCGCAACTTTGATTTCGACGAAAAAAGCCTCGAACAACTGGGTGTAGATCAGCTTGCCCTGCCCCGCCGCAACGAGCGGGTGGACAAGGAGGCCGAAGATCGGCCGCGCGAAATAGAGGCAGACCCCGAATGCGACGCCAATCGCGAGCAGCGACTTGAGCAGCCGCGAGCGCAGCTCGATCAGATGGTCAAGCAGCGGCATCTTGCCGCCGGCGCCATCCTCATCGGCCGTAACGGGCGTTTCAACCGTCATGGCAGCGGTCCATCGCGCGGCGGCACATCGTGCGTCTCGGGCTTCGTCACGGCATCTGCATGGTCGGGGCTTTCTGGCCGCGCTTCATCAACTGCCTCGTCAGCTGGCCCTGCTGGCAGGATCGGCGGAGTCGCGCCTCCAGCCCCATCAACGCGCGGAAATTCGCGCATGATGGCGTCATTCTGCGCGCGCCACTGCTTCTCAAGCTCCTCGAGTTCGGCCTCGCGCATCATCGTGTCGAGTCCGGAGCGGAAATGGCGCGCCATCCCGCGCGCCTTGCCGACCCATTTGCCGACAAAACGCATCGCCTTAGGCAGGTCCTTGGGGCCGATAACCACCAAGGCGACCACCACGACGAGCAGCAACTCGGTGGGCGCAACGTCAAACATCGATCAAAGCTCGATCCGTTTCGTTTTCAACACGTCAAGCGAAACCGCCACGCTGCGAGCTTCTTTCAAAATCGGGCGCGGTCAGCGAATCTCGGTTTCCGCGGTCGGCGTCGGAGTCACCTCGGGCGGACGCTGACCATCGATCTGGCGCGGCGCGGGGGGCGGCGTATCGTCTTCCGACATGCCCTTCTTGAAGCTTTTGAGGCCTTTGGCGACGTCGCCCATCATGTCGGAAAAGCGACCCTTGCCGAACAGCAACAGGATGATCAGGCCCAGGACAAGCCAGTGCACGAGACTAAAGCTACCCATCTCAAATTCTCCTTGAGGCCGCTATCTAGGCCTCTTCGCCATCTTTTACTAGGTCCAGCTCGCCCATCGCATCATCGAAAGCGAGGTCGACGGGGTCGAGCAAGCCGGCGGCGCGCAAATCTTCAATACCCGGCAGATCCTTGCGGCTCGCAAGGCCGAAATGTTGCAGAAAGGCGTCGGTGGTCTTGTAGATCAGCGGCCGCCCCGGCACCTCGCGCCGCCCCGCGGGGGCGATCCATTCGGCCTCCATCAAGACGTCGAGCGTCCCCTTCGACGTCTGCACGCCGCGGATCGCCTCGATCTCCGCCCGGCTGACGGGTTCGTGATAGGCGACGATCGCCAACACCTCAGCCGCCGCGCGCGATAATTTGCGCGGGTCATCGCGCTCGCGGCGCAACAGATGGGCTAGGTCGGCAGGGGTCTGGAAATGCCAATGACCGCCGCGCTCGACCAGTTCGATGCCGCTGCCCCGGTGGCGTTCGGCGATCGCGAGGATGATCGCCCGCACCGCGCCCGGTGTCATCTCGCCACCGAAGCGCCCGGCGAGCTGACGCGCGTCGAGCGGCGCGTCGCTCGCGAACAACATCGCCTCTATTGCGCGTTCGAGATCGTCGATCATGCGGGATGTCCCATTGACGCGGCCTTCAGATAAAGCGGTTCAAACGCGCCGTCCTGCTTCAGGTCGACCCGTCCCTGCCGCGCGAGTTCGAGCGCGGCGACGAAGCTCGACGCGATCGCCGAGCGGCGCAGCGGCCCTTGATAGTCGGACGGCAGGAAATCGGACAATTCGGCCCAATCGACCTTCATCCCAATCATTCGTTCGAGATGCTGGAGCGCGGCGTCGAGGGTGATCACCGGACGCCGCGCAACTATATGGACGACAGGTTCGGTGCGCAGCTTGACCTGACCATAAGCGGCCAGCAGGTCATAGAGGCTCGCATCCCAGCGCCGCACCTTAACCTCGCGCAGCCCCTCCGGCTTCGCACGCAGAAAGACGTCGCGGCCGATACGGTCGCGGGCGAGCAGCCGCGCCGCCGACTCGCGCATCGCCGCCAGACGCTGAAGACGCAGTTGCAGCCGCAGCGCCAGTTCGTCGGGCGAGGGCTCCTCGAGCGGATCCTTGGGGAGCAGCAGCGCCGATTTCAAATAGGCGAGCCACGCCGCCATCACCAGATAATCGGCCGCCACCTCTAGCTTTGCCCGCATTTCGGCGATGAAAGCCAGATATTGCTCGACAAGCTGGAGGATCGAAATCTGCCTGAGATCGACCTTCTGCCCGCGCGCGAGTGTCAGAAGCAGGTCGAGTGGGCCTTCCCAGCTCTCCAGATTGAGTTGCAGCGCATCGTCGCGCTCGGTCGCCGCCGGGGCCAATTCAAAGTCGAGCGGCAGTTCCTCCATCGGCGGATCAGGCCCCGATCACGCGAGCGCCAGCAGCGCGTCGCGCTGGTCGATGAGTACCGCGAACTGACGCGGGTCATGCGCGCCCGAAATCCGGTCCATCGCGCCTTCGAGCCGCGCGCGCGAAAGGGTGCTGATCGGGTCGAGCGCCTTTGCGATGCCGATCATGTCGTCCATCTTCGCCCAGCAATTGAGCGCGATGTCGCACCCCGCGGCGATCGCATCGGCGGCGCGCGACGGAACATTGCCCGACAACGCCTTCATGTCGAGGTCGTCGGTCATCAGCAGGCCGTGGAACCCGACGCGCTGGCGGATCACACCGTCGATGACGGTCGGCGACAGCGTTGCGGGCAGATCCCGGTCCCACGCATCGAAAACGACGTGGCAAGTCATCGCCATCGCCGCATCGCGCAGCGCCGCAAAAGGCGCGAGGTCGCTTTGCAGATCATGGTCGGACGCGGTGACCGTCGGCAGCGCTTCGTGCGTGTCGAGCATCGCGCGGCCGTGGCCGGGAATATGTTTGACGACACCGACGACGCCACCGTCCTGAAGTCCGTTCAGAATCGCGCGGCCGAGCGCCGCGACACGCATCGGTTCGCTACCGAGAGCGCGGTCGCCGATCACGTCGCTCGCGCCCGGCTGGCGCACGTCGAGCAACGGCAGGCAATCGACGCTGATCCCGACCTCGGCGAGCATGAAGGCAAGCGCCATCGCATTGAGCCGCGCCGCCTCGATCGCGCTGGCGGGCGCGCGTTCGTACAGTGCATCGAACGCCGCGCCGCTCGGAAAATCGGGCCATTCGGGAGCCTTCATGCGCGCAACCCGGCCGCCTTCCTGATCGATCAGGATCGGCAGGCCGGCGCGCCCGTCGAGGCTGCGCAGATCGTCGGTCAGGCGCCGAAGCTGCTCGCGGTTCTCGATATTGCGGCCGAACAGAATATAGCCCGCAGGGTCGCTGTCGCGGAAGAAGGCGCGCTCGTCGTCGGTCAGGGTCAGGCCCGAAAGGCCGAAAATCGCGGGTATCATCGTGCGTCAACCTCCATCGGCCGGCGCCCCCTAATGCCTGACATGGCATGGCGGGGGGAATGAACCAATGCCCTCTGCGGCCAAACGGGCCGAATCAGCGGACGACGACGCAATTTTCACCCGCGACGCGCAATTTGGCGCAGAGCGAAGCCGCGTTGGCGGCGCTGCCCGCCGAGGCGCGGAGCCGATAGACGGTGCCCGATCCGACCTTTGCCGGCGACACCGACTTGCCGAGATCGGCGAGATAGGGAAAGCGTTTCGACAGATTGGTCCAGGCCTTCGTCGCCGCGCCTTCGCTGCTGAACGCGCCGAGCTGGATCGTCGCCGAACCGCCCGCCTGCGCCTTGTCCTTCGTCGCGGCATCGTCGGTCTTGACCGACATCGCGGCGGGCTTGGGCTTGCCCCCGTCGGCGACCGCGATGCGCGCCGCCTCGGCCTTCGCCGCGGCCGCCTTTTCGCTGTCGGCCTTCGCCTTTTCAGCCTTCGCGGCCGCTTCGCGCTCGGCCGGGGTTACCGCGGGTTCTTCGGGCATCCGCGTCGGGTCGACCTTGCCCGCCGGCACCGCACCCTCGGTTGCGGCAAAGCTCGCAGCGCCCTCGCCCTCGAACGTCCTGGCGCCGTCGGTTTTCGGCGCGACCTTGTAATCGCCCTGCTGCGCCGCGATCAATTCGCCCTGCCCGCGGGCGCCGCCATTCTGGAGCCACCACAGCGCGCCGAGCACGGCGCCGATCAGCAGCAGCCCGCCGAGCACCATCACCAGCAGGCGGACCGGCGATACCTCGCCATCCTCCTCATAGCCGTCGGCAGCCTCCAGCCAGGGAAGACGGCCCTCGTCGTCGAGGCCTAATCCCGCGCCGTGGTCCGTTCCCCCCGTGTCCTCCGCCATCAACTCATCTCCTCGAGCGCCTCGACCCCCATCAGGTGGAGCCCGTTTCGGACAACCTGCCCGATTCCGTCCGCCAAATAAAGGCGCGTCGCGGTCAGTTCGGGATCATCTGCCAAAATGACACGTGCGTCGGGCCGGTCATTGCCCATATTCCACCAGGCATGAAAAGCGGCGGCGACGTCGCCGAGATAGAAAGCGACACGGTGCGGCTCGCGCGCCGAGGCCGCCGATTCGACGATCCGCGGGAATTGCACGAGTAGCTTGACGAGACCGAGCTCATGATCGTCGAGCCGCGCCGGGTTCGGCGCCGCGGCCGCGATACCCGCTTCGGCGAGCTTGCGCTTCAGCGACGCGATCCGTGCATGGGCATATTGGACATAGAAGACCGGGTTGTCACGCGACGCCTCGACGACCTTGGCAAAGTCGAAATCCATCTGTGCGTCGGCCTTGCGCGTCAGCATGGTGAAGCGCACCGCATCCTTGCCGACCTCGTCGACGATATCGGCGAGAGTGACGAAATTGCCCGCGCGCTTCGACATTTTGAACGGCTCGCCATTTTTGAGCAGCCGGACCATCTGGACCAGCTTCACGTCGAAGCGCGTCTTGCCGCCGGTCAGCGCCGCGACCGCCGCCTTGATTCGCTTGACCGTGCCGGCATGGTCGGCGCCCCAGATGTCGATCAGCTCGTCGGCATTCTGGCTTTTCTGGAAATGATAGGCGAGATCGGCACCGAAATAGGTCCAGCTGCCGTCCGATTTCTTGATCGGGCGGTCCTGATCGTCGCCAAACCGCGTCGAACGGAACAGCGGCAGTTCGACCGGCTCCCAATCCTCGGGCGTCTCACCCTTCGGGGCTTCAAGCTGACCGTCATAGACGAGGTCATGCTCGCGCAGCCATTTTTCGGCGGCGGCGGGCTTGCCCTCGGCCTGCAATTCGGCCTCCGACGAAAACAGGTCGTGATGGATGCCGAGCTTGGCGAGATCGTCGCGGATCATGTCCATCATCGCGCTGACCGCCTCGGCGCGGAACAGGCCGATCCACGCGCTTTCGGGCGCGCCGACATAACGGTCGCCATATTCGGCAGCGAGCTTTTCGGCGACGGGCTTCAGATAGTCGCCGGGGTACAGCCCCTCGGGAATCGCGCCGACCTCCTCACCCAGCGCCTCGCGGTAACGCATGTGGACCGACCGCGCGAGGACATCCACCTGTGCGCCCGCGTCGTTGACATAATATTCGCGGGTGACCCGATGCCCCGCATATTCGAGCAACGCGGCGAGCGCGTCGCCGACGACCGCGCCGCGGCAATGGCCGACGTGCATTGGGCCGGTGGGGTTGGCGGAGACGTATTCGACGTTGACGCTACGCCCCTCCCCCATCGCCGAACGGCCGTAATCGCCGCCCTCGGCGTGGATCAGCGCGAGTTCGTCGCGCCAGCTTGCGTCGGCGACGCGCAGGTTGATGAAGCCGGGGCCGGCGACGCTCGCCTCGGTCACTTCGTCCAGCGCACCCAGTTCGGCGACGAGGAGTTCGGCCAGCGCGCGCGGATTGGTGCCCGCGGGCTTGGCGAGGACCATCGCGGCGTTGGTCGCGACATCGCCGTGCGACGGATCGCGCGGCGGCTCGATGCTGATCGTGCCGCGGTCGAGCCCGGCAGGAAGCGCGTCGCGCGCCACCAGCGCGTCGAGCGCGGCGTCGATATGGTCGGAAAAGCGGCTGAACAGGGTCACGGGGGATCCTATCTCTCGGTCAAAACGGGTTGGCGGGCGCCCTAACCCAGGTTGGGCAACGCGAAAAGCCCTGCGCCGCCCCTATCGGCGCCGCAGGGCAAAAAGAAAAGCGAACGGCGCCGACCGCCGCCGCCGAGGTCTATCGTCGGACGTTATATTCGAGCTGGTCCTGCGTCAGCTGGAAACCGACGAGCAATTCAAAGCTCGCGCGCTGCACCGCAGCGCGCACTTCGGGGATGCTCAACGGGTCGATCGCGGCATCCTCTTCGCCCGCCTTGCGCTTGCGCGTGATGCGTTCGCGGATGTCGTCGGGCAGCGTCGCCGCCGCGCGATCGACATAGGCGGCCGCCTGGCCGTGCCCGGTGCCGCGTAGCTGGCCTTCGGCAAAGCTGACCGTAACCTGCCCGACGCGCTTGGCGACGACGGCGGTGCCGCCCTGCACGACGGTCGAGAAATAGGGCAGCGTCACCGTCCGCGCCGGTCCCGCGTCGCGGCGCGTCGCCATCACGTCGAAATCGGCGAGCTGATAGACTTTCTCGGCCTGGTCATTGCATTGCGGGGTGACGTGGGTGATCGTCGCGACGACGTCGATCGCGCGCGCGTCGCGGCTGGTCGCCGGGTCGAACAGGGTGATATCGCCGGTATAGGCGGGGACGGCGACCGCCGGACAGGTGCTGCGCGACGCGGTGATACCGGCACCGGCGCCCGACACGTCGATTTCATTATCCTTCGCGCAGCCGGCCGCCGTCACCAGAGCTGCGCTCCCGCACAGCATGGCGACGAGTTTGCGGGACGAAGAGGAGATGAACATCATAGCAACCGGGCTTTCCAAATCTCGGGCAGGCTCGACGAACCGACTGTCCGACGTTCCATGCGCGCCGCTTCTTATCGGCGCGATGAACGCGGCGCAACATGGACGAACCTGCTTTACCGCATATGGGCTGCTGCGCTAGAGCGCGCGGATTATGAACGCTCCCCATCCGATAGCGCGCGAAGGCGTGGAACTGGCGGTCCTGATCGCGGCGCCGCGCGGCTTTTGCGCCGGGGTGGACCGCGCCATCCGCATCGTCGAACTGGCGCTCATCCGTTTCGGCGCCCCCGTCTATGTCCGCCATGAAATCGTCCACAATCGCTATGTGGTGGAATCGCTGAAGGCCAAGGGCGCGATTTTCGTCGAATCGCTCGACCAGGTTCCCGACGGCGTCCCGGTCGTGTTCAGCGCGCACGGCGTGCCAAAGGCGGTGCCGACAAAGGCCGAGGCACGCGGGCTCGACTATATCGACGCGACCTGCCCGCTGGTGTCGAAAGTCCATCGCCAGGCCGAGCGCGCCTATGACGGGGGCCGCCATATCATCTTCGTCGGCCATGCCGGCCACCCCGAAGTGATCGGGACGCTCGGCCAGTTGCCCGACGGCGCGATGACGCTGGTCGAATCGGTCGACGACGTCGCGGCGCTGACGCCGCCCGATCCCGCCATGCTGTCGTTCCTGACCCAGACCACCTTGTCGGTCGACGACACGCGCGACATCGTCGCCGCGCTCCAGCACCGTTTCCCAGCGATCACCGGCCCGCGCGGCGAGGATATCTGCTATGCGACCTCGAACCGGCAGGATGCGGTGAAGGCGATCGCCCGCCGCTGCGACCGGATGATCGTGATCGGCGCCCCCAACAGTTCGAACAGCCTGCGCCTTGTCGAGGTTGCCGAGCGGCTGGGCACCCCGGCGCATCTTGTCCAGCGCGGCACCGACATCGACCCGGCCTGGCTGTGCGATATCGGCACGCTCGGCATCACCGCGGGCGCGAGCGCGCCCGAAACGCTGGTGCGCGAAGTCATCGACGCCGTCGCGGCCCACCGTCCGATCATCGAGGATATCGTGGTGACCGCCGAGGAAAATATGGTCTTCAAACTGCCGCGCGGGCTCGATCCGGCGGCCGACTGATGGCGGTTTACACGCACGTCGACCCCGACGACCTCGCCGCGCTCGTTTCCCGTTACGACATCGGGACGGTTCTTTCGTGCAAGGGAATTGCCGAGGGGGTCGAAAACAGCAATTTCCTGCTCGAGACGACCGGCGGTCGCTTCATCCTGACGCTTTACGAAAAGCGGGTTCAGGTCGGCGACCTGCCCTTCTTCGTCGACCTGCTCGATCATCTCGCGGGCCGCGACTGTCCGATCCCGGCGATGGTCCACGACCGGGACGGCGTCGCGATCCAGGAGATCGCGGGTCGCGCCGCCTGCGTCATCCAGTTTCTGTCCGGCATATCGCCGAGCCACCCGACGCCGGGTCAGTGCGAGGCGGTCGGCGCGGCGCTCGGCGCGATGCACCGCGCCGCCGCCGGTTTTCCGGGCGGGCGCGAGAACAGCATGGGCCACCGCCATTGGCGCGCCGTCGCCGACGCGACGGGCGACCTCGACGCGGTGATTTCGGGCTTGCAGGATATCGTCGAGACCGAACTCGCCTTTCTCGACGCGAACTGGCCCGAAGGCCTCCCCGCGCATGTCATCCACGCCGACCTCTTCCCCGACAATGTACTGATGCTCGGTGAGACGGTGACCGGACTCATCGACTTCTATTTCGCGGCGAGCGACTTTCGCGCTTATGACCTCGCGGTCACCCATGCGTCGTGGACCTTTTCCGACGACGGCAGTCGCTGCGACGCCGATCGCGCGCACGCGCTGATGCGCGGCTATGCGCGCGAGATCGCCCTGACCGAGGCCGAAATCGCCGCCCTGCCCCTGCTCGCGCGCGGGGCATCGCTGCGCTTCCTGCTCACGCGCGCGCACGACTGGGTGCATACACCCGCCGACGCGCTCGTCACGCGCAAGGACCCGGCGCCCTTTCTCAATCGCCTGCGCCGCTACCAGGCGGGCGACGCCGCCAGCCTGTTCACCGCGCCATGACCGCGGGACGGACGGTAATCGTCGCCACCGACGGCGCGTGCAAGGGCAATCCCGGCCCCGGCGGCTGGGGCGCGGTGCTGCGCTGGGGCGATGTGGTGAAGACATTGTCGGGGGGCGAGCCCGACACGACGAACAATCGCATGGAGTTGATGGCGGCGATCGAAGCGCTCGCGGCGCTCAAGCGGCGGTGCCAGGTCGAACTGTCGACCGACAGCATCTATGTGCGCGACGGCATCACCAAATGGGTGCATGGCTGGCAGCGCAATGGCTGGAAGACCGCAGCAAAAAAGCCGGTCGCCAATGCCGATCTATGGCAGCGGCTTGTCGTCGAGGCGGCACGCCACGACATCGAATGGCTGTGGGTCAAGGGCCACGCCGGGCATGGCGACAATGAACTGGCCGACACGCTCGCCAGCGACGCGGCGATCGAGATCGCGCGGGCGCGCTGAGCGCCCGCGCGCCTATCGTCACTCGGCTTCGCGAACCTCTGCCCCTGGCCCGTTCTTGAGGATCGACTCGATGGCGTTCTTCGCCGAAGCCTTGCTGCTATAGCCTTCGGTCCAGAAGATGGATTCGCTATTATATTTGAAATAGGCGACAAATTCGCCTTTCTTGTTCTTCTTGATCTCGAAATAATGGGCCATGCCATCCTCCACAGGTCGAACCGCGACGGGGGTGACGCGGCTTATACCAAGGTGCGGCGATCCTGACCCATGAGGATTGCCAGTCCCGTTTGCTGGCGACGCGCCGACGCTGTCCAGCAGGCGGGACTGGCAACCCGAAGGGCGGTTTCTGGCGGCTCTCGGACAGCGTCGCCTGCTCGTGACGATGAACCACATCGCCTCATCGCAGCCTCCTTGCCGAGAAACGCCAGAAACCGTCCTCACGGGTCAGAATCACCGCACCTTGGTATAACCCATGGTAATCCACCTATCTCGCCGCGCAAGCGGCTAGAGCGCCGTCAGTTAAATCTGCATCACCTCAAGTCCGTTCGTGTCGAGCCCTTCGACTGTCTTGGCAGGCGCTCAGGATAGGCTTCGGCCTTTGGCCGTAGTCGAGACACCCATCGGCGTAGCGTTACGCCGATGGGTGTCTCGACTTCGCTCGACACGAACGGGAAGGTGGATCAGATATAAGGCTCGCTGCACCAGATGCGATCAGGCGAAGCGCGATGGCGTATAGGGTGCCGGGTCGATGCCCGCGATCGCGCCCTCGGGCGCGGGGGCGCCGAGTTGCGCCGCGAGCAGCGCGGAAATCGCCGGCGAAGTCTGAATTCCGAACCCGCCCTGTCCCGCGCACCAGATGAAGCCGGGCACGCGCGGATCGGCGCCGAAGACGGGCAGGCGATCAGGCGCAAAGCTGCGGAGCCCGGCCCATTTCCGCTCGACCGCCGCGACCGGCCAGTCGACGACCTGCCGCAACCGCTCGATCGCCAGCGCGACGTCCAGTTCCTCGGGCGCTGCATCGCACGGCGGTGACGGCGTCTCGTCGTGGGGGCTAAGCCAGATCCGCCCTTCGCTCTCTCCCTTGAAATAGAAGGCGCCGCCGATATCGATCACCAGCGGCAGGCTGGCGGGCACTGGATAATCGAGCCGAAGCTGGATGATGGTTCGCCGGAACGGCTGGATGCCCAGCGGCGCGGCGCCGCACGCTTCGGCAAGCTGGTCGGCCCACGCCCCCGCGGCATTGACGATCAGGTCGGCGCGAAGGGTCTCGTGCCCCAGCCCGACCTCCCACCCCGTGCCCGTGCGGCGCGCGCCGTCCAGGCGCGCGCGTGTCGCCAGCATCGCGCCCGCGCGCTTCGCCGCGCGCAGATAGGCGGCGTGGAGCGCGCCGACGTCGATGTCGCTGCACGACGCCTCATAGGCCGCCTCGCTCCACTCGGGCCGGACTCCGGGGACGCGGCGTTCGATCTCGGCAGCGGACATGCGTTCGATCGGCACGCCCCTGGCCGAAAAGCCGGCGGCGAAGGCATCGACCGCGACCGCGTCATCGCGGCGCGCAAGGTTGATCGCGGTCCTTGGCGACAGGAAGCCGCGCGCCGAAAAGTCGCGCGGCGGATCTTGCAACGCGCCGAACGACGCGATCGACAGCGGCTGGACGCCGGGTCCGCCATAGGTTTCCTGCCAGAAGGCCGCCGAGCGGCCGGTCGCATGATAGCCTGGCGCATCCTCGGCCTCGATCATCAACACGCGGCGATACGGCGCCAGCGCGGCCGCCAGGCTGGCGCCGGCGATGCCCGCGCCGACGATCAGCACGTCGGTCGAGGAAGGCAGCGCATCGGTCATGGCCCGCCGCATATCGGCTGCACGGCGGAATGCAACCCGCCGCGCGGGCAACATGGTTACGCTTTGGTAAGCCATGATGCGTAGAGGAACGCCGATGCAAAGCGGCGTCCTTTCCCTTGGCCTGATGGCTCTTCTCGGCGGGCTGATGATCGCCGCGGCGGTCAGCGACGTCCGCTCGCGCACCATCTCCAACGGCCTCAATGCCGCGATGGCCCTGCTCGCGATTCCGTTCTGGATCGCCGCGGGATGGCCGATCTGGCCCGATATTGCGCTTCAGTTCGCGGCGGCTTTCGCGGTCTTCCTGCTGTTTGCCGGGCTGTTCGCGATCGGCGCGATGGGCGGCGGCGACGTGAAGATGATCGGCGCGGTGATGCTGTGGATTCCGCTGCCTTTGTTCGTTCCGATGCTGACGATCATGGCGATCGGCGGGGGCATCCTGTCGGCCGTCATGCTGGTCCAGTCGAAAATACGGCCTTCGGACAAAGTGATAGAGGTTCCCTACGGCGTGGCGATCGCGATTGCGGGCCTTTGGGCGCTTCACCAACAATATCTTAACCAGTTTCAGTCTATCGCATCGAGTTGAGGGCAAGCGCCACCATCTCTGGTTCGGCGCAGGAGGCGAAAATCGTGGATACACGAAAGATAATGCTGATCGTCGGCGCGCTGGTGATTGCGATCGGGGCTGCGTTCGGGGTCAACCAGATGATGCGCGGCGCATCGACGCCAGAAGCACGCGCGGCGGCTGCGCCGGAAATCAACGGACCCATGATCCTGGTCGCGACGCGGCAACTGCCGGTCGGCACGATCATCGGTCCCGACAGCTTCCGCTTTCAGCCCTGGCCGAACGAACTGGTCGAGAAGGCGTATTTCCTGAAGGAAAAGACGGATGTCCAGACGCTGGTCGGCACCGTCGTGCGCTATGCGATCACCGCCGGCCAGCCGCTGACGCAGGGCGCGCTCGTCCATCCCGACGACCGCGGCTTCCTTGCCGCGGCGCTCGGGCCGGGCATGCGCGCGGTGACGGTCAAGGTTTCGCAGGAACAGGGCGTCGCCGGCTTCGTCTTTCCGGGCGACCGCGTCGACGTGGTCCTGGCGCAGGAGCTCAAGGTCAAGGAAGGCAGCGCCTATCCCGACGACGAACTCTACACCGCCGAGACGATCGTCCGCAACGTTCGCGTCCTGGCGACCGACCAGCGCTATGATGCCGAGGATGAAACCGGCAAGACGCCGGTGCACACCTTCGGCTCGGTAACGCTCGAGGCGACGCCCGAGATCGCCGAGAAGATCGCCGTCGCGCAGAATATGGGCAAGCTGTCGCTCGCGCTCCGTCCGCTCGCCGAAAACAGCGGCGATCTGGAAGCTGCGATCGCGTCGGGCGAAGTCAATGTTCCGGCGGGCGGCGGCACCGCCGCCGAAAAGAAGATGCTCGCCGAAGCCGCCGCACGGCCGACCGCCAACAAGAGCTCGGCCACCACAGGCGGCGACGTCTCGCGCTTCTGGGTTCCGGTGAGCGGCCGCGTATCGGCCCCGCGCCAGCCGCCGCAGCAGCCATCCTTCAGCGGTGGCGGATCGTCCGTGACGATGGGCGCGCCCGCGGCGCCGAGGGGTCCGGTGGTCCGCGTGACGCGCGGCGACAAGATGACCGAAGTTCCGGTTGGGGGTAAGTAAGATGACCAGCAAAACCCATTTCAAGGCGACGGCGCTCGCCCGCACCCTGGCCATCGGCCTGATCGCGGCGACCCTGATCTCCGCCCCGACGCAGCAGGCATCGGCCCAGGCAACGCAGAACGCCAGCAGCAGCATCGACCTGTCGGTCGGCCGCGGCCGCCTGGTCAGCCTGTCGGCGCCGATGACCGACATCTTCGTTGCCGACGACAAGGTCGCCGATGTGCAGGTCCGCTCGAGCCGCCAGCTCTATGTCTTTGGCAAGGCGCCGGGCGAAACGAGCATCTATGCGACCGACGCCAGCGGCCGGGTCGTCTATTCGACCGTCGCCCGGGTCGGCAACAATATCGAGACGATCGACCAGATGCTGGCGCTCGCGATGCCCGAGGCGAAGATCGTGTCGAACACGATGAACGGCTTCGTGCTGCTCACCGGCACGGTCGCGTCGCCCGACGACGCCGCCGAGGCCGAACGCCTGGTCCAGGCCTTCGTCGGCGACCAGACCAAAGTGCTCTCGCGCCTGCGCACCGCGACGCCGCTGCAGGTCAATTTGCAGGTCCGCATCGCCGAGGTGAACCGCTCGCTGGTCAAGGAAATCAGCGGCAATCTGCTGACGCGGGACATGACGGGCGGCTTTCTGGGCGGCATTTTCCGTGGCCGGTCGCCGGGCACAATCACCGATATCCCTGCCCCGACGGCGGTCTTTCCCGGCAGCCCCGTGCCGCGGCCCTATGATCCACGGACCGGCCTGCCGATCACGAGCACCACGTTGGGCACGCAATATCAGTTCACCACGCCCGCCGGCACCAGCAGCCTTGCCGGCGCGGGCCGCCTGTTCGGGCTCGACCTGATGGCGTCGCTCGATCTTGGCGAACGGTCGGGCCTGGTCGCAACGCTGGCACAGCCCAACCTGACCGCGATTTCGGGCGAAACGGCCGACTTTCTGGCGGGCGGCGAATTCCCGATCCCGATCCCCGGCAATTTCGCCGGCACGACGATCGAATATCGCAAATATGGTGTGAGCCTGGCCTATACGCCGACGGTGCTGTCGAACGGCCGCATCAGCCTGCGCGTCCGTCCCGAAGTATCGGAACTGTCGACCGAAGGCGCGATCGAGATGCAGGGGTTCCAGATCCCGGCGCTCACCATCCGCCGTGCGGAAACGACGGTCGAACTGGGTTCGGGCGAAAGCTTCATGATCGCCGGCCTGATGAACAACCGCTCGATCGGTGCGATCGACAAGATCCCCGGGCTCGGCGACGTGCCGATCCTCGGCACGCTGTTCAAATCGGACAGCTTCAAGCGCGGGGAGACCGAACTGGTCATCGTCGTGACGCCCTATCTGGTGCAGCCGGTGTCGGCGAACGAGATCAAGCTGCCGACCGACGCCTATCAGGACTCCAACGACCTCGCCCGCCTGCTGCTCAATCAGACGAGCGACGGGGTGACCGGCGGCGACCGGCCGAAGCCGTCGCTCGACACGAATGTCGGCGACGCGGATCGCCCGCGCGGCGGCGCGGATGTCGCGCCCGGCTTTAGCCTGAACAAGAAGTGACACGGTGGTTTTGGGGAGCAGAGTGATGAAGAAAATCGCAACTTGGACCGCCCTGGCACTGGCAACGTCGCTGACGGGATGCACTGGGGCCGCCAACAGCAACCACAGCCTGGAATCGGTTCATCAGCCGGTGGTTCGCAACACCATCCATCAGTTCGACGTCGCCGTTGGCGGCGGCGATCTTGCGCCCAGCGAGCAGGGCCGCCTCCAGGGATGGCTCGACGCGATGGGCGTTCGCTATGGCGACCGCGTTTCGATCGAGGATCCCACGGTTTACGGCGCGGGGGAAGCGCAAGCGACGATCCGCGCGATGGTCGAACGCCGCGGGCTTTTGCTGAACGCCGATGTCCCGGTCACGACCGGGGCGGTGCCGCCGGGCTATGTTCGCGTCATCGTGACGCGCGCGTCGGCGCATGTTCCGGGCTGCCCCGATTGGTCGAGCAAGTCGTCGCTCAATCCGACCAATGCGACGTCATCCAACTATGGCTGCGCGACGAACAGCAACCTCGCGTCGATGGTCGCCGACCCCAATGACCTGATCAAGGGCAATCGGGCCACCGTCAACGACCCCAACGCGGCGACGCGCGCGATCAGGACCTATCGCGAAAAGCCCCAGACCGGCGCCGGGGAGCTTAAGGCAACGGCAACAAGCAACAGCGGAGGCGGCCAGTGAACGCTCCTTTCAAAGCAGCCGGACTGCGTGATCCGTTCAACGCCTTCGTCTGCGACGACGATACGCTGGAGCTGATCCGCGTCGCCGCCGCCGACCTGGGCTGGCCGATCGAGAAGTGCAACAAGGGTGGGCTGCGCAACGCGGTCCAGTCGCTTTCGGTATCGGCGAGCCCGAACATCCTGTTCGTCGACATGTCCGAATCGGGCGACCCGATCAACGACATCAACGCGCTCGCCGAAGTCTGCGAGCCCGGCACGGTGGTGATCGCGGCGGGCCAGGTCAACGACGTCCGCCTGTACCGCGACCTGTTGTCGAGCGGGATTCAGGATTATCTGCTCAAGCCGCTGTCGCTCGACCAGGTGCGCGAAAGCTTCACCATGGCGCAAACGATGCTGTCGGCGCCGAAACATGCCGACATGCACGACGACAAGCCGCACCATATGACGGCCGTGGTCGGCGTGCGCGGCGGCGTCGGCGCGTCGCTGGTATCGACGTCGCTCGCCTGGGTGATGAGCGAACAGGGCGGCCGCCAGACGGCGCTGCTCGACCTCGACGTGCATTTCGGAACCGGCGCGCTGACGCTCGACCTCGAGCCCGGCCGCGGGCTGATCGACGCGATCGACAATCCCAGCCGCATCGACGGCCTGTTCATCGAGCGCGCGATGGTGCGCGCCTCCGACAAGCTCAGCCTGCTGTCGGCGGAAGCGCCGATCCATCAGCCGGTGATGACCGACGGCTCGGCCTTCTTCCAGCTCGAAGAAGAGTTGCGGGGTGCGTTCGAGATGACGATCGTCGACATCCCGCGCCACGTCCTGATCCCCTTTCCGCACCTCGTGCAGGAAGCGGGCACGATCCTGCTCGTCAGCGACGTGACGCTCGCCGCGGCGCGCGACACCATCCGCCTGCTCTCGTGGTTCAAGCAGCATGTCCCGGGGGCGCGGGTAATCCTGGTCGCAAACAAGTTCCAGAACGCCATCGGCGAGTTGTCGCGCAAGGAATTTGAATCGTCGATCGAACGCGCGATCGATGTCACGATTCCGTTCGATCCCAAGCTGGTCAGCCAGGCAGCGAAACTCGGCAAATCCTATGCCGAAATCTGCAAGGGCACCAAGGCCGCGCAGGCATGGACCAGCCTGATGAGCGTGATCATCGACGGCGCCGACGAAAGCGTCGAAGAGGCGGCCGCGGCCCGCAAGGCGAAATCAGGCGGCGGATCGCTGCTCGGCAAGCTCGGCGGCCTTGGCACGCTGGTCGCGAAAAAGAACGCGAAATAAGGACGCAGCGGCGGCCGGGACTCCCCCGGCCGCCGCGGCTTTCCCAGCAGGAAGCGGACAAAGGCCCATCATGAACCTGCCAATGATCCTGATCGTCACCGCCACGTTCGTGGCGCTTGCCATGCTGATTCTCGCTTTCGCGGGGCCGTCGGCCGGCAAGGCGAAAAGCCGCCGGCTCGCCTCGGTGCGCGATCGGCATGCCGCGTCGACCGAAGCGGTTGTCGCGGCGCAGATGCGCAAGACGATCCAGGCGGTCGGCGGACGGGGCGGGACCAATATCTCCAACCTGGTGCCGCGCCGCGAACTGATGGAAAAGCGGCTGCGCCGTACGGGCAAGGGCTGGAACCTCACCCAATATATCTTCTGGTGCATGGGGCTGTTCGTCGTCGCGACCGGCGGGCTGCTCGTTCTGCGCACCCCCTTCCTGCTCGCGGTGCTGGCGGGGTTGATGGTCGGCATCGGTCTGCCCCACGCCTATATCGGCAAGCTTGTCGCCAAGCGGGTCCAGAAGTTCAACACCCGCTTTCCCGACGCGATCGACCTGCTTGTTCGCGGTCTGAAATCGGGCCTTCCCGTCACCGAAACCTTCCAGGTCGTGAGCCAGGAACTGCCCGGCCCGGTTGGCGAGGAATTCAAGGGCGTGATCGAGCGTATCCGCATCGGCAACACGATGGAGGCCGCGCTTCAGGAAACCGCCGAGATGATCGGCACACCCGAATTTCAATTTTTCTGCATCACCATCTCGATCCAGCGCGAAACGGGCGGCAATCTGGCCGAAACGCTCGCCAACCTGTCCGAAGTGCTGCGCAAGCGCGCGCAGATGAAGCTGAAAATCCGCGCCATGTCGTCGGAAGCCAAGGCCTCGGCCTATATCGTCGGCGCGCTTCCCTTTTTCGTGTTCGGCGTCGTCTGGTCGATGAATCCCGAGTATCTCGCGGGCTTTTTCTCCGAACAGCGTTTGATCATCGCGGGCATCGGGGGGCTGATCTGGATGACCATCGGTGCCCTCATCATGAAAAAAATGATCAGCTTCGAGGTCTGAAGGGCGGCAGATGAACAGCAATTTCCTCCTTGCCGCATTTTCCGGCGCACAGCCCGGCCCGACGCTGATGGGCGTCGATGTCGTCTGGGCGGCGACGATGCTGGCCGCGGTCGGCGTCGGCGCGGTGCTTTTCGCCATCTATGGCGCGCTGACCGTCCGCAACCCGATGGCGAAGCGCGTCAAGGCGCTCAACGATCGCCGCGAACAGCTCAAGGCCGGGATCACCGCCTCCACCGCAAAGCGCCGCGCGAAGCTGGTTCGCAAGAATCAGACCGCCGACAGAATGCGGACGTTCCTCGGCCGGTTGCAGGTGTTGCAGGAAGGGCAGATTCAGGACGTCCAGCAAAAGCTGGCGCAAGCCGGCATCCGGTCAAAGGATCTGGCGGTCACCGTCATCTTTGGCCGCCTCGTGCTGCCGATCGTGCTTGGCGGACTGGCCGCTTTTCTGATCTATTGGGTCGAGATGTGGCCCGACATGACGCCGTTCAAGCGCTCCGGATTCACCATGGCGGCGCTGATCCTGGGCTATAAGGCGCCCGATCTGTTCGTGCAGAACAAGCGCCAGAAGCGCACCGACGCAATCCGCAAGGGCCTGCCCGATGCGCTCGATCTGCTCGTCATCTGCGCCGAAGCGGGCTTGACCGTCGATGCGGCCTTCTCGCGCGTCGCCAAGGAGCTTGGCCGCGCCTATCCCGAACTGGGCGAGGAATTCGCGCTGACCTCGATCGAACTCGGCTTTCTGACCGAGCGTCGGCAGGCGTTCGAGAATCTGGCCTATCGCGTCAATCTGGAATCGGTGAAGGGCGTGGTCACGACCATGATCCAGACCGAGAAATATGGCACGCCGCTGGCGAGCGCGCTGCGCGTGTTGTCGGCCGAATTCCGCAACGAACGCATGATGCGCGCCGAGGAAAAGGCCGCGCGCCTGCCCGCGATCATGACCGTGCCGCTGATCCTGTTCATCCTGCCGGTGCTGTTCATCGTCATCCTCGGCCCGGCGGCCTGTTCGCTGAGCGATGCGATGTCGGGCGGCGGTTTCGGCAAGCATTAAGCCCGCGCGGCTTGAAGAATCGGGAGGGGCGGGAGAGAATCCCGCCCCTTCTCGTTTCAGCCGACCTGCTGCTCGATCGCGCCGAAGATGCTGTGATGACGCTCGTCGTCCATCCAGATTCGCACGACGTCGCCCTTCGCCATGAAGGGGGTCTTCGGCTCGCCCTGCCGGATGGTCTCGACCGTCCGCACCTCGGCAAGGCAGCAATAGCCGAGCCCGCCTTCGCCGATCGGCTTGCCGGGGCCGCCGTCCGCATCGCGGTTCGACACCGTGCCCGACCCGATGATCGTCCCCGCGCCCAGGTTGCGCGTCTTTGCGGCGTGCGCGATGAGCTGGCCAAAGTCGAAGGTCATGTCGACGCCGGCATCGGCGCGGCCGAGCGGCTGGCCGTTGAGATCGACGCACAGCGCGCCGTGCAGCTTGCCGTCCCGCCAGCGCTCGCCGAGCGCCGCGGGCGTCACGAACACCGGCGACATCGCGGAAGATGGCTTCGACTGGAAGAAGCCGAACCCCTTGGCGAGTTCCGCCGGGATGAGGCCGCGCAGCGACACGTCGTTGGTCAGGCCGACGAGCAGGATATGCTCGCGCGCCGCTACCGGATCGATCCCGGCGGGGACGTCGCCGGTCACGACGACGACCTCGGCCTCCATGTCGCAGCCCCAGGCCGGGTCGCCGAGCGGGATCGGATCGCGCGGCGCCAGAAAGGCATCGCTGCCACCCTGATACATCAGCGGGTCGTGCCAGAAGCTGTCGGGCATCTCCGCCCCGCGCGCCTGGCGGACCAGCGCGACATGGTTCACATAGGCGCTGCCGTCGGCCCATTGATAGGCGCGCGGCAGCGGCGAGGCGGCGTCGCGTTCGTGAAACCGCTCCTTGGGGATCGCATCATGATTGAGGTCTTCGGCCAGCGCCGCGAGGCGCGGGGCGGCATAGGCCCAATTGTCGAGCGCATATTGCATCGTCGGCGCGATCTGGCCGGCGTCGGCATACCAGGCGAGATCGTCCGACACGACGACCAGTCGCCCGTCGCGGCCGGCTTTGAGCGAAGCTAGTTTCACATATATCCCTTTGTCTGGCGATGCCACTCACCGCCCGAGACGGGGATGATCAGCGCGGCATCTGGATCGATGCGAAACAGGTAAAGCCGCTCTGCCCCGCCTGCAAGCGCCGGATATATTGAAGATAGGCCTGCGACTGGTTGTAGCTTGCGCCCGGCAGCGTCTGGCCGCGGAACGCGCGCTTGACCTCTTCGCCGGTGAAAGGGCGCGGTGAGCCCGGAAAAGCGCCCTTCGTTCCCGCCGGCACCAGCTTGCCGCCCGCGTCGATATATTGGCCCGCGCCCGTCGGGCCGGGCACCGGAATCTGGCAGTTCATCACCGATACCGCGGTCTGGGCAAAGGCGGGACGGATCGTCAGCGCCGCCGACACCCCCACCGCGCCGAGCGCCAGCATCCGGCGCCGCGACGGCGCGCCCTCTTCGCCCTGGGCGGGATTATCGGCCGGGATGTCGCTGTTTTCCATCACAAAGCGCATAGCCCAACGGCGCGGCCAGGAAAAGCGAAAGACCGACCCGCTCGCCACGCTTCCCGCATTGGGACAATTACCGAACAGCGGTTAACGCCTTGCGCGACCTTGCGCTTCATGCGAGGCGCGCAGGCGATGTTCGACCGCCTCTCGAGCCTTGTCGTCGCCCTGACATTGATCGCCGTCGCGGCCATTTTTGCCGCGCTGGCCGGTGGCGGCGCGCTGACCACCGCGATTCTCGCGCTGGCGGGCGCCATCGGAGCGGCGACGGTCTATGCCGCGCTCCCCTCGCCGCTTCCCGAACCGCAGGCAGCGCTGCCGGTCGAGGCGCCGCCACTCTCGCTGCTCCGCCATCCCGATTTCGCGCTTTGGGTCGATCAGGAGCAGGAGCCGCTGATCGGAGTCGCCGGCACGGTGGTGGCGATCGCCAACGACGCGGCCGTCCGCCTGCTCGGCCGCCACATCGTCGGCGCCGACGTCCGCACCGCGATCCGGCATCCCGCCGCGACCGAATGGCTGGCGCGCATCGCCGACGACGCACCGCTCGAAACGCTGAACCTCGTCGACTTCCCGCGTCCGGGGCAGCGCTGGACGATGCGGGTCGCGGCCTTGTCGGGGGGCGACCGGATGATCTTTCTGTCCGACCGCTCGGCGATCGACGCCGCCGACCGCATGCGGTCGGACTTCGTCGCCAACGCCAGCCACGAACTGCGCACGCCGCTCGCCGCCATCCTCGGCTATGTCGAAACATTGCAGGACATGAAGGGCGAAGCCGACGGCCCGATGCGCCACCGCTTCCTCTCGATCATCGAGCGCGAGGCCGGGCGCATGCAACAGCTCGTCATCGACCTCCTGTCGATTTCGCGCGTCGAGGCCGACCGCTTTCGCCGCCCGACGACGCCGGTCGACCTGGCGGCGATCATTCGCAAAACGATCGCGCAGTTGCAGGACAGCGAAGCCGAGCGCCCGCGCGATATCGTCGCCCGGCTGGGTGCGGAAACCCAGCCGATGCTCGGCGACGAGGCGCAGCTCGGCCAGATGGCGCACAACATCATCTCGAACGCGATGAAATATGGTCGCGCCGGCACGCCGGTGACGGTCGAACTGGTGCGCGAAGGATCGCGTGTCCGCCTGTCGGTCAGCGACGAAGGCGACGGCATCGCCCCCGATCACCTCCCCCGCCTGACCGAACGTTTCTACCGCGTCGACGAAGCACGCAGCCGCTCTGTCGGCGGCACCGGCCTTGGCCTCGCGATCGTCAAGCATATCGGCGAGCGGCACCAGGGATTGCTCGACATCGAAAGCGAGCTGGGCAAGGGGACGCGGATTTCGGTCACCTTTCCGCTGGCGGCATAGCCAAGGCGGCTGGCGGCCCCGCCTTCGCGGGGGCGACGGCTGGTATCGCTCGCTGTCAGTCGATCCGGTCCAGCAACGTCCCGATCATTCCGAACATCTCGTCGATCTGCCCCTTCTCGACGATCAGCGGCGGTGACAGGGCGATGATGTCGCCGGTTGCGCGGAGGAGGAGGCCGTTGTCGAAGGCGGCGTGGAACAACTCCATCGCGCGCGCGGTCGGGGCGCCGGGACGCGGGGTCAGTTCGATGCCCGCGACGAGGCCGATGGTGCGGATGTCGATGACGTGGCGCCGTCCCTTGAGGCTGTGCGCGGCATCCTCCCAATAGGGGGAAAGATCGTTCGCGCGATCGAACAGGCCGTCCCGCGCATAGAGGTCGAGCGTCGCCAGCCCCGCCGCGCAGGCAAGCGGATGCCCCGAATAGGTGTAGCCATGGAACAGCTCGATCCCACCCGGCGCGCTTTCGATCACCGCATCGTGCAGTTCGCGCTTCACCGCGACCGCGCCCATCGGCACCGCGGCGTTGGTCAGCCCTTTCGCCATGGTGATGATATCGGGGGTGACGCCCCATTGCCCCGCGGCGGTCGCGCCGCCGACGCGGCCGAAGGCGGTGATCACTTCGTCGAAGATCAGGAGGATGCCGTGCCGGTCGCAAATTTCGCGCAGCCGCTGGAGATAGCCGACGGGCGGGACGAGCACGCCGGTCGAGCCCGCCATCGGCTCGACGATCACCGCCGCGATCGTTTCGGCGCCGTGCAGGTCGACGAGGCGCTGGAGATCGTCGGCCAATTCGGCGCCGTGCTGCGGAAAGCCGCGGGTGAAGGCGTTGCGCGCCGGGTCGTGAGTGTGGCGCAGATGGTCGGTGCCGGAAAGCCCCGGCCAGGTCCGGCGATTGCTGACGATGCCGCCGACGCTGATCCCGCCGAAGCCGACGCCGTGATAGCCGCGCTCGCGCCCGATCAGCCGGGTGCGCGTCCCCTGCCCCTTCGCGCGCTGCACCGCGAGCGCGATCTTGAGCGCGGTATCGACCGATTCGGAACCGCTGTTCGTGAAGAAGATGCGGTCGAGACCCACGGGCATCAGCGCCGCGAGCCGCTGCGCCAGTTCGAACGGCGCCGGGTGACCAAGCTGGAACGTCGGCGCGAAATCGAGCGTCGCCGCCGCCTTGGCGATCGCGTCGGCAATCTCCGGCCGGCAATGGCCGGCGTTACAGCACCAGAGGCCCGCGGTGCCGTCGAGAATCCGCCGTCCGTCTGCAGACTGATAGTGCATCCCGCTCGCCGAGACGAGCTGGCGGGGGTTCGCCTTCCACGCGCGGTTGGCGGTAAAGGGCATCCAGAAGGCCGCCAGACTGTCGTTATCGCCCTGCATCGCCGCGTGTCTCCCCCGATCGTCATTGCAAGGAGCGCAGCGACGAAGCAATCTCCAGCCAACGAAATCGCGCGAGGCCGAAGGCTGGAGATTGCTTCGCTGCGCTCGCAATGACGATGCCCAATCTGACAAGCCGCGCCGCCGCTGGCAATGACGAAAACCGGCCCCTCTAGCGCTGCGCCCGACTTCACGATAGGTTGCCTGCTTCCACAACAGGGCCGCCTCGTCGGCCCCATCGGGGGCGCATGTCGGTCAATCTGGAACAATGGATCAGCGAGCATGGGATCGATGAGGTCGAATGCATCGTCCCCGACATCAACGGGGTTCAGCGCGGCAAGGTACTGCCCGCGAAGAAGTTCCTGGCGTCGGTCAAGGACAAGTCGCTGCGCATTCCCGGCAGCGTCTTCATCTGCACGATCGACGGCCATTATCCCGAGGATATCGACGACATCTGGGACAAGGATCCCGACAAGATATTGCTCGCCGACCCCGACACCATCTGCGTCGCGCCGGGGTTCAAGTCCCCCACCGCCTTCGTCATCGCCGACGCGCTCAACCGCGACGGCAGCGAGGTCGATATCGCGCCGCGGACGATCCTGAAAAAGGTGCTCGCGCTCTATGCCGACAGGGGCTGGCGTCCGATCATCGCGCCCGAGGTCGAATTCTACCTCGTCTCGCAGAACACCGATCCCGATTTCCCGCTGACCCCGCCGACCGGCGAATCCGGGCGCAGCGAGAGCGCGAGCCAGCCCTATGGGCTGGAAGCGATGAACGAATATGAGGATATCATCGATCATATCTATGACGATTGCGAGCTGATGGGGCTCGATATCGACACGATGATCCACGAAATGGGCGCGGCGCAGCTCGAGGTGAATTTCATCCACGGCGATCCGCTGCGGCTCGCCGACGAGGTGTTCCTGTTCAAGCGCGCGGTGCGGGGCGTCGCGAAGCAGCATGATGTCTATGCGACCTTCATGGCGAACCCGATGGCGGGCCAGCCGGGCAGCGCGATGCATATCCACCAGTCGGTCGTCGATGCCGATACGGGGCGTAATTTGTTCGCGACCGCCAACGGCCGCGATAGCGCGTTGTTCCGCAGCTATATCGCCGGTCTGATCCGCTTCATGCCGCAAATCTCGCCGATGTGGGCGCCCAATGTGAACAGTTTTCGCCGCATGCGCCCCGACAGCGCGGCGCCGATCAATGTGCAATGGGGCGAAGATAACCGCTCGTGCGGCTTTCGCGTGCCGATCGCCGACAAGAACAACCGCCGCGTCGAGAACCGCCTGCCCGGCGCCGACAGCAATCCCTATCTGGCGATCGCCGCGTCGCTCGTCTGCGGTTATATCGGCATGGTCGATCGCATGGTGCCGCCCAAGCCGATCAGCGGCAGCGCCTATAATCGCGCGCGCACCCTACCGCGTACGCTGGAGGCGGCGCTCGACCGCTTCGCGTCGTGCAAGAAGGTGCGAGGTCTGCTCGGCGACGATTTCTTCGAAATCTTCTTCGCGGTGAAGGATTATGAGCTGTTCAACTATCAATCGGTGGTGTCGAGCTGGGAGCGCGAGCATCTGCTGATGCGGGTTTGAACGCCGTCCGGCCATGACCGACCCGCTGAACCACAGTTACTATGCGGCGACTGCGGATGACTGGCGGCCGCGCGCCTTTGACGGCGATCTGGCGTGCGATGTCGCGGTGATCGGTGGCGGTTTTACCGGTCTTAGCGCCGCGCTCGCCTGCGCCGAGCGCGGCTTTTCGGTGCTGTTGTTCGAAGCCGAGCATATCGGCTTCGGTGCGTCGGGGCGCAATGGCGGGCAGTTGATCCCCGGCCTGCGCTGGTCGGCATCCGAATTGGAAGGCGCGTTCGGCCGCGAACGGGCCGATGCGCTATTCGAGCTTTGCTGGCGCGACAATCGCGTGAAGGCGCGGATCGCGAAGCACGCGATCGCCTGCGACCTGAAGGCGGGGCATCTGGAGGCCGCATGGACGCCAAGGGATTTCGGCGCGATGCAGCGCGAGGCGGAGTTTCTCGCGAAACGCTTCGGCTATGAAAGCGACATGATCGCCAAGGCCGACATGGGCGCACATATCGCGAGTCCGCTCTATCATGGCGGCATCCATGACGGCCAAGGCGGGCATTTCCACCCGCTGAACTATGCGATCGGACTGGCGAAAGCCGCCGAGGCAGCGGGGGTGCGGATCGCCGAGGGGTATCGCGCGGCGCTCGACACGGCAAAGGCGCGCTTCGTCATCGACGCGACCGATCACTGGATCGGCGACGTTGAGCCCGACCTCGGCCGCTATACCGTGCCGATCATGAATTATAATATCGCGACCGCGCCGCTCGCGAACGCCGACGACCTGCTCCCCAGCGATGCCGCGGTCGCCGACAGCCGGTTCGTGCTCAACTATTTCCGCCTGTCGGCCGACAAGCGCCTGATCTTCGGCGGCGGCGAGCGCTATTCGCAGACGCCGCCGCGCGACATCGCGGGGTTTGTGCGACCGTTCATGGCGCGGGTTTTCCCGCAGATTGCCGATGCGGCGATCGATTATGGCTGGGGCGGCGCGGTCGCGGTGACGCGCAGCCGGCTGCCGCATATCGGCCGGCGTGGGAATGCCTTTTTCGCGCACGGCTTTTCGGGGCATGGCGCGCTGGTGACGACGCTGGCGGGCGAATTGATCGCCGAAGCGATGGCGGGGACGGCCGAGCGGTTCGACGTGCTGGCGGGCCTGCCGTCGCGGCCGTTTCCCGGCGGCCAATGGCTCCGGCGCCCTCTCGCTACGCTCGGCCTGCTCTGGTATGCGCTTCGCGATCGGGTCGGCTGAAGGAGTGTTGCACATGGCGAAGTCATCGGCGCGGATCGGGGGCCGAGCGGAGGCCGAGGCCTTTTTCAAGGCCCATCCCGACGTCGATTCGATCGAGCTGATCTATACCGACATGGGCGGCGTGCCGCGCGGCAAGCGGCTGCGCCAGCACGAGGTGCTCGCGGTCTATGACAGCGGCCGGATGATGCCGGGGTCGATCACCGTCGTCGACATTACCGGCCAGGACACCATCGAAACCGGCCTGGTCTGGGAAGATGGCGACGCCGACCGCTCGATGAAGCCGGTTCCCGGCACCCTCGTCCGCACGCCGTGGGGCGGCGACCATGCGGCGCAATTCCTGACCAGCTTCTATGAACTCGACGGCACGCCGCACGACCTCGACCCGCGCCATGTGCTTGGCCGCGTGATCGACCGCTTTGCCGACGATGGCCTGACCCCCGTGCTGGCGATCGAGCTGGAATTTTACCTTGTCGACCCGCGCCGCGCCCGCGACGGCCGCATCCGCCCGGCGCGGCCCGGTTACAATCGCAGCGCCCCGCGCAATGTCGAGGTTTACGGGCTGCGCGAGCTCGACGATTTCCGGCCGTTCTTCGATGCGCTCTACGCCGCGACCGACATCCAGGACCTGCCGCTCGAAAGCGCGATTTCGGAGTTTGCGCCGGGGCAGTTCGAACTGACGCTGCGCCACAAGCCCGACGGCTTACGCGCCTGCGACGACGCGATCCTCTACAAGCGCCTCGTCAAGGCGATCGCGCAGGCGCACGGGCTGGAGGCGACGTTCATGGCAAAGCCCTTCGCCGATCAGGCGGGTAGCGGGATGCACATCCATGTTTCGGTCGACGACGCGGCGGGCGCCAATATCTTCGCAAGCGACGATCCCGAAGGCACGCCTGCGCTGCGCCATGCGATCGGCGGATTGATCGGCAGCATCGGCGAGGGCTTCGCGCTCTTCGCGCCGCACGCCAACAGCTATCGCCGGTTCAAGGCGAACAGCTATGCCCCGGTTGCGCCGACCTGGGGGGTCAACAACCGCACCGTATCCTTTCGCATCCCCGCGGGTCCGGCGCCGAGCCGCCATGTCGAGCATCGCGCCTGCGGCGCCGACGCCAACCCCTATCTCGCGGCCGCCGCCGTCCTCGCCGGCATGCATCATGGCATGGCGACCAAGGCCGATCCCGGCCCCGCCGTCGTCGGCAACGGCTATGACCGCGACAATCGCGGCAGCGGAGCTTTTAAGAAGTTTTGGCCGCCGTCGAACTGGTTCGCCGCGATCGACCGCTTCCACGCCTCGACGCTGATGCGGGCCTATCTGGGGACACGCTTCGTCGATATGTTCAGCATCGTGAAGCGCGTCGAGCAGGACCGTTATTTCAGTGTCGTCCCGACGCTCGATTATGACTGGTATCTGCGCAACGCATGATCATTTCAAAATTTCGCGCCATGCGGTGAAATAGCCTCTTTCCAACCTGCGATTATTGGGTCAGCTTGACGCCTTGGAACAGGGAGGCCGGCCATGGATCTGAAACAATTATTGGGGCAAAGCCGCGGTCGTCGCTCGATGCTTCAGGCGCTGGGGGTCGCGGCGGTCGGGATCAGCTTCGGCGGCCTCGCGGCGTGCGGCAAGGGCGAAGGCAAGAAGCTTGCGAACGGCGAGGAAGGCCGGCTCAACTTCTATAATTGGGACACCTATATCGGCGAGACGACGCTCGACGATTTCAAGGCCGCGACCGGGGTCGAGGTCACGATGGACCTGTTCGACAGCAACGATACGTTGTTCGCGAAATTCAAGGCGGGCAATCCCGGCTATGACGTGATCGTGCCGTCGAACGACTTCGTCGAACGCATGATCCGCGCCGACATGCTCCAGCCGCTCGACCATGCCCAGATTCCGAATATCAAGAATATCGACCCCGCGTTCATCAACGTCGATTATGACCCGGGCCGCAAATTCTCGATGCCCTATACCTGGCTCGTGCTCGGCATCGGCTATCGCAAGTCGAAGGTGAAGACGCGGCCCGACAGCTGGAAAGTGCTGTTCGACAGCGACGAATATAAGGACCGTATCGCGTGGCTGTCCGAAGCCGGCGACATGTACCGCCTCTATGGCAAATATCTGGGCAAATCTGTCAATGCGCTGACCCCCGCCGATATCGAAACCATCTCGGCGATGATGATCAAGCAAAAGCCCTATGTGAAGAAATTCCACGAGGACGATGGGCAGGATCTGCTGATGAAGGGCGATTGCGACATCGTCCTCGAATATAATGGCGACATCGCGCAGGTGATGACCGAGGATGACGATCTCGATTTCCTGGTGCCGAAGGAAGGCAGCCAGTTCAATTCGGACACGCTCGCCATCCCCAAGGGCGCGCCGCATCCGAAGAACGCCCACGCCTTCATCAACTATATTCTCGATGCCGAGGTCGACAAGAAGATCACCGAGACGATCCTCTTCCCGACTCCCAATGCCGCGGCAAAGGCGCTGATGCCCGACAGCTTCAGGAATAATCCCGTCATCTATCCGCCCGCCGACGTCCTCGCGCGGTGCGAATATGCGAAGTTCAACGAAAAGCTCCAGCCGCTTTATGAGGAAGCCTTCACCAAGGTGCGGGCGGCCTGATGTCGGGTATCGGAAAACCATGTGTATCCCCGCGCAGGCGGGGACCCATCTCCGGCCGGCTCGAAATGGCGATGCCGGAAGATGGACCCCCGCCTGCGCGGGGGAACATGGTTTTTCATAGCTAAGTCCTATTGGAGGCGCCGGGGGGATGGCCGAGCAGGACTGGAAAGCCAATAAGCGGGTCTTTGCGGCGGTGTCGCTGCCGACCCTGCTGTGGACGATCGCCTTTTTTGTCGTCCCGATGGCGATCGTCTGGTTCTACAGCTTTGGCGAGAACGCGGGGCTGAATGAAATTCATATCTCGGGCACGCTCGACAATTACAAGCGCGCGACCGAATATCTCTATCTCGGCATCTTCGGCAAGAGCTTCGCGGTCGCCGCGCTCGTCACGTTGACCTGCCTGATCGTCGGCTTTCCGGTCGCGATGGCGATCACCTTCGCGAGCGAGAAATGGCGGCCGTGGTTGCTGCTCGGCATCATGCTGCCCTTCTGGACCAATTTGCTCGTCCGCACCTATGCGCTGATGATCCTGCTCGGTCAGCAGGGCTATGCGAACAAGGGGCTCGGCATGCTGTGGGGCGGCGCGAGCTGGACGAAGACGCTGATCGGATTGCAGCCGTTGCCGACATGGGAGCCGGTGCAATTACTCTTCAACAATTTCGCGGTCGTCTTCGGGCTCGTCTATGTCCACCTGCCCTTCATGGTGCTGCCACTCTATGCCGCGCTCGACCGGCTCGACCGCAGTTTGATCGAGGCGAGCCTCGACCTCGGCGCGGGGCATTTCCGCACGATCCTGCGCATCGTCGTCCCGCTCGCCGCGCCGGGGATCGTCGCGGGGGTGATGATCACGCTGATCCCCGCGCTCGGCGCCTATCTGACCCCCGATCTGATGGGCGGGACCGACAGCCAGATGATCGCCAACGTCATCGAGCGCCAGTTCAAGAAGGCGAACGACTGGCCCTTCGGGTCGGCGCTGTCGTTCCTGCTCATCTATGCGATGTTCATCCTGATCGCGCTGCAATCGCTACGCCGCAAAGTGCCTGAGGCGGGCTGATGGCGTTTTTCTCCCGAACCCCGATCGCGCCGCTTGAATATAGCCGCACCCTGTGGATGCGCCTGTGGGTCGGTGCGGTGATGGCCTTCCTCTATGCGCCGCTGGTCGTGCTGATGATCTTCAGCTTCAACGACAGCAAGCGCAACGTCGTGTGGCGCGGCTTCACGCTCAAATATTACGACAAGGCGCTGCACGACGACGCGCTGATCGAGGCGCTGGTCAATTCGCTGACCATCGCCGCGCTCGCGACGATCGTCAGCCTGATCCTCGGCGCGGTCGCGGCGGTGATGCTGTGGCGCTTCCGCTTTCCCTTCAAGGGCGCGGTCGACGGGACGATCTCGCTGCCGATCATCGTTCCCGAAATCTGCATGGGCGTCGCCTTCCTGATGTTCTTCGCAAAGCTCCAGTGGTCGACCGACCTGATCTGGCCGCTCAACCTTAGCGCCATCACCATCGCGCATATCACCTTCTGCTTTCCCTTCGTCACCATGGTCGTGCGCTCGCGCCTCGCGAGCTTCAACCGCGAGCAGGAGGAAGCGGCGAAAGATCTCGGCGCCGGCGAATGGCAGATGTTCCGCGACGTGCTGATCCCGCACATGCGGCCCGCGCTCGTCGCGGGCGCGCTGCTTTCGTTCACGCTCAGCCTCGACGATTTCGTCATCACCTATTTCACCAGCGGCCCCGACACCGTCACCTTTCCGGTGAAGGTCTATTCGATGCTCCGCTTCTCGGTGACGCCGGAGGTCAACGCGGCCTCGACCATCCTGATCATCCTGACCGTCGCCCTGACCGCCATCGCGCTGAAGCTTCAGGGCTTGAAGGCGATTGCGGAGACGCATTGATGTACCTCCCCTTTCCCGTTCGCTCTCTTTCCCCGTTCGCATCGAGCGAAGTCGAGATGCCCGTCGGCCGCGCGCACCCTCGCGGTGTCTCGACTTCGCTCGACACGAACGGACCCAGGATTTTCTCATGACCGAAACCGCCCAGCCGATCATCCAGATCCGCAATATCACCAAATGCTTCGGCAAGGTGGCGGCGGTCGACAATGTCAGCCTCGATATCCAGGCCGGCGAATTCTTCGTGCTGCTTGGCCCGTCGGGCTGCGGCAAGACGACCTTGCTGCGCATGATCGCGGGGTTCGAGCTGCCGACCGCGGGCCGCATCCTGATCGACGGGCAGGATATGGCGGGCATCCCGCCGAACAAGCGGCCGGTGAACATGGTGTTCCAGAGCTATGCGGTGTTTCCGCACATGAGCGTCGCCGACAATGTCGCCTATGGCCTGAAGATCGCCGGGGTGAAGGGCGGCGAGGCCCGCGACCGGGTCGCGGAAGCGCTCGATCTCGTCAAGCTCGGCGGGTTCGAGGCCCGCATGCCCGACCAGATGTCGGGCGGCCAGCGCCAGCGCGTCGCGCTCGCGCGCAGCCTGGTGATGCGGCCGAAAGTGCTGCTGCTCGATGAGCCGCTGTCGGCGCTCGACGCCAAGCTGCGTGGGCAGATGCAGTTCGAGCTGTCGGAATTGCAGGAAAAGGTCGGCATCACCTTCGTCACCGTCACCCACGACCAGGACGAGGCGCTGTCGATGGCGTGCCGCATTGCGGTGATCAACAAGGGCGAGGTGTCGCAGCTTGCGACGCCGTCCGACCTCTACGAATATCCGGCCAACCGCTTCGTCGCCGACTTCGTCGGGTCGGTGAATATCTTCGAGGGCAAGCTGATCCTCGACGAGCCCGACAAGGCGGCGGTCGATTGTCCGGGGCTCGGCAAAATCTATCTCAACCACGGCGTCACCGGGTCGCACGGCGCCGACATCTGGGTCGCGCTGCGGCCCGAGAAAATCTATCTCCACGTCCCCGGCGCGGGCAAAGCCGTGAAGGCAGCGGCACAGGACGCGCCCGAAGGGTATAATTTCGCGCGCGGCAAGATTCGCGGCATGTCCTACCTTGGCGACATCACCCTGTTCGAGATCGAGCTCGAATCGGGTGCGAGGCTTCGCGTGTCACGCCCTAATCTGTCGCGCCACGACCAGGAGGATTTCACCTGGGACGACAAGGTCAGCATGCACTGGCGGGCGGATAGTCCGGTGGTGTTGCTGGGGTAATTCGCCCAATCGTCATTGCGAGCGGAGCGAAGCAATCTCCAGCTCTCGGTCTTGTGCAAGGCCGAAAGCTGGAGATTGCTTCGTCGCTACGCTCCTCGCAACGACGAAGTGATTTAATGCGCTGCCTTCTTACCCGGCACGACGTGCAGCAAGCCGACGATCGCGCCGCCGAGCAGCAGGCCGAAAATTCCATCGCCGGTCGCCTTGATCAGCCACGTCCACACCCCTTCGAGCGGCAGGCCGCCGGCGACCGCATGCGCGAGCGATTCCAGCGCCTCGGCAATGCCGCCGACGTGATATTCGTGGAGCCCGTGCAGCACGATCTGCCCGCCGACCCACAGCATCGCTGCGGTGCCGATCGTCGCCAGCGCGGCAAGCAGTTTCGGCATGAAAGCGACGAGCCCGCGCCCGGTCGCGCGCCGCGCCCTGTTGCCCTGCTTCGCCATATGCAGCCCGATGTCGTCCATCTTCACGATCATCCCGACGACGCCATAGACGGCGATCGTGATCAGCACCGCGACAAGCGCCAGCGTCGCCGCGCGCATCGCGAAATGTTGGTCGAGCACTTCGTTGAGCGCAATGACCATGATCTCGGCCGACAGGATGAAGTCGGTGCGCACCGCGCCCTTCACCATCGTCTCTTCATGGTTTTTGTCGGCGACGGTCTCGGCATCCTCGGCGAGGCTCGTCTTGTCCGCGCGCAGCGAATGGATGACCTTTTCGGCGCCCTCGAAGCACAGATAGGCGCCGCCGAGCATCAACAGCGGCGTGATCGCCCAGGGCAGGAAGGTCGACAGCAAGAGCAGCGCCGGCAGAATCAGCACCAGCTTGTTGAACAGCGACCCCTTGGTGATCCGCCAGATAATCGGCAATTCGCGGTCGGGGGTGAAGCCCGTGACGTAGCGCGGCGTGACCGCGGTATCGTCGACCACCACCCCCGCCGCCTTCACCCCGGCCTTCGACGCCGCGGCGCCGATATCATCGATGCTCGACGCGGCGACCTTGGCGATGGTGGCGACGTCGTCGAGCAGGGCAAATAGGCCGGATGGCATGGGGGTTTGGTCTTTCCTTTTAGAGTGCGCGAAGTGTCGGCTCGATCTCATCGAGCGATTTGCGGATGATGGCAACCATGTCGTCGATCTGTTCGGTCGAGATGACCAGCGGCGGACACATGACGAGGCTGTCGCGGATACCGCGCACCATCAGCCCGTTCGCAATGCAGGCGTCGCGCGCCATCGGCCCCGCGGTTCCCTCGGCGCCGCCGAAGCGCGCGCGCGTTTCCTTGTCGGCGACGATCTCGACCGCTCCGAGCAGGCCGATCGCGCGCGTTTCGCCGACGAGCGGGTGGTCGTTCAGCGTCGCGAGCGCCTTCGCCAGATGCGGACCGGTGACACTGCCGGTGCGCTCGATCAGGCCTTCGCGCTCGATGATCTCGATATTCCGGAGCGCGACCGCGGCGCAGACCGGATGGCCCGAATAGGTGAAGCCGTGGACAAAATCGCCGCCGGTTTTCAGCACCTCGACGACGTGCGCGGCGACCGCGGTCGCCGAGATCGGGAGGTAGCCCGACGACAGCCCCTTCGCCATCGGCATCAGGTCCGGGGTAAAGCCCATCGCCTCATGCCCCCACATCCTGCCGGTGCGCCCGAAGCCGCAGATCACTTCGTCGGACACGAGCAGCAGGCCATATTTGCGCACCACCGCCTCGACCTTCGGCCAGTAACCGTTAGGCGGAATGATCACGCCGCCGGCGCCCTGCACCGGCTCGCCGATGAAGGCGGCGCAATTTTCGGGGCCGACCTCGAGAATCTTGTCCTCGATCGCCTGGACACAGGCGTCACAGAACGCCTCCTCGCTCGTCCCCTGCCCTTCGCCATAATAGTACGGCTGCCGGACATGCTCGACGCCGGGGATCGGCAGGTCGCCCTGCGCGTGCATCGCCTTCATGCCGCCGAGCGACACACCTGCGACGGTCGAACCATGATAGGCGTTCCAGCGGCTGATGAAGATCGTGCGCTTGGGCTCGCCCTTCAGCTTCCAATAATGGCGGACCATGCGAAAGACGGTGTCGTTGGCTTCGCTGCCCGATGCGTTGAAGAAGATATGCGGCAGGCGGTTATTGGTGAGCGATGCGATCTTCGCCGCGAGCGTCACCGTCGGCGGCGTCGCGGTCTTGAAGAACGTATTGTAGAAGGGCAGCTCGCGCATCTGCGTCGCCGCCGCCTCGACCAGCTCCTCGCGGCCATAGCCGACGTTGACGCACCAGAGGCCCGCCATGCCGTCGAGGATGCGGTGGCCGTCGCCGTCGTGGATATAGCAGCCTTCGGCATGGGTGATGATGCGGCTGCCGCCAAGCGCTTCGATCTCGGCCCAGTCGGCCTGCGCGGGCAGATGGTGCGCGACGTCGAGGCGGCGCAGTTCGGCGATATCGTGATTGCGGGGCATATACAATGTTCCTGATCCAGAAGTCCGTTCGCATCACGCGAAGTCGAGATGCGCTACCACAATGGGTGTCTCTTCTTCGCTCGACACGAGCGGAGAAGAGAGCTTCTGCTTTCAATCAGGGCGAGAAACATATCCGCGCGAGATAGCGGTCGTAGCGGGTGACGCGGCGGTTCATAGCGCCCCTCTTAGCGCCCGGCCGAGCAGGCGGAAATAGGTCTGGCTCTGATCGCTGTCGTCGGTCGCCCATTCGGGATGCCATTGCACCGCGAGCAATGGCGCGCCGTTTGGGCGGGCGCTGTAGGCCTCGACCAGCCCGTCCGGCGCGCGCGCCTCGACCTGCAAACCGTCGGCGAGGGTGCCGATGCCCTGATAATGGACCGAGTTCACCTCGAGCGACGGCGTCTCATAAGCCCCAGCGAGCAAGCCGCCCTCGACCAGGTCGACCCGGTGATGATGGTCGAACAGCGCCTCGAACGGCACATCGTCGGGCGCGTGGTGGTGCAGCAATTGCTCGCTCGCCGACGTATCGCGTCGCAACGTCCCACCGAGCGCGACGTTGATTTCCTGAAAGCCGCGGCAGATGCCGAACAGCGGCCGCCGCGCCGCGATGACAGCTTCGACCAGGTCGATCATCATGCGGTCGCGGTCGGGGTCGAACGGCCCCTCGCCCGCCGCCGGATCGCCATAGCGTGCCGGTTCGACATTCGACGGCGTGCCGGTGAGCAGCACCCCGTCGAGGCGCCCCACGACCTCGCCTGCGCGCATGTCATCGGGAAGCGAGGGGATGATCAGCGCCGCGCAATCGGCGTGGCGCATCGCCGCGGTGGCATAGCGATTGATCACCACCTGCGCGATTTCGGTGCCGACCACGCGGTTGCAGGCGATGATACCGAGGACGGGGCGCGTGGACATGCCCCCTTGCTGCCGATTTTCGGCGCGCGGCGCCAGCGGAATTTCAGGCGTCCTGGCGTGCGAAGGCGGCCGCCGCGCCGAACAGTCCGGGCTGCGGATGGGTGATCAGCTTGACGGGCAGCGCAGCCATGAAATTCTCGAACCGCCCCTTGGCGACGAAACGTTCGGGAAAGCCCGAGCGGACGAGTTGGTCGCGGATGCGAAGGCCGAGCCCGCCCGCGATCACCACGCCGCTCGCCCCTTGCGCCAGCGCCAGATCGCCCGCGACGCTGCCGAGCGACAGGCAGAAGCGGTCGGCGGCGGCCGCCGCCAGCGCGTCCTCGCCGCTCATCGCCGCCGCCCAGATCGTCTTGTCGTCGAGCGAGGGGATCGCGCGCCCTTCCATGCTTGCCAGCGTTTCATAGATATCGATGATTCCCGGCCCCGACACGATGCGCTCGATCGAAACGCGCCGGTGGCGCTTCCTGAGCCGCGCGAGGATCGCATCCTCGATGCTGTCGAGCGGCGCAAAGTCGATGTGTCCGCCCTCGGTCGCCTGAACGCGATAGTCGGCGCCGTCGCGCCAGACATGCGCGACGCCAAGCCCGGTGCCGGGGCCGAGAACGCTGATCGTGCCCGTCCGCGGCAGCGGCTCGTCGGGGCCGGTCAATCGCTCGAAATAGAGTTCGTCCGCCTGCGCTACGGCGTGGCCCACCGCCTCGAAATCATTGACCAGCGCATAGCGATCGACATCCAATTTCTCGGCGATCAGCGCCGGGCGGATGATCCAGGGATTGTTGGTGAAGCGGATGATCTGACCCCGCGTCGGCCCGGCGATCGCGATCGCGACCGCGCGCGGCAGCGCCCCGCCCTGCCGACGTCCAAATTCCTGCCACGCGGTCTGAAAGCTGGCGTGATCCCTGGTATGAAGCGTCGTTTCCGGTCCGAGCGTGGCGACCCTGCCGCCCGCGACCTTCGCGATCGCAAACCGCGCGTGGGTGCCGCCGATATCGACCGTGACGATGGCGTCGCTCATGACTCTTCCTTGCCCTTATCGGGCAGGGCATGTCGCATGGAGCGGGCCGACGCAACAGGCAAAGCTATGCACCGCCGCCGGGCTTCAGGGCTTGGCGGCGAGACCTCGATGAAGGGGGATGGATCGAGGCTCGCCGCCCGAGCCGGCCATGATGTCGCCTGCGGATATTCGCCCGCTCCCTGGGACGGCCGGCTCTTGTCTTGTCGTGCCTATTTGCTCTGTTGGCGCAGATAGGCGATCACGTCGGCGCGGCGGACGGGATCGGCCAAGCGAAAGCCCATCCGCGTCCCCGGCACCATTTTCTGCGGATTCTGGAGGAAGCGATCGAGCGTCGCCCCGTTCCAGACGATGCGCGCGCCGCGCATCGCGGGCGAATAGGCATAGCCGCGCGCGGTTCCCGCCTTGCGCCCATAGACGCCGCGATGCGCCGGGCCGACGCGGTTGGCGTCAAGCGAATGGCAGCTTCCGCAACTGGCGGCGTAAACCTTCGCCCCGCGCGCTGGATCGCCGGCCGGCGCCAAAGCGGCCGCCGCACTCGCCAGTCCTGCGACCGCCACCCAGGCGGCCACGGCCATTTCCAGTCTCCACCGCATGGCTCAACCAAACATGAAGGCGGGCTTGGGCAGCGCATCGCCGAGCGCCGAGGTCAGGAGCGACCAGTGCGCGGCCTCGTCGGCGGCGATCCTGGCGCAGGTCTGCGCCAGTTCCCGGCCGCCCAGAGACGGCATGACGCCGAGATAGGCATTGGCCGCGCCGAGTTCGTGCGCCTGTGCAAGGCGCAATATGTCGGCCTGGGTCTTGATCGCCGCGATGTTGAGGCTGGTCATATAATCGGCGCGCGATTTGGGCGCGACGGCCTTGCCGCCAAGCTGGCCGATCGCCCCGGCCAGCGCATCGCGATGCCCCTTGTGCTGCCCCTGAAAGAGCAATGCGAGGTCGAGCACGGGCTTTTGCAGCAGGCCGCTTTCGGCGCCGATCTGATAGGCTTCGATCGCTTCATGTTCGAGGCCGAGCGCGACGTTCAATATATCGACATCGCCCGCGCGGGCCGCACCCCCCGCCTGACGCGCGAGCGCCGGCACATCGCCCAAAATGCCGATGGCGGCGGCGGAAAGCGTGGCCGCGCCGGTCAAGCGCAACAATCCGCGCCGCGAGCTTTGTTGGTGGATCATCGAAACGACTCCTTCGCTGTCGGCGCAGCGGGAATTCGCCGCGCTTGCCGTCATTCGATGCGGCTGCGGGCGCAGCGTTCCCAAAAAGATATCGGGCCCAAAAAAGCGGGGGAACATTCGCGGCACCGCGCCATCCAATGCCCACCCCCAAATGCCCACCCGAGGCCAAGGATGACGCCATGGATTTATTACAGACCCCTACGCCCCCCGACGCCGACAACACCGACGACACCGCCCCGATCGACACCGCCGCGCCGCGCCCCGGCCGCGCCGCGGTGGAGGCGGCGGTCCGCACCCTGATCGCCGCGGCGGGCGACGATCCCGCGCGCGAAGGGTTGCGCGACACCCCCGCGCGCGTCGCGCGGGCCTATGGCGAATGGTTTTCAGGCTATGCGATCGATCCCAAAGCCTATCTCAACCGGGTTTTCGATGAAGCGGAAGGGTATGAGGACACCGTCCTCCTTCGCGACATTCCGCTCGTTTCGACCTGCGAGCATCATATGGCGCCGATCACCGGGCGCGTGCATGTTGCCTATCGCCCGCGCGGCCGGGTGGTCGGCATATCGAAACTGTCGCGGCTGGTGGATGCCTTCGGCCGCCGCCTGCAATTGCAGGAGCGCTTGACCCAGCAGATCGCCACCACATTGTTTTCCGTCCTGAAACCCAGCGGCGTCGCGGTGATCGTCGAGGCACGCCACGGCTGCATGACGACGCGCGGGGTCAATCAGCCCCACGTCGCGATGGTGACCAAGGCCTGGCTCGGCGATTTTCGCGAGGATGCCGAATTGCGCCGCGATCTGCTCGCCGCGATCCCCTTCGGGCTCGATCGCTAAGCCACGTCGGGGTCGGGCCAGCCGCGCTCCGCGCGCAGCCGCCGCATCACCGTCTCGACCAGCCGGTCGCAGCGCGGGCCGAGGAAGGGAAAGCTGCCGCGCAGCGCATCGGCAAGCGTCGCGTCGAGCGCCGCGCGAAGCTGGCGGCGCGCCCGGTGCAGCCGCGTGCGGACGGTCTCGGCCCGGATGTCGAGCAGCCCCGCAACCTCGTCGACCGAGCGATCCTCGATGTCGCGCAGGATGAAGACGAGGCGAAAGGGTTCGCGCAGTTCGTCGACCGCGCGCTCGAGCAGCCGCCGCACCTCGGCGCGCGCGGCATCGACCTCGGGATCGTCGACGACCTTGCCGCCCGGAAAGCCGAGGATGAGCGCGCCGGCTTCCTGCGTCCGCTCGACCTGATCGAGATCGACCTGCGGTCGGCGGCGGCGCAGGCGGCCACGGCTTTCGTTGATGACGATGCGGGTCAGCCAGGTTCCCAGCCCGGCCTCGCCGCGAAAGCCGCCGATCGCCGCAAAGGCGCGGGCATAGCTTTCCTGCACGACGTCCTCGGCCTCGGCGTCGTCGGCCATGATCGCCCGCGCGACCCGGAACAGCGGTTGATTATAGCGCCGCATCACCGCGCAAAAAGCCAGCGGCTCGCCGCGCCGGACCTGTTCGACGAGGCCGGCGTCGGCCATGCCCTCGAAATCCCTTGCTGCCATCATCGGTGAATCGGGCATCGATACCTCCTGCCAAAAGGCGGTTGGCCGCCAAAGGCGATTGGATGCGGGGCGCGACGAAATGTTCCCGCCATTCGCGGGTCGCCGTCCCGTTCTGGCGGGAAATTCAGCCGATGGAAAGGAAATGGTGCACCCGGAGCGATTCGAACGCCCGACCCCCAGATTCGTAGTCTGATAAGAGGCACGCAAAACAGCCGATTATTGCATCCGTGTTACATCTGTGTTCCACATATGATACCGATACTCAGGCCAGCAACGCCGCTTGAGCCTCTGCCGCGAGGCGTGCATCCTCGTCCTTGTCGACGATCAAATGGCCATACAGGTCCAGCGTCGTCGCTACGCTCGAATGCCCCAGCCAGGTCGTCAGGCGCTTCAGGTCTATCTTCTGCGCGATCCACGCGCTGGCAGCGGCGTGACGCAGGGCATGGAAGCCATAGCGCGGTTCGCTGGTCGCATTGCCCTTCGCATCCGGCACCGGCTTGCCGCCCTTGACGATGGGATCGCACACGCCGGCCTTGATTTGCAGCGGATAGAATTTGCGCCGCAGCAAGTTGCCATAGTCCTGCACCTGTCCGCCGCTGGCCGGGAACACGAGGCCCAGCGGTCCATTCGGGCATTGCAGCTTCCACTTCCGCAACTCACCGATCACGGCAGCGCCGATCGGGATCGTGCGATAGCCTGCTTTCGACTTCGGTGGGCCAATCTGGCAATGCTTGTCAGCCCGCTGCTTGACCTTGATCGCCTTCCCTTTGAAATCGATATCCTCCCAGCGGAGGCCGCGAAGCTCAGAGACGCGCAGGCCGGTCAAAATGGCGGTCAACATGAAGGGCTTCATGTCGTCTTCCGCAGCCGCTAGCATGGCCCGCAGATCTTCCTTGGGCGGGATGATGACCTCGCCCTCTTCCCGCTTCGACTTCTCGACCTTCACGTCGCGAGCGACATTCTGCGCGACGAGCCCGCGACGGCCAGCATCGGACAGGATGCGAGAGAGGGCGCGCACGGCCTTGTGCGTCAGGTCTTCCGAGCGCGTTTCCAGCATCGTCTCGACGAATGCGACGACTTTCGGCTGGGTCAGCTTGGATAGCTTTTCAGCACCGATCAGCGGCACGATGTGTAAATCCGTCAATTGGCGGTATTGCGCGATTGTCCCCCGCTCGCGCCCTTTATTCTCGCGCCCCTTGATCCATATCTCCGCGGCCTGAGCGACGGTGACGGATTGGCTATCGGCGGTATGCGTGCCCTGAGACACCTGCCACGCCGCGCTGGTCAACCAGCTGTCCGCATCTTTGCGGCGGGGGAATTGCTTGAACCTGCGCGCACCGGCGCCATCGCGATAATCGACGATCCACGCGGTCTTTTCGGTGCCGTCGGGGGCGGTCCAGGTGCGCTTGCGGATGCTAGCCATTGACCTTCGGAACCTTGAGCAAAGCGGCGCCCGCTGCGGCTACCCGATCGATCCCGTTTGGACGGAGCGCAATAGATTGATTGTGAGCGTCGGTATCAAAATGCTCTTGCGATGGTTGGGACTGAAAATCGATCTCGCGGCATAGCCGCTCCCAATCGGCGAACTCATCCGCGAACACTTCAGGTCCCTTTTTAAGCACTTCAAGGCCAGCCCATATCCAAACCAACAGCGAGTCAATCTCGACAATGATCGAGACTGCCATTCTGTTTTTCACGAGAAATGACGAATATGCCTGTTGCTGTCTTTCCTCTTCGGTCCAATCGTCGTCCGGTTCGTCCCACGCCATCAACATCTCCGTATCGGTGAAGACATCAACGAAGGCGTGCATGTGATCGGACCCACCCGGAGTGGTCAGTTCCGAAAGGGCATCTAGCTGGATGGTGAAATAGTGAAGGTGGTCCTCGCCATTCGACATACAGATTAGGGCTTCAACAAAGCCCCCCATGAAGCGCGTCCAGGCCTCTTTGATCACCGATTGCGCGCGCTCGGGCGTCAACCCGATTCGTAACAATTTCACTAGCAGAACGAGCTGCAATATCTGTCGCGCACCGTATTGAGCCTTCACGCCCCGACCAACCTTCGTGCCTTCGGGGAAGCCCATTTTCTGCCATTGCTTGAGGCGAGACCTGAAGGTTTCACCCTTCTCCGGTTGAATACCGGCCACCAAGCTGACGAGGAACTGGGCTTCTGCAAACGTCAGCGACAAAAATCTGCTCCTCTTGAATCTTGAAGGGACAAGTATCCCTCTTGACGACTAATCGCAACTGACTAAGAAGGGATAGGGATACATATCCCTCATAGACACTGACGATTAACAAAATGGAAAGGAGCATTCCCATGCTGAGTGACGATTTGATCAGGGGTGCGGCCGATGCCGCGAAATATACCGGCCTTCCCCGCCACCAGATTTATCAGCTGGTCGCCAAGGGCGAACTGCCCGCCATCCGCAAGGGCGAGAAGCTGTTCTTTCGGAAATCTGAACTGGACGCAGCATTCCGCAGCGATGCCGCCTGAAAATGAAGCGGCCGAGACGAGGCGTGCAACCTCATCCCGGCCTGATCGAAAACCACGAGAGGAATTTCGACATGAACACGCATAGCATAATCGCGGCGCCGGGCAAACCGCCCACCGCCTTCAGCATGCACCATGCGGCCTACCTGGCGACGGTGGCCACCTATGAAGCCCATTGCGCCGCGCACGAACCCGCCGACAAAGAATCGCCGCTGTGGCGGGATTACGAAGCCAGCTATGAGCAGCTTGTCGCGGCGATGTTTGAAACGGGCGTGGCGGCCATCAAGGTTCCCGCTGCCAATGCCGTCGAGGTTGCCACTAAACTGGCCATCATCAGGGCGCAGGAATATTGGGATTGCGGCGGCGAAACGATGATCCCGATCGTCAACGCCCTTGCCGATGACGCGATGCGCTTTGCGAACGGCGGTGCGGCATGATCAAGCTGAAACAGACCGACTCGCCCTTCATTCAAATGGATGACGTCCTCTGCGCGCACGAGCGGGCATTGATCCTGCTCGACGCGGCGACGGACGCAATCCTTGACGCGAAGCACGGGAGGGAACCGGGAGAGGGTCAAGACAGGGCATTTTCCGATGCCGCCTGCCTTCTCATGGTCGCGCATGAATATCTGACCGCGATCGGCGAGGCGCTGGACCAGATACATAAGAGCATCGGGATCGGGCGCTGACCCCCATGGCGCCCGATCCCCACATAGAGATCAGGAAAGACGGCCCGTTCGTGCGGGTCGTCGTCCTGCCGGCTGGCGCCATGCCCGCGAATTGGCACGGCCCTTCCACCTTCTCATCAGCGCCGCTCGCGCGCATGTCCGCCAAGTTTCTCGCAACAACTTCCGGGCTGCCGATCGTCGATCAGACGGGAGGGCGGTAAAAGTCGATGGCGAAGAAAGGCCAACAAAAATCCGATGGGCGGGGCGGGCAATATTCGCTCGTCCCGTTCGTCACTTTGGATGCCCTTCATTCGTCGATGACACCGCGGGCCATCTCGGCATGGCTAGCGATCGCGCGACGCTTCAATGGCTTCAACAACGGGAGCATTGGCTTGTCGATGCGCGACCTCGCCGACACGATTGGTAGCCGCGACAATCCCGCGAATACGAACGCGATCAGGGAATTGGAAGCTGCTGGCTTCATTCGCGCAACTCGGTTCCCCAAGGGGCAGCGTCGGGCCACCGAGTATGAACTGACCCATATTTCAACTGGCCGAAATGGAGAGGTTGCGGCGACCCATGACTACCTCGGCCGACTGGAAACAAAAAAATCCAGCGTGTCGAATTTCCACACACGAACGGCCTCACCTGTGTCGAGTTTCCACACTCGTGGGAAACATCGCGTGTCGGGTTTCCACACAGGCGCGACGGAAACAGTGGGGTTTGAGGGTCACCCCCCTGTGCCGTCTTTCAACACACATATAGTTAGCCATATCCCCCCCATTCCCGATCCCAGTCAGGATAGCCCTTCCGGTAGCCTGAAATCATCGCGCGCGATTTCGTCGCTTTCTGCGGCAATGGAGATGAGCGAGCTTCGGAGCTTCGCGCTCGCCTATCTGAAATGGGCTGGGAGCGGGGCGCAATCGCGCCTCGCGCACGAGGCTGGCTTGCCCGGCGGCACGCTGTCGAGGTTCCTGAGCGGCAAGAACCTGCCCGACCAATATCGGATGCCGCTTCAACTCGCGGTCGCTCGATCCTTCCCCATGGAGGCACGAAATGCAGCATGATCCCTTCGACCCCGCCGCGTGGCTCGCCCGATGGCACGCTGTCGGCGGTGCTTGGGCCGGGGGCTATCTGATTCGCCCGCCTGGGCATGACCGGATCGGCGCTGACTTGCTCACGGCCGAACTCGACGACGATCGGCGCCAAGCGGTGCGCGATCATATCGGCTGGGGCGAGACAGCATCTTTTTGAGTTCCATAACATTCGGGCCATTTTGAGATTTATAGGGCCGCGAGCAATCTTTCCCGGCCACTAATCGAAAGGACCGGGCATGGAACCATTACTGCTCAAGACGAAGGACGCTTTCCGCGCCATTGGTGTTGGATCGACGACCGGATTCAAGCTGATCGCTCGCGGCGATCTGGAGGCCGTCAAGCTCGGCGGCGACAGGGGCGCTACGCGCATCACGTCAGAGAGCATCCGCGCCTACGTCGACAAGTTGCGCGGCCAAGGAGACGCCGCATGAGCGGGCCGCCTGATGACGAAACCGCCGTGCGGGGTCGCGTCCTTGCGAATGTTAGCGCTCCTCCCGCTCCGCAAACATCGAACGTAATCCCCTTCCCGTCGCTCCGCGGCAGCTTGAAGAAGCCTCCGGAGGAGGTTGAGATCGTCGAGATCATCCACTGGTTCGGCCTTGGATTCAACGAGTTCTGGATTGCAACCGCTGGGCCTTGGATTGATCCGCCGGACATGGTGCGCGGCGGTCGCCATCCCTGGGCGCGCCATGCTGTATTCCCGCACACCGAACCTGCGGAAGCGGCCTATTATGCCCGCGAGATGGCAATGCTACTGGACGTGCCGATCGTTGACCTCGCCGGCATTCTGGACACGCCGTATCGCGTCGAAGGCGCCAGCGATGGACCGGGGGCGGCGTGATGACGACCGAGACGAAACGTCCGCATCGTTGGCAACCGATGGGATCGCCCGCCGCACGAGGATATGGGGCGAAGCACAACCGGATCCGCAAGGCTATGCTTCGCCAAGAGCCTAATTGCCGCATCTGCGCTCAGGCGGGCCGAACGACTAAGGCATCGCACGCTGATCATATCGTTCCGAAATGCCTTGGCGGCAGTGACGATCGCTCGAACTATCAGCCCCTCTGCCTCGCCCATTCTCGGTCAAAGACGGGCCGTGAGGGTGCGATGATAGGCCATGCCCGGCGCCGTGCCAGGGCCAAACTAAAGGCGGGGGATGCTTGACGGCATCCCCGCTCGATCCGCGCCAGCTCGCCCGCGATGCTGATGCCCCCTTGGCTGTCGTGCGCTTCTTGTTTGCGGCGGCCGAGGACGATCCGACCCTAGTCCGGTTGATCCGCGGCGGAGCGCTCGACCAAGAGACGGTGAAATTGCGGCGGGCAATAATCTTGGTATCGAAGCTCCATGCTTACGCGTCCCTTCCGCAGATTGGCCGCGCTCTCAATCGCGATCATTCCAGCATCCAGCGCTCCCTGAACGAAGCCATACAAATGCTTGTCGAAGATGCCAGCTTTCGCGCGCTCTGTCGGCAGATTGTTCAAACCTGTGCAAGGTTTCGCAGCGCCGCCTGAATGCGTGCCATGCGTCCATCATGGCGAGACCCAAGACACTTAATCGGGCGAAGATTATGGGCGCGATCTGTGAGCGCATGATCGAGGGCGACAGTCTGCGTGCCATCTGTGCGGCTGTTGACATGCCGTCTGTGAGCACGGTCTTTCGGTGGCTGTCGGAGGACACCGTCCAGGCCGCCGAGCTTCGGGAGCAATACGCGCGCGCGCGCGAGGGTCAAGCGGATGCGATCTTTGATGAAATTCTGCAGATCGCGGACGATGGCCGCAACGACTATGTCGAACGGCTGCGCAGCGACGGCGAAAAGGACACCGTGTTTGACGCAGAGCATGTCCAGCGATCGAAGTTGCGCGTTGACGCCCGGAAATGGGTCGCAAGCAAGCTAGCGCCGAAGAAATATGGCGATGACATCAGGCTCCGTCATGCCGACGCGGAGGGCGCGTCTATTCGCGATTGGGACGGGTCTTCGGCTGCGGCCCGCCTGGCGTCGATCATTGCGGGAATCGGAAAGCGCACCGGCGCAGGCTCGGAGGAAGAAGAATGATCCTAAAAGAATGGGTGCGAATCATAGCGTCGATGAAGATCGCAGAGATTCGGGAGGTGACGGTGCTGCTGAGCGGGATGAAGGGCGCTGATGAACGCGATGCGGCAGAAGAGGTCCGGTTGCAGGAGTATATCAACTCTCTTCCGGGTCGGCCCGACAATGGAAACGCAGAGATGCTGAGGCAGGCTCGCCATCGCGCTGGTCGATGCTGCAACTGCGGCAAGGCTAAAATCGAGACAGAGGAGCAAGTGAAGTGACCAAGGCAGCAAAATTAAACGTCGCGCAGATAGACGTCCTCAGGGCGGAGACGTTGAATAATCTGGCCACGGCGCGCGAGCATCTCGCCGAATCGGCATATGCCGCCGCGCTCCCGAACGGCGACGAGAAGGCTATGCTTAAAGCCCGAGACGCCGTGAACGTCCTTGAACTCAAGGTTCAGGGTTTGGCCGTTGCCCGCAAGCAAGCTGAACAGGTGGAGCAGGAGGAAAAGGAGGCATCGGCAGCAGCGTCTCGCCGTGCTAATGCCGTGCAGGTGCGCCTCGCCGTTGCTGAGTATATGCGGCTGTTGACTGGCCTCGCCATTACGCTTGGCGAGCTTCAAACCAAGGTCAGCGAGGCCGGTGTCGCCCAGGACATGCTTCATCATTACGCCTTTGGGCTGGCTCATAATGAGCCAGCCACCATGAAGGTGCGAAATGCTCTTGTGCATTTCGGCGCGTTCGGGACGGCGAATTTCCCCCCTTTGCTCGATAAGCTTCTGAGATCAGCTCCCAATTTAGCCCCTTATATGATCGGCGGCATGGATCGCGGTCTTTCAGCGCTTGCATCGGTCACGCCCGAGATTCTCGACGAAGCGGTAATTGCGGAAGCGGACGAGCGCCTGCGCGCCCAATTCAAAGAAGCCGCCGCCGCTCGTATCACCAAGGAATGATACGTGGCGAGAGTTCAGGTTCCCACCACACCGGGTCGGTCGGTTCAGGTCCAGCCGCTCGACGCTCCACCGCTTCGCTATACCGAGGCCCGCAACTTCACGGGCGAGGCGGTGGAGCGTCTGGGCCAGAGCATGGGCGGGCTGGCGGAAGGGCTGCACGATTTGAACCTGCGGAAAGCCGAATATTCTGCAAAAACCGGTGCGCTTACCTTTGGGGGCATTGCCGAGAAGAAGCTTCACGACCCCGAGGAAGGGCTGTTCCGCCTCCAAGGGAAGGCCGCTCTTGATGCGTATGAGGGTGTGCTTGAGGATCTTTCCAAAGAGGCGAACACAATATCAGCGGGCTTGCCGTCGCCCGTCGCGAAACGTCTTTTTGACGATAATGCGGCGGCGAGGATGCAATCGCTTCGTCAGCAAGTGGGCAATTTCGTGGTTCGGGAGCGCCAGGTTTTCGAAGAGGAAACTGACATAGCGCTAACCCAAAACGAGTTGAGAGACGCCGGTCGCGCTTGGGACAATGACGAGCAGAGCGAAATCCATCTCGCGACGGCGGCAAGCATCATCGCAAAGCGAGCCAATCGCGGTAGATCTCTGGAATGGGCGCAGAACGAGATTGAATTGAGGGAGTCGGAGACTCGCCGCGACATCGGGCTTGCCCGTGTCGCCAACATCGGCCCCGATGCCGGTGAGGCGTATTTTGAAAAGCATAGGGATTCCTTCTCCGCCGATGACGCCCGCGCGGTGCAAAGCGGCATCCGCATCCGCAGGGAGGCCATCGCCGCCGATCAGCGCCGCGTCGAGGCGGAGGCCCGCGCGCAGGCGGCGGCGGCCAAGGCGCAGGAACGCGAGCGGCTAGAGACGCTGCGGACGCAATTGGAGACGGGGGCGGGCTCGTCCGCCGACTGGATCGCACTTGCCGATGGCTATGCTCGTATCGGCGACACCTCGAATGCGGCGGCGGCCCGAGCGAAGGCAGGGGAAACCCGCGTGTCCGAAGTTTATCGCGGCGCGCCACTCGCTCAGATCGATCAGGACATCGCCGAATTGGAGGCGAAGCAAGGCAGGCTGTCTCCCGATCAGGCGTCGCGCCTCAACGGGCTTCGCAGCGTTCGGGAACAGACGGCCTCGCGGCTCAGCCAGCCGGGCGGCGCCATGCGTCAGGAACAATATGCGACGGGCCAGGTCGCGTCCGCGCTCGATCTCAGCGATCCCGACAGTTTCAAATCCCGCGCGTCGTTTGCCGTTGCTGCCTCGCACCGACAGGGCGGAGCGATAGAGCCGCTGTTCGCCGAAGATGTCCGGCGGCTAGAGGGTGACTTGCACGGCGAGGCTGCGCAGCGCTTGAAAGTCCTCCGCACGATCGCGCTTTTCGGCGATCCTCGCGCGATCGAGGGTGCTGCTCGCCAGTTGACGAGTCAGGACGATGGCGAGTTTCGGATCGCGGCGACCCTCATATCCTCGCCGGGGGGTGAAAAGCTCGCACTGGAAGTCCTGCGCGGCAGGGACGCCCTCGCCACGTCCGCCAAGGTTTTCGACAGCGGGCTCGCTCAATCGGAGTTCAACCGGATGGCAGCGCCAGCGCTCGCGGGAATGCCGCCCGACTATTCGCGAGACGTTTTCGACGCAGCGAAGTCGGTTTACGCGGAGCGCGCGCGTCAGCGCGGCGCGACGGCGTGGGACAGTGGCATCTGGCGCGGCGCAATCAACGCGGCGCTTGGCGGTGAGGTCAAAGGCAGCGTCCAGCATGGAGGCCTTTCCAAGTTCGGCGGTAGGTGGGTTTCGATCCCGCCGGGATGGACCGGGAATGGTGTGTTCCGCCGCCTCGCCACCATGACCGGCCCCGACACCGGCAAGGCAGCGGTGAGCGATGCGGCCATGTGGCCGGATGGCAAGACCGTGACGGTGAGCGAGCTGCGCAAGCTCACGCCCGTGAGACTCGGCGGCACACGCTACGGGTTTCGGACGCGCGCGGGGCGGCTGCTCGGAACGAAAAGCGGACGCCCCTACGCGCTCGACATCGCAAAATTGCCGGTGAGGAAGTAATGAGGAATCCCGCTCAGGATCCTACGTCCTTCTATGACACCGAAGACGCGCCAGGCCTGCCGATTGCGCAGAATGTCGACGATATTCCCGCCGCGCCGCCCGGAGAGGCGTTTGCCGCGGGGTGGCGCACGGCAAAAGACGATTGGCCTGGCGAGTCCATCAACCAGCTCATTAGCGCCTATTCGCCGTTGATCGACGCGGTGAAGGCTGAAACGGGGAAGCCGGAAACGGAATATATCGCGATCGGTCACTCCAATGCGTGGGTGCAGGAGGCGCGGGTATTTCGCGACATCGCCCGCATCAGGGCAAAGAAGCCGAATTTCCTGCCCGGCGTTCCCGATTCGGTCGATGCTTTCCGCGCGAGCGTGACCAAGCGGACGCAAGAGCGTCGCGGCAAAGACCTGCAAACCCTCGAGCGAACCGAAGGGGTAAGCACTGTCACCGGATATGCGGGCGGGTTCGCTGGCGCCGCAGCCGACCCCATCAACGTGATGACGCTGCCTCTGGGGGGCACCGGAGCAACTGTGGCACGGCGCATCATAGGTGAGGCGGCGGTCAATATCGCAACCGAGGCCATTGAACAGCCGATGATAGCTGGCGAGCGGGAGAAGCGTGGCGAGAAGCTGACAGCCGGTGAGGCGGCAACGAACATAGCCGTCGCGGGCGTCGCGGGTGCCGTTATCCAAGGCGGGATCGTCGAACCAGCATCGGCCTTTCTGCGCCGACACCGGGAGCGAAGGCTCACGCCAGCCGAGCGAGCAGCCGTCAATGTCGTCGAGCGCGAGGCTCAGGTTGATGCGACCAGCCCATTCAAGCCGGGATCGGGAACAGAGGCGCATCGCGAGCGGATGGCGGAAGCCGAGCGCGTGCTCGATGGAGAGCAACCGCCGCGCCCTGTCCGCCCCGTATCACCGAAAGCCTCGCGTGAGACTGTGAAGGCGAAAATCCGCCGAGCGGAGAGCAGCCCGACAGACGATTACAACGAGATCTCCGGCGCGATGGGGCCGTATCAGTTCCTTGCCTCGACATGGACCCGGTTTTACAAGCGCCGCTATGGATCGGGCGGACTGACCGATGCGGAGATAGCCGCGAAGCGCCGAGATCCAGTGCTCAACGAGCAATTGATGGACGACATGCTCGCCGAGAACGAGCGGGCATTGGCCTCGACCGGCGCGCGAGCGACGCCGGGAAATCTCTATCTCGCGCATTTCGCGGGGTCCGGTGGAGCCAAGGCCGTCTTGCGGGCAGCGCCCGACATGCCTGTATCGAGAATCCTTGGTAAGCGAGCCGTGGATGCAAACCCGTTTCTTCGCGGGATGACGGCCGAAGACCTGATTCAATGGGCGCATCGCAAGGTTGGCGGCGACCCGGATGGCCCGACGCTGCGCCGGGATGAGTTCAGCGCAGACGAAGAATGGATGGCCGCGCAGCGCGAGGTTGACGCGGCCGAGCAGCAGCTTGCGATCTCGCGTGCGCGCGATGCTGACGATCTCGATGCGACCTTGGCCGTGCGCCGCGAATGGGACGATGCCGAGCCTCGCGCTTTCGATCTATGGCCCGATGGCGATGATGCCGACACGTTGCGCCTCTATAGGGCGGACACCCCCGACGCCGAGGGCGCTACATTCCGAGGCTACACCGATGACGAGGCCGCCGCGCGCTCGGCGGCCGGCGAATCCGGCGCAATCTATAAGATCGATGTTCCCGTCGCGCGCGCGGATGAGCTGGCGCCGGTGGCGAAGACAGGCGAGCGGCGCGTCGCGCGTGATATCGCCGACGCGATCGAGCGGAAGGTCGAGCCGCCGACCCGGGCGACGGTGGCGGCCGATGCGGTCGACGACTGGATCATATCGCGGCACATGATCCCGGAGACCGGCCCGTCCGGCTACCGCGTCGAACAGGCGGATGACGGCTCCTTCGCCACCGTGGTGCTGAGAGGCCACGATGGCCGCGCCAAGGCGGGGTTGCTGATCCCCACGCACCCCGAAGCGATCGACAATTTCGGCGGTGTCATCACCTATGTCTCACCCGATATTCGCCGCAAGGGCATCGCGACCCGCCTGTATAATATCGCCCGCGAGGCAGGTTTGCCGATCGATGCAATGAGTGGACGCGGCGACCTGACTCCCGATGGAGCCGAGTTCGTCCGATCGTGGCGGGAGCGGTCGGCACCGCTGCGCGCTCAGGGGATCGAGCACTATGACGATGCGATCCATGGCGAAGGCCCGCGCACCGTAACGCAAAGCCTTGAACATGATCTGCGGATGGCTGTCGCGGCCAATCCCGACGAGATGATGCGTGTGAACGACGAGGGGGGCGATGTTCGCCTTGCCGATGTTCTCGACGAGCTTGATGCGGACGACAACGCGCTGATCGCGGCGCGCGCGTGCATGGTCCCTATGAGGGGAGCCTAACCGTGGAGCCACTATTCCTGATCGCCCCGAACGCCGATACTCCCGCCCACACGATCAGCACGGCGGCGAGATATCCGATCGCGACCAGCCAGCCGCCGAGCGCATATCCGATGATGGCGCATAGCGGGGCGATGAAAAGTCGGTCTTGCGGCTTGCGGACGAAAAACGGCGCGAGCGTGATGGCAAGGGTTGCCGCCAAGGCCATCACCACGAGCGGGGCGACCACGACACCCAGCACAACGAGGCCAGCCGTCTTGTCGAAGCGCGAGACAAGAAGCGCGAGCGGTAAGCCGAGAAAGCACCATCCTAGCGCTATGGCTGTCCAGAGGCCGTTGCGGCGGTCCCTATCGATCCACGAAAGCGGTTTGCCCATGCGCAGCCTCATCGCACGAAAGGCTCCTCATGTCGCTACGTAATTGCATCCCCGGCATGGTTGAGCGCGGCGAAATCGATCCGCAGCGCGCCAAGCGCATGACTGATCTATTCGATCGGCTGGAAGAGTCCTACCGGCAGAATATGGGGCCTGAGGCGGCGTCAGCCACGGCGAGCGAGCAGACGTTGCGCCAGCTTTCCGACGCTGCCGCATTGAAACGGCGCCAGACGCTGCTCCAAGCCGCCTCGCAGCGCCGGGCACGCGACGACATCGCCCGCTATCGGGGAAGCTCTTCCTATGCCGCCATCCGGGCCATGATGGATCGCGATGTCCAGGCGCCCTATGAGAATGTCGTCACGCGCGCCGAGAACATCGAGTTTCAGGCGCAGGCCGAGATTTCGGATTTCATCGAGGCGCACCGTCGCAATTTTCTCGGCACGGCGAGCAACAAGGCGGGACTGCGCGATGTGATGCAGGAATTGCATGGCGACGCGAGCGGTAATCCGCGTGCGAAGGCTTTTGCCGACGCGCTCGGGAACACGCTCGAATCGCTCCGGCTGCGCTTCAACGCGGCCGGGGGGAATATCGGCAAGCTGCGTGGATGGGGGATCACGCATCGGCACGATCCGCTCAAGGTCCGTCGCGTCGCCTACGAGGAATGGCGCGGTGACCTTCGGGAGATGCTGGATTTAGAGGCGATGCGCGATCCCGATACGGGCCTGCGGATGACGCCTGCCCGGTTGGAGGAGGTGCTTCGGGGATCCTATGAGTCGATCCGCACGAACGGCCTCAGCGCCGAACCGATCGATCCTTTCATGAGCCAGCCCAAGCTCGCAAACGCCCGCGCCTACCCCCGCGTGCTGGTATTCAAGGATGGCGATGCCTGGCTGGAGTATCAGGCGAAATACGGGAGCGGCGACGCCTTCACGACCATCATGGGCCATATCCGCGGCATGTCGCACGACATTGCCTCGCTCGAACGCTTCGGCCCCAATCCGGACGCCACGATAAAATTCCTGCTCGATTCTGTCGATCGCATGGAGGCGCAATCCGACAAGTTGGCGCCGGGTGCTGTAACCGGCGCGTCGGGCGGCCGGGCACTGACTGAGCGGCTTTGGTCCTATCTCAAGGGCGAGACATCGGTGCCGGTTCTGGCGGAGGGGTGGATGGAGCGGCTGAGCTACCACGGCATCAGGGCGATCTCCGGCACCCGCGATATTCTGACATCGGCGCTTCTGGGTTCGTCGCCCATCTCCGCCATCAGCGATATCAACACCCAGGTGATGGCGCGCAAGTTCAACGGCCTCCCGCAGACCAAGGTCTTGTGGAGTTACGTCAAGCAACTCAACCCGGCGAGTTCGGAAGACCGCATGCTGGCGATCCGGCTCGGGCTGGGGATGCGCGATGCCAGCCATTCGCTCTTGGGACTGTCGCGATACTATGGGGAGACCCATGGCCCGCAATTCACCCAAGTGGTTGCCGATGACGTGCTGCGCCTGGCTGGGCTCAACAAGCTGACCGAAGCCGGGCAGCGGGCGTTCGGGCTCGACTTTCTCGGAACTCTCGGAGACTTGCGGGGCAAGGCGTTCGACGCGCTGCCTGACCCACTTCGTGTATCGATGAGCCGTTACGGCATCGACGCCAGCGACTGGGATATCATCCGAAAAGCCGAACCGGAGCGTCGTGGCAACGCCGCATTCGTCAACGCCCGAAACATCGAGGATCGCCGCGTTGCCGACAGGGTGCAGGAAATGATCCTCGCCGAAACGGCGCGGGCCGTGCAGGAAAATACCGCGAGTGCGCGCGCCTTGATGCAGGGCGGCACGCGGCCGGGGACATTGACGGGCGAGTTCCTGCGCAACAGTTTCCAGTTCAAAGGCTTCGCTGTCTCGCTGCTCATGTCGCAGGCGCAGGTTCTTCGCGAGCTTGGCCCCTATCGGGCTGGGGCCTATGGGGCGCAGTTCTTCATCGGGATGACGCTGTTCGGCGCGGCTTCGATCCAGCTTCGTGAGATCGCCAAGGGTCGCGATCCGCGCCCGATGGACAACGCCGAGTTCTGGGGTGACGCTGCCCTACAGGGTGGTGGTCTCGGAATTTTCGGCGATATCGTTGGCAGCTTCAAAAGCGATCGCATCGACAGCCTCGCTGGTTTCGCGCTGGGGCCGTTTTATGGGCTCGTGAAGGATACGCGAAAGGCAGTCACCGGGACCGTCAATCGCGAGCGAAAAGACGGCGGCACCACGCCCGGCAACCCGGCTCGCGAAGCGGTGCGATTTCTCAAGCGATACGCGCCAGGCGGAAACATATGGTATCTGCGCGCCGCGTATGAGCGGATGATCCTTGATCGGCTGTCAGAGGCATATGACCCCGATTATAGCGAGAGCGAAGCCCGCGTGATGCAGTGGGCAGCGGAGAATGGGCAGGGCCTGTGGTGGGAGCCGGGCGATTCCACGCCATCCCGCGCGCCCGACCTCGCCAACGCCTTCAGTGGTGAAAATAACTAACCCGGAAAGGAAGTAATCGTGTGCAATCCAGTTTTAGCCCTCACCATTGCGTCAACCGCTGTAACCGCAGCCGGTCAGATTCAGGGCGGCATCTATCAGAGCCAAATGTCGCGATATAAGGCTCGCGTCGCCGAGCAGAACAAGCAGATCGCGCGAGAGGCCGCGTCCGACGCGATCGATCGAGGTCAAGATCAGCAACGCCAGCTCGGCCGCGAGGTGGCGGGGCGCGTCGGCGCGCAAGAGGCGCGGATGGCGGCTGGCAACATCGACATCACGTCTGGATCGGCGGCGCGAGTCACCCTCGATACTCAGATGATCGGGGCTGAGGATTCGGCCGCTTCATCGGAAAATTTCCGCCGCGAAATTCGAGCGAGGCAGATGGACGTATGGAATCTCGAAGGCGAAAGACGCGCAGCCAGGGCTGAGAGCAAGCAAGCGAAGATCGCAACAGGCTTTGCTGTTGCTTCGACCTTTCTCGGGGCTGCGAAGCAATATACGGATTTCCGGCACCCGCGATGATTTCAGAGGTTCAGGCTCCACCGAAATTCGGTTCCCGCCATGTTGCATCCATGTTGCACGGACTGGCCGAAACCCGCTGAAAATCAGCGAAAACCGTTGAAACCCCGTGCAACATGAAAACTCGGACCCTTGAAGGGGTGAGAATTAAAACCTAGCAATTTCAGGAGGTTATGGTGCACCCGGAGCGATTCGAACGCCCGACCCCCAGATTCGTAGTCTGGTGCTCTATCCAGCTGAGCTACGGGTGCGTGGAGCGGTGCCTTTACGGACAGTCGCCGGGGGGCGCAACCCCCTATTTCCGATTTGTGATCCTGTGGCAGGTCGACTGGCGCCGCACCGCATCGAGCGCTCCGATTTCCGCCGGATCCTTAAGCAAAAGGCGGATCAGCGCGATGCCGCGATCATGGTTCGCATATACGGTTTCGGCGCCCGCAGGCACCGCCTGCCCTGCCCGCGCGACGATGATTCGATAGGGGCGCCCCTGCGCCTCGACATCGTTGCGGATGAAAATCGCGTCGGTCGCCGCATCGAAGATGCTGAGCGAATTATAGCGACCCGCAACCGGCACGACGTCGATCGCGAGCGGCCCTTTCGACAGATCATAGGGGCAGGTCGAATAGGCGAGGTCGGGGCTCGGCCGCACCACCGGCTGACGCTCGGGCGTCGCCGGGGGAGCGTAAGACATGCTGTTGATGCCGCCCTGCCCCAGCCGGTCCATCGCAACATTCATCAAGGCATAGGGAAGGCAGAAGATCGCGATGCCCGCGGCCGCGGCGGCGGCCAACAGGCCGAGAAGGACGGGGCCAAACCACGCGCGCATCTCAGCACCCTTCCTTCACGAGACGCGGCAGCACCGCGTGCGCCGGATCGGCGCGAAAGGCCGGGCCGGGATTATACATGCGCAGCGTGAGCTGAAAGGGCTGTCCCTTGATGCCGGGCAGCCATGCCGCGTCGCGGGGCTTGTCGGGCGACAGGATGACCCGCCATTCACCCTTGGCATCGAGCGCAACATTGGCGCCGTTGACCGACCAGATGCGCGCCGGATTATCGACCAGATAGCCCCTGGCGTCATAGACGGTGATGCTCCACCAGCGCGCGTCGAGCGGCGTTCCCGACAGGCTGTAGCGGCAATGGCCGTCGAGCGGCGCGCCGCTCGCGTCGGTCTTTGCCAGCCAATAGAGGGTTTCCCCGGCCGGCAGCGCGAGCAGCCCCGACCGCGCGACCCTGGCGCGCGTCACCGCGTCCGTCGCCCTGGTTCCATAGCCGAGCGAGGTCGTCCACGGGCCATTCCGGATCGCACCGTCGCCGAGCCCGCCGTCCATGAACGCCCAGACAGCGCCGAGCCCGACCGCCATGCCGCCCACCAGAGTGATCGCATAGCGGTGCCAGCTCTTCATCGCGCCTTCCCCCCTCAGCCTCTTTCGTCATTCCAGCGAACCCGAGACCACCGACGTTATACCTCGGTTCGTTTCGGATTGCGGTTGGTCGTTCACGAAGTCAAGAATGCGCGGCGACCGATCCTGTCTGTTCGTAAGGCCCGATGGCCGACGTGATCGATGTAATGGATCGCCCTTGTCGCGGTGGTCGGCCCTATAGGAGTTCGAACACGTCGTAGCGCACCGCGCCGCCGACGCTGGCACCCAGTCCAACCGCAACGATATCGTTGAGCCAGAGATAGCGTTCATCGCCCGTCTCGAACATCGGCGTCGTGCGGAAATAGATTTCGGCCTTTTCTTCGTCAGTTTTCGGTCCGCCGGCCCGCGCATGTTTATGCGCGGTCGACAGCGGACGCATCACGCCGCGATAGGAGACATAGATCAGTGCGCCGTCGTGGGTTTCAAAGGTGACTCGCGCGTCAAGGCGCAGCGTGTCATTGTCGTCGATCGTCGCCCAGTCGCCACCGCTCGGCATCACCCGGCCGCGCAGCCGCTCTCCCTCGAGTTCACCCCCGGTCAGCGCCGCGATCATGCGACGGCCGAAATGTGCCTTGCCAATCTGCTGTTGCGGTTCGGTAAAGGCCGCGCGGTACGAACAGAGATAGCGGAAATCTGGCTTGAGCATCGGTCTTCCTTCGTCGGTCAAAAGCGGGAAGCGCGGCGGGGAAGGGACACCCCGCCGCGCCGCTGGTCAGATCTTGAACGCCAATGTCACGCCATAGGTGCGCGGCGGTGCATAGGGGGTCAGGATCTGCCGGAACGGGCCAAAATAGGTAACATAGGTCGGCACGAGCTCGTCGGTCAGATTCTTGCCCCATACCGACAATTCCCATTGCTCATCGGGACCGGCGATCGACAACCGCGCGTCGAGATTATCGTGACTCGGCCACAATTGCTGCGGGATGTTGGATGCCTCGAAATAGGCGTCATCGACCCAGCTGTAATCGACGCGAAACTTCGCGGTCAGGTCGCCGATCGGCGCTTCATATTGTCCGCCGACGTTGAACTTGTTCTTCGGCGAGCGCGGCAGACGGTTGCCCGTATAAGCCTGCCCCGGGATCGAATATTCGGTAAATTTGGCGTCGAGATAGGCATAGCTGCCGTCGATCTGCAGCCCTTGGGCCGGACGGACGGCAAACTCGACCTCGGCGCCGCGGATGCGGGCCTTGGCCGCATTGCTGACGACGACGCAGCACAGCGGAACAAGCTGCGAGATCTGAAGGTCCGAATAGTCGGTCTGGAACGCCGCGACGTTCAGCCGCAATTTGCGGTCGAACCAGTCGGTCTTGGCGCCGATCTCATAACCCCAGGCGAATTCGGGATCATAGGGGGTCGATGCGCCCGCCGCGGTTCCCGACAATCCCTGGAAGCCGCCGCTCTTGTAACCGCGCGCGACCGACGCATAGAGGAGAATGTCGTCGCTTGCCTTCCAGTTCAGTGCAAAGCGGGGTGTGAAGGCCTTCCAGCTCTTGGCGCCCGTCACATCATAGCCGACGACCGATCCCAACGGCGGCGGGAGGCCCGGACCATCGTCGATCTTGAAGCCCGCGAAGCGGCCGCTCTTGCGTTCCCACGTCATGCGCGCGCCGACGGTCGCGGTCAGCGACGGTATGATTTCATAATCGACCTGCCCGAATAGGGCAAAGCTGCGCGCGTTGACCGATTGCGGATAGAGACCGACGCCCGAGATTGCGGGGGTCGGGAATTGCTGGATCTGCCCCTGTATGCGATCGATATTCTCTTTGAGATAATATACGCCGGTCTGGCCGCTGAGGCGGCCATCGAACGCTTCGAACGCCAGCCGCAGCTCCTGGCTGAACTGGCTGCTGTTCTCCTCGCCGAAGTCGGTCGATTCGATCTGCGTCGGCGGATTGACCGGGTTGCTGAAGAAGGCCGTCTCGAACTCGAAATCGACCTCGCGCAGCGCGGTCAGCGACGTGAGCGTGCCGAACGGCAGGTCGAGGTTGATTTCGGCCGAATAGCCCTTGATCGTCCGCTTGATCAGCCCGTCGGTATAGGCGTTGACGACGCGCGGATCGGGATTGATCCCCACGCAATGGACGCCGCCCTGGAAGCTGGCGTCGCAATTATTGTGGCGCGGATTGCCCTTCTGGTCCTGATGCGAAATGTCGGCGCGCAGAATGATGTCGAGCGTATCGGTGGGCACGAAGCGCAGCGCGACGCGCCCCGTGGTCAGATTCTGGTCGTTGACGTCATGCCCGGTCGTTTCGTTAAATTCATAGCCGTTGCGCTGCTTGTGCGAGAGGCCCGCCGACAGGAAAAGCTTGTCGGTCAGCGCCATATTGCCGCGCGCGACGACGCCGACCTTGTCATAATTGCCGTAGGTGCCCTCGAAGAAAAAGCTGTTGTCGGCCGACGGTTTGCGGCTGACGAACTGGACGAGCCCGCCGATCGCATTTTTGCCGAACAAAGTTCCCTGCGGCCCACGCAGCACTTCGATGCGTTCGAGGTCGAGCGCGTCGAGATCGGGGGTGCCGCCGCGCCCTGCATAGACGCCGTCGACGAAGACGACGACCGACGGATCACCGCCGGCATTCTGGCTGATTCCCGGCGGACTGCCGATGCCGCGCATCGCGAAATTGGTGTTGGTCGGATCGACCGCGCTGACGCTGAGTCCCGGGGTACGGGTCGCGATGTCGGCCATCGTTTCGATAGTACCGGTGCGCAGCTGGTCGGAACCGAACGCGGTTACCGAAACGGGGACATCCTGCAGCTTTTGTTCCTGGCGTTGCGCGGTGACGATGATGTCGCCGCTCGCGTCATCCGCCGCTTCCTGCGCGCCGGCGGCGCCCGGCGTCGCGAACACCGCGACCCCCGCCAGCAACCACGCGGACGGATTCTTCCTCTGTTCGGGCATTGATTCTCTCCCATATATTTGTCGTCGTTGCGTGCGTCCGATCCTGCTTGACTGCTGGCGCCTATATACTTAGTAAGCTAAGTATATAGGCTGCTATATCGCAGCATTGCCCGCCTTGCAAGAGGGTGGTGGCTTGAGCGACGAATGGGAGAGCATATGGCAGCGCAAGGGGCGGGGATCGGGACTGTCGAACAGCTCGAACACCCGCCCGCGGTAACCCCGCCATGGCCGTGTCCGGCGAAGAGCTGGTATGTCGTCGGCGTCCTCTTGCTCGCTTACACGCTGTCCTTCATCGATCGGATGGTCCTCAGCCTGCTGGTCGCCCCGATCCGCGCCGCGCTCGATATTTCGGACACGCAGGTCAGCCTGCTGATCGGACTCGCCTTCGCGCTCTTCTATACATTGCTCGGCCTGCCGCTCGCGTGGATCGCCGACCGTTACAACCGGCGCAACCTGATCCTCGTCGGGATCGCAGTGTGGAGCTTCATGACCGCGGGCTGCGGCTTTGCGGGAAGCTATGCGACCTTGTTCGCCGCGCGTATGGGGGTCGGCGTCGGCGAAGCGACGCTGTCGCCCGCCGCCTATTCGATGCTCAGCGACTATTTTCCACGCGACAAGCTGGCACGGGCGATGGCGGTCTATTCGATCGGCGTGCCGCTGGGGGCGGGCATTGCGCTGATCCTCGGCTCTTTCGTCGTCCAGGCGGTACTCGCGGCGCCGATGGTCGATATGCCCTTCTTTGGCGCGATGGATGCGTGGCGGCTGATCTTCGTATGGGTCGCCGCGCCCGGACTGCTCATCGCGCTGTTGATGTTCACCGTGCGCGAGCCGCTGCGGCGCGGTCGCCAGGCCGCGGGGCCCGCCCCGATCGCATCGGCCGCGTCGACGCCCGGACTGATCGCGCATCTTCGCACCCAGCGCTCGGCGCTCGGCGCGCTGTTCGGCGGCATGTCGCTGATCGGGCTCGTCATGTACGGCGCGATTGCGTGGATCCCGACCTTCTTCGCACGCACCTATGGCATGGACGTCGCCGATGCCGGGCTGTGGTTCGGGGTCATCATGGCCGTTGGCGGCACAATCGGACTGCTCGTCGGCGGCTCGCTCGCCGACCATCTTTATGCCAAGGGCGTCGCCGATGCGCATTTGCGCGTCATGCGGCTGTCGATCCTGCTCGGCGGCCCACCCCTGCTCGCGACCGTGCTGATGCCCGATCCGACCCTCGCCTTCGTCATGCTCGCGCTCGCCTACCCATGTATGACATTGCACGGCGTCGGCGGTGTCGCACTGCAATTGATCACACCGAACGAATATCGCGCGCGGATGACGGCGCTCTATTTCTTCGTCGTCAATCTGGTCGGTCTCGGTTTCGGACCGATGCTGATCGCGCTGCTCACGGACAATCTGTTCCAAGACGATGCGGCGCTGCGCTATTCGATTGCGACCGTCACCGCCATCGCGCTGCCGATCGCGGCAATCATCCTGACACTGGGCTTCAAGGGGTTCGCGCGCGAGCTCGCGCGGATGTCGGCCGAGGCGGGGGCCGCCCCGGCCTGACGCGCGATCAGTTCAGCGCATCCAGAAACTCAACCTCGGGCGCCGCACCGAGATGCGCCGACAGCGCGGTACGGATTTCCTCGAAATGCGGTGCGTTCGGGTGCGCGTCGAGCGCCGCCTGCGATGCGTAGATTTCCATGAGCGTGTAGACGCCCGTGTCGCTGCGCGACCGCGCAACGCGATAGAGCAGGCAGCCCGGCTCGCCCGCGAGCACCTTTGCGGCGCCATCGGTTAGCGCCGCGCCCAATTCGTCCTCATGGCCCGGCTTGGCAGTCAGCTTTGCAATCACCGCGATCATCATCTCTCTCCTTTGACGGTTTCGGGTCGCTTCACCGAATATCGACATCTTCGCGCGCCAGATTCGCGATCACGCGCAGCAACAGGCTGCGCAGAATCTCGGTCTCTTGGTCGGAAAAGCCGCCGGTCGCCAGCGACTGCACCTCCGCCGTCACCGAAAGCAGCAGTGTTTGCAGTTGCCGGGCGCGGGGCGTCAGGAACACCAATATCTCGCGCCGGTCGTGCTGGTTGACGCGCCGCCGCACCAGCGATGCCTCCTCGAGTCCGCGCAGAGCGATCGTGGTCGTCGCGTCGCGCAGCGCGAGCTGTCGGCTCAATTCACGCTGGCTGATGCCGTCTCCGCGCCAGAGCTGGCGCAGAAAGATCCATTGTCCCGCCGAAATCCCGTGGTCGATGGTGCGCGTTTCGCGGAGGCGCGAAAAGGATCGGAAGATCAGGCGGGCGAGATAACCGAGGCTGTCCTCGAACGCCCAATAATCGCTCCACGATCGCGGTCCGGCGTTCGTCAATTCTCGCTCCCTGTTGCCCTTGATATGATCAAGCAGTTGTGGTCGTCGAGCTAGCGCCGCCCGAGGCCGGCCACCGACCGTACGAGGTCGGCCAGCAGCCCGGTCAGGAACGGATCGGTCAGCCGGCCAGCTTCGTCGAAGGCACGGTGCGCGTGCGGGACGCTGAGCTGTTCGGGGACGACCAGCGCCTGCACCGTCGTCAATATATGCCGGAGCTGCGACAGGCCGCGCATCCCGCCGAAGGGACTCGACGACGCCGAAACCAGACCAAAGGCCTTGCGCCGAAAGGCAATATAGGCCTGCGGCGCCTCCCCCGCGTTCGGACAGGACATCCAGTCAAGTGCGTTCTTCAACATCGCGGTCACCGAGCCATTATGCTCAGGGCTGGCGATGATCACCGCGTCGTGCCGCCCGAACACCGCCTTGAGCGCCAGCGCCTCGGGGACCTCGTCGATCGACAGGGCATCGGCGCCAAACAGCGGCAGACGATAGTCGGAGAGCGTCAGTCGCGTCGCGCCGAGCCCCAGACTGCGCGCCGCTTCCGACACGCAGCCGATCAGCTTTTCATTGAGTGAGCCACTGCGGATTCCTCCGGCCAGCAGCAACAGGTCTGGCTGCGCCATCGCGTGCTCCCTCATCCGGCCGTCATCAGAAATCGAGCGACAGCTGCACCGTCATCGTCCGCGGCGCGCCGACGAGCGCCATATGACTGTTGCCGCCAAATACGGGGGTGTTGAATCCCTGGCTCGTGGTGACCTTGTTGGTGAGGTTGCGGCCGACCAGCGCGAGCTCCCATTGGCCGTCCTCGCGGCCTACCGCCAGCCGCGCATCATATTTGGTGAAGGCGGGCTGCGAATTGAGCGGATTCATGTCGGGCTGGAAAAAGGACCGTGATTGATAGTTCGCCGATAGGTTCGCCAGCACATAGAGGCTGCCGGACACCGGATATTTGGCCTCGATGAACGCATTGCCCGTCCACTCGGGCGCGCGGACAAGGCGAACGCCGGCAAGGTTGTTGGTCTGGGGCATACAGGTCGGCGGAGCGTCGTACAGGCACGCGCCGCCGGGGTAGTCCTTATAATGCGCGTCGAGGTAGCCAAAGCTGCCGCCGACGCGCCAATAATCGCCGATCCCGATATTGGCGTCCATCTCGACCCCCTGGGCGATCGCCGACGCGGCATTGCCGGTGATGAACGCCGTGCCATTATATTCCGACACCTGAAGGTCGGCGAAATTGGTACGGAACAGGGCGACGTTGAATTGCCCCTTGCCGTCAAGGAAACGGAATTTTCCGCCGATCTCCCACGAACGTGCGCGTTCCGAATCATATTGGAAGGTCGCGATGCCGTTCTGGATGTTATAGAGAAGCAGCGCATCGTTCGACACGAAGCCGCCGCCCTTCGTGCCCGTCGCATAGCTCAGATACACATAGGCGTCGCGCGAGAATTCGTAACGGACGCGCGCCGAATAATCCCACAAACTCTCCTTGCGCGTTTCGGTGAGATCATAGGGCAGATAAGTCGGCGGGAAGGCGCCGACATTGCTCGAAATCGCATTGCCGACACGGCTTTCATGCGAATAGCGCAGGCTGCCGCTCAGCATGATCCGCTCGCTTACCGGCACTTCGACCGACACGAAGGGCGACCAGGATTCGCCAGTCTGGTTGAACTGGCGCAGCGACAGACCGTTGAGCGGGGCGGGAAATCCAGCGCTAGCAGCGTTGAACGTCGACGCCTGCTGGATGTGCAAATTGGTGTCGATATAGGTCAATCCGGCGATCAAGGCTCCGTCGTCGCCGATCGGATGCTGCGCGCGCACCTCCTGGAACAAGGAATTGGATTGTTCGGTGATGTCGGATTCGAGAAAGGTCAGCGGCCCGTCATAATCCATATTCACCCCGCCCTTCAAATCCTGCCAGGCGGTAACGGAGGTGAAGCGCCAGTCGCCGAGGTCGAGATTCATGGTCAGCTGCGCCATCGTCGTCTTGGTATTGTCATATTCGGGACTGGTTCCCGCCGACGCGCGGGTGAAGGACGGATATTCGGGCACGTCGGCACCCGAATTGCGCACCGCGTTGCACAGGAAACAATTGGCGTCGCCGATATAATTGAACACCAACGCGCCGCCGTCGACGCGGTTCGATGAATGCTCGACCTTGACGAGCGCGTCGAAATTATCGGCCGGTTCCCAAAGAATCTGGCCGCGCACGGCTTCATAGTGCGACCCGAACTCGTCGCGGCCGGTCAGGCTATTCTTCATATAATCGCCGATCGCCCCGACGCGGCCGGTCAGGCGAACGCTGACTGTATCGGACACTGGTCCCGACACCGCGCTGTCGAGGTTCCAGCCGCCATGCTCGACCTCGCCGCTCGCGCGGACGAAGCCCTCGAAATCGCGCGTCGGACGTCGGGTGACGACGCTGATCGCGCCCGCGTTGGTGTTTTTGCCGAACAGCGCGCCTTGCGGCCCGCGGACCACTTCGACCCGCTGAATATCGAGCAGCGGGTTCTGGAACGCCCGCGACCGGCTGAGATAGACGCCGTCGATGAACAGTCCGACCGATTGTTCAAAGGATAAATTTCCCGTTCCCGCCCCAAGGCCACGCATCGTGATCGCGAAATTTCCGTTGGTGCGGTCGATCTGGAGATTGGGGACGCCATCGGCGACATCGTCGAACAGCAGTGTCCCTTTCTCTTCGAGCTGGTCGCCGCTGACGACCGCGACCGAGATCGGCACTTCCTGCAGCGTCTGTTCGCGGCGCGTCGCAGTGACGATGATCGTCTGGCCGTTGTCGCGTTCCTGCGCCCCGGCCGGCGGCGCATCCTGCGCGTAGGCCGGCGCCCCGATGACAAGCGCGAGCGCACTCCCCCACTTCAAGCTGTCGATTTTCATAGTCCCTCTCCCAAAGGTGAACGGATCAGGCCAGATGCAGCGTGTTATACTGCGCGACCGGTCCCGGATATTCGGCGCCCTTGTCTTCACCGACCTCGGCTGCGATCAGCGTGTTGGTCTGGGCATTCAGGCGTTCGATGAGCGATTTGTGGGCGTCGGGACGCCAGGCGAGATTGTCGATCTCGTCTGGGTCGGCCGCCGTGTCGTAGAGCTCGAGGTCGTTGTAGGCGACCAGATCGTCCCAATGCTTTGGAATGTGATGCTGCGCGGGTGCGAAATAGCGCGCGAACTTGTAGCGGCCATCGTGGACGCCGCGGTGGAGGCGGCGCAGCATCAGGTCGTTTTCGGGCAGTGGCTTAGTCTCGGTGGCCCCCGGCGGCACATCGGGCGCGTTCCACCCATAGCGCACCGCATAGTTGAACAGGACACCCGCCTTGTCGCGGCTCGTCGGCGCGGGCGCCGATGCGATCGCCGCCGAGAGGTCGTGGCCCACCAGCTTCGGCTGCATCGCGTGCCGCGCCGCTTCGTCGACCCCGGCGAGCGATAGCATCGTGGGTACGAGGTCGACCGCGCTGCCGAGCGCATGGGTCGTGCGGCCGCCGGGAAGGTCAGGGTGGACGACGATCAGCGGCACGCCGACATCCTCCTTATAGATGGTGCCGCCCTTTTGCCGCATCCCGTGCGCGCCGGCGCGCTCGCCATGATCGGAGGTGAAGATGATGATCGTGTTGTCGAGTTGCCCCGAAGCGTCGAGCGCGTCGAGCACGGTCTTCATGTGCCGGTCGGCGTCGCGGATGCAGTTGAAATAATAATTGAGGTTGCGCTTCCAGACCGCTTCGTCGCCGTGCGGCATACGGCCATAAAAGGCGCCTTCGCTGGCATTGATCGCGGCGTGCGCGCGCGGCTTTCGCGACAAGTCGTCGGCATGGAAGCTGCGCGGCAGGGGGAAATTCCAGTCGCGATCGTAAACGGGATCGCCCGGTGCCGGCAGCAACGGCGACACCAGGTTGGGCCGGATGCGCGTTTGTTCGCCCTCGCCGGTCGCGTCGAAGAACATGATGTCGTGCGGATTGACGAAATTGACCGCCATGAACCAGGGTGCATCGTCGTCATCGCCGGCAAAGGCACGCAGCCGGGTCACCGCCTCGGCCGCGGTGACGCCATCGTTGATGAAGCCTTCCCACGACAGGCCGACGCGCTCGCCGTCGAAATTATAGCTCGAAAAGCCGAAGGGTTCGAGGATGTCGGTCGTATTGGGAAAGATGCCGCCCGCGACACCGCGGAAATTCAGCCCCTCGTTGAGGTTCGATATATGCCATTTGCCCTTGTAGACGGTGCGATAGCCGGCGCGGCGCAGCATCGTCCCGATCGTCGGAATATCGGGCTTGAGTTCGGGGTGCGGCGGCGAATTGGGGTTGGCATAGACGCCGGTGTGCTGTGTGTGCAGCCCGGTATAGATGGTCGAGCGCGACGGCCCGCAGGGCGTCGTGTTGACATGGAAGCGGTCGAACGAGATGCCCCGCTTGCGCAGCCAGTCGTGTGCGGGAAGCGGCAGTTCGCCCGGAATATCGGCGAGCGCCCTTTCCTGGTCGTTGACCATGAAGAGGATGTTGGGCCGCCCGCCGCGTCGCTTCCCGGGCGCCCGCGCCGAAGTCTGAGCGCGGGCGGCCTTGGCGCCGTTCGCCGCGACCAGCGCCGCCGCGCTTCCGGCAAGCAATGTCCGCCGGTCGATCTCTGCCTTGTCGCGCATTCCGCACCTCCCAAAGCCGGTCAGTCTGCCTTATTCTTAGTATTCTAAGATAATACGCATTTCAAAATTTTAGTCAAGTTTCTTGCTCAAATATCGCTCGTGATCAAAAGACCGGCGTATTCGGCGCCAGACCGATCAGCGAGCGCCCGAGCAATTCAGTGGCCCCGTCGAAGTCGTAGACGACATGGCTCGCCATCACATTGACGTCGCGCAGCGCACGCTGGAGCGGGCTGCTCGTCATATGCGCGCTCGATCCCGCACCCTCGACGAGCAACCGGATCGCGTCGCGGCACAGGTCCATCGCGAGCGCGACCTGCGCGCGTAGCGCAATGCGATCCTCGTTGCTGACCAGACCCGTCCCCGCCGCCTCAGTCAGCGTGACGTTGCGGCGCCCGACCGCGCGCAGGATCATCTCGGCGGTCTCGGTCTTCGCCGCTGCTTCGCCCAGCCGCATATGTGCCGCAGGCTTCTCATTCTGCTTGATCGTCGTGCCCAGCATCGTGCGCACGCCGATACGCTCCTTATAATGATCGACCGCCGATCGCGCGACGCCAACCGCGCCGATTGCCGCGGTGATCGCGAGGAAGGGCGTCATCGGCATCCGGTAGATCGGGTTGTGCGCGTGAATCTTCGCGCCCGGCGCGCAGCCCATGCGCATTTCGCCCATGTCCATCACACGATGTTCGGGGACGAAGACGTCGTCGCAGCGGATGTCGTTGCTGCCCGTCCCGATCATCCCGTCGACGTGCCATGTGTCGAGGACATCGATTTCACCCGCGGGCAGCGCGAGGAAAAGCTGGCGCGACGGAGTTTCGCCGGGGATCATCCCGGTAACCATCACCCAGTCAGCGTGCATGACCCCGGTACCCCATTTCCAGCGGCCCGACAGGCGGTAACCGCCCTCGACCGGCTGCGCGACTCCCGGCGGATTGGTCGCGCCCGGCGCGATGATATAGGGGAAATCGCCGCCGAAGGTTTCGTCCTGAAGCCCTTCGGGGAATTGCGCGAGCATCCAGTTATGCTCGACGCAGAACGCGGTGACCCAGCCGGTCGATCCGCAGCCTTCGGCGATCGGCAGCATCGCGTCGATGAAGCTGTCGATGTCGAATTCGAGCCCGCCGTACCGCTTGGGGACGAAATGATAGAAGACGCCGGTCTGGCGGATCGCGTCCCACACCGCATCGACCGGACGGCGCAGCCGCTCGCATTCGAGCGCGTGCGCGGCGACGAGCGGCTTGAGCGCCGTTGTGCGGCGGACCAACTCCTCGGGGGTCAGCGCGTTGAGTTCCTCGCTCGAGAGCCAATCGCCTCCCTTCGGGATGCGCCGGTCGGCGAAGGGTTCTGCGTCTGTTTTGCGCGTCTGAACGGCGATATTCATGGCATCCTTCCTCCCAGCGAGCCCGAATCGGCTGCTGCGGCCAGAATAGGCCGGGCGGAAATAATGTCAAGAAACTTAACTAAATTGGGGTCACTGGCGCCGCGACGTTTTCGCGCTCGGGTTCATCGAGCACGTCGGGCGGCACCCGCGGCGGCTCGCCCCAGTTCATCCGCATCGCGTCGCGAAGCCCGTGATAGGCCGGGAGCCCGATCCGTTCGACGAGCTCAAGTTCAAGAAAGTGCAACGCCTTCGCGGCGGCGCGACGGGTGTTGTTCGCCTGTTCGGCAAAGCGGACGATCCGCGCGCGGCGGTCGTCGGGATCGGGGACGAGCTCGACGATGCCGCGCGCTTCGAGTTCGCTCAGCATCAGGCTGATCGCCTGGCGTGTAACGCCGAGATTGCGGGCGATGCGCGTCGCGCGATGCTCGCCCGCCGAGATATTGGCGATCAGCATCGACTGCGCCCGGCTGACGTTGGGAATCCCCGCCTCCTTGAGCGCCGCCTGCAGCGCCTCGTCGAACCAATAGACGGCGCTCAACAGATTCATCATCAGATAGGGGCTGTGCATCGATCACCTTCGAGATGCGCTTCGAGACGTCCGCCATAAACCGCATCATGGTGACGGTGCAACCTGCGGGTGGCAACGCTGCCGCTCGGCATGAATCCATATACGTCATCTGCTACCACTTTGACATGAGAGTTCAAATGGTCAGTTCCAGCAAGTTACAATATCGGTGTTCCCGCGAAGGCGGGGCCACCTTTATTATACTCGGCCTGTGACGGGGTGCGGGTGGTTAGCTGCGAAGTGAAGAATGGGCGCGCGCACGGCGGCAGCGGCGCAGAAGGCCCGCGAGGCTGACAGCGTCACTATCCAACAAGGCCGGCGGAATAGACGCGGCCGCGCCGATATAGCCACGGGCCTCGCCTGCCGTCATAAGCTGATCGGACGGCCGTCCCGGAGCGTCTTCTTAGCCGTAAGCCATGCAGATAGGGCCCATCAATCGCGATCGTCTTGCGCTTGGGAGCCTGGGGCGTGGACCCAAATCATAGACTCGATGTGAAGCATTGAGGCGCGATCAGCGCTGAGCGAAACTTCACCCCGTGCTCCTCGATATGGAGAAGCACGGGGGTCTATCAGAGCAAGAGGTTGGAGGCCGGCCTCCACGTTACAGAGGCTTGGGACCAGTTCCCGGATCAGAAACGGAAGTTGATGCTGGCCTTGGCGCTATGGTCGGCAAGGCGGCTACCGATCTGGCCGCTATAGCCGATGCCGATCCGGGCCCGGCTGGAAACCGCGACATCCAGCCCCGCCTCGACGGTGGCGGCGTCGCGCGTCACCGGTAGGCCGGCGATCGCGAAGGCGTTGCCGCCTGCCTGATAGCCCATCGCCGTGATCGGCAGATTGTCCCCGAACGCGTGGCGCCATCCCGCTGCGGCGCGGAAGCTGGCGTCGGCCTTGCCGAGGTCGAACATCGTCGCGGTGCGCAGCCCCAGGGTCGAGAAAGTGACATCGGTCGTGGCTTTCCCGCCGAGCAGGATCGCGTCGCCACCCACTTCCTCGAAAGCATCGTTCTTCGCCCGGACATAGGCGAGGCTGGCGAACGGTTCGAGCTCGGTGCGGCCAAGGTCAAAGCCATAGCCCAGTTCGCCGAACGCCTGGAACGTGCCGCCGCCATATTCGGCGCGAGCCGTGTCGCTGAACCCGGCAAAGCCGATGCGACGCGTCGTCTGGATGTCATGCCAGCTATAGGTCAGCCCGGTCCGCACCGCGACATCGCCCCATTGGCCGCCCGCATAGGCGCCAAGGTGGAAATTGCCGATCTTTCCCGACGATCCGCGCGCATCGAGGTCAATGTTCGTGCGGCTATAGCCGCCGACCACACCGAAGCGCATCGTCTCGCTGGCCCGATCGACGCCCATCAGCAAGCCGGCGGTCGAGCGGTCGAGCCGCGCCGCATTGCCGTCGCCGCCACTATGGCCCCACGAACCGATCGCCTGGCCCCAGGCACCGCCACGATCGTCCGACGACGCGCCGCGCAACCGGTCCCAGACCGCATGACGAACCAACCGGCTGTCCTCGATCATCGCGTGGCGCGCCGAGGGGTGGATCTCGCCCGACAGTTGATCAAAGGCATCGCGACCCTGTTCGGCCGAGAGTTGCATGACCGCATCGACCACCGGGCTGCCCCAATCCAGGCTTTCGGTCCCGGCACCGGCCGCGATCTGGTTTGGCGTCAGGCCGATACCCGCAAAGCTGATGCTGTTGCGCGTCAGGCGCAGCGTCACATTGTTCGCGCCATAGACGAGCGAGGGGTCGAGGAAAGCGAGGTTCGACGTCACGTCCGTAAAGGTGCCGGTCACCCCGCCACCGGCGGTAAGGATGGTGTAGTCGGTCTGGGGCCGATAATCGCCATCGCCCTCCAGAACCTGCACCGAACCGCCGTTGATGGTGGCGGTGCCCGACGCGGCGATCCTGTCGGCCTCACCCGCGGCATTGGCCTCGACCTCATAGATTGACCCGGCTGCAAAGCTGATATTGCCTGCGACGTTAAGCGTGCCGATCGAATTGCCCGGCGCGATGGTGCCTGACACGATCAGATCGCCGACCGTGCCGGTGCCTTGCAGACGGCCACCCGCCAGCAGATTCATCGCGCCGCCCAGCGATCCGTTCACCGCCAATATGCCCGCCCCGACCTCGGTCGTTCCGGCAAAGGCGCTGGAGTCTGCGGTGAGTTCGGTCTTGCCGCCGCCCAGATGGCGAATGGTGCCGTCGCCGCTGATCGCGCCCGCAAAGGCGATATCGTCGGAACGGTTGAAGACCAGCGTCCCGGCATTATCGACCGGGCCGGTGATCGACCCCACCGTGCCGCCATCGCCCAGCCGCAAGGTCGCGCCAGCGAGCAGTGCGGTGGTTCCGGCATAATTATTGGCGGCGGTGAAGGTCACGTCACCGCCCCGCAGCGTGACGTCGCCCGTCCCGCTGATCTCGCCGCCAAAGCTGATCGCATCCGAACGGTTGAAGGCGAACAGGCCATCATTGGCGACGTCGCCCTGAATCGACCCGGTCGTGCCGCCATCACCAATCTGCAACGTCCCGGCCTTGATCGCGGTGCCGCCCGAATAGCTATTCTCGCCGGACAGGATCAGCAGGCCCTGATCGTCCTTCACCAGCGTGCTGGCGCCGGACAGGGTCGAGGCGATGGTGGCGACATGCGTACCGGCGCCCGATCCGTCACCAACGCGGATGGTGGTGGCGCCATTGTCGCCAGCCAGCGTGATCGCGTCACCCTCGATGCGCCAGCCCTCACCGATGAACTGCATTCCCGTGGCCGCGACGCCGCCATCGACGGTCACGACATCAGGGTTGTTCTGGAACACCGCGAGCTTGCTGCCCCAGACGTCGACGCGGGTGCCATTGGCGTCAGTCCAATTGATATTGACGTCGTTCCACACGCCGCCACCGCCATTGATCGCGCCATTCGCCACTATCGTCGTGCCGTTCCAGAATTGAATATCGGGAACCGGCCCCGGATCCGGCGGGCCGCTGACGACCAGGTTGACCTGCTTGTCCACCGAGGTCTGAACCTCGCCGGTCGTGCCGACCGGCATCGCCGCGATATCGAGGCCGTTGTCGGTAACCGTGCCGCCATAATCGAACAGGCGGTAAACGCCCTGGCCATAGCCGAGATCGGATGTGACGTTGAGTTGCCCGTCGAGCACGATATCGCTGGTGATGCTGAACAGACCGGCGGCATTGCCGGGCGCGCCCAGCGTCACGTCGATGTTCGATCCGCTGGACAAGGCGAGCGATGCCATGGTCAGGGTCTGGCCCTGCATGCCCCGCAAGGTGCCGCCATCGGCAATATCGATGGCCCCGGTCAGAGTGCCGGCGCCGGCGAGCGTGCCGTCGGCCAGAACATGCGTCGTTCCGCCAAGCGTGCCGTTGACAACAATCTGACCGCCGCTGATGGTCGTTGTGCCCGAAAAATCGACGCTGTTACCCGTCAACATCGTCGTCCCGGCATGGTGTTCCAGAATATGGGCACCGGTACCGTTGCTGCTCAACTGCGCGGTGAATTCGTAATTGGCATCGCTGTGGTTGAAGATCAGCGTCCCGTCACCATCACCAAAACTGAGCGTCGCGGCGGCGAGGGTCCCGGCGCCTGTCGCGGCCGCACCGGCTGCGGCCCCGATATTCAGGATCGCGCTGCTACCACCGTGGGTCGCGATTCTGGCGATCGGCGCGGACACCACGCCACCATCGGCGATGGTCATGGCCGCATTGCCCCGAAAGCCGATATGAAAACTCGCGTCATTGTCCCAGCGCGAGGCCGTGCCGTCGGCGTTGATCCCCGAAACTGTGGCTACACCGCTACTACCGGCGTTGGTGCCGATATAGGCATTGGGGCTGGAGACAAATCCGCCGTTCGCGATCGTCAGCGTCCCGGCGCCATCGCCCGCGACCTCGATACCGGAGCGGCTTATCCAGCTCGAAACATTCCCGGCGCTGTCGGCGCCCGATACGGTCACGCTTCCTTCACCGGTCGACCGCTCGCCGATATAGCCGTAATTTCCCGTGACCGACGCGCCTCCCGTGACGGTCAGCCTCCCCGTGCCACCCGCTCCGACCGTGATGCTGCCGCCGTTGATCCAGCGAGATCCGGCGCCCGTCGCCATCACCTCGCCACGGCCGCCGGCTGCCCCGCCGATGATGCCGTTGAAATTCTCGACGATCCCGCCATCCTCGATCGACAACAGGCCTTCGCCAAAAGTGCCGACGTCCAGGCCGCGAACGACATTCACCCAGCGCGACGCATTGCCATCGGCATCGGTGCCCCGGACCGTCACTGTCCCCTTGCTGCCGGCATCCTTGCCGATCGAGCCCGAATCACTGGAGACCTTGCCGCCGCCTTCAACCGTCAGCGTCCCGGTGCCGCCCACCCCGATCTGCAGGGCCGCGGAATTGATCCAATGCGAGGCATTGCCGGCACCGTCATTGCCCGAAACCATGACCGTGCCGATGCCGCTGGCATCGTCGCCAACACGCCCGGCGGTGTTCGAAACGACGCCGCCATCCTTGATCGTCAGCGTCCCCGTTCCGCCATCGCCGACGATGAGCACGCCCCCCAAATCCCATGGGTTGGGTTTATCGCCGGGAACGGTCACGATGCCGCTGTTCACGCCGTCGTCGATGACCTCCTGCGCCGACGCCGCGCTGGCCGAAGCCAGGATCAAGGCCAGGGCCGAAATTCCCGTGCCGACGACCATGCGGCCGGACCGCGCCCGCAGCGGAGCGAAGGAAACGCCCCTCAACGGCATGGGAATGGATTCGGTATTCATCTGGATATCGTTCATTTGGGAACCTTTCATGGAAATTTCGCACCAGCCATCGGCGGCCGAGCCGCGAGCACGGCGATTGCTGGGATTTCCATGACCGGTGCGCCCGGTGAATTGGATAGCCGCCGCGACGAATGGCTCAGCGTCGCGACCGACGCGACATGACGGCAAGCGCCGGACGCAAAAAGGCACGACCAATGGTCGACTGGGGCGACGAACGGGCTATGCTCGGATTGCGATTGCCCAGCCGTAACGGGGCAACGGTTTGAAATGGAAGCGGATTGGAATGACATCGCTGAAAGTCATGGCGGTCGATGACGAGGAACTGGCGCTCCGCCGCATCACGCTGTTGATGGGAGAAATCGAAGGCGCAGAGCTTGTGGCGACCACCCAGGACCCGCTCGACGCGCTGGCCCAGATCGACCGTCTGCGGCCCGACGTCCTGCTGCTGGACATCCATATGGCCGGGCTCGACGGGATCGAACTGGCCGAACATCTGCTCCAGACCGGCGGTTACGTCCCGCAGATCATATTCGTGACCGCGTTCAACCAGCACGCCGTCCGCGCCTTTGACGCGCGCGCGGTCGATTATGTGCTGAAACCGGTGCGGGCGGACCGACTGAAGGTCGCGCTGGATCGGGCCCGCGATCAGATCGAGCAGGAACGCGCCTCGCAATATGCCGCCCATCTCGAACGCGTGGTTCACGAACTGCGGCGGCAGATGCCGCCCGCATCAAGCGACGGCGATGGTGACGAACAGGAGATATGGGCGCAGCGGGGCGGCAATTATGTCCGCCTGCTGCCGCGTGACATCGAATGGGCGGAATCGGAACGCGACTATGTCCATATCCATAATCACGAGCGGGCCTTTCTGCTGCGGACCACCATGACGGCGCTGAGCGATCGGCTGGGCAGCGAACAGTTCATCCGCGTGCGCAGATCCGCACTGGTGCGCCTCGATCGTATCGAATCGATACGCGACCGCGGCTATGGCCATGTCCATGTGCTGCTGCGATCCGGCACACAGGTGCGAGTGGGGCGAACCTATCTCAAGCCCTTGCGCGAACGAATGAACCCGGGCGATGCCGGATAAGGCGGACGCCCCCTATCGACGCTATGCCAATTCCTTGGCGCGGGCGTCGTTGCTGTCGTGAATCGCAAATTTCACCGGAAGGCGTATTTCGGATCGAAATCCCTCCTTCAACGCGATGGTGATCAGTACCGCGTCCGACCCATATAATGTTTCCAGCCGCTCCCGCGTGTTGGCCAGGCCGATGCCCAGCCCTTGCGCCGCGGGCACCGCGCGCCTTTCCTGCGCATGATCGTCAACCGTCAGGATCAGATGGCCGTCGACTGCACGGGCCGCGATCCTCAGACTCATCTCTCCCATCGCGCTATTAAAGCCATGCTTCATCGCATTCTCCACCAACGGCTGGAGGATGAAATTGGGTATCAGCGCTTGCCCCAGCTCTTCCGGGCAATCCAATTCGACGCGGATACGATCGCCAAAGCGGATTTTCTCCACGCTCAGATAGGCGGTCGTCAGGGCGATCTCGTCGATCAGCGGCTGTTCGGTGCCATCAGATTGCTCGAGCGAAAAGCGCAGGAAATCGGCCAGGCTATCCGCCATCTCGGCGGCGGCCCGCTCGTCGTTGGTGATGGCCAGCGTCGAAATGGCGCTCAGCGAATTGACCATGAAATGCGGGTCGAGTTGCAGGCGCAACATCTTCAGTTCAGCTTGCGCGCTGCGCGCGTCGGCTATGGCCAGGTCCAATTTCGTCTGCGTCAGCGCGATCTCCCGCGTCTTGGAAAGATGCGCGACGAACGAAAGCCAGAGCAGCGCCGCATTGCAGGTATAGAGCGCGAAATAGATGGTCCAGGTGATCAACAGCAATTTGGGATTGGTGTCGGGCATGACATGACCCGGGAAAATCGGAACGAACAACGCCTGGGTTCCGTAATCGGCCGCCGTCTGTAAAGTCGCAGCCAAAGCGATGGTGACGATGATCGCCGGCACGGCAACGATCGCCCGCCGCTTCTGAAGCAGCCGGACCGGCCCAAAAAGCAAAGTCGTGATCGCCGCCGCGGTGCAAACGGTGATTGGCACGATCAGATAGGCGCTCACCGTGTGCATTTGGCCAAAGAAGATCGCGCCGAGCGTAACAACGGTACTCGACGCAAGCCACAGGATCATCGAAAGTTGGAACGCCAGCCGCAATTCGGGCGATCGGTCCCTATTCCATCGCATCATCGTTCGTTCCCCGCCTTGCCGCGCCATGCTATGCTCGGCAACGGTCCATTGCTCGCATAAATCGGCTGTGTATCGCAACTCTGCCTGATCGAGCCCAAACAAATGATGAGGATTTTATCATGATGAGATGAGTAACCGCACCCAACGCTTCATGAAATCAACTGATCATTTCCAGATAACTATAACATCGGTGTTCCAGCAAAGGCCGGGATGACGGTTCTTATTTCGCCTTCAGCGCAGCCTGCGCGGCAGCGAGCCGGGCGATCGGCACACGGTAGGGCGAGGCGCTGACATAGTCGAGGCCGGTCTGCTCGCAGAAATGGATGCTCGGCGCGTCGCCGCCATGCTCGCCGCAGATGCCGAGTTTGACGTTCGGGCGCGTCTTGCGGCCGCGCGTCGCGGCGATCTCGATCAGCTGGCCGACGCCCTCGACATCGAGGCTGACGAACGGGTCGGTGACGAAAATGCCCTTGTCGACATATTGCGTCAGGAAGCGCCCGGCATCGTCGCGGCTGACCCCGAGCGTCGTCTGCGTCAGGTCATTGGTGCCGAAGCTGAAAAATTCCGCCGTTTCGGCAATCTCGCCCGCCATTAGCGCGGCGCGCGGCAGTTCGATCATCGTGCCGACGAGATAGGCGATCTCGCGCCCCTTTTCGGCGAACACCGCCTTCGCCTGGGCATCGACGACCGCCTTCATCAGGTCGAATTCGCGGCGCGTCGCGACCAGCGGGATCATCACCTCGGGGATCGGCGCCGCGCCGGTCGCGGCGGCGACATCGCACGCCGCCTCGAAAATCGCGCGCGCCTGCATCTCATAGATTTCGGGGTAAGTGACGCCGAGGCGGCAGCCGCGATGGCCGAGCATCGGATTGAATTCGTGCAGTTCGTTGGCGCGGGCCTTGAGCGCTTCGATGCCGACGCCCGCCGCCGCCGCGACCTCGGCGAAATCTTCCTCGCGCGTCGGCAGGAATTCGTGGAGCGGCGGATCGAGCAGGCGGATGGTCACGGGCAGCCCCACCATCACGCCGAAGATCGCGGCAAAGTCGCCGCGCTGTTCGGGCAGCAATTTGGCGAGCGCGGCGCGGCGACCGGCTTCGCTGTCCGCGAGGATCATCTCGCGGACCGCGGTGATGCGCGCGGCGTCGAAGAACATATGTTCGGTGCGGCACAGCCCGATGCCCTCGGCGCCAAAATCGCGCGCGACCTGGGCGTCCTGCGGGGTTTCGGCGTTGGTGCGGACCTTCATGCGGCGCACCTTGTCGGCCCAGCCCATCAGCGTGCCGAAATCGCCGACCAGTTCGGGGAGCAGGGTCGGAACCTCGCCCGCCATCACTTCGCCGGTCGATCCGTCGAGGGTGAGGATGTCGCCTTCGCGCAGTTCGCGGCCCGCGACGCGCAGCACGCGCGCATTGCCGTCGATCGACAGCCCGCCCGCGCCCGAAACGCAGGGACGCCCCATGCCGCGCGCGACGACCGCCGCGTGGCTGGTCATCCCGCCGCGCGCGGTCAATATGCCTTTCGCAGCGTGCATGCCGTGGATATCTTCGGGCGAGGTTTCGGTGCGGACGAGGATCACCGCCTCGCCCATGCCCGCGGCTTTCTCCGCACTGTCGGCGTCGAACATGATCCTGCCCGACGCGGCGCCGGGGCTCGCGGGGAGCCCCTTGGTCAGCACGTCGCGCGGCGCCTTGGGGTCGAGCGTCGGGTGGAGCAACTGGTCGAGCGCGCCGGGATCGACGCGGCCGACGGCTTCCTCTTCGGAAATCAGCCCTTCGGCCACCATCTCGCACGCGATGCGCAGCGCCGCCTTGGCGGTGCGCTTGCCGCTGCGCGTCTGCAGCATCCACAGCGTCCCGCGTTCGACGGTGAACTCGATGTCCTGCATGTCGCGATAATGGGTTTCGAGCGTGTCGAAGACGCGGCCCAGCTCGCCGAAGGTGTCGGGCATCGCCTCTTCCATCGACAGCGGCTTGGCGCCCGCCTTTTCGCGCGCGATTTTCGTGAGATATTGCGGGGTGCGGATACCCGCAACGACATCCTCGCCCTGCGCGTTGATCAGCCATTCGCCGTACCAGGCGCGCTCGCCGGTGGCGGGATCGCGGGTGAAGGCGACGCCGGTGGCCGAGGTGTCGCCCATATTGCCGAACACCATCGCCTGGACATTGACCGCAGTGCCCCATTCGCCGGGGATGCTGTTCAGGCGGCGATAGACTTTTGCGCGGTCACTTTCCCAACTCGCGAAGACGGCGCCGATCGCGCCCCAGAGCTGATCCTTCGGCTCCTGCGGGAAGGGCGCGCCGGTTTCGCGCTCGACGATCGCCAGATAGTCGCGGACGAGCGCCTGCCAATCCTCGGCGGACATCTCGGTATCGAGGTAAAAGCCCTTGTCCTCCTTCGCGATTTCGAGCGCTTCCTCGAACTCGGCATGGTCGAGGCCCATGACGACGTCGGCGTACATCTGGACGAAGCGGCGATAGCTGTCCCACGCGAAACGCGGATCGCCCGACGCATCGGACAGGCCGACGACGGTGCGATCATTGAGCCCGAGGTTGAGGACGGTGTCCATCATCCCCGGCATCGACACGCGCGCGCCCGAACGGACCGAGACGAGCAGCGGGTTCGCGGCGTCGCCGAAGCGCCGGCCGGTGATCCCCTCGATATGCGCGATTCCGCTTTCGACCTCTTCGACCAAGCCAGCCGGGAATTGCTCGCCATGGGCATAATAGGCGGTGCAGACGTCGGTGGTGATCGTAAAGCCCGGCGGCACCGGCAGGCCGATCGAGGCCATTTCGGCGAGATTCGATCCCTTGCCGCCCAGCAAATCCTTCGAGCGTTCGCTTGTCGTCACGTCGCCGCCGAACAAATGCACCATCGTCGTCATGTCTAACTCCTGCTGCCCCGGGGAGGAGGTCGCGGCTGGATAGGTATGCAATACCAGTTGGTCGATTCAGTTTTACTTTGTCATTCTCAAGGCTTCTCAAATCCGTTCGCATCGAGCGAAGTCGAGATGCCCATCTGTCGCTCGTGCCTTCACGGTGTCTCGACTTCGTTCGACACGAACGGGATTTCCTATGCCGGTCCTATCCTTCGATCTTCGAGAAATCCGCGACGCCATGCACCGCGCCGGTAAATCTCGCGAGCAGGCCGAGCCGGTAGGCGCGGACCGCTTCGTCGGGGTCGTTGACCATCACGCCGTCGAAAAAGGCGTCGATCGGGGCGCGGAGGCTGGCCAGCGCGGCCATCGCGTCGGTGAAGCGTTCGTCGGCGACCGCGGCGGAGGCGGCGGGTTCGGCGGCGTCGAGCGCGGCGAGCAGCGCGCTTTCCGCCGGTTCGTATTCCCCCCTCCCGCTTGCGGGAGGGGTCGGGGGAGGGCCTGTTTCGTCGGAAGCGGCATCAGACATGCCCTCCCCTAGCCCCTCCCGCAAGCGGGAGGGGGACGTCTCGCCCGCCTGCTTCAGGATATTCGCCGCGCGCTTGTAGCCCGCGAGCAGGTTCGCGCCGTCCTCGGTCGCCATGAACGCCTGCAACGCGTTCACGCGCGCGAGCAGGCGGACAAGATCGTCCTCGCCACCGAGGGCGAACACCGCATCGATCAGGTCGTGCCGAACGCCGGCTTCGCGCTGCTGGACTTTGAGGCGGTCGGCAACAAACGGCAGCACGCTGTAAATGTCACGATGCAAAGTGGCGATGTAATCGGGTTCTTCCGTCTCACTACGCAGATGCTCAAGATACTCTTTGCGATCAAACTGATCGATTAGATTTGCCCTGCCAAGTGCTTCCAGATCGCGCACAACTATCGCTGCGACGCGAGTGCCAGAAATCAGTGGTACCAACTCAATCGCTGCGAGACTCGTCAACGTGTTGATATAGGTCCGAAGATCGTTTTCGATGATGATGCGAATGATGGATATCGCGGCACGCCTAAGTGCAAACGGGTCCTTCGATCCCGTCGGAGGTTCTCCAATAGCAAAGAAGGCAACAAGCGTATCCAGCTTATCCGCCAGCGCCACAGCCACCGTCGCCGGCGCGGTCGGCACGTCGTCGCCCTGCCCGACCGGCTTGTAATGGTCGCGGATTGCGTCGGCGACAGCATTGGGCAAGCCTTCGGCGCGGGCGTAATAGCCGCCCATCAGGCCCTGCAATTCGGGGAATTCTCCGACCATTTCGGTAACGAGGTCGGCCTTCGCCAGCCGCGCGGCGCGTTCGGCCTGGTCGGCCAAATCTCCCCTCCCGCTTACGGGAGGGGTCGGGGGAGGGCTTGTTGGGGTGGGCGACGCAGACAGGCCCTCCCCTAACCCCTCCCGCAAGCGGGAGGGGGATTCAGTGACGATGCCCTCTTCAACCAACCACCGTGCCAGCTTCGCCACCCGCTCAACCTTGTCGGCGACGGTGCCCAGCTTCTCGTGGAACGTGATGCGGTCGAGTTTCTTCGCGTGATCTTCCAGCTTGGTCTTGCGATCCTGATCCCAGAAGAAACGCGCATCGGACAAACGCGCCGCCAGCACCTTGCGGTTGCCCGCAACGATCTCCGCGCCGCCATCGACCGCGTCGATATTCGCGGTGCAGACGAAGCCGTTGGCGAGCTTGCCGTTCGCATCGTTCACGACGAAATATTTCTGGTTCACGCGCGCCGTCAACTGGATGACCTCGGGCGGCACCTCCAGAAATGCTTCGTCGAAGCGGCCGAGCAGCGGCACCGGCCATTCGGTGAGGCCGGCGTTCTCGATTACCAGACCTTCGTCCGCGACGAGCGTCAGCCCGGCGTCGGCGGCGGCCTTGGCGGCGCCGGTGCGGATGATCGACTGGCGTTCTTCCTGGTCGACGATGACGTGGCACGCCCGCAGCTTTTCGGCATAGTCGGCCGCCGAGCCGATGGTGATCTCGCCGGGACAGTGGAAGCGGTGGCCGCGGGTCGCGAAACCGGCGGCAATCCCGCTGACTTCACACGCAATCAGCTTTTCGCCGAAAATCGCGACGATGCCCGACAGCGGGCGGACCCAGCGCAGGCTTTCGCTGCTCGCACTCGCCTTGCCCCAGCGCATCGCCTTGGGCCAGGCAAAGGCGCGGACGATCGCGGGGATCGCCTCGGCCAGCACCTCTGCGGTCGCACGGCCGGGCTTGTCGATCACCGCGAACCATGTGCCGTCGCGATCCTGAAGCTGGTCCTGAGTCAGGCTGGTCTTGCGCAGAAAACCCTCGAGCGCCTGCGGCGGCGCACTGCTGCGCGGACCTTTGAGTTCTTCGCTTACCGCGGCGGTCGCTTCGGGAAGACCCTTGGCGATCAGCGCGAGGCGGCGCGGGGTCGACCAGATGGTAAGCTCGCCCGCTTCGAGGCCCGCGGCGCCGAGCTGTGCGCGGAACAGCTTTTCGAGTTCGGCGCGCGCGCCGGCCTGCATCCGCGCCGGAATCTCCTCGCTGCGCAGTTCAAGAAGGAAATCGGTCACAGCGTCCACCCCGGATGGTTCGCGGCCCAGCGTTCGGACTGGCTGTCGATCCACGCCTTGCAGCTTCCCTTCGCGAGGTCGCGGACGCGCGCCATATAGTTGGCGCGTTCCTGGACGCTGATCACGCCGCGCGCCTGGAGCAGGTTGAACAAATGGCTCGCCTCGATCGCCTGGTCATAGGCAGCCAAGGGCACATTCGCGGCAATCGCGCGCTGGCATTCGGCCTCGGCCGCCTTGAAGCCCGCGAAGAGCGTGTCGGTGTCGGCGACCTCGAAATTCCATTTCGAGAACTGCTTTTCATTTTCGAGGAAGACGTCGCCATAGCTGACCGCCGCGACGTCGCCGACCGCGTCGGAAAAGCGCAGGTCGTACACATTGTCGACATTCTGGATATACATGGCGAGGCGTTCGAGGCCATAGGTCAGTTCGCCGGCGACGGGCTTGCAGTCATAGCCGCCCATCTGCTGGAAGTAAGTGAACTGGCTGACCTCCATGCCGTCGCACCAGACTTCCCAGCCCAGCCCCCACGCGCCGAGCGTCGGCGATTCCCAGTCATCCTCGACAAAGCGGATGTCGTGGAGCAGCGGGTCGATGCCGATCGCCGCCAGCGAGCCCAGATATTGGTCCTGAAGATCGGCCGGCGACGGCTTCAGGATCACTTGATACTGGTAATAATGCTGGAGCCGGTTGGGATTCTCGCCATAGCGGCCGTCGGTCGGGCGGCGGCTCGGCTGGACATAGGCGACGTTCCACGGTTCGGGGCCGAGGCTGCGCAGCGTCGTCGCGGGGTGAAAGGTTCCGGCGCCCACCCGCATGTCATAGGGCTGGAGGATCGCGCAGCCGCGCGCGCTCCAATAGGCGTGCAGCGTCAGGATCATGTCCTGAAAGCTTGGAGGTTTCTTTTCCGCCGCGTCGGCCACGAGTCCGCTCTTTCGCAGGTGCAACAATTCTCGCTGCCCTTGGCGCAGCGGCGGCGCAGGGTCAAGGGAAGGACGCGGAAGTTGGCGAAAGTGCCGCATAGCGCCACATCGCCCTGCCCCGTCCCGATGTAAGGTCTTGTTGACATGGTCAGCGACTCCTGTCATTTAGTCAATAAGACCTGACATTCGGTCAGGGACGCATGACGGATACAGCGGGTGGACAACAAGCTGAAAGTGTTGCGCGCGATGCGAAGTTGGAGCCAGGCCGAACTGGCCGACCGGCTCGACGTGTCGCGGCAGGCGGTGAACGCGATCGAAACGGGCAAATATGACCCGTCGCTGCCGCTCGCCTTCAAGCTGGCCCGGCTGTTCGCCATGCCGATCGAGGAGATTTTCGATGACGGTCATGAAGGATCCGGCGATGGCGAATGAACCGCAACCGCGCCGCCGCGGCCCCGGCGTTCTGGCGCCGATCGCGATCCTGTTCGCCGCCGCGATGCTGGCGGGCGGCTTTGCGGGCTATAATCAGGCGGCGGTCGAGGCCGGCAACGCCGCGCTGGCGCCGTGGGTCGGCCCGCTCGTCGCCTTTCTGTTCGGCGCCGGGGCGCTGACCCTCTATTTCCGGCGCCACGTCGACACCTGGCGCAGCTGGTCGCCGCGCAAGCGGCTTTACTGGGTCAGCCTCGCCTTTTCCTTCGCGCTCGGTATCGTCATCGCGGTGCTGATGCAGGCGGGCCAGATGAACGGCGCCGCCGAAATCTTCAGCAACGCGGCGCTGAGCCCGACGACGGGCCTATTGCTGGCGGCGCTTTGGGTCGGCGGGCTGGGGATCGCGATGGTCTTTTATCATCGTTCGATCGACGATCACGAACGCTATGCCTATCAGCTTGGCGCGGTCGCGGGCTTTTACGCCTTCGTCATTCCCTGCCCCGTCTGGTGGGTGCTGTGGCGCGCCGATATCGCGCCGCCGATCGACGCGATGGCGCTGTTCGTGCTGGCGTTGACGGTCAACCTCGCCGTCTATCTCTGGTTCAAGTTTCGCTGACTAAACTCTCCCCCCTTTTCCCTCCCTCCCCATCGGGCCATAAGGCCATGACTGAAAGGTGTTTTCGATGAAAAGCTGGTTCAAGACGCTTGCCGCAAGCTGCGCCGTCATTCCGTTCGCCCATTGCGCGCTGGTGCCCGGCAATGTCGCCTTTGCCAAGGAACCCGCCGCCGCCGCCACGACGGCGACAGTCGCGGTCAAGCCCGGCATGTGGGCGGTCAAGGATGCCGACACCACCATCTATCTGTTCGGCACGGTGCATGTGCTGAAGCCCGGTCTCGGCTGGTTCGACGGCGCCGTCCGGCAGGCGTTCGACAAATCGGACGAACTCGTGCTCGAAATGGTGATGCCCGAGGATCAGGCCGAGGCCGCGAAAGCCACGATGCCGCTGGCGATGGCCAAGGACGGCAAGGCCCTGTCGACGAAGCTCGATCCCGACGCGCTGACGGCCTATCAGGCCGCGCTCACTGGTCTTGGCGTCCCCGCAAACGCCTTTGACATGTTCAAGCCGTGGTTCGCGGCGGTCACTTTGTCGGTGCTGCCGCTGACCAAGCTCGGCTATGATCCGACCCAGGGCGCCGAAATGCAGCTGACCGCGGCGGCCAAGGCGGTGGCCAAGCCGATCTCGGGCTTCGAGACGCTCGAGGAACAGCTCGGCTTTTTCGACTCCTTGCCCGAGGAAGGCCAGATCGCGTTCCTCAACGCCACGGTCAAGGATATCGACAAGCTCGCCCCGACGCTCGACACGATGGTCGTACAGTGGGGCAAGGGCGACACCGACCAGCTCGCCGCGACGATGAACGAAAGCATGGCGGCGACCCCCGAACTGACCAAGACGCTGTTGTGGGACCGCAACGCGCGCTGGGCCGACCAGATCAAGGCGCGGATGGACAAGCCCGGCACGGTCTTCGTCGCGGTCGGCGCGGGCCACCTTGCGGGGCAGAAGAGCGTTCAGGACTATCTGAAGGAACGCGGGCTGACGGCGAAGCGCGTTCAATAATGACGGCGGGGGGCATCGCTTGCCTGCTCTGGGGTCGCCGCCTTGCGGCGGCCCTTTTGCCGTTGCTGCTGACCGCGTGCCACGCCGCGCCGACGATCGAGGCGCGGCCGGCGATGTGGCTGGTCGCCGATGACGACACGCAAATCTATCTGCTCGGCACGATGCACGCGCTGCCCGCCGGGACCGACTGGGACGGCGGCAAGGTCGCCGATGCAATCAACAAGGCCGACGAGCTGATGCTCGAACTGTCGCCCCGCGAGCTTGCGAAGGCGGGCGCGATTTTCCAGACGCTTGCCCCGCGCGCGGCGCCGCTGGCGATGAACGCGCGGCTGCCGGCGAAGGCGCTCGCCGGCTATCGCGCGATCGAGGATGGCGAACCGTTGGGCGGCGACGGCCTCGACGATTGGGCGGTGCTGGTCCTGATGGGCCAGCGCGTCGCCGAGCGCGCCGACCTGTCGCCCGCCGACGGGGTCGAGGCGGGGCTGACCGCCGCCTTTCGAGGCGCGGGCAAGCCGATCCGCGGGCTGGAGAGCGCGAAAGCGCAATTGATGCTGTTCGAAACGCTCGATCCCGCGGCCCAGCGCGCGCTGCTCGTCCGCGCCGCCGAAAATTCGGACCATGCGAAAGAAGAGATTCGCGCCATGGCGGCGGCCTGGTCGCGCGGCGATGTCGGGGCGCTGACGACGATCGTGAACGAGGACATCGACGAGGTCCCTGCGGCGCGCAAGGCGATCATCACCGACCGCAACCGGCGTTGGAGCCTGTGGGTGGAGCAGCGTCTGGGCCAGCCGGGCACCGTGCTGATGGCGGTCGGCGCGGGGCATCTGGTGGGCAAGGATGGCGTGCCGGCGATGCTGGCGGCCGAGGGGTATGAGGTGGTGCGAGTGCAGTAGGCTTATGAGCTTCGGCAATAGGGAGGGAGGAAGGCCTTTCCTGCTCCGTCTCCTGCTCCGTCATCCCGGGTCAAGCCCGGGGTGACGATGAAGAGGTGTCCGCTTTCGGTCGGCCCGCCCATTGCCCTGCCCGCTTGCATTTCCGCCGCGTCCCCGCTATGCGCCCGCGCTTCCGTCATGGTCATCCCTGGAGGCGTGGCGGAACTGTGTAACCGAACTCGGAGAAAATATATGAGCGATCAGCTGACGCTGACGGCCGAGACGCGCGAACGTGGAGGCAAGGGAGCCTCACGCGAACTGCGTCGCAACGGTCGTGTCCCCGCCGTCGTCTATGGCGGCAAGGAAGAACCCCTGATGATTCACGTCGAGGAAAAGCTGCTGATGAAGCAGTTGATGACCGGCATTTTCCTGAACTCGGTCGTGATGATCGAGGTTGACGGCAAGACCATCCGCACCCTGCCCAAGGACGTCGCGTTCCACCCGGTCAAGGATCGTCCGATCCACGCCGACTTCCTGCGCGTGTCGAAGGACACCAAGGTCCAGGTCGGCGTCCCCGTGCTGTTCGTGAACGAGGAATTGGCCCCCGGCCTGAAGCGCGGCGGCGTGCTGAACGTCGTGCGCCACGAGCTGGAACTGGTCTGCGAAGCGGACAAGATTCCCGACGACATCACGATCGACCTCACCGGCTTTGACGTCGGCGATTCGATCCACATCAGCCACGTCACCCTGCCGAAGGGCGTCGAAAGCGCGATCACCGACCGCGATTTCACCATCGCGACCATCGTCGCCCCGTCGGCGCTCAAGTCGAGCGGCGGCGACACGTCGAAGGACGAAGGCGAAGCCGCCGAAGAAGGCGAAGCCTGATCGCCCTTATTGGGAAAAGAGCCGTGTGCGCCCGCGAAAGCGGGTGCCCATCACCGGAGGGTGCAAGATAGCACCGGCCGGTGATGGGTCCCCGCCTTCGCGGGGACACGGGCTGCTTTATTCGACGATGTGTTGCCATCGCTCTCCCGACGAGGAAAGGCTCTGCCATGCAGCTTTGGGTCGGCCTCGGTAATCCCGGGCCCCAATATGCGATGCACCGCCATAATGTCGGCTTCATGGCCGTCGACGTCATCGCCGCCACGCATGGCTTTCCCGCTCCCGCGAAGAAATTCCAGGGCTGGATCCAGGACGGCCGCATCGGCCGGACGCGCGTCCTGATCCTGAAACCCGGCACCTTCATGAACGAAAGCGGCCGCAGCGTGCGCGCCGCGATGGATTTCTACAAGCTGACGCCGCAGGACGTCACCGCTTTCTATGACGAACTCGACCTCATCCCGATGAAGGTGAAGGTAAAGCAGGGCGGCGGCGCGGCGGGGCATAATGGCATCCGCAGCATGATCGCCCACATCGGCGACGATTTCCGTCGCGTGCGGATCGGCATCGGCCATCCGGGGCACAAGGACCGCGTCACCGGCCATGTCCTCGGCAATTACCACAAGAGCGAGGTCGAGCCGCTGACCGACCTGCTCGGCGCGATCGCCGCAGAAGCGGGCTGGCTCGCCGACGGCGACGATGTGCGGTTCCAGAATGACCTGGCGCTGCGCCTGAACGACTGAGCGGCGGCGGCGGGCTTCAAGACTGGCGCCGGGCGCGACTTGGCGCTAGGGGCGCGGGCAAAGACCGGCGCGATGCCGCGCCGTATGGAGAATTTATGGGTTTCAAATGCGGGATCGTCGGATTGCCGAATGTCGGCAAGTCCACCCTGTTCAACGCGCTGACCGAAACCGCGGCGGCGCAGGCGGCGAATTATCCCTTCTGCACGATCGAGCCCAATATCGGCAATGTCGCGGTGCCCGATGCGCGGCTCGACACGCTGGCCGGAATCGCGGGCAGCAAGAAGATCATCGCGACCCAGCTCGCCTTCGTCGATATCGCGGGGCTGGTGCGCGGGGCGTCGAAGGGCGAAGGGCTGGGCAACCAGTTCCTCGGCAACATCCGCGAAGTCGACGCGATCGTCCACGTCCTGCGCTGTTTCGAGGATGACGACATCCAGCATGTCGAAAACCGCGTCGATCCGGTGGCGGATGCCGAGACGGTCGAGACCGAGCTGCTGCTGTCCGATCTCGAAAGCCTCGAGAAGCGCGTCCCCGCCTTTGCCAAGAAGGCCGCGCAGGGCGACAAGGAAGCGAAGATCGCCGCATCGGTGCTGGGCCAGGCGCTCGACCTCTTGCGCGAAGGCAAGCCGGCGCGGCTGACCGCGCCGCGCGACGACGAGGAAGCCCGCGTGCTGCGCACCGCGCAGCTCCTGACCTCGAAGCCCGTCCTTTATGTGTGCAATGTCGACGAAGGCAGCGCCGCGAACGGCAATGCTTTTTCGGAAAAAGTCTTTGCCAAGGCGGCGGCCGAGGGTGCGCAGGCGGTCGTCGTGTCGGCGGCGATCGAAAGCGAGCTGGTGACGATGGACATGGCCGACCGGCTCGAGTTCCTCGAGGAGATGGGGCTGCACGAAACCGGCCTCGCGCGGGTGATCCGCGCCGGCTATGAGTTGCTCCACCTGATCACCTTCTTCACCGTCGGGCCGCAGGAAGCGCGGGCGTGGACCGTCCATACCGGCGCCACGGCCCCCGAAGCCGCGGGCGAGATCCACAGCGATTTCCAGAAGGGCTTCATCCGCGCCGAGACGATCGCCTTTGACGATTATGTCGCGCTGGGCGGCGAGACCAAGGCCCGCGAAGCCGGCAAGCTGCGCGCCGAAGGCAAGGCCTATGGCGTGCAGGACGGCGACGTGATGCACTTTTTGCATAGTTGATCCGCGTTGCGCCCTTAAACTTCGTCATTGCGAGGAGCGTAGCGACGAAGCAATCTCCAGCCATCGACCTCGCGCAAGTTCGATGGCTGGAGATTGCTTCGTCGCTACGCTCCTCGCAATGACGTGTTATGGCTCGAACGCCGCCAATATCGGACACGGTCCCCGGTCGCTCGCCGCGCATTGGTCGGCGAGGCGGGCGAGGGCGGCGCGGGTTTCGGTCATTTGGGCGATCTTCGCGTCGAGCACCGCGATCCGCTGATGCGCGAGCGCGCGGACGCGGACGCGGTCGTCGCTTTCCTCGAGCGCGAGCAGTTCGGATATTTCGTCGAGCGTGAAGCCCGACGCCTGCGCCGCGCGGATGAATTTCAGGCGGCGAAGATCGTCGCCGTCATAGCGGCGCACGCCGCCGCCCCAGCCGTCGCCGCCGCTGCGCATCGGTGTGCCCATCAGGCCGCGGCGCTGGTAATAGCGTATCGTTTCGACCCCGACGCCGCCCGCGACCGCCAATTTTCCGATTGTGAACTGCATCGCTTGACTCCGTACTATGGTACGGACCCTATATGGGGGGCATGACGAAACAGGCAATCCTCCATCGCATGGTCATGCCCGGGCACACCTGCCCCTATGGCCTCAAGGCAAAGCATCTCCTCGAACGCCGCGGTTTCGCGGTCGACGATCGCTGGCTGACGACGCGCGAGCAGACCGACGCCTTCAAGGCCGAGCAGGACGTCAAGACGACGCCGCAGACCTTCATCGACGGGGTGCGCATCGGCGGTTACGACGATTTGCGCCGCCATTTCGGGCTGAAGGTCGCTGACCCCGACGCCACCAGCTACACCCCGGTGATCGCGCTGTTCGCGATGACCGCGCTGACCGCGCTCGCGGCGAGCTTTGCGGTCGACGGCGACGCCTTCACGCTGCGCGCCGCCGAATGGTTCATCTCGTTCAGCATGATCGTGCTGGCGCTGCTGAAATTGCAGGACGTCGACAAATTCGCGACGATGTTCCTGAATTACGACCTGCTCGCGCGGCGCTGGGTGCCCTATGCGAGCATCTATCCCTTTGCCGAGGGGCTGGCGGGGGTGCTGATGACCGCGCATGCGGCGAACTGGCTGTCGATCCCGGTCGCGCTGTTCATCGGCGGCATCGGCGCGGTGTCGGTGTTCAAGGCGGTCTATATCGACAAGCGCGACATCAAATGCGCCTGCGTCGGCGGCAGCAGCAAGGTGCCGCTCGGCTTCGTCTCGCTGACCGAGAATGTCATGATGGTCGCGATGGCGCTGTGGATGGCGCGGATGTGGTTCTGACCGGATAGCTGGGCTATGCCGCTGGCGTTGAGTCGTCCTTGCCCGTGGAGCGCCCATGCTGAACCGCCGCCATTTCCTAGCCACCGCCACGCTTGCGGGCCTGTCCGCCCCCGCGATCCTGCGCGCCGAGGCAGGCTTCTTTCGCGATTTCCCGTTCAGCCTGGGGGTCGCGGCGGGCGATCCGGCGAGCGACGGCTTCGTGATCTGGACCCGCCTCGCGCCCGACGCGATGACGCCGCACGGCGGCATGCCGCTGGTCAATGTCCCGGTCGAATGGGAAGTCGCCGAGGATAGCGGCTTTCGCACCATCGCCGCCAAGGGCACCGACCTCGCGCGGCCCGAACTGGGGCATAGCGTCCATGTCGAGGTCGCGGGGCTGAAGCCCGACCGCCCCTATTATTACCGCTTCACCGCGGGCGGCGAGCGCAGCCTGCGCGGTCGCGCGCGCACCCTGCCCATGGTCGGCGCGCGCGCCGACGCGCTGAAATTCGGGGTCTGCGGCTGCCAGCATTATGAATCGGGCTTTTATGGCGCCTATCGCCACCTCGCCCGCGAGGAGCTTGCCTTCGTCTATCATTATGGCGATTTCATCTATGAATATCAGCAGGATTATCTGTTTCCCGATGGCCTGCCGGTGCGCCCGGTGCGCAAATATGCGCTGCGCGGATTGCAGGATCTGAGCGATTTTCGCACCGCCTATACGCAGACTCTGCTCGACATCGACATGCAGGCGGCGCGGTCGGTCCATGCCTTCATCTCCAGCTTCGACGATCACGAGATCCGCAACGACTGGGTGTCGGACCATGACGATTGGAAGATGGGCCTCGACGGCAACGACCCCGAGGCCGCTCCGCCCGAAATCTTCATGCTGCGCCGACAGGCGGCGTTCCAGGCGTGGTACGAGCATATGCCGGTGCGCAAGGCGCTGCTCCCCAGGGGGGGCTTCATCGCGGCGAACCGCGAACTGCGCTATGGCGACCTGATGGCGATGCAGGTGCTCGACACCCGCCAATATCGCGACAACCAGCCGTGCGGCGACGGTTTCAAGCCCGCCTGCCCCGAGGTGTTCGCAAAGGACGCCGAGGTTCTCGGCAAGGCGCAGGAGGATTGGCTCGCCAGGAATCTGGCGAAGGGCGGCGCGACGTGGAACGGCATCGCGCAGCAGGTGACGATGATGTCGCTCGACCGCCGCCGGAACGAGGACGAGCCGAAGAAGATCCTCAACCTCGACGGCTGGGCGGGTTATGAAGCGCCGCGCGAGCGCATATTGTCGCGCTTCGCGGGGCTCAAGAACGCGGTCGTGCTGACCGGCGACGAGCATCAGAATTTCTGCGGCGACCTGATCTTGAAGGACAAGGTCGTCGGCGCCGAATTCGTCGGCACCTCGATCAGCAGCGGCGGCGACGGCAGCGACCTGCGCAAGGGCACCGACGTTTTCCTGAAGCTCAATCCCGAACTCAAATTCGCCAACGACCAGCGTGGCTATATGGTCTGCGAGGTCGGCCGCGAGGCGTGGCAGACGCATTTCATGGTCGTCGACAAGGTGACGGCGCCGGTGAACACGCTGTCGAAGCGCGCGACGGGGGTCGTCGAGAATGGTGTCGCGGGGATCAAGATGTCGGCCTGAACGGCGAGCGGGACGACAGCGGCAACGACCGATGTTTTGAAAAAGGCATGTTCCCCCGCGAAGGCGGGGGGGGCCATCATCGACCGGTTCCAGATGGCGCCCACCGGAGATGGGTCCCCGCCTTCGCGGGGACACACGGAATTTTGGCGAATCTTGAGGCCGATCAGTCGCGCAGGATCGCCATCGCGTCGATCGACGCGGCGGGGGCGCTCGAAATCTGGAGCAGGTAGCGGCCGGGGGCGACGTCATATTCGACCATCTTGCGGATGCCCGAGCAGGCGGGGCCGTGGCTGTGCGCCGCCGATTTTACGAGCTTGCCGTCGCGGACGAGGTCGATCCATGCGCCCGCGCCGAGCGCGACGACCAGTCGGCCCGGCGCCTTGACCTCGATCGGCACCATGCCGCCATATTTGAAGACGTCGGCTTTGCGTTCGGGCGGCAGCCAATAACGCAGGCTTTCGGCCTTGTGCAGCGACAGGGTGGTGCGCGCGGCGCCGAGCGACGGCCAGTCGGCGGCACGCGATTCGCCATAGCCATAGATGGTCTTGCTCGACGCCGCGCGCGACCAGTTGGCAAGGTCGGGCGGGAGGACCGCGCCCGCCGCGCAGGCGGGAGCGGGCTTTGCCGGCTTGGCGGCGATCGTCGTGACGCCGATCAGGGACGTGGTCAGCAAAACCGCCGCAACATGACGCTTCATCCTATTTCCTCCCGAACAGCCTCTCGACATCGCCCATCGCCAGCTTCACCCAAGTTGCAACAGCGTTTTTGGCTTAATTGCGGGGCATCCTCTTGATTTGCTGGCGTTTGAGGGCTTTAGCTGTCGCCTTCATCGGGCAAGAATGTATCGCGTTCTAAGTTCATTGTAGCACCCTTCATTCGCGTTTCAGCACAATGCCAATGGGCGTAGATTATCTGAGTAGGTTCTGCTTCCGCATCCCCGTTCCATAAATTCCGAGCGCCAATAGACAACGCGAGACTGTCAGTCCGATCTATTCCCAATCCGCAAAACCAGCACTCAAAACTATCACCCAATAAAGCGTTAGCGAGGTTCGGCTCGGTCTCCACACGGACGAGCAGGTCTTCAAGCGTTGCTCGGTCTCGCTCTTCAAGCGCCTTATCAAAGCGCTCTATAAGTCCTGCCGAGAACAAGCGCTCGTTCAGTGTCATTCCTGAATATTTTGAATTGCTCATAAGTTTAACTTAGCTTGCGCGTGGAGTGTCTACAACGGGTCGAAAGCAGAAGCTTGCTAAGCACGGTCGCCCCACTTGTAAAATACCAAGCTAAATCATTCATTTTCTGCCAAAAAGTTTCTCAACTTGGTCCATCGCCAGCTTCACCCACGTCGGCCGCCCATGGTTGCACTGGCCCGAATGCGGCGTCACCTCCATCTGGCGGAGCAGCGCGTTCATTTCGGCGACGTTGAGCGTGCGCCCGGCGCGCACCGAGCCGTGGCAGGCCATCGTCGCGGCGACCAGTTCGAGCTTTTCGTTGAGGCCGAGCGCGGCGTCGTAGCCCGCGAGGTCGTCGGCGATGTCGGTGACGAGTTTGTGGCAGTCGATCGCCCCCAGCATCGCCGGGGTCGCGCGCACCATCACCGCGGCGGGGCCGAAGCGTTCGAGTTCGACGCCGAGCGCGGCAAGCTGCGGCGCCGCGGCTTCGAGCCGGTCGCACGCAGGCTCGTCGAGTTCGACGATCTCGGGAAGCAGCAGGCCTTGCGAGGGAACCGCCTGCCCGCCCATGCCGCGGCGGAGTTGTTCGAGCACCAGCCGTTCGTGGGCGGCGTGCTGGTCGACGATGACGAGCCCGTCCTCGGCCTCGGCGACGATATAGGTTTTGGCGATCTGCCCGCGCGCGATGCCGAGCGGATGCTCGTCGGCCTGGGGCGGCGCGATTTCGGCGACCTCGGCGCGGCCCGCGAGCGGCGCGGCTGAGGCGAAGGGGACGAGCCGGTCGTAGACGCGCGCGACCGCTTCGTTGGCCGGCGGCAGGTCGGTGCCGAACAGGTGGATTGCGGGTTCGGTGCGGCGGCCGAAGAGGAAGCCGGTCGCGGGCTCGGGCGGCGGCGCCGGTTCCTGCTGCCACGCCGCCAGCGCCGCGGCGGCGGGGCGCTGGACGCTGCGAAAACCCTGTTCGTCGAGCGCGCGGCGGAGGCCGCCGACGATCATCCCGCGAACGAGTTGCGGATCGCGAAAGCGCACTTCGGTCTTGGCGGGGTGGACGTTGACGTCGACTTCGCTCGTCGGAACGTCGAGGAACAGCGCGACGACCGGGTGACGATCGCGCGCGAGCAGATCGGCATAGGCGCCGCGCAAGGCCCCGACGAGCAGCCGGTCCTTCACCGGACGGCCGTTGACGAAGAGATATTGATGATCGGCAATGCCGCGATTGTAGGTCGGCAGGCTGACGACGCCGCCCAGATGCACCTCGCCGCGGTCGACATCGACGCCGATGCTGTTCGCGGCGAGATCGCGGCTGGTGAGCGCCGCGACGCGCGTCAGCCGGTCCTGCCCGCCCTGCACGTCGAGGACGCGGCGCCCATCATGCTCGACGGTGAAGCCGACATCGGGGCGCGCCATCGCAAGCCGCTTCACGACGTCGAGGCACGCGGCATATTCGCTGCGGGCGCTGCGCAGGAATTTGCGGCGGGCGGGGACGCGCGCGAACAGATCCTCGACGCAGACGCGGGTGCCTTTGGCGAGCGCCGCGGGCCCCTCGGCCGCGAGCGCGCCATTGTCGACGACGCGCCGCCAGCCGTCGCCGTCCGGCATCCGGCTTTCGAGCGTCAGCCGCGCGACGCTGGCGATCGAGGGCAAGGCTTCGCCGCGAAAGCCGAGCGTCGTGACATCCTCGATCGCGTCGCCCTGGAGCTTCGACGTCGCATGGCGTTCGAGCGCGAGCGCCATGTCGGCGGCGGTCATGCCGCAGCCGTCATCCTCGACCTCGAGCCGCGAAATCCCGCCTTCGGCGATTCGCACCGCAATGCGAGTCGAACCCGCATCGATGGCGTTTTCAACCAGTTCTTTCAGCGCTGCGGCGGGTCTTTCGACCACTTCACCGGCTGCGATCCGATTTACGAGCTTTTCCGGCAGGCGACGTATTGACATGGGGCCTCTCGTAGCGCAGTCGGACGCAAATCGCGACCCACCCGCACAGCCTGATCGTTTTGTCCAGCCAGCCCCCCGTGGACGAGCCGGAATCTCCCCCTGATTGTAGCTGTCGCCGGCCCGGGGCGCACGGGTGAAATCACGACAGGGGCGTGTCCATCAGGGACGCGGCTTCGATGGCAGGAAGCAGTATCGATGTCCTTCTTTTCTCGCTGGTTCAAATTCAATTCCCAAGACATGGCAATCGACCTCGGCACCGCGAACACGGTCGTCTATGTGCGCGGCAAGGGGATCGTGCTCAACGAGCCTTCGGTCGTCGCGGTCGAGACGCTCAACGGCATCAAGCGGGTCAAGGCGGTCGGCGACGACGCCAAGCTGATGATGGGCAAGACCCCCGACAGCATCGAGGCGATCCGCCCGCTGCGCGACGGCGTCATCGCCGACATCGACGTCGCCGAGCAGATGATCAAGCATTTCATCACCAAGGTCCACGGCGGCAAGCCCAATGCGTTCCGCAGCCCCGAAATCGTGATCTGCGTCCCCTCGGGCTCGACCAGCGTCGAGCGCCGCGCGATCCGCGACGCCGCGTCGAACGCGGGCGCCAGCGAAGTGTGGCTGATCGAGGAGCCGATGGCGGCCGCGATCGGCGCCGACATGCCGGTCACCGAACCGATCGGGTCGATGGTCGTCGACATCGGCGGCGGCACCACCGAAGTCGCGGTGCTGTCGCTCCGAGGCCTTGCCTACACCACCTCGGTCCGCGCGGGCGGCGACAAGATGGACGAATCGATCGTCTCCTATGTCCGCCGTCACCACAATCTCCTGATCGGCGAAGCGACCGCCGAGCGGATCAAGAAGGATTTCGGGATCGCGCGCATCCCCGCCGACGGCGTCGGCCTGACCATCCACATCAAGGGCCGCGACCTCGTCAACGGCGTGCCCAAGGAAATCTCGATCAACCAGGCGCAGATCGCCGAGGCGCTGTCCGAACCGATCGGCACGATCGTCGAGGGCGTGCGGATCGCGCTCGAGAACACCGCGCCCGAACTCGCGGCCGACATCGTCGACCAGGGCATCGTCCTGACCGGCGGCGGCGCGCTGATCGCCGAACTCGACGAACTGCTGCGCGACGCGACCGGCCTGCCGGTCACGGTGGCCGAGGATCCGCTGACCTGCGTTGCGATCGGCACCGGCCGCGCGATGGAGGATCCGGCCTTCCGCGGCGTGTTGCAGCAAGCCTGATCGGCTAGGCTCGCACCATGGTCCGCCCGGCACATCGGCGTCCGGGGCAATCCCGCAAGGCCCAGTACAGCCTGTTCGCTGCCTATGTCATCGCGGTGACGGGGGCGGTGGCGGGCCTGTTGCTGGCGCTGCTGTCGGTCGTCGATCCCATCGGTTTCGCCCAGCTTCGCATCGCGAGCCAGGAAGTGGCCGCGCCGATCGCGCGCGCCAGCCGCTCGGCGATCGGATCGATCTCGGGCGTCGATGACGCGGTGTCGGCCTATGTCGGCGCGGGGTCGCAGAACCGGCGGCTGCGCAAGGAGCTTGCCATCACGCGGCGCCAGCTCGTCGCGACCAGCTCGCTCCAGGAGGAGAATCGCCAGCTCAGGGCGCTGCTCAAATTGCAGCAGACCGACAAGAGCGCGATCGCCAACGGCTATCTCCTCACCTCGACCTCGACGAGCAGCAAGCGCATCGCGCTGCTCAGCATCGGCCGCAACGTCGGCATCGCCGCGGGACAGCCGGTGCGCGGCGCCGACGGACTGATCGGCCGCGTGCTGAGTTCGGGGCCTTCGGTGTCGCAGGTGCTGCTGCTCACCGATGTCGACAATATCGTCCCGGTCCGCCGCGCGCGCGACGGCCTGCCCGCGCTCGCCTATGGCCGCGGCAACGGCGACCTCGACATTCGCACGCTCAACATCGCGAACAATCCTTTCAAGCCCGGCGACATCCTGGTCACCTCGGGAACCGGCGGCCTCTATCCGCCGAACATCCCGGTCGCGATCGTCGCGCGGCGCCAGGACGACGGCGCCCTCGCCCGCCCGCTCGCCGACCCGGCAAAGGTCGATGCGGTGGCGGTGCTGCGCGCCTATACGCCCGACAATATCGAAGCGCAGGCGGTGCCCGCCCCCGCCCCCGTCCCGTCCGCGAAGGCGCCATGAACCCGCGCGGGCCGCGCCTCGGCGAACCGGCGTCGCTGTGGCGGATGCGCATCGTTCCGGTCGCGACCGTATTGTTCGCATCGGCGCTGCCGCTGATGCTGCCGCTCGTCGCCAGTTCGCCGGTGCTGCCGCCGCTCGGGCTGCTGTTCTTCCTGAGCTGGCAGCTCCTCCGCACCGAGATGTGGCCGGTGTGGATCGGCCTGCCGCTGGGATTGTGGGACGATCTGTTCAGCGGCGCGCCGATCGGCACCGCGATCGGGCTGTGGACGATCGCGAGCATCGCCATCGCCTATATCTCGCAGCGCATCTATTGGCGCGGCTTTCTGCACGATTGGGCGATCGGCGCCTTGCTCGTCGCCGCCATCCAGGCAATCGCCGCGCTGATCACCCACCCCCACGCCGCGTCCGGCCACGTCCTTGGCCTCGTGGTGCCGCAAATCATCGTTTCGGTCCTGCTCATGCCGCTGATCCTGCGGCTGACCGGCCGATTTGACAATTTCCGTCTCAGGCGAAGATAATCGAGGACCAGGACCAGCTGGTTATGCGCTCGAGGTTTGAAGCGATTTTGTTCAGGGCAAGAAAGCGGGACGCAGGCATATGAAAATATTCCAAGGCGCGCTGACGCAGCCATGGACAAAATCGGTCAAATCCCGCAGGAACGTCGAAATGGCTTCGATCTCGGGCCCGCGCGGCCTTGCAGATGGAACCACCATCCGCGGCGGCCGCACGAGCCCGATCCCTTCGCCATTTCGACGCCTCGAACGCATAACCAACTGGTCCTGACCCTCCCATGTTCGGCAAGAAAAGCCCGCCCATCACCGAAGCCTGGAGAGGCATCACCTTCACCCGCCGGGCGATCGTCGTCGGCGGCGCGCAGGCGGCGCTGTTCGGCGCGCTCGCGGTGCGCATGGGCTATATCTCGATCATCGACAATGAACGCTATGTCCTGGAATCGGAAAGCAATCGCGTCAATCTGACGCTCATCCCGCCGCGCCGCGGCTGGATCGTCGACCGGCAGGGCAAGGCGCTGGCGAACAACCGCGTGTCCTTGCGCGTCGACATCATTCCCGACCGCCTCCACAACAAGGATCTGGTGCTCGGTCAGCTCCGGACGATGCTCCGCCTCGACGGCGATGCGATGCAGCGGATCGAGCGCGACCTGAAGGCCGCGTCGGGATTTCAGCCGGTCGCGATCGCGGAGGACGTCACCGAACAGGATTATGCCTCGGTGCTCGTCCACCTGCCCGAATTGCCCGGCGTCGCGCCGGCGCGCGGCTTTGCCCGCTATTATCCCACCGGCGCGGCGGTCGGCCACCTCGTCGGCTATGTCGGGGCGCCGTCGGCCGAGGAATATCAGGAGGCGAAAGACCCGATCTACATCACCCCCGGCTTCAAGATCGGCAAGCAGGCGATCGAGAAATATTTCGAGCCGGTGCTGCGCGGCAAGCCCGGCGCGAAGCGCGTCGAGGTCACCGCGCGCGGCAAGGTGGTGCGCGACCTGTCGACCCAGCCCGACGTGCAGGGCAAGACGGTTCACCTGACCATCGACGCCGATCTGCAACATTATGCCGCGCGGCGCATCGGCCCCGAATCGGGTTCGGTCGTGGTGATCGATTGCCTGACCGGCGACCTGTTGGCGATGGCGTCGATGCCGAGCTTCGACCCGAACAGCTTTTCGAGCGGGATCGGCGTCGCCGAATATAAATGGCTCAGCCAGAACGACCATGTGCCGCTGCGCAACAAGACGCTGAGCGGCCTTTATCCGCCCGGATCGACCGTCAAGCCGATGGTCGCGATGAGCTTTCTCGAAGCCGGCCTGTCGCCCGAGGCGACCACCTTTTGCGGCGGGGGCCTGCGCGTCGGCAACCGCGTCTTCCACTGCTGGAACCGGCGCGGTCACGGCCAGGTCAATATGTCGAAAGGCATTTACCAGAGCTGCGACGTCTATTTCTATCACTTCGCGCAGCAGATGGGGATGGACGTCATCGCAGCGATGGCGAAGCGGCTGGGCATGGGCGAGAAATTCGCCCTTCCCGTCCCCAGCCAGAGCTTTGGCACCGTGCCGAGCCCCGAGTGGAAGATGAAGAAATATGATCGCCCCTGGGCGATTTCGGACACGGTGAACGCGACCATCGGCCAGGGCTATATGCTCGCCAACCCGACCCAGCTTGCGGTGATGGCGTCGCGGCTGGCGACGGGCAATGTCGTGATGCCGCATCTGACGATGGCCGCGAACCGCCCCGCGATGCAGTCGCTCGGCTTTTCCGCCGATCATATCGGTATCGTGCGCGAGGCGATGAACCAGGTCGTCAACGGCGCCGGCACCGCGGGCCGCGCCCGGCTGCCGATCGAGGACGTCAAGATGGCGGGCAAAACGGGCACCGCGCAGGTCGTTAGCCTGAGCGTCGGCGGCGGCAAGGGCGGTTTGTGGAAGCATCGCGACCACGGCCTGTTCATCGCCTTCGCGCCGTTCGACGCGCCGCGCTATGCCGCCGCGGTCGTGATCGAGCATGGCGGCGGGTCGGGCGCCGCCTATCCGATCGCGCGCGACGTGATGACCTTCCTCTTCGACCGCGACAAGGCGATGGAAGCGCTCACCGGGTTCGAGACCGGCTGGGGCGGCACGATCGAGGAGCGCATGGCGCGCGACTTTGCCATCTGGAAGGCGGGCGCCGCCCGCCCCGCGCCCGAGGACGCGGCATGATCCCCGTCCCGCCCGCGATCCAGCGCGTCCCGTGGAAACTGATCGCGCTGCTGTCCGCCATCGCGGGCTTCGGGCTGCTGATCCTCTATTCGGCGGCCGGCGGCAGCTGGTCGCCCTGGGCGTGGCAACAGGGGGTGCGCTTCCTCGTCTTTCTGGGCGCCATGCTCGTCATCGGCCGGTTCCCGCTGCGATTGTTCGAGGATTTCGCCTATTTCGGCTATCTCGCGGTGCTGTTGCTGCTGTTCGCGGTCGAATTGCTCGGTTTCGTCGGCAAGGGCAGCCAGCGCTGGCTCGACCTCGGCTTCATGAATTTTCAGCCGTCCGAATTGATGAAGGTCGCCATCGTCCTCGCGCTGGCGCGTTTCTATGCCCAACTGCCGCCCGCGAGCACGCGGACATGGACCGCGCTGTGGCCGGCGGCGCTGATGATCGGGCTTCCCGCCGCGCTGGTGATGCTCCAGCCCGACCTCGGCACCGCGCTGTCGATCTGCATCGGCGGGGTGGTGGTGATGTTCGTCGCGGGCCTGCCGCTCTGGTGGTTCGGCAGCGCGGCCGCCGCGGGCGCCGCGGCGCTGCCCATCCTCTTCTCGATGCTCCACGATTATCAGCAGAAGCGTGTGCTGATCTTCCTCGACCCCGAAAGCGACCCGCTCGGCGCGGGCTATCATATCAGCCAGTCCAAGATCGCCATCGGATCGGGCGGGATCGGCGGCAAGGGATTCCTCAACGGGTCGCAAAGCCACCTCGACTATCTGCCCGAGGGGCATACCGACTTCATCTTTGCGACGATGGCCGAGGAATGGGGCCTGATCGGCGGGCTTGGGCTGCTCTTCGCCTTCTTCCTGCTGCTGCGCTGGGGCACCCGCGTCGCGCTGCGCGCCCGCACACGGTTCGGCCAGCTCGTCGCCGCGGGCCTGACGATGACGATCTTCTTCTATATCGCGATCAACCTGTCGATGGTGATGGGCCTGGCGCCGGTCGTCGGCATCCCGCTGCCGCTCTTTTCCTATGGCGGATCGTCGATGCTGACGATCATGACCTGTATCGGCATCATCCTGGCGGTCGAAAACGACAGCAAGACCGGCACCCGTCGCTTTCATTGAGGCGCCATCCGGGCCGGAGCGAAGGCCCGCCCGGCTGACCGATCGGGCGCCCGAGCCCCCATCATAACCCACCTCGCTTCGCGACAATTTGGCCGCGGCGGCAAAAATATCGGCAAAGACCATTGCCATGCCGGAATGAGCATGATAGCGGGCCGCTCTCTTCGCAGCACAAGGTTCCCCGGAACCGCTGAGAAGACCGCCGCAAACCGGCAGTGGACGCATAGCTCAGTTGGTAGAGCAGCTGACTCTTAATCAGCGGGTCCTAGGTTCGAGCCCTAGTGCGTCCACCATTTTTCAATGACTTATGTGAAATCATCCGATGTCGTTCCGACACCGGGCGATGCCCATTTCGACAAGGCGCCGGAGGTGCGAATGCTGTTCTGCCCTTTGGATGAAGGCCGGCCGCCCGGTCGCGGCCAGTGCCGCAAAGTCCCATGTCTGTTCCGCATGGTCCACGACACCGCCCGATCGGGCGTTCATGGTCGGCGCAGCCACCAGACCATGGTGTGCGGGGGCGCTGCGAGCAAGCGGTGCGCCGGACAGATTGGGAGATTAAGATGCACGCCGACCCGTATCGAAAAGCAGCCGGTCGAGGGCGAGCGCGGAGCCTCGCGATCGCCCTGAGCCTGACGCTCGGCGGGTGCGGGGGCGCGCCGGCCGACGCTACGCTTCCCGCCGACAGGAGCGAGAGCGCCGCGCTGTGCTATGGCGCGACGATGGCGCTCGCCAAGGAGCGTATCGGGTCGGGCTCGGTTCCGGTCGACGATGCCGGCCAGGCGCTGCATTTCGCCCTGCTCGGCGGGTCGCCGGACGGCCTTGGCGATCCGGCGAAGTTCGAGCAGATCGCCTCGCGCGGCGCGACGCTGCAACACAAGTTCGTGGCCGACAAGAATGCGGCAAGCTATACCGCCCCCTGCGCCAAGGCCTTTCCCGAGACGCAAGCGGGCGCGTTCAAGGCGCTGCCCCCCGACGTCCGCGACACCCGCATCATGTGCTATACGCTGTCGACCGTGCTGCTCCAGATATTCGCCCAGAGCGAGATCGCGCCCGACCCGCGCGCCGCGACCTATGTCAAACTCAACGGCGCACTCGAACGATTGGTGAACAGCGAAGTCTATCCCGCCGAGGACGACGAGCATGTCGGTGAAATCGCGATGCGCGCGCTGGCAAAGGCGGTGCGGCTGGGGCCACCGATCGCGGTGTTGAACGCATGCAGCGATCGCTATCTGAAACGCTGATGACGCGGCGCGTGGCGGGGATGCCCGCATGACCTATGCGACGGTCTATGACATCGCGAACGACAGCGTGGGCTTGCAGTTCCCGCTGATCGGTCTGGGACTGATCCTGATCGGCGCGGTGATGAAATGGGGGTTCGGAAAATCGGGCTGGAGCAGCTATCCCATCATCGTGATCGGCGTCTTCACGATCCTCGCGTCGGGCGCGGTGCCGTGGTGGGACTATCGCCGCGTCACGCAGGCGGTGGCGAGGGGCGAGGCGAAGCAGGTCGAAGGACCGATCCACGATTGGCGCATGGCGCGCGCACGCGGCAAGCGCCGGAGCACGGGCGCCACTTTTTATAGTCATTACGAGCGTTTTTCGGTCGGCGACGTCGATTTCGATGTCAATTGGGGGGCGCTGGAAGCGGGCTTCGCCAACCGCGGCAGCACCGAGGAGAAGCCGACGGTTCGCCTGGCGAACGGCATACCCGCGCGCATCTGGTATCTGCCGATCGACGGCCCCGGCAAGCCGCCGCGCATCACGCGCATCGATCTAGGCACGGTCGGCTGGGCCGATGAGGTGCAACAGGATGATGCCGGTATCGCTTTCCGGCTCGCGCAAGGTCACATCGCCGACGAAGCCAAATTGCTGCCCGATGACCGCAAAATGGCGATCGGCCTCCTGATCTATACCTTCGAGCAGAATAGTGGACACCGGCTTGTCGTCGTCACGACGCCGTCGCTCGGCGGGACCGACATTGCGCGCTTCGCGGCCGAAATCGCCGATCGCCGTGGCATGAAGGGCAACGGCATCCTGCTGCTGGTCGCGCCGAACGAGCGGCAGGCGCGGATCGCGGTCGGGCGCGACCTTACGGCCCGCCTGCCCGACGCCGCCGCGCAGGCGATATTGGACAGGGCGGTCCTGCCGCGGTTCCGGCGCGGCGATGTCCCCGGCGGGATCGAGGCGGGCGTGGAGAGGATCATCGCCAGGGTGGCGGGCCCGGAGACCCCGTGAACCGGGTCCTGAACCCACCGGTGATCGTCGCCGCGCTGTTGCTGCTGCTGGCCGGCGCCGCGTCGCTCGGCTGGCTCTGGCTGCGCGACGGCCGGGCCGCGCCCACCGCTATCATCATCCTGTTTCTGCCCATTGCCCTGCTGCTGGCTGGCATGCTGGCGGGCGGGAGCAGCCGCACGCAGATCGGCATTTCCGCCTGGGCGATCACGATGTTCGCGGCGATGATTCCGGCCTATTATGTGCTGCAAAGCGGCCCCGCGAACTGGTTCGTGCAATGGCGGTTCATGGTGGGTTACGGGCTGTTCTTTGTGGTCGTCCTGCCCGTCTTCATGCTCTGGCTGGCGAGTTGGACCGCATGGGTGCCGCCCGCGCCCGGCGCCATGCCGATCGCCGAGCATCGGCTGAAACGTCGCGTCCAGTCGCTGGCCGACGCGGGGCTGAAGCTGCGGATCGAGCGGCCGACGGGCCAGCCCGACCGGATGCTCGTCACCCGCGACTTTCGCGACGACAAGCGGACGGTCGGGGTGCGGCTGACCTTCGTATCGGGGGGGCATTGCGTGCTGGTGCGCGAGGTGTCGCTGATCCGCGGCGACAAGCCGATGAATGCCAGCGAGGCGCAGATGCGAAGCGGCCCGCGACAGCGCGACGGCACCCACCCGGATGCCGACCTGATCTATGACGCCAGCCTGACGGTGACGCCGCCGAGCGAGGCCATCCGGCGCCAGATGACGCTGCGCATCACCGACGATCGCGTCGAGATCGCATCGGGCCAGGACATCGCGGCGGCGCCCGGCAATCTGGCGCATCTGCTGACCGAACTGGTTCACCAGTCGGGATGGGGCTGGCAGGGCGTTTTCGCCGACTGGCAGGGGCGCTGCAACAGAAACTGATGCTAATCCGAAGCAATGCGTCCCAGGATATGCGCAGAGCGAATGCGATCGATCACCACCACATGGTCGGCCACCCCCATATGGCCGTAACGGCCCGCATCGCGCGATCGCCTGCCATCGAACTCGATGGCGACCGCGACCGTGCCGCCCATCCGGTCCATTTCGGCGCGCAGGGTTGGGTCCACGGCGACATCCGGCGCAAAATCGACCCATACGGCATTGCCATATCGATCCGGTCCGTTCGGCACGGCCTCTGCCCCGGCAAGAAAGCTCGACCGCTCGAAGCCCGATAGCCACACGCCGCGCATCCGCTCCGTTGGCGACAAGGCGATGCAACGGGCGTAGTCGAACCTGCTGCAATCCGCGCTCGGCGCCCGCTCCGCCGTTCCGGTCGGCTTGTCCTGCGCGGTCGTGCCGTCGCTGGCCGAACATCCCGCGATCGCCAGCATCGCTCCGATCACCCACCGTATCGCCATTCGCCCGCCTCCGCATCGTTCCGATGCCTGCGAGACTGCCCCAGCCAGCCGTGGTTCGCAAACCAACCGCTCGCCAGGGTCCTGACCCTAGCGATTGACGCTCCGCAAATCCGACGGCGTCATCCCGAAGCGGCGGCGGAAAGTGCGGTTGAAATAAGAGAGGTCGCCGAAGCCGCAGCCATAGGCCACCTCCGCGATCGTTCCCGGCGTCTGCCCCGGATGCAGCAGCAGGCGGTGCGCCCGGTCGAGCCGCAGGCCGAGGACGACGGCGGAAAAGCTGCTGCCTTCCTCCTGAAACAGGCGGCGGACATAGCGTGGGCTGATCCCGCAGCGCTGCGCCACCCCTTCCACGTCGAGTTGCGGATCGCACAGGCGGCGGGCGATCTCGGCCTTGATCGCCCTGAGCCGCGCCGCTTTCACGCCGGGCGGCGGCGGGTCGTCGGCGCCGGCCGCGGCGATGGCGCCGATCAGGTCGCGGCTATGCCCGGCGACGAGCGGCCCCGCCGCGCCCGCAGCGGCATCGGCGCGCTGCCGCAGCATATCGACATAGGCGTGGAGCAGGCCGAGCAGGTCGCTCTGTCGCGGCACGACGCGCATCGCCAGATCATCCGCTCCCGAATAGAAGGCGCGCAGGTCGTCGAGCGCGATCGCGATATTGGTGAAGCGGGTCCGGCTCTGGCAGCTTATGGCGCTGACCTCGCTGCCGCGCACGAAGATCGAGTCGCCGGACGCCAGAACATGCTCCCGCCCGCCTTGCTTGACGTCCAAGGGCGCGTCGGCGGTGATCAGATAGAGCATCTCCACCGGATCGGCGGCGATCAGGCTGCGCGTGCGCGAGACCCGCACCGGCGAGGCGAACACCGACGCATAGGCTGCGCCCGGCAACGCGCACAGCGTCCCTTCGGCGTGAAACGGCATGTCCCCGGCAGCCTCTATGTCGAGCCGCGCCATCGCCTGTCCGAAGACTTCGCGCCACATCGGCAGGCGCTCGCGAACCGGAACCGATGCGGTCGACAGTTTTTGCGACGAATAGGCCGAGTTCACGCCATCCCCCCTCCCCTGGCGTCGCGCCGCCGACGAGGACGGGCGGACGCCGAATGGCCGACCCTATAGGCCGAGTGCCGCCTGGTCCACCTCGCGTTCCGTCTGGTCCGAGACAGGAGGGCACGCGCGTGGCATCCGCTGGCGGCAGCAACGACCCACGCGGGAACGGGTGCGCCGATAGCGACCCATCGGCGCCCCTGGCGGGCGGCTCCAGAGGAAACGCGGCCGTTTCGGCCTCTCTCCACCTCTGTCCGCCCGTCCCCGTTCGGCCTGTCCATGCCCGTCGCGGCGTGGACAGGCCCTTGATCCGACGAAGCGGGAGGCAGGGATGCGATCATCGACGATGCGGGGTGCGACGGCGCTGCTGCTGGCGCTCGTCGCGGCCTGCCCGGCGAGCTTTGCGGCACCGCCGACCAGCGCGACGGCCGTCCCGGCGGGGTTCGATTGCGCCAAGGCGACGCGCCCGATCGATCGGTTCATCTGCGCCACGGCCGCCTTGCGCTGGCAGGATCTGGCGCTGTCGCGAAGCTATCGCGCGGTGCTGGGCGCGCTGACCACCCCGGCCCGCGCGGCGCTGGTGGCGCAGCAGCGCGACTGGCTGGGCGAGCGCGACCGCCGCTGCGTCGGCGATCGGACCTTCGCCGAACTGAACGATCCCGCGCCGGAGGTGCATGAACAGGCCTATGGCTGCCTGATCGCACTCTATCTCGACCGCCGCCGCGAACTGGGGGACCGCATCGCCGACCCGATCGCGACGCAGGCGGCGAGCGAAATCGACCTTCGCGCCATCGCCCGCGCCCGGCCCGAGCTTGTCGAGGATGGGCAGGTGCGGGTCGCGGCCATGCGGCTATCGCCCGATGGCCGTCATGTCGCCATCCTGTTGCCCAGCCAGGATCACGATCTTTCCGACCAATTATGGCTTTATCGGGTGGCCGACCGCAAGCTGACGCCCGTGACCCCGTCCCCCGACCGGCAGGGCCACCATTCCGCCGACGCGGTGGCGACGATCGATGCGCTGACGTGGCAGGGAAACCGGGTTTACGCGCTCGCCTCGCTGTGGGGCGACGGCGGCGACCCCGTGGACGGGTCGACCGCGGTCTATACCGCGACGGCCGACGGCAGCCAGCGCCTCGGCGCCGTGCCGGGCGCCGTCAAAGGGCATTTCGAATCGATCAATGGCGGCCTCGTGATCCGCGACGATGAACTTCCCGACGACGATGCCGCCACCGAATCCATGCGCGGCAACGCCCAATATCTCGTCTGGACGGCGGATCGCGGCCACGGCACGATCGACCTGCACATACGCGCCCGCGCGCCGGGGGCCGCGCCCTATCTCGTCGGCTGGGGCGGGTGGGACCTGGCGCAATATCTGTTCGATGCCGCCCGGTCGCGCCTCGTCTATTCCGCCGATACCGGGATCGCGCTGTTCGACATGGCGACGCGCCGCGAACGCCGCATCGCCGGCACGGCGCGCGGCGACCAGCCCTATGCCGTGTCGGCCGATCTCGGCACGCTGGCGTGGTCAACCCACAATCGCTGCGGCGATGCGTTTCTGGCCGAACCCGAAGCCGACGCGCCCGAGCGCTTTTGCCTTGCCGCGATGACCGGCGCGGCGCGATGACCGGCGGCCGCGCCCGACCGGTCGCGCGCTTCGGCTGCGGCTTGCTGCTGCTGGTGCCGGTCTGCGCCTTTGGCGGGATCATGGTGGCGAGCGCCGGCGGCGCCATCCATCCGCCGCTGGTGACGGTGGCCGCGCCCTATGTCTGCGACGGGACGGTCGAGACCCAATCGCGCAATTATTCCTACAAGCCGGGGCAACAAGGCGTTGCCCGCAATATCTTTTGCCTCGAACGGGACGGCAGCCGACGCGATATCACCTTGCGGGCGGTGGGGGCGGCCAGCCTCTATCACGGCCTGATCCTTCTCGCTGCCGCGCTGCTGCTGTGGGCCGTGGTGCGCCTGTTGAAGCCGCGACGGACCGCCGTCGACGAACAAGAGGCCCGGACCACGCGCCGCTACCTGGCCGAACGGTTGCGCGTCGATGCCGATATCGTGCGCCGTTCCGCGGAGGAATCCGACAACGACGCCGAGGGGCGGCCTCGATAACTCGCTTTGCGGGCCGCCACCGCGGACCGTCGAGGAGCATTCGTCGCCCGAGCCAAGCTCCTGCGGCAGCTTTGTCGCTTAGGACCGGTGGGCATTGGAACCGTCCCCGAAGGAGAGCCGAAAACCCTCCCCAGGTCCGCTGGGGATCATCCCCAGACGAGCGGCAGGCGTTCGACACACATCAGGCCGCCCGCCTTCACCGGAACCTCGACGTCGCCCTCGACGCGGAAAGGCGGCACGCGCTTCAGCCATTCCTCGATCGCCACGATCATCTCGCGGCGCGCCAGATGCGATCCGATGCAGCGATGCGGGCCGAACGAGAAGGCGACGTGCCGGTTGGGCGAGCGTTCGATATCGACGTCGAGCGGATTGGCGAATTCGGCGGGGTCGAGACTGGGCGCCATCGTGCTGATGGTCAGGCGGTCGCCCTTCTTGATCGCGACCCCGGCAAGTTCGGTATCCTGCGTCGCGAAGCGCGTCGTCGACACGATCGCATAGCGGCGCAGGAATTCCTCCACCGCGTCGCGGATCAGGTCCGGATTCGCGCGCAGCCGCGCCTGATCCTCGGGATGCGTCGCCAGATGCGCGAAATGCAATCCGAGCGACGCCGCGACGGTATCGAGCCCGGCGACGACGAGCAGATAATAGATTCCCATCACCTCTTCGTCGTTCAGCGGGCGGCCGTCGATCTCCGACTGGATCACGAAACCCGCCAGGTCGTCGCCGGGATCGGCGCGGCGTTTCGCGATCAGGTCGAGGAGATAGTCATAGAAGCCGCGCGCGCCCTCGACGCGCTGTTCCATCGTTTCGGAATGCAGCAATAATTGTTCATATTTCACCAGCAGGTTGAAATCGCCGTCGGGCAGTCCCATGATCTGCATGAAAATGCTGACCGGGAAGGGTTTCGCGAACGCATCGACGAATTCGCATCCCCCCTGCGCGACGACGGCATCGATCAGCGACACCGCGCGGGCGCGGACGCCCTCTTCGAGCGCCTTGATCTTGGCGGGGGAGAAGATGCCGTTCAGCAGGGTGCGGTATTTGGTGTGTTCGGGCGGGTCGAGTTCGAGCGGGATCAGCGGCCAGGATTGTCCCAGGAACATCGAAAAACCGGCAATTCCCTGACTCGAGAACAGTTCGGGATGTTGCAGGACATAGCGGACGTCCTCGCCGCGGCTGATTGTCCACGACCCGTTCGGGCGCATGAAATCGGGCGGCATGAATTGCACGCGCGGCTCGTCGTGCATCGCTGCATATTGCTGATAGGGACAGGTTTCGGGCGCAAAGCCCGGTGAGGGAGCGCGCCGCACCAACGCCATCGGCACATGATCGGGCAGGCCGATAATCGGCGCTGCATCGGTCGTCGCATTGTCCATATCACTCTCCCTGGCGGCGGATTTCGGCCCCGCCCCTTTCGCAACGCGATCGCCGCACTATGAGGTTTAAAGCCGGACTCGCATTCTGACATACAAGCTGTATGTGAAATGCTGCGAGCGGCCCGATATGTCAAGGGATGGATATGGCGAATGATGGCGGAACCCGGCGCGAACGCGCGGCCTCGACTCACGCAAAGCTGGTTTCGGCCGCGCGCGAGCTGTTCGCCGAGCGCGGCTATCACGACACCAGCACCCCCGAGGTGGTGGCACGCGCCGGGGTGACGCGCGGCGCGCTCTATCATCATTTCCGCGACAAGGAGGCATTGTTCGAAACCGTGTTTCATCAGCTCGAACGCGAATTGCGGGAGCTGTCCGCCGCCGAGGTCAGCGATCTTGCGTCCGACCGCTTTCGGCAGCTTCAGGAAGGGGTGCAATCCTTTCTGCGCGTGGTCGCGATGCGCGCCGACATCCAGCAGATCCTGCTGATCGACGCCCCCTCGGTGTTCGGCTGGCGGCGCTGGCGCGAAATGGGGGCCGATTCGATATTGGGCGACATCGGCGACGCGTTTCGCGACCTGATCCGCGACGGCGTGATCCGGCCGCAGCCTGTGCTCCCCCTCGCCCACCTGGTTCTCGCCGCGCTGACCGAGGCGTCGATGATGATCGCGCATTCGGTCGATCCCGAAGCGACGCGGATCGAGGTCAGCGACGCCTTGCGAAACCTGATCGCGGGGCTGCGCTGACCGGGAGCCGTAGCGATGGGGCTTGACCATTGCGGCTGACTTATTCACATACAGCCTGTATGTTAACTCACCCTCTCGGCAGGGACAGGCGAACCGGGCGTTTTGCGCCTCTGGAAGGAGATGGCCGTTGAAAATCATCGCGAACGCTGGATTGTGCAGCGGCCATGCGCGCTGCGCGGCGGTCAGCCCCGACATTTTCACCCTCACCGACGATGGCTATATCGGCTTTGCGGAGCGCGACGTGACCCCCGCCGAAGAAGCGCTGGCGCGGCGCGGCGTGCGCGCATGCCCCGAACGCGCGCTGACGCTGGTCGAGGATTCGGCCGCGGACATGGTGTGAGCCCCCGATGATCAAAGTCACCTATATCGAAAGCAACGGCACCGCGCACGAGGTCGATCTCGACCCCGGCCAGACCGTGATGGAAGGCGCCGTCAACGCCGGTATCGGCGGGATATGGGGCGATTGCGGTGGCGCCTGTTCGTGCGCGACCTGCCATGTTTATGTCGATCCGGCGTGGCGCGCGCTGACCGGCGAAAAGTCCGAGATGGAAGAATCGATGCTCGAATGCGCGACGGCCGAAGTCGACCCGGAAGGAAGCCGCCTGTCGTGCCAGCTCGCGGTGAGCGATGCACTCGACGGCCTGATCATCCGGCTGCCCGAAACCCAATAGGGGCGCGGCGAACGGTCGCCTTCTTAACGCCCCGCCGGCAAATCCTTGAACGCCACATCCTTGTCGACGCGGATCTCGCCCGGCAGGCCCAGCACGCGTTCGGCAATGATGTTGCGCAATATCTCGTCGGTTCCCCCGGCGATCCGCAGCCCCGGCATGCCGAGGAAGAGCGACTGGAACGCGCCGCGCATCGGGCTGATCTCGGGGTCGTCGATGATCCCATAGGCGTCGAGCATGTCGATCGCGCATTCAGCGACATTGAGCGCCTGAAGCGCCGCGACCACTTTGCCGATCGAGCTTTCGGGGCCCGGCGTTTCGCCGCGCGACAGCGCGGTCAGGCTGCGCATCCGGGTATGCTTCATGCCCTCGGTGCGGACATACCAGTCGGCGATCTTCTCGCGGAAGGCGCTGTGTGCCAGGGCCGGTTCGTCGCCGACGGTCTGTCCCCGCGCCAATTCCATGAACCGGGCATAGTCCGCGCCGCCGCCACCGCCGCCGATCGACAGGCGCTCGTTCATCAGCGTGACGAGCGAGACCTTCCAGCCATTGTCGACGGCGCCGAGCCGCTGGCCGTCGGGGATGCGAACGTCGGTAAAGAAGACCTCGTTGAACCCCGATTCGCCCGACATCTGGTTGATCGGCCGGACCTCGATCCCGGGCGATGTCATATCGACCCAGAACATGGTGAGCCCCTTGTGCTTCGGCGCGTCGCGATTGGTGCGCGTCACGACGATGCCATAGTCGCTGTAATGCGCGCCCGAGGTCCAAATCTTTTGCCCGTTGACGACCCAGTCGTCGCCGTCCGGAACCGCGCTCGTGCGCACCGCGGCAAGGTCCGATCCGGCCGCGGGTTCCGAAAAGAGTTGGCACCAGATCTCCTCGCCACGCAGCGCCGGGCCGACGAAGCGCTTCTTGGTCACCTCGTCGGCAAAGGCGATCACCGTCGGGATGCACATGCCGAGGCCGATGCCGAAAAAGCCGGTGGCGAGGCCACGGCGGCCCTCTTCCTGATTATAGATGACGTTCTGCATCGTCGTGCCGCCGGGGCCGCCCCATTCCTTGGCCCAGCTGATCTGGGCGTAACCGGCGGCGGCTTTCTTTGCCTGCCAGTCCTTGGCGGCGCGCAATTGTTCGCTGGTCGGCGCGGTCCGCGGCAGGCGATCGGGCGCGTTGGCGTCGAGCCACGCGCAAACCTGCGCGCGATAGGCAGCCTCTTCGGAGGTGTCGGAGAAATCCATGATCGTGCGTCCTCGGTCGATTGGATGGTTCAGGCGGCGTTGCGCTGTTCGAGCCGGCCGACGAGCCGCTCTTTCCACGCGATCGATGCCCCGGCGACGAGCCCAAGCTGGCGCGCGCGGCGGTAATAAAGGTGGCAATCGCTTTCCCACGTATAGCCGATGCCGCCGTGGGTCTGGATATTCTCGCGCGCGGCATAGGCGGCGGCATGGCAGGCCGACACGCGCGCCGCGGCCGCCGCGACCGGCAGTTCGGCCGCCCCCGTCCCCAGCGCCCACGCGCCATAATAGGCGTTGGAGCGCGCCAGCGTGTTGTTGATATACATGTCGGCGAGCTTGTGCTTGATCGCCTGATACGACCCGATCACGCGGCCGAAGGCATAGCGTTCGAGCGCAAAATCGCGCGCCATTTCCAGGCAGCGATCGCTCAGTCCGACCTGCTCGAACGCCAGCAGCACCGCCGCGCGATCGAGCAGTTGCTCGGCAAGGTCGAACCCGGCGCCCGGCGCGCCTAGCGGCGTTGCGGGGGCGTCGGTGAAGGCGATCCGCGCCGCGCCGCGCGACGGGTCGAGCGTCTTCAGCGTTTCGCGCGACACGCCGGGACCATTCAGGTCGACGAGGAACAGGCCGGGCTTTCCGTCCTCGCTGGCGAGAACGACGCAGAGGTCGGCGATGCCGCCGTCGGTGACGGGCAATTTGACGCCGGTGAGCTTGCCGCCCGACACCGTCGTGCGCAGGGTCGCGGGTGTCGGCACCCCCGGCCCTTCGGACGAAGCGAACGCCCCGATCAGTTCGCCCGCCACGATCCGCGGCAGGATATCGGCCTGCTGATCGGCGGTGCCCGCCAGCATGACGGCCTCGGCCAGAAAATAGAGAGTCGATGCGAACGGCACCGGCGCGAGGACCCGGCCGAGTTCCTCGGCGATCACGCACAGGTCGATCCGGCTCAGGCCGAGCCCGCCGAATGGCTCCGGAATCGCGATGCCCAGCCAGCCCTGCTCGGCCAGCGCCCGCCACATATCCGCGTCATGCGATTGCGCGGCGTCGTCGACAACGCCCCGCGCGCGCGCCGCGGGCCATGCGCTCTCCAGAAATTTGCGCGCCTCGGACCGCAGGAATTTCTGTTCATCAGAAAAATCGAAATTCATAGACCGCCACCTCTTCCACCGGCGCCGCCCCGGCCAATGCCGCGCCGAAAGACGCGATCGCCGGTTGGACATTGCCCGTTATCGCTCGCATTGCTATATGACCTAGTATTCTATGTCTACTCCATATAGGTGTAAAATATGATCTCGCCCCTTCCGCTCCGATCGATCGGCAACGCCGAGAAAAACGGCGAATACAGGGTCGATCGCGACGACGGACGAGCCCATTTCCGGGTCTTCGAAATCAGCTTTGATAGTTATCCTAGTTATATTTGTTATTGAAGAAAAAACCGGCACCCGATATCCAATCCGACGACATTCGCCAACGGAGTCCTTCGGGCAGTCGGCCGAGACAGGAAGTTGCTGATGACCTTATATGAGGCAAGGGAATTTGCCGACAAGGTCGCCGTCATCACCGGCGGCGGCGCGGGGTTCGGCGCCGGCTTTGCGCACGCGCTCGCGGCGCAGGGTGCGGTGGTGGCGCTACTCGACATCGATGCGGCCGCGGCCGAAACGGTCGCGGCCTCGGTGCGCGCGAGCGGCGGCGACGCCGCGGCCCATGCCTGCGACGTCGCCGATCCCGGCGCGGTCGCCGAGGCGCTGGAAGCGATCGGCCGGCGCTCGGGCGGCATCGACATCCTGATCAACAATGCCGGATTGCACAGCGCCGAATATAATCGCTCGTTCGGCGAACTCGGGACCGCCGCCGTGCGGCGATTGTTCGACGTCAACATCATGGGCGTGATCCATTGCTCGCTCGCCGCGCGCGCGATCATGGCCCGGCGCGGCGGCGGCGCGATCGTCAACATCGCGTCGATCGCCGCCTATCCGGGCATCAACCCCTATGGCGTGTCGAAACTGGCGGTGCGCGGCCTGACCACCGCGTTCGCGCATGAATTCGCCGACGATGCGATCCGCGTCAATGCGATCGCCCCGGGGTTGATCGCGACCGACCGGATCAAGGCCGATTTTCCCGAACAATTGTTCCGCCATTTCGCCGACGATCTCCAGAAAATCCAACGAACCGGCCGCGTCGACGACATTGCCGAGGCGATGCTGTTCCTGTGCTCCGATCGGGCGAGCTTCATCACCGGCGAAACGCTCAAGGTTTCGGGCGGTCACCCGCTCACATTGTGAGGGAGAAGCGCTTGCCGCCTTATTTTTACGATATCGATGACGAAGGTCGCTTTACGCCGACCCCGCTCGCCAGCAGCCCATGGGAAGGTGGGAAGCAGAATGGCGCCGGGCTGGGGGGGCTGCTCGCCCATCTGATCGACGGCGTGGCGGCGTCCGCGCCGATGACGGTAGCGCGGCTGACGATCGACATCCTGGGCACCGCCCCGATGGCGCCGGTCGAAGGCCGGACGCGCATCGTTCGCGACGGCGAGCGTTTTCAGGTGAGCGAGAGCGAATTATGGATCGCGGACCGGCTCGTCGCGCGGGCCTGCGCCCTGCGCACGCGCATCGCCGACACCCCGGTCATCGACGGCGCCCCCGTCTATCCGCCGCCCGAGGATTGCCCGGTGGTCAAATTCATGTCGCGGCGCGCGTTCGGCCAATATGTCGAAAGCCGGACCGCGGGCGGCAATCTCCATACCCCCGGCCCCCTCGCGCTCTGGGTGCGCTTTGGCCATCAGCATGTGCGGGATGTTCCGCTCACGCCGCTCGTCCGCGCGGCGACCCTCGGCGATTTCGGCGGCGGCGTCGGCGCGCATGTCGACGGCCGCGAATGGAGTTTCGCCAATCTCGACATCGCGCTTCACCTGACCCGCGAACCCGAGGGCGAATGGCTGTTGATCCATGCCGACACGATGAGCGCCGGCAACGGAGTCGCCCATGCCAACGCGCTGTTCGCCGATCGCCGCGGCGCTTTCGCGCGCGGGCACCAGACGCTGTTCATCGCGCCGCAACCCCAGGCCGCCGTCGGCGCCAGCTAGGGTCAGGCGCCCCTAGAGCGGCGTGCGTTTAATCTGCACCGCCCTTTATCCGTTCGTGTCGAGCCCTTCGACTGCCTTGGCAGGCGCTCAGGATAAACTTCGGCCTTTGGCCGAAGTCGAGACACCCATCGGCTTGGCGCTACACCGATGGGTGTCTCGACTTCGCTCGACACTAACGGGATAGTGAGCCAGATTGAAGGCTCGATGCTCTAAGCGCACATCACGCGAAAACCGAATCTCTCTGCACTCCCGAGCCGCGCAGCAAAAAGGGCGCGCCGTCGCGGGCGCGCCCTTCGCTGTTTCTTGCCTTATTTGCCTCCGAACCTGATCGTTCCGGTAATGCCGAAGGTCCGCGGTTCGCGCCGCTGGTTGATCGTCAGCCCCAGCGGCTGCGGCAGCACCAGGCCGAGTTGGACGTCGCGGTTGTTCGTCAGGTTGCGCCCGAAGAGCGCAAGCTCGAAGCCGCCATCGGCGAAGGTCAGCGCGGCACGGGCGTTGATGATCCCGGCCGACGGAGCCGTCGTCGCCGCGATGATCGCCGCATTGTTGGGATCACCGACCTCGTTGTAGCTTTGCAGCGCGACCTTTCCGGTCCACACATAGTCGGCGCGAAGCAGCAGCCCGGTCGATCCGAAGTCATGCTCGTAGGTGCCCGAAACCGAGAAAGTGTGGTGGGGAACGCCGCCGATCCGATCGGTGCGGCGATCCTTTACCCCGTCGAAATATTCGAGATATTTCGGCTTGGTGATCGCCCCGGTGGCGCCGAGCGTAAAGCCGTCGAACAGGCGCGCGGTCAATTCGGCCTCGGCGCCGTTGACGCGCAGCTTGCCCGCATTGCCGACCGTCGTCGCCGCGGTCCCGCCCGGCCCGGCGACGAGCACCGAGCGCTGGATGTCGTTGACGACCGAGTGATAGGCCGCGACGTTCAGGCGCACCCGCCGGTCCAGAAATTCCGATTTGAACCCGACTTCCTGGCTCGTCGCGACTTCGGGTTTGAACGGCACGAACGACGATGCCGCCGCCCCGGTCGCGCGAAGATTTTCGCCGCCGGACCGGAAACCCCTGCCCGCCTTGATATAAATCATGGCGTCGCCGAACTGATAATCGGCGCCGACATTATAGGAAATGCCGTTGAACGAATCGCGGCGGAACGCCCGGCAATCGGGCAGCGTGGCCCCGGTCAGCGTGCACTGGAAGCCATTGGCGGCGGCCACGAACGAACGATTCCGCAGCGTCAGCGCCTTGTCCTCGATCGAATAGCGCAAGCCGCCCGTCAGGGTCAGCTTGTCCGTCACATGGACGCTGGCCTGGCCATAGATGCCTTGGCTGTCGTTGCTGACCGTTCCGTCGAAGATGCTGGGAACGTTCGGATTGACGAAACCAAGCGAGGTCGACTGCGACCCGTCATTCCCCTTTTCGTGGAAGTAGAAGATGCCCGCCGCGAAATCGACGACATCGCCGAACGCCTGGCCGGTGATCTGGAACTCGCCCGAATATTGGGTCAGATCCTGCTGGAGGCTGTTGGTGCCGATCGTCCCGGTGTTGAGCAGCGTCACCGCGGTCCCGTCGAGATCGAGCGGCGCGGCCGCCTTCACATTGCGATAGCCGCCGATGAACTTGACGGTGCCGAACGCGGTGTCGAGCGACGCGGTGCCGGTATAGGTCTGCGTCTTGGCATAGTTGCGGAACGGGCTGTTGAACGACAATTCGTCGCTGTTCTGCGACGTCGCTATATATTGGTCGAGCTGCGCGCGGGCGCCGGCGATATCGAAACCGCCCGCCCCGACAAATCCGCTCTGGATCGCATAGGATAGAAAGCCCAGCCCGCTCGACGGCGTCGCGCCGGTGAAGCCGACCGTCGATATCTGCGCCAGCGAATAGGGAACCGGCCGGGCGTCGCTTTTGTAGAGTTCGGCCGAAAACAGGAGGCGGAAATTATCGGTCGGCTGGACGAGCAGTTTCGCCCGGCCGACCCAGCTGTCGCGTTCGCCATATTTCTTGCCGTCGAACAGGTTGCGCACATAGCCGTCGCGCTTCGATTTCGAAAAGGCGACGCGCATCGCGACCTTGTCGTCGACGATCGGAAGATTGAGGACCGCCGTCCCCTGCATCTCGTTGAACCGGCCATAGGTCGCCGACACCGAGCCCGAGAAGCCGTCGAAATTCGGATCATTGGTCTGGATCAGGATCGCGCCGCCGGTGGTGTTGCGGCCGAACAGCGTTCCTTGCGGACCCTTGAGCGTCTGAACGCTCTGGATATCGAGCAGGTCGCTGTTGAGGCCATAGGCGCGCGACCAGTAATAGCCGTCGACATAGGTGCCCACCGAGGGGTCGAGCGTCGCCAGCACGTCCGCCTGAACCTGACCGCGCAGCGTGATCACCGGGGCGGTCTCGGTCGCCGACACCTTGGAAATATAGAGGCTGGGGGTCAGCCTGGCGATATCATTGAATTTGGTCGCATTCTGCTGCTCGAGCTCCTCACCCGAAAAGGCGGTGACCGCGACCGGCACGTCCTGCAGATTCTGTTCGATCTTTTGCGCGATGACGACGATCTCGTTCAGGCCGCGCGACGACGGGCCGTCCGCCTCGTCCGCGGGTGCGGGCTGCGCCGCCGTTCCCGTTCCCGCCGCGGCGCCTTGCGCAAAGGCCGGCACCGTGACCAGCAACGAACCCAGCCCCGCATAAACGGCCGCTTGAAACCTCTTCTTCATCATACCCTCCCAACCAGAGTTTCATCATGGCCATGTTCCCGGCCTTTCGCGCACTATCTCCTACATAGTATACTACGTCAACTATCAAAATAGAGGCATGAGCCTGTTTTCGTCGGCCGATATTCGCGGGCGAGCGGCGGCTGGGGCTGTGGGCCGGGTGACACGGACGTTGGCGAGCGGCGGGTTTGCCCCGCGGCCCTGTCGCTCGCATTGACAGGATAGATATCTATCTTAGTATTCTATGTCATGGCAGATACACAAGAAATCGGCAAAGGCGGCGCGTCCGGCGAGCCGCGCGCTTCGTCGCTGCGGCAGCATCTTCCGTTTCTGAGCGCGCTGTTTCTCGCCGATATCGCGGGGGCGTTCGAAACCTCGATGATCTATGCCGCGGTCAAAAGCATCATCGCCGAATTCGGCGACCCGACCGCGGTCGGCTGGATGGTGACGATCTTTGGCCTGGTCGGCGCCGGTTGCGCCGCGATCTGCGGACGGCTGGGCGATATGTACGGACGCCGCAAGATATTGATCATCCTGCTCGCCGCCGGGACGGCGGGATCGATCCTGAGCGCCGCGACGACGAATTTCGGCCTTCTGCTGGTGGGGCGCGGCCTGCAAGGTCTCGGCGCCGGGGTCTTGCCGCTGCTGATCGGGCTGCTGCGCCAAAATCTGCCCGCCGAGCGCGTTCCCGTCGCGGTCGGGCTGATCGTATCGGCCGCTTCGGCGGGAACCGCGGGCGGTCTCGTCCTGGGGGGCCTGTTGGTCGATCATATGAGCTGGCGGTCGCTGTTCGTCGCCAGCGCGATCCTCGGCGCCCTATCGACGGTGACGGTCTGGCGGCTCGTGCCGCGCGCCGCCGGGTCGGATTCGGCCGCGCGGCTCGACTGGCTGAGCGCGATCCTTTTCCTGCCGGGGCTGGCGCTGCTGCTGCTCATGCTCGGCAAGGGCGCGGCCTGGGGCTGGACCGACGGCGCCACCCTCGTCGCGGGCGCTGCTGGAATCGCGCTGCTGGGCAGTTGGATATGGCGGAGCCTGCGCATCGCCGACCCGCTCATCGACCTCCGGCTGCTGACGAACCGCGGCGTCGCGCTCGCCAATATCATCTCCGCGCTGGTCGCGCTTGGCGCGCTGCAGATCACGCTGATCTTTTCGCTGCTCCTCCAGTCGCCGACCTGGACCGGCATCGGGCTTGGCGTGTCGGCCACCGTTTCGGGGCTGGTCAAGCTGCCCTCGAACCTTCTCGGCATCGCCGTTGCGCCGTTCAGCGGATGGCTGACGCAGAATCGCGGTGAGCGTGTTCCGGTCTTCGTCGGGGGAATCATGGTGATCGTCGGCTGGACCGCGATGATCTTTTGGCATGGCTCGATCCTGGTCGTCGGCGCCATCTTGTGCCTCATCGCGGCGGGAACGACGATCCTGTATACCGCCATCCCCAATCTGATCGTCCCCGCGGTTCCCGAAGCCCGCACCAGCGAGGCGATCGGGACGATGTCGGTGATCCGCGCCGTCGCCATGGCCGCCGGGGCGCAGCTCGTCACCGTCCTGCTCGCGACGAGCACCGTCAGCAAGCCGGGCGAGAGCGGCCGCTATCCCGACGCCGCGGCCTTTACCCTGACGCTGGCCGTGATCGCGGCCTTGACGCTTTGCGGCACCGCGATGGCGTTTCTGATCAAGCGGCGGCGCTAAAGGTCGGGTTCGAACACCGGGACATATAGCGGATCATGATGCTCGAACGCCACCCGCACCGGCAGCCCGATCCCGACCGCGTCGGGGGCGCAGTTGACGATGTTGGTGACGATCCGCAGATCGCTCTGCTCGACGAGTTCGACGATCGCGATCACATAGGGCGGCGGCACTTGCGGATTATAGGCATGGCAGTTGACGGTGTAGGTAAAGACGGTCCCCCTGCCGCTGACCGGCGCGATTTCGACATCGGGGTCGCTTTCGTCGATGTTCCAGAACGGGTGGAGCCAGCGGCCCGAGGCCTTGCTGCGCGCAAGATGCAGGACGCCGCTCCGCCCGCTGGTCCAATAGGCCTGGGTCGCGAAGGATTCACGGGCCAATATGCGCGGCGCCGCGGCGGGGATCAGAGTCACGATCGAAAGCCTTCCTCTATGCGTGGCCTATTCACATACACATTGTATGTGAATAGGCCAACCGCTAACGAGGTCGCAACGAACAACAGGCGGGAATGATGACAGCAAAAGCCATAATATCGGGGATCGGAATCTCGGCCATCGGACGCAACACCGACGTGTCGGCGCTGGATCTTACCGAGCAGGCGAGCCGCGCCGCCATCGCCGACGCCGGGCTCTCGCCGGCCGACATCGACGGCGTTGCGACGCTGGGAGACACCCCGCCCGCCGAAGCGTCCGCACGATTGGGAATCGCACCGCGCTACCATGGCGAAGGCTATAGCCGCGGCGGCCTTCTTTCCTATGTGATGGCGGCGGCCGAAGCCGTCGAGCAGGGCCGCGCCCGCCACGTCCTGATCTATCGCACGGTCAAGATGAAGGGCGGCAATATCACCGCAAAGGACGCGGACGAGGCGCGCAAGCGCGGCCCAAAGGCCCAGGCGGCGGCGACCGCGACCCTTCCCACGATGATGGCCGACACGCCCCAGTTGCTCGCCTATCACGGCTATGCCGCGACCAACTGGCTCGGCATGCACTGCCAGCGCCACATGGCGCTTTACGGGACGACGAAGGAGCAGCTCGGCTGGCTGGCGATCAACAGCCGCCGCAATGCGGCCCTCAATCCGCTTGCCGTCCTGCGCGAGCCGATCACGATGGACGATTATCTGGCCGCCCCGATGATTTCGACCCCGTTCGGCCGACTCGACTGCGACATTCCGATCGACGGATCCGCGGCCTTTGTCGTGTCGCATCCCGGCTATGCCGCCGACGCCCCCAATGCCGCGCCCGCGATCGAGGCGTTCGGCGGCTCGACCGGGCCGGGCGCATGGACCCTGCGCCCCGATTACCCCGCCATGGCGTCGGTCGATGCCGCGGCGGAAATGTGGAGCAAGACCGATCTGAAACCCGCCGACATCGATATCGCCCAGCTTTATGACGGGTTCACCTTCCTGACCTTCGCATGGCTCGAAGCCCTGGGAATCTGCGAACGCGGCGGCGCCGGACCGTTCGTCGAGGGCGCGACGCGGATCGCGCTCGACGGTGCGTTGCCGCTCAACACCTATGGCGGCCAACTATCGGCGGGGCGGCTCCACGGCCATTGGTCGCTGCACGAAGCCTGCCTGCAATTGCGGCGCGAAGCCGGAGACCGGCAGGTCGCGAAGCCGCTTCGCGTCGCCGCGGTTTCGAACGGCGGCGGCCCGATCGCCGGATGCCTGCTCCTCACCAGCGGTTGATGCCGGACGCCGCGCGCAACACCCTGTCACCCGTCGCGCGCACCACCGGCTTCACGGTGCGCGGAAACTTGCCTATTGAGTTTTTCCACCTGATACACTTATATACCTACGTCATATAAGTTCGGGAGAGAAAAAATGGGTCGATTTCAGCGCATGGGCGCGATGCTGGGCGCGTCGAGTCTCGCATTGATCGTGGCAAGCAATGCAGCGCATGCCCAAACCGCGGCGCCGACGCCCGAATCGCCGGCCCCCGCCGCAGACGAGGCGCCGTCATCGGATCGCGACATCATCGTCACCGGGCAGCGCCGCGCATCGACGGTCCAGAACACCGCGGCGGCGATCAGCGTCCTGACCGCCGACCAATTGGCATCGACGGGCACCAATTCGAGCATGAGCCTGCAATTCGCGACGCCGGGCGTGACGATTTCGCAGGATCTGGGGCTGCAGACGCAGATCTATATTCGCGGTATCGGCAGCAATCTGCAGGGCATCGCGACGGGCAATAGCGTCGCGACCTATGTCGACGGCGTCTATATCCCGAACAGCATCCAGAGCGCGCAGCAGTTCACCGATGTCGAACGGGTCGAGGTGCTGAAAGGACCGCAGGCCACGCTTTACGGCCGCAACGCCACCGGCGGCGCCATCATCACCGTTTCGGCCGACCCGAAGTTCGAATATGGCGGTGCGGCCGATTTTTCCTATGGCAATTACAATGCGATTGCCGCGCACGGCCGCGTGAATATCCCCATCATCGCCGACCGGCTGGCGCTGAGCATCGCCGGGCAGGTCAGCACGCGCGACGGTTATGTGAAGAATCTGTTCACCGGCAACGACATCAATTACGAAAAGTCGCAGGCGGTCCGCGGCGCGCTCAAGGCGGTGCTGACCGACAATCTCGAGGTCGTGCTGCGCGCCGACTATACCCATTCGGTGGCGAGCGACGTCTATAAGCTGTTCCCGCGCACCTCGGCCTATTATTACACGCCGCCGAACACGATCGCCGACCAGACGCCGGGTCCGATGTATTTCACGCCCAATCCGCGCGAGGTCTATTATGACGTCGATCCGCGCAACCCGGCCAAGGATCGCGGCTATTCGGCGACGTTTCGCTGGAACACGCCGATCGGCATGCTGACGTCGGTCACCAGCCGCCGCAACTTCGATGCCGGGCCGATCTTTGGCGACAGCGACCAGACACCAAGCTTCGCGATCGCCTTTCGCGCCAAGATCAACACGATCGGTTCGACCCAGGGGTCGGACTCCTTCTATCACGACACCTATCTGGCGACCGATTTCGACGGCCCGTTCAACCTGATCGTCGGGGCGAATTATTTCCACGACAAGGAATATGCCTTCGACCGATCGACCATCACCTCGTCCAATTCCTATGCCAAGACCGACGCCTGGTCGGTCTATACCGACGCGACCTTCGACCTGGCCGACACGCTGCGCCTGGTGGGCGGCGTGCGCTATTCGGACGAGAGCAAAAGCTATACGCGCGACACGCTGAGCGTCGCCACCGGCGCGGTGACGGCAACGGCGGGCAACAAGAAATCGTTCCAGAGCACCAATCCGCGGTTCGGCATCGAATGGCGGCCGCGCGCGGGGATGCTGATTTTCGCCACCGCGACGAGCGGGTTCAAGAGCGGCGGGTTCAATCCGACCGTTCCGGGGAACGACTTCAACCCCGAAAAGGTCTGGGCCTATGAAGGCGGGATCAAGACGCGGTTGTGGGACAATCGCATCCGCCTCGCGACCTCGGCCTTTTATTATGACTATTCGGATATCCAGGTGCTGCAATATATCACCGTGCAGCAGGGCACGCCGCCGGTCGCCACGCTGGTCCAGAATATCACCAATGGCGCGACGGCCAAGGTCTGGGGGCTCGATGCCGAAGCCGATGTCGACCTCAGCGACCATTTCACGATCAGCGGCGCGCTGTCGTTGCTGCACACCGAATTCGGATCGACGCAATTTTGCGATCCCCTGATGGGATCATGCACCGCGACCAACCCCGCCGACCGGCCGTTCGTCAATGTCGAGGGCAATCCCCTGACCCGCGCGCCAAAGGTTTCGGCCAATATCTCGGCCGAATATCGCGTGCCAACAAGCGCGGGCGATCTCAAGTTCCGCGCCAACGCCGCCTTTCGCGACCGGGTCTATTATACGGTGTTCAAGAATGAATTTTATTCGGGCGACCCTTATTGGCTGCTCGGCGGGTCGGTCCGCTTTGAAACCAAGGACAATTGGTTCATCGAAGCCTATGGCCAGAATCTGACCAACAAGCTGGCGATCACCAATATCATCGCCAGCGCGCCGGTGCGCAATTCGGCGACCGGGGCGCTGCTGCTCGGCACGCCCGCCACTTTTGAACGCTATGCGCCGCCGCGGACCTATGGGATTCGCATCGGGTTCAAATATTAGTCCATGGGACAAGAGATGAACGCGGCAGCGGCCGAAACCCGCGAACCCGCTGTCGCTTTCATGGCGTGGGTCGGCCTTGGCATATTGCTGATGATCAGCCTCGTCGCGTTCCTCGACCGGCAGATCATCTCGCTGATGGTCGGGATGATCAAGGACGACCTCCAGATCAGCGACGGCCAGATCGGGCTGTTGCAGGGGGCCGCCTTCGGCCTCGCCTACCCGCTGTTCGCAATCCCGCTCGGCTATGCGTCCGATCGCTTTTCGCGGCGCTGGGTGATTTTCCTCGGCATGATCTTCTGGTCGCTCGCGGCGACGGCGGGCGGCTTTGCGAACAGCTTCACCCCGCTCCTCGCCGCGCGGATCGGCGTCGGGATCGGCGAGGCCGCACTCGGCCCGGCCGCGATCTCGCTGCTCGGCGACAGTTTTCCAAGACATCGGCTGGGGCTGGTCATGTCGATCTTTTCGGCAGGCGCCTTGCTGGGAAGCGGCATCGCGCTGGCGATCGGCGGCGCCGTCATCCATTGGGCGGGCCAGGGGCTGACCCTGCCGGGGCTCGGGCATCTGGCGCCATGGCAGGTGGCCTTCATCGTCACCGGATTGCCCGGCGCGATCATCGCGCTGCTCGTCTTTCTGGTTCCCGAACCGCCGCGAAAGAGCGGCGGCCAGGCCGGGACGGTGCCCTGGGCCGAACTGTTCGCCTTCATGCGGCGCCACGCCCGCTTCCTCTCCTGCTATATCCTCGGCTTCTCGAGCCTCCAGATCGCGACATGGGCGAGCCTGGCGTGGCTGCCCGCGGTCATCGAACGCAGCTATGGCTGGTCGATCGTCCAGGTCGGCGCGACGCTGGCGGTCTTCACGATCGCGATCGGGCTGCCGGGGCAGATCGGCAACGGGATGATCGTCGACCGCCTGTTCGCGCGCGGCATCCAGGATGCGCATCTGCGCTATTATGCCGGGGTGTCGCTGGTTGCGGCGCTGTGCGGCGTTCTCGCGCCGCTGGCCCCGACCGCCTATCTCTATCTCGCGATCCTGATCCCGCTCAAGTTCGCGATGAATTTCGGCGGCGTGCAGGCGGCCACCGTGCAGATCGTCACCCCCAGCGCGATGCGCGGCCGGATGGCGGCGATCATGGGGACGATCGCGGCGACGATCGGCGGCACCAGCGGCCCGTCGGTCGTGGCGCTGTTCACCGACCATCTGTTCCGCGACGATGCCATGGTCATCTGGTCGCTGGCGCTGACCAATGCGATTTTCATGCCGCTCGCGGCGCTGCTATTCTGGTTCGGGATGAAGCCGATGCGCACGACCGTTGCCGAGTTGCACGCCGTCCGCTGACCCTGCCCAGACCCTTTGTGACGAAAGGTAAACCGTGTCCAAAACTCGCTCGCTCGCATTTGGCGTCCCGCCCGAGAAGATCCCCGAGCTCCGGCCGATGGGCGCATTGCTGACCCATCAGGCGGGGCGCGACCCCGACTGGCCGGCGCTGACCTTCGACGGCCAAACGATGACCCGAGCCGAACTTGACGCGCGCGCCAATCGCCGCGCGCGGGCGCTGCTCGATCGCGGTGTCGGCGAAGGCGATTATGTGACGATCGGGCTGCGCAACGGCCCCGAATTTCACGAAACCGCGTTCGCGATCTGGAAAATCGGCGCGGTCCCCGCCCCGGTGCCGCACACCCTGCCCGACATCGAGTTGCGCGCGATCGTCGAGTTGGTCGCGCCAAAGCTGGTCATCGGTTTCGACGAGACGCGCCTTCCGGGCCATGCCGTCCTTCCGGCGGGCTTCGAACCCGACCCCGGCCTGTCCGATGCTCCGTTGCCCGAGAAGATTTCGCCGAGTTGGAAAGCGATCACCAGCGGCGGCAGCACCGGCCGGCCCAAGGTGATCGTCGATCATTCGCCGTCGGTGTTCGACCCCGATATGCCGCGGCTGGGAATGGAGGTCGACGATGTCATCCTCAATCCCGCGCCGCTGTATCACAATGCGCCCTTCGGCTTCACCCACATGGCGATGTGCTGGGGCGCGCATGTCGTCGAAATGGCGAAGTTCGACCCCGTCGAGGCGCTGCGACTGATCGAACGACACCGGATCAAATGGGTCTATCTGGTCCCGACGATGATGAACCGCATCGCCGCGCTGCCCGACGAGGTGCGCAGCAGCTTCGATGTCTCCTCGATCGAGATGGTCATCCATATGGCGGCGGCCTGCCCGATCTGGTTGAAGGAGAAGTGGATCGACTGGCTGGGCGCGGAGAAGATCTTCGAGCTTTATGCCGGGACCGAAGTCATGGGCGGCACCACCATCTCGGGCCCCGAATGGCTGCTGCACAAGGGTTCGGTCGGGCGCGTTTCGCCGAAAACGACCAGGATCGTCAACGATGACGGTGCGATTTGCGCGCCGGGCGAGATCGGCGAAATCTTTTTCCTGCCCGCGACCGGCAAGGGATCGACCTATCATTATCTGGGCGCCACCGCGAAGGCGATCGGCGAATGGGAAAGCTATGGCGACATGGGCTGGCTCGACGCCGACCATTATCTCTATCTTGCCGACCGGCGCACCGACATGATCGTCAGCGGCGGGTCGAACATCTACCCCGCCGAGGTCGAGGCCGCGCTCGACCAGCATCGCCAAATCGCCTCGAGCGTCGTCGTCGGCCTGCCCGACGACGATCTGGGCCACCGCGTCCATGCGATCATCGAACCGCGCGACGATGCCGCCGCCCTCGATCCGGCCGACATCGCCGACTTCGTCGCGTCGCGGCTGGCGCGTTACAAATTACCCTACAGCTATGAAATCGCATCGGGACGGCTGCGCGACGACGCCGGCAAGGTGCGCCGTTCGGCGCTGCGGTCGGATTGCATCGAGCGGATCGAGCGCGGCGAGCGATTTGCGCGCCTGCGGTGAAGTCGTTGAAAGATATTAAACCTCGATATACATGTTGACCAGACAAGGGGCCGGGGCAGAACACGCGCCGACCGCCGACCGGGAGGATTTCTGCATGACATTCGCAACACCGCGCTCGCTCTACATCGACGGCGAATGGGTCCAGCCGGGCTCCTATGAAGCGTTGGTCAATCCCGCCGACGAAACCGTCTTTGCCGAAGCGCCCGTGGGCGATGCGGCGCATGCCGATGCGGCGATCGCCGCCGCGCGCGAGGCGTTCGACCGCGGCCCCTGGCCGCGCCTTCCCCAGCGCGAACGGCAGGCGGCGCTGAGCAAATTCCTCGACGCCATCGAGCGGCGCAAGGGCGAGCTGATCGAGATGATCGTGACCGAGGCCGGTGCCACAAGGATGCTCGCCGAGTTCCTGCAATATGGCATTCCGATGCAGCACGCGCGGCACATGGTCGAGATTTCCGACCGGCCCGCGATCACCCCGCTGCCCGTCGAAACGACCCCCGATGCACGCGGCGGGATCACGCTGGGCGCCGGCGTCATCGCGCGCGACCCGGTCGGCGTGGTCGCGGCGATCACCCCCTATAATTTCCCCTTCTTCCTCAACATCGGCAAGATCATTCCGGCGATGGCGGTCGGTTGCACCATTGTCCTGAAACCCTCACCCTACACGCCGTTCGAAGCACTTGTATTGGGCGAGATCGCCGCCGAAGCGGGTCTGCCGCGCGGGGTACTCAACATCGTCACCGGCGGCATCGACGTCGGCACCGCGCTCACCACCGACAAGCGCGTCGATCTGATCAGCTTTACCGGATCGGATAGCGTCGGCGCCGCGATCCAGGCGCAGTCGGCGCCGACGCTGAAGCGGCTGCTGATGGAGCTTGGCGGCAAGTCGGCGCTGATCGTCCGCGACGACGCCGACATCATGGCGGCGGCGGCAAGCGGCGTGTCGGGCATCGTCACCCACAGCGGCCAGGGCTGTGCATTGCTCACCCGCCACCTCGTCCACAACAGCGTCAAGGACCAGTATATTGCGACGCTCGCGGGGATGCTGGGGGCGATCAAGATCGGCAATCCCGCCGATCCCGCCAATATGATGGGGCCGCTGATCCGCGAAGCCGCGCGCAAGCGCACCGAGGATTATGTCGATATCGCGCTCGGCCAGGGCGCGCGGCTGGTTCATGGCGGCAAGCGCCCCGATGGCCTGACCAGCGGTTATTATTACGAACCCACCCTGTTTGCCGACGTCGAGAACGGCCACCGCATCGCGCAGGAAGAGGTGTTCGGGCCGATCGGCGTCGTCATCGGCTTCGACAGCGACGACGAAGCGATCGCGCTCGCCAACGACAGCGATTTCGGCCTGTCGGGCGCAATCTTCTCCGCCAATGTCGGCCGCGCTTACGAGATGGCGTTGCAGATGCGCACCGGCGGCGTCCACATCAACGGCGGCGCGGGTCGTATGTCGAGCCACGCCCCCTTCGGCGGCATCAAGCGATCGGGCTATGGCCGCGAATATGGCCTCGAAGGGCTGAACGAGTTCACCAATATCAAGACCATCGCCTTCAAGGGCGGCTGAGCTACATCGCGGTGTAGCCGCCGTCGACGGGCAGGATCGCGCCGGTCAGCAGCGACGCGCGGTCGGAGCAGAGCCAGACGCACGCCTCGGCCACCTCTTCGGCGCGGCCGAAGCGGCGGAACAGGCTGAGTTGGCCCGCCACCTGTTGCCGCACCGTATCCGACGCAGGCAGCGCGGCATCGACCATCGGTGTGTCAACCAGTCCCGGCGCGATGCAATTGACCCTTATCCCCTGCGGCGCGTAATCGAGCGATGCCGATCGGGTGAGGCCGATCACCGCCGATTTCGACGCAACATAGCCGGGGCTCGCCGCTTGCGGACGCAGGCCGCAGATCGACGAGACATTGACGATCGCACCACGACTGTCCTGCCGGAGCATCTGGCGCAATTCATGTTTCAAGCACGCCGCGACCGAGCGCAGGTTGATCGCCATCAGCGCGTCGAAATCGGCGAGATCCATCTGGTCGAGCGGCGCCTGATCCGGGCGGATCGCGGCGTTGTTGACCGCGAAATCGAGCGTCCCGAAATCATCGACCGCCCGCGCGACGAGCGCTGCAACCGCGCCTTCGTCGCGCACATCGACCGGAACGAAAATTGCCCGGCCGCCTTCCATGCGAATCCGGGCCGCCGTCGCCTCGCCCGCCGCCGCGTCGATATCGGCGAGGACGACGCTGGCGCCCTGCTGGGCAAATTGGGCTGCAGTCGCGGCGCCGATCCCCTTCGCCGCGCCGGTGACCAGCGCAACGCGGCCGGAAAATTCACTTTGCGTCATAGAGTCATCCGGTTCAGGTGAGGGGAAGAAAGCGCGCGCCGCTGAGCCCGCCCATCGCGTCGGCCATCAGCGCCGCATCGCGCGCAACCCGTGCATGCGCCAGCCGCACCGCGTCCACCCGCGGCATGGCCCCGGCGAACACCGCGTCGGCGAAAGCCTCGCGCGCCGCGGCGAGGGTGGCGTGGATTTGGCCGAGCGCGGCGTCGAGTTCGGCGCGTTCGGCCGCCTCGACCGCCGGACCATAGCGCGCCAGCGCACGCCACCATTTGACCAGCCGCGCCAGCCCCTTGGCCTTGGTGTCGGCCTGTTGATCGCTCAGCCGCGGCACGATGACGTCGCGCAAATCGTTGAGCGCGACGGTAAAGCTGTGATCGTGCGGCGCGGGCGGTACGTCGGGCAGGACGACGGGCGCCAGCGCGATCCCGTTTGCCTCGGCCAGCGCTTCGGCCAGCACACGGCGGTGGATGAGCGAGAAGATCATGTTCATGCCGAGGTTCGGCGGCGGCGGGGCCGACGGATCGTCATAGCGGCCGCCCCGCGCGAACCCGGCCTGAAGCAGCAGTCGCCAGAAACGGACGCGATCGAGATCGACCTTCCCCCCGCCCGCCTCCTCATAAGCGGCGAAGGCGGCGGGGAGCGGGATGAACGGCTGGAACAGGGTGCGCAGGCAGATCATCGCCATATCGGCCATCGGATCGCCGATATGGACAAGCTCCCAATCGAGCAGCGCGGTCACCCGGTCCCCCTGATACAGGAAGTTCCCCGGCCCGGCATCGCCATGGACGATCACCTGATGGTCGGGTTCGCGGGGAATATTGTCGGCGATCCAGTCGGCCGCGAGGCGGAGCAACGGGTCGCGCGTGCCGCCGCGCTCGCTCGCGGTACGGATCGATTTCAACCGCCGCTCTACCTGATCGCGGATCGGCACCGGCCCGCCCAGTTCGGGCACCAGCGCCGGATCGGCGGCGTGGAGCCGCGCGAGCTGCGCCATATAATCGGCACCGACCGATGCCTTCTGATCGGCGTCCTTGATATGGTCGAACCGCGCCTCCCCCTCGACCCGCCCCGCGACCAGCGCGCGCTGTTCGGGGATCGCGGCGATGAAGGGAGCGAGGCGCAATCCGGACGCGCTGCCCGTCTGCGACAGGCCCCTGACGACCGCCGCTTCGCGCAGGAAGGCCGCATCGTCGCCCGCCCCCGCGCGGTGAACGTCATAATTCATATAGGCCTCGCATGCGCGGCCATCGGGCCAGGCGAGGCTGAGTTCGGCGCCTTCGCGGCTCGCCCCACCGCCGCCGCGCGGACGCACCGCGACGATGCGGGCGCCGCTCGCGCGTTCGACATCGGCGGCGAGGCCCGGCGGCAACAGATCGGCGGGTGCGGTCATCGTGCGCCCCGCAGCGCGTCGAGCATGCGCGGAAAATGTCCCGCGCCGATCCAGACATCCTGATCCTCGCCCCAGCCGACCTTGCCGTCAAATTCCCAGCGCATCAGCTGATACATGCCGCCGTCGCGCAGGCGGCTGAGGCTGATCCCCTCGGCCTCCATCGTGCGGCCGGTGGTATCGGCCAGATCGACGAGCATATGGCTGTTCCAGCCGCCGACCGGGTCGCGGAAATTGAGCATCCGCGACCGCGTCTTGTCGAGCGGCTGGAAGACGCCGTCCTTGAGCAGCCAGCCGGTGTTCATCGGCGCCCAGCCGCTGGCGTCGGCATCCTGCATCCGCACGAACCCCAGGAATCCGGTCTGAAAATCCTCGCTATGACCATAGATATATTCGATCCGCCCGCGCCCGCGCTCGCGTTCGATCTGGCGCCACAGCGGTCCGCCGGGATGCTTGACGCGCTGCGCGTCGGCGGGATGCTTTTTGCGGCTCTTTTGATAGGGGCCGCCGCGCGGCCCCCAGGTGCGGTCGCGGACGCCGACGCCGTCGATCGCGATCGTTTCGCCGTGCAGGCGCAGCGTCCCCTCGACATGGCCAAGCTGGTCGAAATGCGGCGTCTGCATGAATGGCGGCTCGCCGGGCTCGAAACGGTGTGGGCGATGCACGCCGGTGTGGACGAAATCCATCGCGAAGCCGCGCGCCGGGTCCGAATAGCCGAGCTGATATTTCATCCCCGGTTCGAGCATCTTCAAACTATAGCCGCCGCCGGGGAAGCTAATGTCGGTCAGGTCGGGATCGCCGGACATCGGCGCCTCGTCGACCTTGCGATAATAAGCGAGATCGGTCGGCGACATGCCGCGGTCGTCCCACACGAACACGCGCCAGGTGCACGTCTTGCGGTTCGGATAATATTGATTGTGGATCCAGCCGCCCATCTTGCGTTCGGGAATGTTGAACGACCACCAGTTGGTTTCCGTCTCGTACGGATCGTCGGACAGCTTGTGGTAGAAATCATCTTCCGCCGTGAATATGAGATGCTGCGACATCGGGTCTCCCTCGCGCCCCTTTTTGGGTTTGTCTCCCGCTTTCATAGCAGCACCGACGACCGGGTCTGCAATGGAAATGGTTGACCAACATATATTACCTAGTGCAACTTCTTCATAGACGTGGGCCGTCGCTTGTCAACGCGGGCGAAGGCCGCCACCTTGCTATCGGGAGCCATCGCCATGCAGGACGCCAGCCCGGCCGCCGCGCCGGATTATGACGTGATCGCCGACGGACTCGCCTTTCCCGAAGGGCCGGTCGCGATGGCCGACGGGTCGGTCATCGTCGTCGAACTCGCCGCGGGGCGGATCACCCGATGCTGGAACGGCCGCACCGAAGTGGTCGCCGAACCGGGCGGCGGCCCCAACGGCGCCGCAATCGGTCCCGACGGCGCGCTCTATGTCTGCAACAGTGGCGGGATCGACCTGGTGCGACTGCAAAATGCGACCGGCCCCGGCAACGAGGGCCGGATCGAGCGGATCGACCTGGCCACCGGCAAGGTCGAGCGCGTCTATGAGCGTGCGGGCGACATTCCGCTCTCCGCCCCCAATGATCTGGTGATCGACGAACAGGGCGAAATCTGGTTCACCGATCTTGGCAAGCATTATGACCGCATCCACGAACAGAGCGCGCTGTTTCGCGCCGCGTGCGACGGGTCGGCGATCGCCGAAGTGTATAAGGGCGAATCCTATAACGGCGTCGGCCTATCGCCCGACGGGCGGTGGGTCTATGTCGCCGACACGCATCAGGCCCGGATATACCGCTTCGACCGCGACGCCCCCGGGGCGCCACATTTCGTCGCGACCGTTCCGGGTCCAGTGGGCCTCGACAGTCTCGCGGTGACCGCCAGCGGGAATATCTGCGTCGGCCGTATTCACGAAGGCGGGATCGCGACCGTGACGCCCGGCGGCGCGGTGTCGGCCGTCGCCTTTCCCGATCCGTTCACCACCAACATCGCCTTTGGCGGGTCCGATATGCGCAGCGCGCATATCACCTTGTCGGCGACCGGCCGCCTGATCCGCACGACATGGCCCGAGGCCGGGCTGCGCCTGTGCCATAACGGCTGAGGCGCGCCACCCGCGCCGGTTATTTCGGCGGCATGCGGATCGCGCCGTCGAGGCGGAAATTCTGGCCGTTGATATAGGAGTTGCGAACCATTTCGAGCACCAGGCTGGCGAATTCCTCCGGATGACCGAGGCGCTTGGGAAAGGGGACCGATTTCGACAGGCCCTCAAAGATCGCCGGGGCGCGCTCCTTCGCCATCAGCATCGGCGGGGTAGCGAAAATCCCCGGCATGATCGAATTGACGCGAATGCCGAGATCCATCAGGTCGCGCGCCATCGGCAGGACCAGGCCGTTGACCCCGGCCTTGAGCGATCCATAGGCGACCTGGCCGATCTGCGCGTCCTGCGCCGCGGCCGAGGCGGTCAGCAGGATCGTGCCGCGCTCGCCGTCTTCATTTAGCGGATCGGCTCCCGCCATGCCGAGGGCCGCGATCGAGGCCAGGCGATAGCTGGCGATCAATATGCCCTGAGCAGAAAAGGCGTAATCCTCGCTCGACAGGCGCTTGAAGCCGCCGGTTTCCTTGTTGAAGGAAACGGTCTTGCCGCCCTTCGAAATCTGCGCGCAATGGACCAGAATGCGTTCCTGCCCGTTCGCGGCGCGCGCGGCGTCGAAGCCGGCGACGACGCTGTCCTCGCTGGTGATGTCGACCTTGCAGAACAGTCCGCCGATCGCCGCCGCGACGGCCTGTCCCCCCGCTTCGTTGACATCGAAAATGGCGACGCGCGCGCCCGCGGCGGCCAGTGCCTCGGCGCTCGCGCGGCCCAGCCCCGAGGCGCCGCCGGTGACAATTGCTGCAACAGTCTGGTCGATCTTCATCGCGTCCCTCCAAAGCGGAAGGTTCATCCTGCCGCTTATAACATAGTCTACCTAGTATAATATCAAAGCAGGCGAAAGAGGCTTTTGAACGCCCGATTCAATGGGCGATATGAACCGGCTTCCCGCCAATGATCGTCGCCATGACGCGATCGGCGCTGAGGTCGGCGAGCACATCGCGATAGCCGCCGCGCAGCAGGATGAGGTCCGCCGGTTCGCCCACAGCAAGCCGCCGCTGGCGATCGGGCGCCTCGCCATGCCCCCAATAAAGGGCAAGCGCGCGATCGGCGGACACCCTCTCCTGCGGCGACAGCGATGCCCCCGACGCGGCCCGCCGGCTGGTCGCCGCGCGCATCCCGGCCCAGGGATCGACCTGTCCATAGGGCGCATCCGACCCCGCGACGAGAGCGACCCCGGCGTCGATCAGGCTCGCGGCGCGATAGAGGTCGGGCCATTCGGCTGCGGGAATTTCGGCGCGATAGCGGTCGCCGCGATCGGCGATGAAGACCGGATTGGTGGCGACGATCAGCCCCATGGCGGCGATGCGGTCGATCAGCGCCGCGGGGATGACCCCGCCATGTTCGATCCGGTCGCCGCATCGCGCGCCGCCCGCCGTATCGAGCGCCGCGAGATAGAGCAGCAATTCGATGAGGGTAACGCAGTGCGCGGCGACGCTGCGCCCCGCGGCGCGCGCCGCGACGATGCGCCCGGCCAGTGCGTCGACGCCGGGCGGTGCGCGTTCGTCGATCAACAGCTTGAGCGGGCCACGGCGATAACCGGCGCCTTCGCCCAGCCGCTCCGATCCCATCAGCACCAGATGCTGCGGCAGCGCGCCCGCGAGGTGCGCCTCGCCCAGCGTGTGCGCCATCGCGGGGCCATTGGTCGCGCCCGCGTCGGTCAACCCCGTGACCCCCAGCGCGGCCAAGTCGCGCCCCAGCGCCGCAAAGTCGATCGCCTGGCGCGGGACATGCGCGCCGAGCCACGCATCCTCGCGCCAGAAGCGCCCCGTCGGACGGCCTTCGCCGTCGCGTTCGCAGCCTGGCGGCCGCGGCGCGTCGCCCAGCACCGCAAGCGCGCGGCGATTGAGCACCCACAGCGCGCCGGTGCGATCCTGCAACCGCATCGCATGGTCGGGGCACCAGCGGTCGAGGTCGGAGGCGTCGGGCAAACCCGCCGCGCGCTCGTCATAGCCGACCGCGCGCAACCAGCTCCCGAGCGGATGTTGTGCGGCAAAAGCGGCGACCGCCTTCACCACCTCCTCGCCGTCGATACAGGGCGCGAGATCGAGCGACGCGCGCCGCGCGCCAAGCGCCGCGATATGCAGATGATGATCGTGGAGCCCCGGCAGCAAGGTCGCACCATCGCCGTCATATTCGACAAAGCCCCTGCCGTCCGCCTGCGCCACGATCAATCCGTCGCGGATCGCCATGTCGGTCAGCGCACCGCCAAAGGGCCGCACCTGCCGCAGAATCAGGTTCACGGCTCCAGCCGCCGGGCATAGCCGCGCGCGACGCGCGCAAGGCTGATATCGAGCAGCACCGGCTCGTTGAGCGCGCCGCCCGCGCGGCGACCGGCGAGGGCGGCGAGGACCGAGCGCGCCGCCTCGATGCCGGTGAGCGGGTCGGCGACGGCGTCGCCGGTCAGCTCGGGCCTGCCCCCACGCCATGCAACGAGCCCGCCGGCGACGGCGCAATCGTCGCCGAAGCCGACGCGCTCGGCGGCGCGTCCCGAAAAGCCATAGGCCGTCACCGCGACCCAGATGAGGCGGGGATGACGGGCGAACAGCGCTTCCGGCGTCAGGCCGAGGCGGCCGAGCGCCGCGGGCCGCGCGCTGGTGACCAATATATCGGCCGCGGCGATGCGATCGAGCAATCGGGCGCGATCCGCCGCGCGGCGCAGGTCGAGCGCCAAATGCCGCTTTCCCGCGTTGATCCGGCGGTCGAGACCCGGCGACACGCGCGGCGTCGGGTCGGGCCGCCCGATGCTGTCGATGCGCAGCACCTCGGCCCCCGCGCGCGCCAACAGCCCGGCGCACAGCGGCCCCGCCCACAGCGCCGACATGTCGATCACCCGCGACCCCGCTGCCGATGGCGTCCCGTCAAACTCGCCGTCGAGCGCGGTCGCCTCGTGGACCTCGCCGAGCCGCGCGACCGGCATGTGAAAGGACAAAGCGCGGTCATAAATCGCCCCGCCCCCTTCGTCGGCGATCGCGTGGGCAAGCGCATCCCAAGGATCGCCGCTGCGCCCGGTGAGGGCGGGAATCAGGTCGCGATCGTCGCCGCGCGCGAGGTTGAAAGCATAGGCGCCATCGGCGGCGTGCAGGACACTGCAACGCGCAACCCCACCGCCCGGCAGGTCGCGCGCGAGCAAATCGGCGGCGCGCAGGCTGCCAAGCCCCAGCACCAGAGCACGGCTTTCGACCAGTTCGACCAGCCCCGCAATCATGACTCGATCCGGTGGAACAGCCCCCAGGTCTGCGCGGTCGTGGCGGGCAGCCGAAAGGCGCCGAGCGCGAGCCACATCAGCCGGTGCCGGCCGATCGCGCGGCCAAGCGTGACGGTTCCGCCCGCACCGGGAACGAGCCCCATGCGCAGTTCGGGAAGCTGGACGAAGCTGCCCCGGCGCGCGACACGGTGCGCGGCGGCGGCGGCGATTTCGATCCCCGATCCGATGCACGCGCCGTGGACGCGCACCGTCGCGCGATCGCCGAGCGCGATCAGCAGGCGCGCCGCGCTGCGCATCGTCCGGATCGCATGCGCGAGCGCGAGGTCGGGCGCGGTGCCGAATTCGGGAAGATGGCCGCCGGTGGAAAAGCATGGGCCTTCGGCGTCGAGCGTGACGGCGGGGCCGGTCGGATCGTCGCAGATGCTGCACAGCGCCTCGAACAGCGCGTCGCGCATCGGCGCGGTCATCGCGTTGCGGTTCTCGGGCGATGCCAGCGTCAGGCGCACCGCATCGCCGTCGCGCGCATAGCGCACCGGCGCAGGCGCGGTGCGATGGTCGGCGCCCGGCGCGCAGCCGGACCGCCAACGCGCGAACTCGCCGCCCGCCAACAGCGTCGAATAGCCAAGCGATTCCATTTCGAGCGCCGCTTCGGCGGGCAGCGTCTCGCCAAGGCGCAGCAGGCGCGCGAAGATGTGGCACGCGATCGGCGCGCGCCGCGCCGTTTCAGCGACGCTTGCAAGCTGGCCGTCGAGACGCGGGGCGGCGACCGTAACCCACGGCGCGGGCGCATCCACCGCTGTCGTGATCAGCGTATCGAACGTCGCCGGATCGGCGTCGGGCAATCGCCCCTCGCGGTCGATCCCGACCCGGATCGACCAGGGCGCGCCGTCATCCGCCGGTTCGGAGGCGTCGCACAGCCGCAGCGGCCCGTCACCGAGGACCGAGGCGGCTTCGGCTCCGATCAGGTCCAGCGTGGCGATCGTGGGTGGCTGGGTCATATCGCTCCGGGTGAGGTCGGGGGAGACCAGCTTCGGCCTCATCCCCGATCTACCGCAATCGTCAGGCCGAAGCGAACATCCGCTGGATTTCGCCCGATGTTACCGGGCGGCGCGCCTGGCCGACCACATCCATGCTGTCGGTCTTGAGCCCGCCAAGACCGTGGCGCGGCGAGACATCGACATGCTTGCCGAGTTCGCGCAGGTGACCGACGGTGCAATTCGCCCGGCCGCCGAGCGCGTTGATCGGGTCGAAGCTATATTCGCGCATCACATTCTGGTGCGTGATCTTGTCGATCGTCGCCCGCGGAAGCGCGTTGACCGACGCCCACAGATATTCGGGAACATTGGGCCACACCGTATCCGAATGCGGATAATCGCATTCATAGGCGACCATGTCGGCATTCAGATAGTCGAGGTTCTTGATCCCGAACTGATCGTCGATGAAACAGCAGATGATGTGCCGCTTGAACAGGTCGCTGGGACGTTCGCCGTTGAAATCGGAAAAAGTCCATTCGTGATGATGCTCGAAGGTGAAGTCGGCGCGTTCGAGGAAATAGGGAATCCAGCCGATACCGCCTTCGGACAACGCCATGCGCAATTCGGGATAGCGTTTCCAGAAGCTGGCGAAGGTCCAGTCGGCCGCCGAGTTGGCGATCGTGATCGGCATCGCGGTGATCCAGGCATCGATCGGGCTTTCGTTCGACGGGTGCATCGCGCGGGCGCCGGTGCCGATGTGGCAGTTGATCACCATCCTGTATTCGACGCAGGCCTTCCAGAAGGGCTCCCAATATTCATTATGGATGCTGGGCAGCCCGATCTGAGCCGGATTGTCGGAAAAGGACACGGCATGGACGCCGAGCGCGCTCATCCGCTTCATTTCGGCCAGCGTTTCGGTCATGTCCCACACGGGCAGGATGATCATCGGGATGAAACGGCCGGGCGCCGACGCGCACCATTCCTGGACGTGCCAGTCGTTCCAGGCGCGCACCGCGAGCAGCGCCTCGTCCGGCGCCTTGGTCGCGGCCGCGATGAAGGTGCCGCCCGCGAAACCCGGCATCGTCGGAAAATTCAGCGAGGAGAGAACGCCGTTCGCATTCATGTCGTCGACGCGCGCGACCGGATCGAAGGTGCCGGGGCGCAACTGGTCGTAACGTGTCGGTTCCATGCCATATTCGGAGCGCGGACGGCCGACCACGGCGTTGAGACCGATCGTCGGATAGATGGTGTCGTTCCACAGCCACACGTCCTGACCGTTGCGGTCGATGATGCGCGGCGCATGGTCGCGCTGGGCGGCGGGATAGTGCCGGATGAACGCTTCGGGCGGCTCCACCGCATGATCGTCGATGCTGATGACGACCATATCGTTCATTTCCATGGCGGTTCTCCTCACATATTCGCCCTAAAACTGACGTATCGTCAGTTTATACCTGCTTGCGAAACGAAGCAAGCGCCTAATCGCCTATCCGTTTCGATGCTAATGACTGATATTAAAAGGCTTTTTTAGAATCGATGCCACGCGGATCAATCGCTGATCGAATCCACCACGCGCTCGCCTTCGCCCTTGCCGGCCCAGGTCGCATTCGCATTGTCCAGATGCAGGCGCCAATGGGCCACCGCTTCCTCCACCGCACCGGCGTCGATCAGGGTGACGAGCTTTTCATACGAACGCAGCCCGGTGCGGATGATCTTGATCCGGGTCTCATGCTTGCGCGGAGTCCGGCGTCGGTAGTCATTCTGGTGATTCTGGACGAGGTTGAGCAGCATGCGATTCATGAAGGACAGCGTCTTGTTGCCCGTCGCCTCGACCAGCGCCTGGTGAAAGATCGCGACGCAATCGATGAACTCGTCATAGCTTTCTTTTTGGAGCAGTGTCGCCATGTGGCGCAGCAGCATGCGCAGATTTTCCATGCCCGGGGTCTGCCCCTTGGCGGTGGCCAGCCAGCGCACCACGGTCGGCTCGATCGCGAGGCGCGCCTGGTACAGATCGGCGATATTCGCGCCCTGCGACTGAAGAACATAGCCGGCATAGCGCGTGAATTTGTCGACCGATGGCTTGTGGACGGCCGCGCCGGTGCGGGCGCCACGCGCCACGCTGATCAGCCCTTCGGCCTCGAGGATGCGGAACGCCTCGCGCAGCGTCGGCCTTGAAATACCCAATGTCTCCATCAGGATTCCCTCGGGGGGCAGGTTGGACCCTTCGTCGAGCTCGCCGCGCACGATCTGGGCGCGAATTTGATCGGCGACCAGTTCGCTGGTCTTGGGAACCCGGATACGCCCCGTTGGCTGGCTGCCGCCTTCCTGAAGGAACATGTCGAATAGATGCCTTGCAACCATAGTGGCGAATCCAGCCCCCGTTTTGAACAACTCGTCTGCAATGATGGCCGAGCAGGCCTGCATTGCCAATGATTATCGCCAAGCGGCGTCAGCTCGCCATCCGCTCGCGCAACTCGCGGCGCAGCAGCTTGCCCATCTCGTTATAGGGCAACGAGTCCATGAAGGTGACATGGTCGGGGACCCGCGACGACCGGAGCCGATGCCGGATCAGCCGCTTCAATTCCTCCGCCTGCGGTGCGTCGCAATCCGGGCGCACGACGATGGCAACCCCGATCGCCTCGCCCCATTCGACGGACGGCACAGCAACGGCCGCCGCATCGGCGATCGCAGGGTGAGTCAACAGCACATCCTCGATCTCGCCGGGCGAGATATTTTCCCCGCCGCGCACGATCACATCGTCGGCGCGGCCCGACAGGAACAAATATCCCTGCTCGTCGAGATAGCCGGCATCGCGGGTCGGGAACCATCCGTCGGCATCGAGCGCCGAGCGCTCGCGATATTCGCCCGACACCTGCGGCCCGCGCACGAATATCTCGCCCGCCTGACCGGCCGGCATCGCTTGCCCGTCCTCGCCGCGAATTTCGATCTCGACGCTGGGCAAGGGGCGGCCGACCGACGCCAAGCGCCCCCGCACCCGGGGGTCGGACGATTTCTGCGCGAGGCGGTGGTCTTCGGGGCCAAGCAGGGCAATCGTCGAGCTCGTCTCGGTCAAGCCATAGGCGTTGGTGAAATCGACCGCGGGGAACCGATCGAGCGCACGCACGATCAGCTCTTGCGGCATTTTTCCGCCGCCATAGGCGATCGCGCGCAGCCGCCGCGGATCCGCCCGGCATCCCTTTTCTACCGCTTCGACGATGCGGCTCAGCATCGTCGGGACGACAAAGGCGTTCGTTACCCCCTCCTCCGCGGCGAGGCTCAGCCAGGCGTCGGGGCAAAAGGCGGGCAACATCACGATACAGCGCTGGGCGTAGATGGACGACAGCACCGCGGCGATCCCCGCGACATGATAGGGCGGCACCGAAACCAGCGCCGCATCGCTCTCGTCAGCGCCGCCGAATTCGACGGTGTCGAGGATATAGGAAACCAGATGGGCGTGCCGCAAAATCGCGGCCTTGGGCGCCGATGTCGTGCCGCTGGTGAAGAGCTGGACGGCGATGTCGGCGTCACCGGCCGCGGCGGCCGCATCCTCCGCCGCATCGGCTGCCAACGCCGCGGCGACGAAATCATCGCGGGAAAAGGCGATAGACCCGCCTTCGGCGTCGAGGCGCGTGACACGGCCCCGATCCCCGATGATGACCGCCGGGGCAATCCGCGCCGCGAGGGTCGCCAGATCGACATCGGCCAGTCGATAGTTGAGCGGACAATAGGGCACACCGGCGAGTGCCGCGCCGAACAGCGCGATCACCGACGCGGCGCTGCTTTCGTCGAGAAGCCCGACACAGTCGACGCCGCTGTCCGCGATCACCCGCCCCGCGCCGCGCGCCGCCGCCAGGAGCTGGGCATAGGTCCAGCGCCTGCCGTCGCACGCGAGAGCGATGCGATCGGGGGCGGTGTCGGCCGCCATTTCGAGAAGCAGGGCGATGTTCATCGGGGTCTTCGCTCAATCCGACGCGGGGAGCGGTTTGGCTTCCTTGACGATCAGCGCGGCGCCGTCGAGCGTCGGCGTCCCTTTGCCCGCCTTGACGCAGAGCAGCTCCACCGTTCCCGCGACGTCGACATAGCGCTTGCCCGTCACGGTCCCGCCCGCGAGCGCGGCATCAGGCTCGGCGGAGCCAGCATCGGCGCCCTCGCCCATCGGCGCGCCGCCGCAGCCGACCTCGCCCCGTCCGTAGCGGACCACCACGAACTCGCCGGTGCAGACAAGGCTTTTCAAACGCGTGCCAGGCTTCATCGCATCAATCCTCGTCACCGTTTCTAGTCTCATCATTCTTGCGCTTTTCGCGCCGGGCCAAAGCCGAACCGTGGGTCGAAAGGCCCATGTTGAGCGCTTCGGCATCCAGCGCCGCTTCGAACGCCCAGTCTTCGGCATTGTTCAGATTCTGCTTCATGTAGCGATAGCCGATTCGCGGGCCGTCGGCGAGTCGCCGGGCCGCCGACAGCGTTTCGCCGCGCAGCGCGTCATCGTCGAAAAGGCGCGTATAGATGCCCTTGGCGAGCGCGGCTTCGGCCTCGAGCTTTTCGCCCAGCAGGAACATTTCGCGCGCCGCGCCGGTGCCCAATATCTTGCTCCAGAACCAGGTCGATCCGAAATCGCCCCCCGCGCCGATGCGATCGAACGCCGGAAAGAAGGTCGCCGAACGCGCCGCGAAGCGAAGGTCGCAGGCCCCGGCGATCCCGATGCCGGCACCCGCGACCGGGCCGTTGACCATCGCGATCGTCGGCTTGGACATTTCGTGGAGCAGGCGCGAGGTTTCCATGAAGCCGCGCAGCCGAGTGAAACTCTGTTCGACGCGGCCGCCCGCGGCGGGCGCCGCTTCGCCGCGCTCGCTGGTGGCCGCGCCCTTCAGGTCGCCGCCCGAGCAAAAGCCGCGCCCCGCCCCCGTCACCACGACACAGCCCACCGACGCATCGCGTGCCGCATCGGCACAGGCGTCGGCAAGCGACTCCATCAGTTCCTGATTGAGCGCGTTGAGACGGTCGGGGCGGTTGAGCGTGATCAACCGGACGCCCCCATCTTCTTCAACCAGCAGTTCGTCGGCCATTCCCCACCCCATGTTTCAACGGCAATGCCGTACGATGTCGGCTTGCATTAGTTGTATAACTAGGTAATAGATGATTGATCGTGTGACAAGGGAAAAGGATGGCAATGAGCGACGTTCGCAGAATCAGCGACGCCCTGAAGGTACGAGCCCAGAATCAAGCGAATGCCATCGCCCATGACGACACGCGGCGGACCCTGAGCTTTGCCGAATGGGATCGCGAGGCCGACGAAATCGGCGGCGGCCTGGTGGCGGCGGGCCTGCGTCCGGGCGATCGGGTGTTCCTGCCGATCAGCAACAACCACGCGATCGAAATGGCGGTCGCGGTCTTTGCCGTCTTCCGCGCGGGCGGGATCGCCTGTCCGATCAACACGCGCCTCAGCACGGCCGAGGTGCGCGATTTCGCGGCGCTGGTCGAACCGCGTTTCTGTATCACCGATGCGCCCGACCTCGCCGCGGCACTGGACCTTGCCGGATGCTGGACGGTCGATGCCATGCCGCGCGACCTGGCCGCGCTTCCCGATCAATCCGCGCTCGACCCCACCGCCGATGCCGAAATATTGGGCACCTCCGGAACGACCGGCACGATCAAGGGCGTCGTCGTGTCGCATCCCGACCTGGTGGGTGGACTGACGGGCCTCGAAATGGATCGGTCGCGGTCGACGCTCAATGCGCTGCCGCTGACCGGATCGGGCGGCAATCTGGGCATCGTGATGCTGCCCGTGCGCGGCGGCGCGACCGCGATCACCCAGCCCAAATTCGACCCCAAGACCTTTCTCGACCTAGTTCGCGCGAAGAAGCCCAACCTCGTTTACCTGGTTCCGTCGATGCTGCGGCTGATCCTCGACCATCCCGATGCCGCCGCTTATGATTTCGACGGCGTGAAATATCTGATGACCGGCACCGCGCCCCTGCCCAATGATTCGGTGCGGCGCGCGCTGGCGAACTGGCCGCACCTTAGGATCCGCAACTCCTATGGCATGTCGGAGGGTGGCATCGGCGTCGGCACCACCAGTAACGACCAGGTGCTCAAGCCCGGCTGCGTCGGCAAATTGCCCCCGCACATGGAATTGCGCGACGAGGACGGCAAGGTCGTCACCACGCCCGGCGTGGTCGGCGAAATCTTTGGCCGTCAGAAGCATCCGCGACGCTATTGGAACGACCGCGAAGCCACCGAGGCGAGCTTCACGGGCGGCTGGACGCGAACCGGCGACCTTGGTTATGTCGATGCCGACGGCGATCTGATCATGGCGGGTCGATCGAAGGAATTGATCATCCGCGGCGGCTATAACATCACGCCGCTCGAGATCGAGACCGCGCTTCATCGTCACCCCGCCGTGCAGCAGGCGGCGGTCGTCGGCGTTCCGCACGAGGTGCTGGGCGAGGATATCGCCGCGGCGGTGACGCTGCGCCCCGGCGCCGACGCGACGGTCGATGCGATCCTGGCCTTTTGCCGCGAGCATCTCGCCGACAACAAGGTGCCGCGCACGCTGGTGATTTTCGACGAATTGCCGTTCAACCCGAATGGCAAGGTACTGAAGAAGGAACTGGTTGCGCCGCTTTCGGATGCGGCGCAGCAAAGGCGGCGCGCGGGGTGATCCCGCACGCGCCGGACACCATGCCGGAAGCCATGGCGAACAAGGGAAGAATGCCGTCGTGACATATCAAACCATCCTCGTCGATATCGCCGATCATGTCGCGACGATCACGATCAACCGCCCCGATGCGATGAACAGCTTCACCTTCGACATGGTGCGCGAATTCGAGCATCTGTGGCGTGCGCTGGGCGACAATGACGATGTCCATTGCTGCGTCTTGCGCGCCGCGCCGGGCCGCGCCTTTTCGACCGGCGCCGATGTGAAGGCCCCGCGCGAGCCGGGGCGGCAACTCGTCGATCTCGACAATATCTGGCATTGCGAGGATCCGGGCCGCTACCTCGGCCCCAAGTCGATGAATTGCTGGAAGCCCGTGATCGCCGCGGTCCACGGCATGGCCGCCGGCGGCGCCTTTTACTGGCTCAACGAATGCGACATCGTCATCTGTTCGGACGATGCGACCTTTTTCGACCCGCATGTCACCTATGGCATGACCTCGGCGCTCGAACCGATCGGCATGACCTACAAGATGCCGCTCCAGGATGTGCTGCGGATGGTGCTGCTCGGCAATGACGAGCGCGTATCGGCGGAAACCGCGCGGCGCATCGGCATCGTCAGCGAGGTCGTGTCGCTCGACATGCTGTGGCCGCGCGCCGCCGAACTCGCGGCGATCGTCGCGGCCAAGCCGCCTGCCGCCACCGCCGGTTCGGTCAAGGCGATCTGGCAGAGCCTCGACCTACCGCGATCGGTCGCGCTGATGCAGAGCCTGAAATATTGCCAGATCGGCAACCCGGTCGGAATTCCGCAGGTCGATCGCGCGGCGCTGATGAGCGACAAGGCCAAGAAATATACGATCCGGTGAGGCCGCGGCGGACGCTGGAAAAATGATGGAGGGGAAGACTATGTCGAACGGTGCATGGAGTTACGAGGGCAAGCGCGTCGCGATCGCCGGTTGCCATTCGGGCATGGGGCTGGTGGTGGCCGAAACGCTGGTCGAGCTGGGCGCCGAAGTGCATGGCGTCGATATCCGCCCCTGCCCCGCTGCCATCGCCTCATTCCACACCGTCGACCTGACCGACTGGCGGGCGATCGACGCGGCGGTCGCGGCGATCGGCGGCGAGATCGACGCGCTGTTCAACTGCGCGGGGCTGCCGCAGACCTTTCCCGCGCGCGACGTAGTCCGCGTCAATTTCATGGGGCTGCGCCACTGGACCGAGCAATGGCTGCCGCGGATGAAGGCGGGGAGCGCGGTGGCGACCATCTCGTCGCTCGCGGGCATGGGCTATCTCCAGAATATCCCGCAGTTGCGCGAAGTCATCGCGCTCGACAGCGAAGCCGCGCTGCTCGACTGGATCGACGCTCACCCGGCCGAAATCGCCGACGGCTACGGCTATTCCAAACAGCTTTTGAACGCCTGGACCCAGATCATGGCGGTCGAGTACGCACCCGCCGGAATCCGTTTCAACGCGACGATGCCGAGTCCGACCCAGACTCCGATGATTTCGGCGTTCGAGGAGGTCGCGGGCGCCGCCTTGCTCGACGCCTATTGCGCGCCGACCTTCCGGCGATCGACGGCGGCGGAGCAGGCGCTGCCGATGGTCTTTCTGAACAGCGATGCCGCCGCCTTCGTCAGCGGCGTGTGCCTTCCCGTCGACGGCGGCTTTCATGGGGGCGTGTTCAGCGGTTCGATCGACGTCGCGGCGCTGATGGCGAAGGCGATGGGGGGAAGCTGAGCTTCAACAACTTATCCGTGTGTCCCCGCGAAGGCGGGGACCCATCTCCTGCCGGCTCAAAATGGCGCCGACCGGTGATGGCCCCCCGCCTTCGCGGGGGCACACTGCCTTTTTACTGGATGACTGAACCCAGCCCTAGGCGATCGCGCCGATCATCTTCAATTGCTCGATCCGGTCCCAGTCGATGCCGAATTCCATCAGCACCAATTCGGTATGTTCCGACGCCTGCGGCGCGCGGGTGGTGGTGACGCCCGCATGGTCGAATTGCACCGGATTAGCGACCAGCCGGATCGGTGCGCCGCCATCGGCGCTTTCGACCTCGAAGATCAGGTCGTTGGCGAGCACCTGCTCGTCCGACGCGACGTCGTAGACGGTCTGATAGGGCGACCATTGCCCCTTCAGAGTCTTGAGCCTGCCGATCCAATAGTCGAAACTCTCGCGCCGGAACGCGGCCTTCACCGCTTCATAGGCGGCGCGCGCGTTTTCAGGCTGCATCAGCGCCTGATCGGTCGCGAAGCGCGGGTCCGACGCCAGGTCGGCGATACCGAGATGCTCGAACGTATCGCCGATATAGGGGCCGGGCTTGAGAATGGTGAGGTTGATGTGGCCGCCGTCGGCGGTCTCGAACAGACCGACCAGCGGATTCGATCCGACGCTGCTCGTGCCCGGCATCGCGGCGGCGAACGGGTCGCGATCGAGCTCCATCGCCACATCGATGCTGCACGCGGTCGCCCAGATTCCCGACGACAGCAGCGAAACATCGACCTCGGTCGCCTGGCCGGTGCGTTCGCGGTGGAACAGCGCCGCGGCGATGCCGCCCGCCAGGTTCATGCCGCCGATCGTGTCGCCATAGGCGGGGCCAGGCTGGAGCAAAGGTCCGCCGATTTCCTTTGGCGCGACGAGCTTCGCCGAGCCGCCGCGCGCCCAGAAAGCGGTCGAATCGAACCCGCCCTTTTCGCGCTCGGGCCCCTTGTCGCCGAATGCCGAGCCGCGCGCATAGATGATGTCGGGATTGGCGGCGCGGATATGCTCGATATCGATCTTCAGCTTCTGCCGTTGCTGCGGCAGATAGTTGGTCAGAAACACATCGCAGGATTTCGCGAGTTCATAGATCAGCGCCTGCCCCTCGGGGGTCGACACATCGACGCCGACCGAGCGCTTCCCCCGGTTGGGATGCTGCATCAGGCTCGACCGGTCGGGATTGACCGCGAGGCGCTGCAGCATCTGGATTCCGCGCTGGGCATCGCCGCGCACCGGATGCTCGATCTTGATGACCTCGGCGCCCCAGTCGGCAAGCACCCCGCCCGCCATCGGTACAAAGGTGAACTGCGCCACCTCCAAAATCCGCACGCCTTCCATCACTCTGGTCAAGATCGCCTCCCTTGGCCGCATCGGCGGCCCTTGTTTTCCATATCGCGGTTCAAACGAGCTGATCGAACGGGATATCCTTGTCGGCGCGCACCTCGCCCGGCATGCCAAGGACGCGTTCGGCAATCTGGTTGCGCAGCACCTCGTCGGCGCCGCCGGCGATCCGCATCACCGACGACCAGATATAATCATAGTGCAGGGCCGCGGTCTCCGGGTCGTTTCCGGACGACGCGATCGCGCCATAGCCGCGCCATTCCATCGCCAGACCGAGCGCCTGTTGCTGCCGGGTCGCATAGGCGAGCTTGATCATGCCCGCGAGCGCACCCGGATTTTCGCCGCGCGACACCATGGTGCGCAGCCGCGCCTCCAGATATTTGGCGCCGCGCTCCTCGGCCAGCGCCTGCGCGAAGGCCAGTTGCGCCGCCTCATTGGCCAGCGTGTCGGGGCCGGAGGTCGCCGCGACATAGTCGATCAGCGGTTCGATCCGCCCCTTGCTGCCGCTGCCCGACCCGAGCCGCTCGCCCATCAGCACCGTCATGCAGCACGCCCAGCCTTCGCCCTCGGCACCGATGCGGTTCGCGTCGGGGATGCGGAGATCGACGAGGAAGGTTTCGTTGAAGTCGGACGCGCCCGAGATCTGGCGGATCGGGCGCACGTCGATACCGGGCGACGCCATGTCGATGACGAAGAAGGTCAGCCCCTTGTGCTTGGGCAGCCTGGGGTCGGTGCGGACGACCAAAATGCCCCAGTCGGCCTCGTGCGCCCAGCTCGACCATAGTTTCTGGCCATTGACGACCCAATCATCGCCGTCGCGGACCGCCTTGGTGCGCAGGTTGGCGAGGTCGGACCCCGCCGAAGGCTCCGAAAACAGCTGACACCAGACAATCTCGCCCTTCAGCGTCGCCTCGACGAAGCGCGCGCGCTGTTCATCATTGCCGTGGCGGCCGATCACCGGGATCGCCATGCCCAGCCCGATCGCGGTATAGGCGCCGCGCGGCACCGCATAGCGCGCCTCTTCCTCGGCAAAGATCACGCCTTCGATCGCCGTCCCGCCCTGCCCGCCGAGCGCGCGCGGCAGAGTGATCCCCGCATAGCCGCCGTCATACAGCGCGCGCTGCCATGCGCGGCCGCGTGCGACCTGCTCCTTGTCACTGAGCGCCACGCCTTCGGCCAGCGCATGCGCGGGCGCATGGGCGGCGAGCCAGTCGCGCACCCGCGCGCGATAGGCGGCTTCTTCGGGGGAATCGTTGAAATCCATCAGGCAACCCCTGGCTGCGGCGCGGCGCGGTGGGCGATCAGGCGCGCCGCCCAATAAGGCCGTTGCCCAAGGATCAGCGCATGCAGCCGCTCGCGGCGATAATAGAAATGGCAATTGCCCTCGAACGTATAGCCGATGCCGCCATGGACCTGGAGATTCTCGCGCGCCGCCCTTTCGAACGCGCCGATCGCGGTCAGGCGGGCGCAGGCGGCGGCGGCGGGCAGTTCGGCGGGCGCATTATCCGCGGCCCAGGCGCCGAACCAGGCGTTGGAGCGCGCCAGTTCGACCTGGACCGCGATGTCGGCAAGCTTGTGCTTGATCGCCTGATAGCTGGCGAGCGGGCGCCCGAAGATCCGGCGCTCGGCCGCATAGGCGAGCGCCATGTCGAGACAGGCCTGCGCGCCGCCGACCGCCTCGAACGCCGCGACGATCGCGGCGCGGTCGAACAGCCGCGCGAGCGCGCCCGGCGACGCCGACCCGGCCAGCCGTTCGGCCGGCGCATCATGAAAATCGATCCGATAGTGCGGGCGGAGCTGGTCGAAGCTTTCGAGGCGCTCGCGTTCGACGCCCCTCGCTGCCGGATCGACCGCGACGATCACGCACGCGCCCGCTTCGTCGCACGCCGTGACCAGCAACAGCGACGCGACACCGGCGTCGGCGACGGGGATTTTGGTTCCCGACAGGCGCCCGTCGGCATAGCGCAGCGCCGGCTGCGTAAAGCCCGCCCTCTCCTCGGAATAGGCCAATGCGGCGACGCATGTTCCCGCGGCGATACCGGGCAGCCAGCGCGCGCGCTGGTCGGCGTCGCCCATCGCGGCGATGGCATCGGCGGCAAGGACGATCGACGACAGGAACGGAACGGCGGCATTCGCACGCCCGATCTCTTCGGCGATGATACCAAGGTCGAGGGCGCCCAGGCCCAGGCCGCCGTCGGCTTCGGGAATCGCGGCGCCGAGGAAGCCGACCTGCGCCAATTGACGCCACAGCGGCTCGTCCCACTCGTCCCCCGCCCCGATCAGCGCGCGCAGGCGGTCGGGCGTCGAGCGTTCGGAAAACAGGCTGCGGGCCTGCTCGGCGAGCATGCGCTGCTCATCCGATAATTCGAAATTCATCCAAGCCTCTCAACGCCGGGCTTTGCCCAACATAGGTAACCACGATAGATATCTCAATTTGCCCTTTCGCATCGCCCTCGTCAAGAGCGCGCGGTACCCAACATAGCATAATAAGTATACTATGTTGGGATTGCACATCGGCGACAGGGAGCGCTAGAGAGGTGCCGGTCCGCCGCCGGTTCGGCAAGAGGAAAAGGGAAACGATGATCGTGACGCAAGAGGATGCCATCGCGGCGCGGGATATTCCCGCCGACCTGCTCGCGACCTGGAGCGCGGAAGGCTTTCATCACGCCCGGTCGCTCGCCGAGACGATGGCGCGCGCGGCGCACGACCATGGCGACGCCGAGTTTCACGTCCTCGCCGAACACCGCCCGACCATCGACAGCCTCGCCGCGATCCATCGCGCCGGGTTGAAGCTCGCGGGATCGCTCGAACGGCTCGGGGTCGCGCGCGGCGACGTCATCGCGATGCAGATGTCGAACTGTGCCGAGAATGCGATCATCTTTCAGGCCGCGGCGGCGCTCGGTTGCCCGATTCTGCCGATCGTCCATATCCTCGGCCCCGCCGAACTCTCCTTCATCCTCAACGACAGCGGCGCGCGCATCTTCTTCACCCCCGATCATTGGAAGGCCATCGACTTTCTCGACCGCGTCCGCCGCATCGATCCGCGTCCCCCCGCGATGCAGCATATCGTCGTCGGCGACACTGCGCCGCCGGGGTCGCTGCTGTGGCGCAACCTTCCGTCCGGGCCGCTGACGCCGCGATCGGTCGCTGCCGACGAAACCGCGCTGCTGCTCTATACGTCGGGGACGACGGGCCGGCCGAAGGGCGTGTGCCACAGCGCGCGCACGATTCACGGCGAGCTTGCCGCGCAATCGCGCCACCGGGCAGAGGGCGGCACCTGGCTGGGTCCGTGGCCTTCGGGGCATATTGCGGGCACGCTCAGTATTCTCGGCCATGCCCTGCTTGGCCGGACGACGGTCGTGATGGAAAGCTGGGACGCAGCGGTCGCGGCCGAGCAGATCGAGCGGCATGCGATCGAACAGACCTCGGGCACGCCCTTCCACCTGTCGGGCCTGCTCGAAGCCGCCACGCGCGACGGCCGGTCGCTCGCGAGCCTGCGCCAATATGTCATCGGCGCGACCACGGTGCCCGCGACATTGGTCGCGCAGGCCGAAGCGGCCGGCATCCGCTGTTGCCGCTGCTATGGATCGACCGAAATGCCCTCGATCACCCAGTGCGAACCCGAAGACCCGCTCGAACGCCGCCTGACCACCGACGGTCGGCCCACCCCCGGCGCCGAGGTTCGCATCGTTGACGATGGCGGCCGCGACGTGCCGACCGGCACCGCCGGGGAAGTCGCCGTCCGCGGACCCGAACGCTTTACCGGCTATCTGCGGGTCGAGGACAATGACGACGCGTTCCTGCCGGGCGGCTGGTTCCTGACCGGCGATATCGGCGTGCTCGACGGCGAAAATTATCTCGCCATCACCGATCGCAAGAAGGACATCATCATCCGCGGCGGCGAAAATATCGCCTCGCGCGAAGTCGAGGATCTGCTGCTCGCCGTCGACGGCATCGCCGAAGTCGCGGTGGTGGGCTGGCCCGACCCCCGCCTCGGCGAAAAAATCTGCGCCGTGATCGTCGCCAGGGATGGGGCCACACCGCCGAGCATCGCGACCATCGCCGCCGCCTTTCAGAAGATCGGCATCGCACGGCAGAAGACACCCGAGCATGTCGTCCTCGTCGAGGCGCTTCCCCGCAATGCGTCGGGCAAAGTGCTGAAAGCCGAGTTGCGGCGGTCGCTCCGCGGCGACGGGCCGCTTGCGTGAACGTGCGCGTCGTCTACACCCGCAAGACGGCACGGCGGCCCGCCAAGCCGATCGCAAGGATGAAGGATGACGTCGGTTACGGAGAAGGCTTTCGATCGACGCCAGCGGCGGACGCGGGCGGCGCTTCATGGCGCGCTCGACCGATTGATCGACCGCCTGCCCTTTTCCAAATTGAGCATCAGCCAGATCAGCGACGAAGCCGATGTCGGGCGCCCCACTTTCTATCGCCACTTTGCGGACGTCAACGCGTTGCTGATCGATCGCTTGCGCGGCGATCTTGAGGAGCAGGCCGAACTGGCGCGGTCGCTGAAGGCGACCAATGCTTCGCCCCGCGTCCTGCTGACCGAAGTCACGGCCTTTGCCTGCCGCCGCATCGCGACGCATCCGGCCCTCTATCGCGCGCTGCTCGACGGTTCCGCCGGCGCCAATGGCGTCGCGCTGTTTCGCGATCAGATCGCGCATATCGTCGCCCTCCTGCCGACACGGAACGAAGCACAGGACCCGCATCGCTCCGCCCTTGCGGTGGGTGCCGTCGCGGGCGCCGTCGCCGGCTTTCTCCTCGCGTGGATCGAGGACGGCCTCGAACCGGACATCGGCGAGGCCGCCGCGTTGCTGGTGACCATGACCGAGCCGTTGATGGTCGCCTAGGGTCAGGATCCTAGATCCGCCCACGGCAAAACCCGATTGACCCTGCAACGAAACTCCGGAACATCCGTAAATGAAACAAATGTCTCATAACGGAGCCGGCCAGATGCAGTGTCCCGACAATCCGCCGATTTTCGGCGACCTCGACCGTTGGCGAGGCATCGGCGATCCGCTGGCCGACGCCGTCATTGACGAACTCGCGGCGCACGACGCGACTGCCCGTCAAAATCTGGAAACGGGAATTGCCGCGGGTCTGCCCGCGGTTGCGGCACCGCTGCCCGCTCTGCGCGCTTTTCTGGAAGGCTGCGAGACGGCGGCCAGCGCGGAGACGGCCGCCATGCGCCGTGGGTCGGAGGCCTATCTGTCGATCGGCGCAACGTGGATCGCCCTGTCGCTGGGGCCGGGGTCGCTGACCCATACCTACAGCGCGCCCTCGATCGCGCGGGTGCTGGCGGACACCGGCAATCTGACGCGGATGGCCGAACGCAGGCTGCTCGAAACCGGCAAGTGGAACACCGCCTCGGTCGTTCCGGGGGCGCTCCTCGTCGGCGCGCCCGGCTATGTGCATAATCTTCAGGTTCGGCTGTTGCACGCCCGCGTGCGGCACGCCCTGCTTCGGCGTGGCTGGGACGGCGCCATGGGCGTCCCGATCAACCAGCTTGAGCTGGCCCGGACCTGGCTCGATTTCACCTTCGTGCCCTTTTCGGCGCTCGACCGCCTGGGGATCGGGTTCACCGAGGACGAGCTTCGCGATCTTTATGCGCTGTGGTACCGAATTGCCGCGCTGCTGGGCGTCGCGCCCGAACTCTATCAGCCGGTCGTCGACCAGCTTTCGGGGGCTAGGCTGTTGGCTGCCATCGATGCCCAGGCGCCGCCGCCCGACGATCATTCGCGGCGGCTGACCACGGCGATGCTTGATGCGGTCGCGACGCTGCTCGCGCCGCGGCTTCGCGTCGGGCGCACGCTGTCGCTGGCGCTGGCGCGCGCGATCCTGCGCCGGCTCCACGGCGACACCCTTGCCGACCAGCTTGGGGTTCCCCGGACGCCGGTCGCACTGGCGCTGCCGGCGATCGTCGTGATCAACCGGCTCGCGCGGCGGCGCCTGCACCGCTCACCCGAACAGCGCAGGCGCGCGGTCGCGCAAACGCAGGCCGCCTTCGCCGAAGCCGATCGCGATTTTGTTGGTCGGACGACTTACGAACAGACCCTGAAGGAACCGGTGAAGACCGAACCGCCACGGACGGTGGCGCCGCTATAGCGCACGCCAATAGCGTCGCTGTATCCGGGCAAAAGCGGTAGCCGTTCGAGACTGGGGCAAGGCCCTGCCCCGAACGGCTACCGCCTCTCTCGCGCCGCGGCGCTGCGAGGGGTCAGAATGACGCCCGCAGACGGACGCCATAAGTACGCGGCGGCGCCAGATAGGCATTTTCGTCGCCCGTCTGGAGCGGCGTGTTGAAGCTCAGCGTCGCGAAGGTCTTGTTGGTCAGATTCTGACCCCACGCCTCCAGCGTCAATCCCGAGTCCGGCAGCTTGACGCCGAGATTGGCATTGAGGACGCCGGACGACCCCCGCTTCGTCGTCGAGGCCGTGTTGATGAACTGGGCGCCGCTATATTGATATTGCACGCGCGCCGTCAGATTCATCTGGTCGGTGACCGGCTGGTCGAGCGAGAGCGTCGCATTGCCCTGGAACTTCGGCGCATAGCGAAAGCGCTGCCCCGAGAGCGCCGGATCAATCGAGGGATCGACCCCATATTGGGCGTGGGGCAACCAGGTCCCGTCCAGCCCCAGAGTGAGCGCCGGGGTGATCTGGAACAGATTTTCGACCTCAAGACCATAGTCGGTCGCCGACTTCGCGTTGAGCACGGTGAAGCGAAGGCCGATGAACTGCGCCACCTGGATGTTCGACAGGTCATAGTAGAAGAAGGCGATGTTCGTGCGTGCGCGGCGATCGAGATATTCGATCTTGGCACCGGCTTCGAAGGCATTGACCTTTTCGGGCTTGTAGACCGGGCTCAAGGGCGCCTGCGCTGTCACACCGGGGAAAAAGGCCGCGCGCAGCGGCGCCGGGATGGCGTTGAACGCGTCGGCATTGTTGACCAGCGTCCCCGCGCCATTGGCATCCATGTTGACGCCGCCCGCCTTGAAGCCGCGATTATAGGTCGCATAGAGCATGACGTCGTCGATCGGGCGATACTGGATACCCAAGGTGCCGCTCAGCGCCTTGTCGGTCGTCGATGCGTCATAGGCGGGGCCCGGCTGGATACCGAGAAGGCGGAACACGTCGTTGACCGCGGAGCGATAGAAGCTGTTGGCGAAGGATCCCTGCTTCTTTTCGATCGAATAGCGCAGACCGGCGATCAGATTGACCTTGTCGCCCAGCGCGAAGTCGAGATGGCCGAACATTGCATAGGATTTGGCACGCCCGCCCATCACTTCGCCCGCCCACTGGCCGGGTCCGGCGAACGCGGTGTTGGCGGGAACGCCGCTGGCACCCAGCGCGGCATTCCAGAACGCCTGCCCCTGCGACGCCCAGATCAGGTCGCGTGTCATCGCGAGCTTTTCATCCGAGAAAAAGCCGCCGAGAACCATGTTGGCGCCCAGCGCTTCGATCTTGCCGTTGTAGGTGAGTTCCTGCGAGAAGAAGCGGCTGGAAAAACTTTCGTCGAGCGTGAAGATGTCGGCGCCCGAAAAGTCGGGATCGGTGTCGTTCTGCGTCACCTTGAATTTGCGCAGCGCGGTCACCGATTTCAGCTCGCCAGCGTCCAATCCGAACGTCGCGAGCAACGTGCCGCCATAATCCTCGGTCGTCTGCCGCCCCTCATGGTTGAGCGTCTGTTCGAAATCGCCGAGATCGGTCGAGGGCAGTGCCAGCCCCAGTCCGGCGGTCAGGGCATTGATCAGCGGCTGCGTCGGTCCGTCGATATAATTGCTGGTCGCATAGCAGCAATTGCCGTGACTCAACGAATAATCCCCGATCAGGCGGATCGACACGCCGTCGCTGGGATCGACGCGAAACTGTGCCTTTACGGCCTGGCTGCGGTCGCTGTTGAGCGGCCGCCCCGTCGCGGCATCATGATAAAAGCCGTCGCGGGAGGATGCGAGGCCGGCGATCCGGAACGCCGCGCTGTCGCCCAGCGGCACGCTGGCCGCCGCGCGGGCCAGAATCGAATCATAATTGCCATATCCAAGATCCACCATCCCTTCGGCATCACCCAGCCCCGGATTCGCCGAGCTCAGCAGCAGCGCACCCGCCGTCGTATTCTTGCCGAACAAGGTGCCTTGCGGGCCACGCAATACCTGGAGGTTGTCGATGTCGAGGAAGTTCTGCAACGCCGCCGCCGCTCGCGTGCGGTAGACGCCGTCGATGAACACGCCGACCGAGCCTTCGAAGCTCCGGCTGTTGCCGGTGGTCCCGAGACCGCGGATGATGACGTTCGCGCTCGACGACGAGATATTCGACACGCGGAAACTGATGCTTGGGCTGATCGCCTGGATATTGGCGATATTTTCGACCCGTGCGGTCGCTAGCGCATCCGAATCGGCGGCGGTGATGGCGATCGGGACGTTCTGGATATTCTCGCTTCGCCGCTGCGCGGTGACGATGATTTCTCCCAGTCCCTCGCTTTCGGTCACCGCGACCGGGCCGCTCGAATCCTGTGCCGAAGCCACGCCGGCAAAGCCGATGGCCATCGACGAACATGCACTCAAACACACATATCTAGCAAAGGCGTTCATAGAGTCTCCCGTGGGTTGCGGCGCAATTTTTCGCGCTCCATCCATGCTATCTCATGAGAAAAGATATTTTACAATTGTATCTTACAAGATTGTTGTATCGATATTTGAGTGAGCAAAAGGGATGGCTTCGTCCAGCGGTGGGTGGCCCTGTTCCCGTCGGTTTCGGATGTAGCCCGCGCGCGAAGGTCGGCGTCAGGCGCGCTGTTCCGCTTATGCGGTCGATCGCGTCGCGCGGGCCTCCACCAGATCGAGCGTGACGTCCGCGGGCAAGGCCAGCATCGCTATCAGCGCCTGCGCCATCGTGCGCGGGTCGGCGGCCTCACCGGCGAAGGCCGCATGCCCGGACTTGCTGATCGTGTCGAAAAAGGCGGCCGTGACGTCGGGGTCCCAGTTCCGGTCACCGGGGCCGCTGGCGACCGACCCTGATCGCAGCACCGCGACGCGAATGCCGTCGGCGCGCAGCTCGTCGCGCAAGCCCCTGCTCAATGTTTCGACCGCCGCCTTGGTCGCCGCATAAACGGTCAGGAAGGGAAAGGGCATCCGGACCGATTCCGAACTCACCGTCACCACCTGACCACGCGCCACGCGCAAATGCGGAATGCAGGCGCGCGTACACCAGATCGGGCCCAGAATATTCACCGCGATGTGACGCATGACCTGATCGTCGGTGGCGCGCTCGAGGAGGAACGGCTCGAAGATCGCGGCATTGTTGACGAGAATATCGACCCCGCCGAAATGGGCCGCAACCTCGGCGACGGCCCTGTCCACGGTATCGGATTCGGTGACGTCGCAATCGAGCACGAGGACATCGTCCCGATATTCGCGCGCGAGCGCCTGCGCCTGGGGAGAAGCCCGTGCAAGAACCGCGACCCGCGCGCCCTCCATAATCAACGCATCGACGAAATGGCGGCCCATGCCTTTCGTGCCGCCGGTCACCACCGCCACCTTACCCGCCAGTCGTGCCATCATCGTCCCTTTCGAATCTCCTAGATATTATACATAGTTATATAGGTATGCCCCGCAACGCCAAGCCGCTTGTTTTCGACCGGCACTCCTGCGACATCGTCGACGATGACGGATCAGCGCGCCAGCCCGACCATCGCCGACCATCGATCGCGACAAGGAGCGCGCGCCGGTGGTCGGCGCCTGATAAATCAGCAAGGTCAGGCCATGGGCCGCAAGGGGCTGGCGACGCGCGCCAAGCTGGTCGCCGCCTGCGCCGCCTTGCTGGCTCATCATGGCCTGCGCGATCTCAAGGTCGCCGACATCGCAAAGGAAGCGCGCACATCGCCTGCGACCTTCTATCTCTATTTCAACGACGTGACCGAAGCGGTGCTGGCGGCAGTCGGCGAACTCTCACCGGCGACGCCCGCCATTCTCGCGCTCATCGACGTCGACTGGGGGCGCAGCGATCCGCTACCGCGTGCGCGGGAGGTGGCCGCGGCCTATGCGGCCTATTGGGCGGATCATGCCGCGCTGTTCCACGTCCGCAACCTCGCGGCGGACGAGGGGGACGAGCGGTTTCGTCATGCCCGCGAGAAGGCGGTTCGACCCGTTCTCGCGATCCTGGCCGCAAAGTCGGCGGATGCGGTAAAGCGCGGATGGGTGCCGGCACACATCGACGCCCATGCCGCGGCCGGAACGATCCTGGCTATGCTGGAGCGCGTGTCGGCCGTGATCAGGACTCCCGCGGCGCGCCACATCGAGGCCGACGCGATGATCGACGCCGCCGCCTGGCTGATCGCGTGCACCGTCGCCCCGGTGCGGCAAGCCGTCTAGGACGGTTCCGTCCCTGTCGATAGCCTCGATCGCAGCGACGCGACAAACCGGTCCCTGAGCAACGCGAGCGAGGCGGTCACCATCGTCTTGTCGCCGGTCAGGTCACGCCCGATGGCCAGCCCCTGGGTCGCACTGATCAACAGATAGACTTCGTTCAGAAAGCCGGGGATATCCCCCAGCCGATACTGCTCGGCGACGATCCGGACCTTGTCCGACGTCAAGTCGTTGATCGTCGACATCGCGCCCTTCAGCCCGTCGCCGAGACCGGCGTCCCACCGGCTCGCAAGCTGGATCTCGGTAAAAGCCCGCGCCGGAATGTCGTTCTGGACGCGCCAGATGATGTTCGGAAAATCCATCAATCCGCGCAGCAGGTCGCTGTGGCGCAGCAGCCCGTTTTCGACCGCCGCCAGCATGCGCGCCATCGCCTCTTCGGCGGCAGCGACCATCAGCTCTTCGCGCGTTGGGAACTGGTGGAGCAACGACCCGCGGCTGACCCCGGCATCGTCGAGAACGGCCTGCGTCGTCGTCGCGGCATAGCCGTGCAGCGCGACGAGCCTGATCGCGCTCGACAACAGAATCTCGCGGGTGGCGAGGCCGCGCCGGGTCTGTCCGCGCGGCTTTCTTGCCATCGCCGCCGCTTCGGCCCCGACAGGATTATCGTTGCTCAAGCCCGCTTCTCGTCCTCGCTGCGCATTGCGGCAGCTTTTGCAGAAAAAGCAAGGAGCGTCCACCGCGCGGCCATGTCGGCGCCTCGATCCGCTTCAGTCGGCCGAGAATTCAAGGCCAACGAAACTCCCTTCGGCGAGCCAGGCATCCTTCAGATAGAAGAATGCGGCCGCGCCCGCGCCATAGCCGAACCCCTGCGCCGCCTCCTTGGTCAGCTTACCCTCGAGATTATAATAGCCCGGCGTGCATTGTTCGAAGAAGGGCAGCAGGTTTCCCGATACGTCCCAGCAATGGCTGACCCAGCCGTCCTGCGCTTCGCGCGTGGTTTCGACGACGGGCCGGTTCGTCTGCGCGGCATGGCGGACGATCGCGGCAATCGATTTCGCTCCCTCGGCCAGACTGTGGCAGAAATTGGCGGGCAAGGCGCCCTGCGCATTCTGGTGAAGGAACAGGTTGGGAAAGCCATGGACGTGCATGCCATGGAAGGTCGCGAACTCCTTTGCCCAGGCGGACTGGAGCGACTGCCCGCCCTTGCCGACGATGTCATAGCCGGCGCGGCGGATGAAGTCGGTGCCGACCTCGAACCCCGACGCGAAAATGATGCAGTCGACCTCATATTCGGCGTCGCCGACGCGAAAGCCGGTGGCCGTGATCGCATCGACGCCCTGCCCGCCGGTATCAACGAGGGTCACATTGTCGCGGTTGAAGGTTTCGAGATACCCGTCATGAAAGACCGGGCGCTTGCAGAAGCGGCGATACCACGGCTTCAATGCGTCCGCCGTCGCGGGGTCGCTGATGATCCGGTCGATCCGCGCGCGGATGTCGGTCATCTTTTCGGCGTCGGCGATTTCGGCGACGTGCATGAGCTGTTCCAGCGCATCGTCGCCGCTGACCTCCTTGGCGGCGGCGGCGATCGAGGTGAACAGGAAGGTCCAGCCGTCGTCGATCATGTCCTTTTCGGCCATGCCGCCCGACGTCAGCAGGTTGAAATTGTTCATCAGTTCCTGCTGCCAGCCCGGCTGCAGCGACGCCGCCCACGCGGGATCGGTCGGCTGCTCCTCGCGGACATCGACCCCCGAGGGGGTGCGCTGGACGACATAGAGATGGTCGGCGTGGTCGGCGAGATAGGGGATGCACTGGACGCCGGTGGCGCCCGTCCCGACGATCGCGACCTTCTTGCCCTTCAAGCCGGTCAGTCCGCCGTCGGGGCCGCCGCCGGTATAGTCATAATCCCAGCGGCTGGTGTGGAAGATGTGGCCCGTGAAACCCGCGATACCCGCGATGCCCGGCAGCTTGGGTTTCGACATCGGGCCGTTCGCGGTGACCAGATAACGCGCTTCGATCACGTCGCCGCGATCAGTCGCGACCTGCCAGACCGCGCGGTCCTCCTGCCATTCGGCGCGCGTCACCTGCGTCTGGAACAATGCCTTGTTGCGCAGCTCCCAGCGATCGACGATCCGCTCGGCATGGGCGCGGATTTCGGGCCCCGAAGCATAGTTGCGCGGCGGCATATAGCCGGTTTCTTCGAGCAGCGGCAGATAGACATAAGCCTTCATGTCGCACGCCAGACCCGGATAGCGGTTCCAGTACCAGGTTCCGCCGAAACCGCCGCCCTTTTCGAGCAGCAGCACATCGTCGATGCCCGCGTCCTTCAGCTTGACGGCGGTCAATATGCCGCCAAAGCCCGCGCCGACGATCGCGACCTCGCAGCGGCGGACGATCGGCGCGCGCTCGATCCGCTCGGCATAGGGATCGTCGGCGAAATGCCCGAAGTCACCGCCGATTTCGATATATTGATCGATCCCATCCTTACGCAGGCGCTTGTCGCGTTCGTCGCGATATTTGTCGCGCAGCGCCTCGAGGTCGATCGCCGGGGTCGCGGCTTGCGAAACGGACATCCTGTTCTCCTTGTTCGATGCGCCGGCGGTCAGCCCTGCGTCACCCAAAATTCGTCGAGCCCGCGAAAGCCCGGATTGATCGTATAGACCGGCACATGCGCGGGGTCGGGTGTCAGCGCGGGCATGCGCTCGACCAGCACCTTCAGCAGTTCCTGCGCCTCCAGCCGCGCGAGCGGCGCGCCGAGGCAGATGTGGCGGCCGCCGCCGAACGAGAAATGCTTGACCGGCCTGCGCTCGATATCGAAGCGATCGGGGTCGGGGTTGAGCGCCGGGTCATGGTTGAGCGCGGGCAGCATCACCGAAATCTGGTGCCCCTTGGGAATGATCGTGCCGCCGAGTTCCATATCGTCGGGGGCGACGCGATCGGTCGAGAAGATCGGCGGTTCGAACCGGATCGCCTCATCGACCGCATTGGGGATGAGCGCCGGGTTCGCGCGCAGCCGTGCGTAGGAATCGCCGGTGGTCAGGATGTTGCGCAGCATGGTGCCGAGCAGGTCGGTGGTCGTCTGGTTGCCCGCGATCAGCAGCACCTGGCTGAGCTCGATGATCTCGGCATCGGTCAGCCGGTCGCCCTCCTGCTCGACGGCGATCATTGCGCTGATCAGGTCGTCGCCGACGGCAGCGCGCGCCCGGCGCTCGGCGATCTCGGCGGCGAACAGATTGTGCAGGCTGACCGCGGCCTCGGCACCGGCCTGCTTGACCTCGGCCGACGCCAGGGGATTGAGGTTCGCCGCGACCATCTGGTCCGACCATAGTTTGAAATTGTCGTGATGGCTGGCGTCGATCCCCAGAACCTCGGCGATCGCGATCGTCGGCAGCGGCCGCGCGACTGCCTCGATGAAATCGAAGGCGTCGGCAGCGGCGGCATCGACCAGCTCGCGGCACAGATCGCCGACGCGCGCCCGCATCCGTTCGATCCGCTCGTTGTTGAATGCCTTGCCGACGAGGGTGCGGACGCGCTTGTGCAGCGGATCATCCATGAACATGATCGGCGGATTCTTCGTGAGATCCTCGCCGCGCAGCCGCCGCGTCGAGGTCTCGATCGTGTTGCGCGGATCGCTCGGCAGGCTGCGATCGGTCAATATCTTGCGCCCGATGTCGGCCGACAGCACGACGGTGTCGCGCAATATGCCGTCGTGATAGACGGGACAGCGCCCGCGCGCGTCATTCAGCACCTTGTGCGGATCGGCGCGGAAGGTTTCGGACAGCGAGGTCAGTTCGATGCCGCGCGGCAGGTCATCGGGAACATCTGTGGTCATGGGGTCGGGTCCATCTGACAATCAGGTGAGCGGCTGCAGATTGAGGATCTGCTTGGCCATGGCGAGCAGCCCGACATCGCTCGCCGGCTCGCCGCGGATCGCGGCCTCGATCTGGCGGTGACGGGTTTCGATCTCTTCGCGATATTCGGGGTGCGTAATCACATAGAAGCGCCGTTCCGCGAGCGCCGCGAACAGCTGGTCGGCGACCGCCGCCGGCGGCAGGCCGTTACCGACGAACTGGCGGGTGAAGGCACGCTCCGACTCTTCGGCCGACGTCAGGCCATCGTGCGACACATGGTCGGGCAAATTGCGGTCGGCGTCGGTGATGTTGGTCGCGACGCTGCCCGGGCACAGCACCGCTACATGCAGCCCGTGCGGCCGCAACTCGTGCGCCAGCGTTTCCGAAATGGCGAGCACGGCGTGCTTGGTCGCCGCATAGACCGCAGAGGTTCCGGGCGAGGTGATCAGCCCCGTCACCGACGCGGTATTCACGACATACCCCTGCTCGCCGCTCGCGATCATCGCGGGCACGAACAGACTGAGTCCATAGCCGACCCCAAGGATATTGACCGACACCGTCCAGCGCCAGTCCTCGGGCGTCGCGGCGCTTGCGGGTGCCTTCCAGGCGACACCGGCGTTGTTCACCAGCAGAAACGGTGCGCCATGCTCGGCGAGCACGGCTTCGGCCACGGCGCGATAAGTGTCGAGGTCGGAGACGTCGAGCCGGTAGGTCGCCACCTCGGCGCCCGATGCACGCAACGCTTCGGCCGCCGCTGCTAGGGCGTCCGCCGCGATATCCGCGATCAGCAGCTTCATTCCTTCAGCCGCGCATTTTTCGGCGATGGCAAGACCGATGCCGCTCGCCGCGCCGGTGATGAAGGCCGTCTTTCCCCGCAATTGCATCGATGCCCGCTCCTCTCGTGCCGACGCCGCGAGCGGTCGCGACTCGGCTTGGATTTTCATAAATAGTCTATAATGACTAGTTATGAAAATCCAATCCCTTCGACAGAGTTCGAAATTATGGGGAATTATGGACAATTCATATGAGATTTTTAGGTCAATACAGACCATTTATAAGGAGCAGCGATGGGTTTTGCGGCCGAGGATGAACCCCCGCCCCATCAGGGGAAGGGCTTATCGAGCGCGTCGATCAGGGCCGGGCCCGTCTCGCCTCCCCGTGTCAGGCGTCGGCGCGACCGATGATCGCGATCGACGAGACATTCTGGTTCGGCATGCCGCCAAGATTGTGGCTCAAGGCAAACACCGGACTATCCTGCCGCTGGCGCTCGCCAGCGCGGCCGAGGATTTGCAGGTAGTTTTCGTATATCATCCGCAGCCCCGAAGCGCCGATCGGATGGCCGAAACATTTCAGCCCGCCGTCGATCTGACACGGAAGCTCGCCGTCGGCGTCGAAGAATCCGTCGAGGATGTCGCGCCAGCCCTGGCCTTCTTTCGAGATGTGCAGATCCTCCATCGTCACCAGTTCGGTGACCGAGAAACAGTCATGGACCTCGATCAGGCTCAACTGCGAGCGCGGATCGGTGATTCCCGCCTCGTCATAGGCCTTGGTCGCGGCGACGCGGGTGGTGTGGAAATAGCTGCCGTTCCATCCCGAACCCTGCATTTCCCAGCCGTTCGAGGTCGCGAGCTGGAGCGCCTTGACCGTCACAATGTCGGTCTTGCCCAGCGACCGCGCGATTTCGGGGGTCGTCACGATCGCGCAGGCGGCGCCGTCGCTCACCCCGCAGCAATCGAACAGGCCGAGCGGTTCGGCGATCATCGGTGCGTTCAGCACCTGCTCCATCGTCACCGCCTTTTGTAGATGCGCCTTGGGGTTCTTCGCGCCATTGGCGTGGCTCTTGACCGACACATGCGCCATCGCGCGCTTCAAATCATCCTTGCCGACGCCGTGGACACCGCGATAGGCGCTCGCGAGCTGCGCGAAATTCCCCGGCGCCGACCCGGTGATGCCGACCATGTCGTGCGTCGTCCCGCGGGTGCGGACGGGTAGCCCACCGTATCCTGTGTCCTTCAGTTTTTCGGCGCCCATCGCGAGCGCGATGTCGCACGCCCCCGACGCGACGGCATAGACCGCGCCGCGAAAGCTCTCGGTGCCGCTCGCGCAATAATTTTCGACCTTGGTGACCCCGATGTCGGGGAGCCGCAGCGCCATCGCGAGCGGGATGCCGCTCGGGCCGATATTCTGCGCATCGAACGCGGCGCCGAGCCATGCGGCGTCGATCTGGCTCGGTTCGATCCCGGCGTCGGCGAGCGCTTCCTGATAGGCTTCGACCATCAACTGGTCTTCATCCTTGTCCCAGCGCTCACCGAACTTGGCGCAGCCCATGCCCAGGATGGCGACCTTGTCGCGGATGCCTTTTGCCATTTGTCGTCTCCTCTCAGAAAGCCGGCGCGGCTTTCCAGAAATAGCGGCGGAACCCGCGGTTCTCATCGAACGCCTTGATGCGGAACATCATCCGCAGTTGGGCGCCAGCGTCGAGCGCGCTGCCTGCGAAATCGACGAATTCGGCCATCATGCGCCCGCCGCCGACAAAGTCGATATTGCCATAATAGCTCGGCGGGTCGGGCGAATAGGTCAGCGCGTCGGCGGTCCAGGTGAGCACCGTCGCCGGCACCTCGGCGAGCGGGTAATCCTCCTGCGTCCCGACCGCATGGTCGTTGCCGCCCACGCTGATCTCGCTCTTTGGGAACTGCACCGTCCCGGTCTTGGTGCAGCGCCCGCCGACGAGCCCGAGCACCGCCTTACGGTTACGCCACAGCGCGGTCAGCGCGGTCTTGCTGTCATGCTCGGCGCGCATCCCGCGGTCGAGTTGGAGCAGGCCGCGGTGGAACAGATATTTGGCGTAATTGGTGGACTCGACCCGCCGCGCGAGCCAGCCCGAAACACCGAGGCGCGGTTTGACCGAGCCGATCGCGGCCGTGACCTCGAACAGCATGAGATCACACCCCTGACCAAAGCTCGCAAGCAGAATGCGCTCGCCCGGCTTCGCCGTTTCGAGCGCCGCCGAGAGCATCACCAGCGGATGCGCCGCGCCGCTGTGGCCGAGCACCGGCGCCAGCGTGTCGGCGATCGCATCAGGCGCGATGCCCGCCTGCTTTGCCAGCATCTCGGGCACGCCCTTCACCGCAACGGGAACGATGAACCGATCGATCGCGTCGCCCGTTACACCCGCCTTGCCCAGCAGCGTCGCAACCGCGGGAACCAAGATTCGCGCGAAACCCTCGTCGCGAACCCAGCGCGCTTCCCAGTCATAATCATGCGCGGCGCCCGCTTCGCGAAAATGGTCGACGAAATCGACCGTGACGCTGTGGCGTGCCACCAGCGTCGCGATCGGTGTTCCGCGGCCGACAAGCAGCGCCGCCGCTGCGTCTCCGCTCGTCATCTCGCGCTCCGATGCGGGTTTCGGGGTCGCAATCTCGGCCGCGGCGAGAAGCGTCGTCTCTGTGCCGCCCAGTGCCGCAAGCAGCGCCGAGGTCGCCGCGCGCTGCGACCCCGTGACATCCATCGCGCCGACCGCGTCGGGCAGGTTCAGCGCCTCCTTGACGATCCCCGCATTCTGCCGGTCGGCGAAAGGCAGCGTGGTCGACGCGATCACGACGCGCTCGACGCGCGTGCGATCGATACCGTCGAGCACATCGCGCGCGGCCTCGACCGCCATGGTGACGCTGTCCTCGTCCCAGTTCGCGACCGCCTTCTCGCCCTTGGCGAGTCCGCCCAGGCCGCTGGCGAACCATTTGTTCGTCGCATGGATCGCGCCGCGTTGCAGCCGCGTGATCGGCACATAGGCGCCAAAGGCCAGGATTCCGAAATCGCTCATGCCGTCTCCGCATAGCCGTTGGTAAAGATGATCTTGTCGCGCTCGACGACGCGGGCGCGAAAGGCAAGCTTTCCTTCGTCCCCAGACCCTTTGGCGTCCCAGATCATCGTCTCGATCGTCTCGCCGGGATAGACCGGCGACGAAAAGCGCCCGTCGATACGGCGAAGCCGCGCCGGATCATTGCCGCAACGCACGGCGAGCAGCGCGCGCCCGATCACGCCATAGGTCGCGAGCCCGTGCAGGATCGGCCCGTCGAAGCCCGCACCCGCCGCGACATCGGGGTCGATATGCAGCGGGTTGAGGTCGCCCGACAGGCGATATATCTGCGCCTGGTTCGCGGCGGTCGCCAGCGTCACGATGGCATCGGGCGCGCGATCGGGCAGCGGGTGCGGTGTGGGGGCGCCTTCGCTCGTTCCGCCGAAGCCGCCGTCGCCGCGCAGGAAGGTCATCGAACGCGACGTTGCAAGATGCGCGCCCGCGCCATCGTGGATCTCGCGCGCCACCATCGCGAGCGCCCCCTTGTCGGCGCCCTTGTCGAACAGTGCCTCGATGCGCGTCGTACCGACGATCTCGCCTTCCACCGGCAAAGGCTGGTGGAGGATCGTCGATTGCTCGCCGTGCAGGATTTTCCGCCAGTTCGCGCCCAGCGCCGGGTCGCGCCAGATGAAGCCCGGATAGCCCAAAGTCACCGCCATCGTCGGCAGTGCCTGCAACCGCTCCTCGAACAGGAAATCGAGTTCGGTCGCGCCGACGCCAAGCGCGTAGAGGATCGTGTCGCGCGGAGTCAGCCGTTGCCGCGTGACGATGGGGGGCATCGAGAGAAGATGGTCAGGGTCGATCGCCATGCCCTAATCCTCAGATCGGATCATAGCCGAACACATCCCCCGACCGTTCGCCCGGGTCGGCAAAACTGCCGCGGAACGCCGGCAGCATTTCGTCGGCGATCGCCTGCGCGGTCCAGCCTTCGCTTTTCTGCATCGAGCGGATCGGGCGCGGTTTGGAAAAGAGGAAAATCTCGTTCTTGCGGACGCCGAAAATCTGGTTGCTGACGTCCTGCGACGCATCGCTCGCGAGGAACGCCACCAAAGGTGCGATCTTGTCGGCGGTCATTGTCTTCATGCGTTCGATGCGCAGCGCCTCGGCCTCGTTGGTCGCGGGGATCGTCGCGATCAGTCGGCTCCACGCAAAGGGCGCGATACAGTTCGATCGTACCCCGGCACGCGCCATGTCGAGCGCGATCGACTGCGACAGCCCGACGATCCCCAGCTTGGCCGCCGAATAATTGGCCTGGCCGAAATTGCCGATCAGCCCGCTGGTCGAAGTGAAATGGACGAAGCTGCCCGACTGCTGCTCGCGAAAATAGGGGGTCGCCGCCTTCGAGACATTGAAACAGCCGTTCAGATGGACGTCGATCACCGCGTTCCAGTCCTCATGACTCATCTTGTGCCAGATGCGGTCGCGCAGGATGCCGGCGTTGTTCACCACCGCGTCGATGCGGCCGAACGCCTGCACTGCATCCTCGACGATGCTCGCCGCACCCTTGGGGTCGGCGACGCTCGCGCCATTGACGAGCGCCTTGCCGCCTGCCGCCTTGATGTCGTCGACGGTCTGCTGTGCGGGCGTCAGATCGGCGCCTTCGCCCTCGGCATTGCCGCCGAGATCGTTGACCACGACCGCGGCCCCCTCGCGCGCGCAAAGCAGCGCGATCTCGCGCCCGACGCCGCGTCCCGCGCCCGTCACCGCGACCACTTTTCCTTCCAGAATTCCCATGTCGATCCTCCTGGCGCGCGCCTCTAACTCATATTACCTAGTTATACAACTAACGAGCAGAGCCCGCGCCTATTTTCCATTGAAGGTCTCGCTTATCGCGGGGCGTCTGGCAAGGATTTCGCGAGCAAGGGAATGTCGGCGAACGAACGCAGCACGTCGTTGAGATGCGTGCAGCCGAGCGTACCGGGCAAGAATTCGAGCGTCGATTGGCGAAAGGCGGCGACCGGCTGGCCGATCATGCGCGCCGCCTTGATCGCGGCGCCCGGGCATTCGCGAAACGGCAATGCGAGCGGCAATATCTGAAGCGCGGCGAGGCAGCCGTCGACCTCGTCGATTTCGGCATGGACGCGATATTCGTGGATCGCGCTGCGACCGCCGCCGGGGTGCGAGCCGCTGTCCTGGAATCCCGCATCGACGTTGAGGACGCCCTCGGCACGCCAGATATCGATCCGCCGCGCGCGGCGCGCGTGGGGACGGCCGGGTGCGTCGGCCATGGCGTGCCAGCCGAGCGGGTCGGCGGGATCGATCAGCGACCCGACCTCGACCGACGATGGCGCGTCGATGCCGCCGTCGCCGGTAAGCGAACTCGCCCCCTCGGCAAAGCCGGTGCAAATATTGACCATCCGTCGGCGCCGCGCTGCGGCATCGCCTTCGTCCCGAGGCGCCAGCGCGTCGTCGGCCCATGCCGACCATATCCATTTGGCGACGAGGCTCGCACCCGAAAAATCGTCGAGCAGTTGGAAGAGCGGGCTTCCTCGGCAATCGCCGAGCGCATCGACCAGCGCGCTCCGGCTCGCGCCGCCGGCGCGAACGCCGATGAGATGAGAGCCCCGCGGATGCGCCGGAGTAACGTCGATCTCCTCGATCGCACGAAGCGGCGAGGCGCGGATGTGAAATGCGCCCGCGGCCAGTTCGGCCGCCTCGCCCGCGAAATCGGTCACAAGATCGCGCGCGCGCCCCGTCATCATCCCCGACCGGCCGAAGCCGTCGGGCCATTCGGAATCGATCGAGGTCGTCCGGCGGATCGACCCCGGACGCCGCGGCGGCGCGGGCCCGGCCGAGCCGCGCGCGATCGGAAACTGCGGCGGCGCGGGCAACGTCACATCGGCCCTGCTCAATCCCCGCCGAGTTCGCGGTGCCGCGCCAGCATGCGCACCGCCTTTTCGGCAAGCGCGTCGGGCACCTGCGGATAGAGCGGTAGCGGCCGGTCCTTGCTCGGCAGCGCGATCGTCGCGGTGGCGCGCACCGTTTCCTCGCCGCGCTGGTTGGTGAATTTCACCGCGACATCGACCAGGCTCTGTCCGCCCTCCTGCCGCTTGGCGAGCACTTCGCCGGTGACGCGCTGGACGTCGCCCATATAGTTGAACTTGCGAATCTCGTCGTGGACATGGGTGATCACGGCATCGTCGCCAGCCCAGTCGCTGAGATATTGCCACAGGTAATTTTCGCGCATCACGCCATAATCATAGGCCATCGGATTGCCGATCGCCTGCGCCCACACCGGGTCCCAGTGCAACCGCTGCGCGACGTCGGGGACGCCATATTCATTCTTGATGTAAAAGGCGGGGATGCGCTGACGGTTTTTGTGCGCGAGCCGGTTCGCGGTCGGCGCATAAGGCACGAAGCCATAGCCGCCGGCGTGGAAACAGATGACGTCGGTGACGGTCAGCGGACCCTTGGCTTGCAATCCGACCGAATCGCCCTTCTCGACGCTTTCGAACCAGCGTTTCTCGGCGCCCTGGACCTGTTCGGCGGCGTAGATATCCTCGACCGCCTGCATCTCCTCGTCGGTATAGGTCGCGGGTTCAATCGCCGAATATTTCCCCTTCTTCGCCGCAGTCTTGCGCTCGGTCAGGACGCGCAAGATGCGATAGACCGCGACGACCTCGCCGCGCTGGTTCATCTTGACGTCGCGGCGCACCGTGATCACCGAACGGCCGGCGAATTCGGATTGCTTGACCTCGCACGTCTCGTCGCCGTTGAAACTGTAAATAGTGTCGCCCGGGAAAATCGGGCGATAGAAATCCCACTGCGACCCCGAAACAAAGACGTGGATGCCCTTGAACAGGCTTTTCCTCAGCGCCTTGATCTCGTCGGGGATAGGGTCGCCCTTCATCGGCCGATTGATGATGCCCGCCATCATGCCGGGCGCGATCACACTGCCCCAGCGCGTCTTCCTGGCATAATGAGGGTCGGTATAGAGCGGCTTGTCGTCGCCCATGCCGTGCGCGAAATTGCGGATATTATCCTCGGTCGCGGTCTGGATATATTCGCGCGTCCGCGACGCCTGGTCGAAACCGAGCAACGCGCGCTGCCGCTCGATATCCGCATCGGTAATTTCATAAGCGACGGCCTTCTGCCACTCGTCGCTTGCCTTGATATCGGACTTAGCTCCAGCCACCGCATGCCTCCCTTGTCGTTAGATATATAACGAGGTAATACATCTAACATCGTCGCGCAAGCCTTTGCAGCGCGCGATCCCGCTTCGGCTCGGGCCGTTGCGGCGGAGGGCCAACCGCGTCGAGGAGAGCATCATGGCAGGACGCGGGCATCGCGATATTTTCCGCGACGAGATCGACTGGAAGGCAGCATCGCCCGGTACGCGCTTTGCCATCTTCCCGATCGACGAGGCCAATCCCACCGCACCAGCGGTCGTGCTCACCGACTTCGAGCCGGGCGAAGTCGTGGCGCCGCATGCCCACGACAGCAATTATTTCGAATATATCCTGGCCGGCGAACAAACGGTCGGAAAGACGCGCTTTGGCGCGGGCGACATTCGCATGGTCAAGCGCGGCACCGGCTATGGCCCGATCCGCGTCGGGCCGGAGGGTTGTTCGGTGCTCATCATATTCGAGGATGGTTCGCGAACCGCCCCCGAGAGCCGACCGCGCCAGCGGCGGAGCGCAACGGCAGAATAGTGCCGCAGAATCTGAGGACATGACACCGCGGCGACAAGGCGTATGGCGGAGGCTCTCACCAGACGCCGGAACGCCCCACCCCCTACCGGTCACGATCAACCGCAACGGTCCCTGCCTTGCGGCGCGGCTTTCCTGCGGTCAGCAAGCATGGCTGATACTAGCCCGTGATGAACGGGTTCCACATGGCCCGTGACGGCCAAGAGGTGGAACCCTAACGACCTGAAATTATTGAATTCAAATGGTAGCCGAGGAGGGACTCGAACCCCCGACACGCGGATTATGATCGCATCAAAAATCGCGGCGAAACGGCAGAAATCTGCCGCTCTTTGTAAAATAGGCCAAGAAAATCGTTGGGTCAATCACACGAATTGACTCGGCCCTGCACTCCCTCGCGCATACGCCGTCGCTATAGAAATCATAGCGCGACCAAACGGGAATGCATGGCATAAGTTGGCCGAGTGCCGTTTAGCAGGTTCTGAGTGACACAAACGAAATAGCTTCGGTGGTCGACATGAACTGTCAGGCAGTTGCCCCCGGCTCGAGCCATTCCGCGTGATGGCAGCGAAGGACTATTCTGGACAGAAACGGCCATTCATTCGCCGAAGACCGGACGATCGGTAATGCGCCTCTTTTCGGTCGTTCACCGCTTATGATTCAAAGCCACCAAGCGGCCGTTCCCTCATCGTGCGCTGGACAACGGGCTATCGGCGTGTTCGAGCGCGCAGCCTTACGGCGGTCCGGATATCGTGGAGGTCCACGCGTTGCGTCACGAGCTGGCGCCGGAATTCTTGGAAGATCGGCTGAGTGCGTTCGGGATCTTCGATAGTGACGATCAGCGAGAAAGGTACACCCTCGGCGGGGAATTGCGCCTCGGCGCGCACGAGGCTTTCCACCTGCAATTGCCACTCGGTGCTGCTGCCGACACCGCCGCCAAAATTGGCGGCGTAGCGCTTGGTTGGCCACCATTTGAGGCCATGAGAGATCAACGCACGCTCTGGCGGCGTCATGCCCGAAGATTTCGGCAAGAACGCTTGGGTTATCTGATCATGGAAGCTAGGCAAGCCGTCGGCGCGATCGACCGGCTGACGCTGGCGAAGCTTGGCATCTAGGTTCACGCGCACGAACTCGGTCCCGAAGGCCTGGTCGATCGGCGCGTCATAGACGAGCGTCATCCGCACTTGACCGCGACACGCGCGCGTTGACGGATCGACCATCGAAGCAGGCCACGCAAAGGGAAAGCGCAGAATAGCCGGCCGCTTCTCGCCGATGCTCAGGCGACTTTCGAACACGAGCGTAATTGAATGGTCGTCAGTCCCCAGCATCGACGCCGCATCGCTCGGCTGACCGAAGCCCACAAACTGGCGGGCAACATCTCTGAGAGATCGGTGTTCAAGGCAGGTTGGTATGGTTGCATGGTGGATGGCAAAAGCCCGCAGGGTGCGCGTATCGAGCTTTTGGCCAGTCATGGCGTCCAGCGTCGCAAGAGTTTTGGCGACAAGTGGAGCAGCGAAGCTAGTACCGCGAGTCTCGGCGCAGTTTCCATCCAGCGCGCAGGACACTAGCGCGGTCTTGTCGGGCGAAGCAGAATCGCCCGTCCCGCCGTAATGGGCGAGATCGGGTTTAACACCGACCCGCAAGCCCGGACCACGGCGCGAATAAGTCGCCGGCGCGCCTTCCACATGGGAACCTCCGGGCGGATTAAGGGCGCCGACCGCGAGTGCGCGCACACTCTCGCAGGGCATGAAAATCGTATCGGACGCGGTCCGGGAGGCCAGTGCCGTGATCGCCTGGCGAGCTGTGCGCGGCCATGGCGCGCGCCATTCGGCACCGTTGAGGTTCCCGGCAGAATTGACGATGATTACACCTTGGCGATCCTGAATCTCATCGAGACGGGCGGCGTAGATGCTGTAGAGATTCTGTTCGACCGGCGAAGTGATGTTCAACGACATATTGAACACCCGAACATCGTGATTGTCGCGCGCCTCAACAATTGCAGCCTCCAGTTCCTCGAGAAAGGCTTCGAAACCACGCTGTCCGTAAACGTCGAAAAACCGTCCCTTGGGCATCAACGGAATATCGACCAGATCACAGCCGTCGGCCTCACGCCCAATGTCGTTGCCATTATGACTCTGCGCACCGATTAAAATCCCTGCGACCAGAGTGCCATGCGTCGCGTCACAGGCTTCAGTATCAAGATAGTCGTAGCGATCCTGAATCCAGTCCGAGAAGTGAGAGCAGATTCCAGTGTCGATCACCCCAACTTTGGGATACGTGCCGGTCGCCACACGCGCAGGGACGGCGAATGTCGTTGACCCAGGGCTTGCCGGTGCGTGGGAGGGCTGGAGCAGCACCGGAAATCGGATGCGACGAACCAGCGGATGCGCGGCCATTACCTTCAGCACGAGCTCGTGCCGCTCGACATCGGCGTCGACCTGCGCGACGGGCGGTACCAGCGTCAGCTCGCCGCGAACTGCGCGGCGATCCTCGATCAGCGGCCTCCTGGGGGCGGTGGTCACAAGCAATTCGATCGAGGGCACACCACCCGGACTGGGCAGTAACGCTGCATACATGCCATCGCCGAGTTGGGCGATATCCTGCTGCAGCGTGTCAAACGACTGGCGCATACCGAGAATATCGGCGCTGCTGATCACATCCAGTGGTTTCTGTTCGAACAGCTCGACAATGTAGCCGCTGGCGGCAGAAGGGTCGAGCATCGCATCAACGGCTGAAGCAGCGGAAAAATCGCGCTTGGCGTCGGGAGCAGCGATCTCGATCGTTTCGATCGCACCGAGTTCCGACCTAGTGCGTGTGACATAATGGTAGGGGTTGCCGGTCTTACTCGAAATCCGGGTTTCACCCGCAAGCTCGGCGTCCTCGAACCGCGCCCGCAGTCGGTTAAGGTGAATGCGTGGCGCCCGAAAGAAGAGCTCGCCGGGCGCACCAGCACCCACGCATGGGAACTGGTCGGCAAGGAACAGCGCCCGGTTCGGCCGATAGGATTTCGCTATGGCTTCCACGCGCATACGTACCCGGACATAAGTAACAGGCCCGAAGCGAGAGATGGCGAGAGTTGCGTCGATCTCGTCCAGACGCGCGAGCATCGCCGCCTTATGCAACGCGAACGCACGATCGTTCTTCTCAAAAAAGTCCTTGTCAGGACCCGCCCGACCGGGATCGGGCGCACGAAGGAATGAATCGTCGTTCAGGACGATCTGGACGGGATTGTTAGGCATCGACGACCCCTTCTGATGAGGCGCCCTCAGGCGTCCAGTCCGCAGACCAGCGCGAGATCTTGCTCTGGCTGCAATCAAACATCTGCGCGAGACTCTCCTGCCGCACACCAAGCTCTGCGTGGAGAATCGCGCCGATGAACTTCGGCTCGTCGACAAGGAAAAGCCGCGCAGGCCCCATGTCGGCATCTTCGATCCCGAGCCGCGGCAACAACGCCTTGGTCGCAATGGTGATGGCGCGCGGCGTCACCTCACTGCCCGACAGCGCCAAGCTGCGTCGGAGCGCATCGGCGAACGTCTTCAGATCCGAGCCAGACCGGGCGCCGGCGACGTAGCTCAAGGTCTTAATGACATCGTCACCGAGTTCCAGCGAGCTTAGAAACGTGCGTAGCATTTCTAGCCTGGTCGGAAGATCGGGCTGGCCGATCCGCACATGGTTTTGGAAGCGGCGCCAGACCGCTGGATCGAGCAGGCCCTCATGATTGGTGATTGCGATCGTCAACCCTTTATCAGCGCGCGCGTCGAGGTTCTGAAGGAGCGTATTCACCACGCGTTTCAATTCGCCCAGTTCATGCGGGTCGTCGCGCATTTTTGCGAGTGCATCGAATTCGTCGAGGACCAGCACGCACCTATAGCGGTTGGCAAAATCGAAGAGATTGGCAATGTTGCGGGCGGTCGTGCCCAGGAACGAACTCACCAAACCATCGATCCGGGCATTGACGACCGGAAGGTTCAGCCGAGCCGCAAGCGTCAATGCAGCGAGCGTTTTCCCGGTGCCGGGAGGGCCATAGAACAGACACGATCGGGAGGGTTCTACACCGAGAAGTTTGAGAGCGTCGGCGCGTTGCCATTCTGAGACTAGCGCATTCATGGCCAATTGGAGCGTTTCGTCGAAGATCGGCGTGGGCTGTCCCAACGCAGGTGCAAGCAAAATCTCCGCAAGGGGAACACTCGTTTCACGATCAGCCGGGGGGTGTACGTTGGGGGTCAACTCGTCACCCGTGACCAGCGACCGCGACACTTCTACGTTACTGGGAGCGAAGGACACCTCGCTCGTCACATTTGCCAGCAGCGCGCTGATCGTAGAGGCATCTCGCTCGTCGCCTGCTTTCGCCAATCGGTCACGTAATCTTTCGACCTGTTTTCTGAATCGCGCATCGCCGCTTTCTAGGCCGACCCGACACAAACTTTGGACCGCCGAAAAATGCTCCATTACAAAATCCCATTATGAATCCGTTATCTGTCAGCGTTATGCCATTTAGATCTATCTTATGCAACAATCATCGTAAATTATGCAAATTTGCCGACAGGTCCGTATCTGCTCGGCGAAGCGGGGCTTCCGAGTCAGGGGAGAAAATGCAACGAGCTGATGGATGAAGGGTGCTGAAGCAGAATCAGACTCCTGGGCGGCATGCCCTTCGGCAATAAGCGGTCTTGGCGGCTGATGAACGGCCGTTAATTCGTCCTACTCTCGAAAAGCCGCCTGACTGCAAACGGCCCGACTTTCGTATATGCTGCCGTCCTCTGACCGAAAGGATTGCGGCCGCTCCTGGCAATAACTGTCATTCGCAGCCGTCGCTTCGAACGGCAATAATGTCTCAGTTGCCGACATCAGCGGCCCGTGCCGGCCCCCAGCGGAAGAGCAATGACCCGAAGTTCAACCCGCCTGTGGCTATAGCGCGGTGTGCTCACGCCGCGATCAGGCTCGGCACCGACAGATCGGCCTCATGCTCGCGGGCCTTGCCGAGTTCATAGCGGGCCTGCATCCGCATCAACGTCTCGGCCTTCACGCCGAAGGCGTGCTCGAAGCGGATCGCCATGTCGGCCGACAGGGATGCCCGGCCGTTGAGCAGCGCGCTGATCGACTGCCGGCTGACCCCAAAGGCCTCGGCCAGCGCGTTGATCGAAACCCCGTGGGCCTCGATGATTTCAGTCTTGAGCCACTCCCCTGCGTGGATCGCGAACGACGGATGAATCTTGATGGCCATCAGTGATAATCCTCCAGGTCCAGATCGACGATGGCGCCCTGCTCATTGAGTGAGAAGGTCATGCGCCAGTTGCGGGTCACGGTCATCGCCCATGTTCCGGCGCGGTCGCCGGTCAGAGGGTGAAGGCCGTAGTTCGGCGGCGTCGAGAGTTCGTCCAGCGTCGCGGCGTCAATGATGAGGGTCACCATCTTGAGCAGCCGATCGACCAGATCACCGGGCAAGCCCTTCGGTTTGCCGGTTTCGACAAACCGCCGGAGCGCCTTGTGATGGATGCTCTCGATTTCCACGAATGGAAGGTAGTGCTTTACATCGGAATGTCAAGCGCCGCTTTACATGATGCGCGATGAAGAACTTTTGCCCGGTGCGTCGGCGCGATCGTTGTGACGATACCTAACGTCACCACAATGCGCGTGAGTCCAGCCATTTTTGAACCTCGTCCAATCGGAAACGAGGCCGGGGTTTGGTGCCCCTGCCGATATCATATTCGGTCGGAAAGCCCGATGGCCGGTCCCGGCGATAGCGGTTGAGCGTCCGCCGCGATATCCGTGCCAGGCGGGCGAATTCATCCGCGGTGATGAAGCGCGTGTCCAACGTCTCAACATCCCGAGAAACGCCCAGTCGCGAACGGCTCGATGCAATCCTGTCGTCGTGCATATGGCGTCCTTCCGGTCTGGAATGACGCTCCCCGGCACGGAGATTGGCGATCCCGCGCACGTCTGCAAGGCGTCTCGCGATTTAGATGATAACCCCCTGAAAATCTGCCGTTCTTGGCGAGCATGTCTCGCACCGAAAACCGGAGTCTCGTGAAACTCGTGAAAAAAGGATGTGCAGACAACAGCTTATAAAATCGCGAGATTTTGCTTTTATCTTGCCATGACGAGCTTTCTCTCCCCAGCCGTTCCAAACCCCGCTTTCCCGACTCTTTCCGCCCTCCACCGTCTGCCTGGACAACCGACTCGGGGCGGCGAAATGAGCTCGTCGCCGCCCCGTCATGACATGATATCGTCGAGACCGATCAGACCGACGCGCAGCGCCGCGCACGCCAGTTCGGTGCGACTGCATACGCCGAACATTTGCCGAAGGTCAGCCATATAGGATCGGACTGTCGAGAGCCTGAGGTCCATGATGAGTGCGATCTGCGCGTCGGTGCGACCGATGACGGCCCAGCGCAGGCATTCGAGACGGCGTGCGCTTACGTGGGGAACCTCAGTCGCCTCGATCGCGACCGGATAGCCGTGCAGCCGCCGTGCTTCGGCAAAAGCCTCGTCGGCAATCCACGCGGCCGCCCGACACAATTCCGCTGAAGGCAGTTCGCTTGCGTCCGTTGCGAAGGTGCAGCATCCGGCGGGTTCGCCCGGAACCGAGACAGGGACCGTGAACCCGATACGAAGGCCGTGCCGAACGGCTTCATCCAAAATCCGGGTCTGCTTCGGATCGGGCTGCAAAGTTCGGCGCATTTCGTTCCAGGTGAAGGGCCGATTGGTCCGCTGTGACGTGAGCAGCGCGGGATCGTGGCGATAATATTTGCGCGCGACGAAGATGTCGCCCCATTCGTCAAAATTGTGATGGAAGATCAGGCGGCGACCAGGGCGGATGAACCAGGAGGCGTGGACGATCGCCAGCCGGTTGAAGCCGAGCTCGCCTGCGGCCGCGAGCGTATGGTCGAAGATTTCGGCGGCGCTGCGCGCGGCGCGCACCTGCCGTTCGTGATCCCGGATCAGCCGATTGAGCGGCATGGCAGAGGTCCGCGATCGTCTCGATCATATCGACCGATGATGAATATATTCCACAGAATGAAGCGGGCCGGTGGCTCAGCCGATCGGTTCGGGATCGCCCCTAGCGCGCCCATCCATCATGCGCGCGGGGCGCAATCACGACGCTGCGGTGCAGCACCGCAAGGCCGCTACGCACGGCGGCCGCGAAGATCAGCGAACGCGCGCCCACACTTTCGTTCGGCAGAAGATAGCCGCCTTGCATCCCTTCACCTCCAGCCTTCCATCGGTCAGGGTTCTTCACGTCGCGCTGGTCGGGGTTGGCCCGCAGGGGAGCGGCGTCGCCACCGTGCCACCAGCGGCGCGCGGTCATCCCGCGACCGAATTTCCAGTTGCGCTTCTCGATGACCGGGCCTGCCGGATATTTGGTCTGAAGCGTCATGTTGGGTTCCTTCGCTGCCGGACAAATGGGGCCGCCGTCTGCAACCGGCTGGATGCAGGCGGCAGCCAGGTCTTCCCTCAGGGGAGGGAGCGCGAGAGAACGCATCTTGTCCTGATCCAAAAAACCGGGCCGATGCTTGCACCCGGGAGCAAGCTTGGCATCGACCCGAGGTTGTTCCCCCAGTGGAGAGAGGACCTAGAATTTCTTCGCGATGCTGAACCCGATGATGCGCGGGTCGAAGGTGAAGACGTTGGTGGTCAGGCCCGAGTCATCCGAATTGAGGAACGCATCGGTGATCGGCGTCGAGTTGAAGACGTTCTTCACATAGGCCTCGATCGACAGGTCGTCGGGACCATCGACGCGCAGCGAGATGTTGAAGTTCGTCCAGTCGCGCAGCCGGTCATAGGGGTTGAGGTTGTAGACCCGCGCCCATGATTTCGCCTGCCAGTAACCGTCGCCACGAATGGTCGCGCTCCAGTCGCCATCGAACGGGATCGTATATTCCGCGCCGACGTTCACCGTCCAATGCGGGGAGTTGGGAAGTTCCTTGCCCGAAAGGTCGGTGTAGAAGCCAGCACCGCCATTCAGCTCCGGATAGTTCGCCGGGTCATAGGGCTGACCCGTCTTTGGGTCGCGAAGCCTTAATCCGGTCAGAGCAAGAAGACCGCCGCTCCATCCGCCGCACATCTTCCAATATTGCCCAATGCCTGTCTTAAACGAATTGAGCCAGGATTCCGCCATGTGAATCGGTATGACACAATTTGAAGGGAGTTGAGGCCAAGGCTTGGTCACGACATAATCGGGATTGCCGAGCGTACGGTTCATCGGATCGATCGACTGTTCGCCCTTGCCGATCCGCGATCCGAGCCAGCCAACATTGGCGTTGAAGCGCAGGCGATCCACCGGCTCGAACTGCGCGGACAATTCGGCGCCCCACACTTTGGCGTCGAAATTCTCGTTCACCGCCGTCCGGTCGCGGATCTGCGACACCTGATAGTTGGAATAATCATAATAGAAGGCGCTGGCGTTGAGCGTCAGGCGTCCGCCCATCAGCACATTCTTGGTGCCGATCTCGAAGGCGTTGACGAATTCCGGTTTGAAGGTCGCGCCATAGTTCACCCCGGTTAGCTGGAGGACGGGAGCGAACTTAAAAGCTTCCAAATAATCTCGTGTCGATTCAGGAAATATCCCGGCATCGACCAATTGTTGATTGGTAGGAAATCCAGGTGAAGGTGGATTCATTCCACCAGCCTTATATCCACGACTATAGAAGGCATAGATGAGCGTATCATCGGTAAAACTCAGATTCGGCTTCCAGTCGAATCCTGCGCGGCCCGTAAATTCTCCCCAGCTCAGCTTGATGTCGTCCCCTGCGGGATAGCCCCTGCCTACCAGGCCGCCGGCATAAATGGTCGGCGCCAGAAGCAGTTGGCTGGGAACCGGCGTAAAAGTCTTCTCATCGCGAGTGAAGCGCAGTCCGCCAGTAAATTTAAGATTTGGATTAATATTGTAATATATCTCTCCAAACGCGGCATAGCTTTTCAACTTATAGGGATTCGACGATCGAAAATAGTTGTGTCCCTGCCCATCGATATCTTTAACAGGATTAGAGTCTATATAAGGACAGTATTCTGCTCCTTCAACTGGCGGAGAAACCCCCAATCCGAAACCAACAGGCTGCAAGACACACCCGTCGCTGCCGCCGCTAAATGGATACATGCTCGCGATAGCGGTAAACATATTGCTCATGACATAATAATCGTCCTGAGTCCTGAATTTGGTGTAATTCCCTCCCAAGCTGAAATTGAACGGGCCCTCAAAATCCGACTGAAGACGAACTTCCTGCGCAAACTGCTTTGAATAGGCCGACGAAATATCGAAAACGCCGAGGGTTTTGGAACAACCGATCTGCGGGTCGCAAAAAATCCCGCCTGGGGCGAGGCCTCGCATCGAGCTCGGCGCCAACAAGCGGCTATTCTCGAACCAGCCCGACGTATCATTGAAAATCGGCAAAGTGTTGAAACGGTTATAGTCCTGAAAACTATAGACATCGTCCCAATTCCACGCTGTTTGCGAAGACAGAGTAAGGCCTTCGGCGAGATCGGCGTCCAAATTCAGTTCGAGCACATCCGAACTTGCTCGATAGATCGGGTCTCGGAACGACGCGATTTCACGCAAATTACGTGATTGTCCCATGCCGCCGTAGGGATCGGTGAGGTTCAGCAAAGTGCCATTAGCTTTGATGGCAGGATCATAGCCCTGAACGAAAATGATGTTCGTTGCAGCGAGGCCGAATACATAGCCGGTTGCAAGGCCATTTGGCGTATCGAACGCCCCATCGTCATACAGGCTGCCCGCCTTGCAGCCCGTGCTGAACAGCGCCACGCGCAGTTCGTCCGAGCGATCCGGAGATGCGGCACGCACCGGCGTCGTTCCGATCATTTCGGGCCCATCATCGCGATGACAGAGCTGTTTCCCGGTTCGCGAACGGTTGTCTTTCTCGCGAAACCGCTCCCAGACGAAATTGCCGCGTAGCCAGTCGTTCTCAAAGCCGAGAGTTGCACGAAGCGAGTAAAGATCGCGGCCGTTGACCCGATTCTTGGTCACCGAATTATAATCGTAACCGTCGCGATCGGTCATCGACCCGGCGATGCGAAGGCCAAATTGATCGGGAACAATCGGGATGTTGAGCATTCCGGTCATACGACGGCTGTCGTAGTTGCCGACTTCGCCCTTTATGCTGCCCTCGAATTCCCCAAGCTTCGGCTTGGCGGTGATCAGATTGATCACGCCGCCGGTCGCGTTGCGGCCATAGAGAGTGCCCTGCGGTCCGCGCAGAACCTCCATCCGCTCCATGTCGAAGAATTCCTGCTCGAAGAAGCGGTTCTTGATCATGCCGACGTTGTTGTAGCTCACCGCCACGCCGGGATCGCTGGTAGCGGAAATCGCCTTGGTGCCGATGCCGCGAATGGAAATATTATAGCCGGTGAAGTTCGATTTGCTGAACGTCAGGTTCGGCACCGCACGCATGATGTCCGCGCCGCTCTCGATCTTCTGCTCTTCCAGATTTTTCTGCGACAGCGCGGTCATCGCGATCGGCACGTCCTGTATGGACTCAACCCGCTTTTGCGCGGTGACTACAATTTCGTTGGCAGCATAACCCGCGTCAGCGGCCTCCGCGCCGTTTCCCACCGGACGCACGAGATAGGCGCCCGAAGGGTCGCGGACCATCTCTGCATTGGCGCCGTCGAGCAATCGCCGCAGCGCCTCGTCGGCGGCGAGGATGCCCTGCACGCCCGCCGTGCGACGGCCGCGCAGTTCGGCGGCGTTGAACATCACCTCGATATGCGACTGACGTGAGAAGGCGCGCAGCCCCGCAACCAGATCGCCCGCCGGGATCTTGAACTCGGCCTGCCGCGATGAAGTTTCCTGCGCCTGCGCGGCTGACATGGCCGAAAGCACGCTCGTCGAGCCGAGCAATACCGCGAGCGCAATTTTCCTGATCCGCATATGTCCTCCCCCATGTTCGCCGCTGAAAAATGCGGCTGTTATTGAGGAATACGAAGCTGCTTTTCTTTTCCGGTACGCGCGTCGCGCCGACAATCAGATTTTTTTGAGGACCAGCTCTGTCCGGCCGTCCGGCAGGCTCTCGACGCCGAATCCCTGTTTGAGCAAACGCAGGAAGCCCGCGACATTGGTGGCGCGGAACGATCCGTCGACGATCACGCCCGTTGCGGACGGATCGACGACGAGCTTGACCTGGTTGTAGCGATTGAACTCCGCCGCGACCTCGCCCAGCGGTTTGCGCTCGAAGATCAGCAGGCCGTCGCGCCAGCTCATCGCCATGTCGATCGCCGCCGCGTCGAGCGGACGGACGACCGGAGTGGCACCCGTTGCGGTGGCGACCTGTCCCGCGGACGCGAAGACGGGCCGCGCTGCCACGCCGCTCGCGGCGGGCGGGTCGATGCGGACGCGGCCTTCGGTCACGACGACATCGATATCGCCGCCGCGCATCCTGACGGTGAAGGCGGTGCCGACCGCGGTGACGCGCCACGCGCCCGCATGGACGACGAACGGGCGCTTGGCGTTCTTCGCGACCTTGAAGAAGGCTTCGCCCTGTTCGAGGTCGAGGCGGCGAACGGCCTTCGAGTAAGCGACGTCGAGCCGGGAATTGGTGTTGAGATCGACGCGTGATCCATCGGCCAGCGGCAGACGCTGAAAGCCGCCGACAGCGGTGGCATAGCTCTCGGCGCCGTTGAAGCTCTGGTAGATCGGGACGCTGACCAGCGCGAGCGAGGCCGCAATCGCAGCGGGCCACAGCCAGCGGCGGCGACGCGGCACGGGGAGATCGTCATCCACCGCGGCGGACGGCGGGGCCACCGCCTCACCATTGCCCAGCGCCGACGCGCGCAGGCGCCCGGCCTTGCGCCACACGGTTTCAAGCCGGATCACGGCGATGCGGTGCGCGGTTTCCTCGGCGACCCATTGGTCGAAGGCTGTCTGATCGGCGTCGGACCAGGCAGCGCCTTCGCGGCGCACGAGCCATTCGGCCGCGGTCTCTTCGATGTCAGCGGCGCTTTTCATCGCCGTCCGCCTTTCCATCATCCGGGCGCTTCCCCGACCGGGAAGCGGCGTTCCAGAAGCGATCCGTCAATATCCGCATCGCTTTCACCATCTGCTTCTCGACCGTCGCTTCCGACACGCCCATCTTCTCCGCCGTCTCGCGCTGCGATAATTCGTCGATCTTGCGCAGCACGAACGTCTCGCGACATCGCTCCGGCAGGTCGCCTAGCGCGGCTTCGAGCCGCGCCAGCTCCTGACGACCGCTTATGATGCGGTCGGCCGTTATGTCATCCGATAATACGTTCGCCGCGTCCAAATCCTCCATCAGGTCGATCGGGACGACGCGGCTTTTCCGCAGCCGGTCGATCAGCAGGTTGCGGGCGATGGCGAAGAGAAAGAAGCGCGCGACCGGCGGGCGCCGCTTGGCCGCGCCCTGATAGACGCGGACATAGACTTCTTGCCGCAGGTCGGCGACCTCCGACGCATCGGGCCACACGCGCCGTAGATAGGCGGTCAGCGCGCCCTCATACGGCAAAATCTGCTCCGCAAACCAATGATCGAGATCGTCCATCGCGCGCCCGAATCCTCCCCCGCGCGAGGGTGTGCGGAAATGGGGCGATGTCAAGACGGCGCAGATATGCGCGAGGACGGCGGCAATTTGTGACAGCAATCCAGTGCGTTGCATGAGGCCCTCCCTAGAAGGCGAATTGCAACTGGGGGCTTTGCCGCAACGGCGGCCGGGGTGGAGGAGCGACGGGCGGAGGGCTGACGGGAGCCTGCTCTTCGGCGTCGGGGGCCGCCGGATAGGGATAGGGCACGCCGAGAAAGCCGGCGACTTTCATTTCTTCGGCGATCTCGACCAGCGACCGCTCCCAGCGGGCGAAGCCGTCGGCGCGCAGTTCGAGTTCGTCATTCTGGTCGTAGATTGCCTCCAGCCCCTTCTTCTTGTGGTTGAGCATCATCTCCGCGATGTCGCGTTCGATCCCGACGCGGCGCGCGTGCGAGCGGAAGGTGCGGCGCAGATCGTGGAAGTGCCACCGCGCCAGCCGCTCGCCGGCGAATTTCTCCATCCGGGCGTGAACGCGGTCGCGCGACTTGAACCAGCCGTTGCGCTGCGGGCCGTCGACCCTCGGCGACGGGAAAACCCACTCGTGGTTGGTCTGGGAGAGGCGCTGGCCCCACGGCGCCAATGCGACATAATTCGGCTCGCCATTCTTCGACCTCTCGGCCGGAAGCGTCCAGAGGCCATCGACGATTTCGGATGCCGGCAGCTCGAAGAGTTCAGTCCGCCGCGCGGCGGTGAGCAAGAGCAGGCACAAGGCGCGGCGATAGAGATGGGGTTCCTCGACCAGTGCCCGAAAGAACCAGCCGATCTCCTCGACGCTCAGATAGCGCTTGTTGCGGATCGGGCCGGTGGCGAACCAGTTGGAATTGAGCGTCGGGGCGGGATGCGCTTTCAGTCCGATTCCGGCGATATGCCCTTCGCGCCCTGAGCACCAGCGAAGGAAGCAACTGAGTTCGCCCGCAAGCTTGTTGGCGCGAACCTTCGAGGCTTTCGACTTGGCATAGACCACATCCCAGCATTCGTCTTCGGTCAGCAGCACCAGCCGCTTGCGGCCGATCTGCGGCCGGATGTCGCGATCGAAGATCACCTGCTTGTCGTAGAGCGTCCGGGGCTTCAGAATCTTGCGGTCGCCGCGGTGCATCACCTCCATGTAAAGGAGGTGCGCTTGCTCGACCGTCAGCCCTCGCGCCTTCTTCGACCGGATGCGGGCTCGGGGGTCCTTGCCGCGTTCGGCGTCCTGGTTGAGTTCCATCGCCCATTCGCGCGCCGCAGCGATGGAAAAGGCCGGGAAATTTCCGAGTTTGAGCCTGACGACGGTGTCCGTGCCGATCACCCTGCGGCGATAAATCCAGCCCTTCCGGCCGGCCTGATCGACAAGGATAAAGAGCCCGACGATCTCGGGGTCGAAATATTTGCCTTCGGCAAGCCTGTCCAAGGCGGAAGGGCTTAATTTCAGGTAGTTTTTCATGGATTGCCTCGATGCGTTCGAGGCGATGAAACAATGACACGCACGTTAACACAACGTGTGTCCGATTGTGTCTCGGAGTGTCCTGAAGGGTCCGGTCGGCCCCAGCCAAATTGAATCGGCGCACCATCATCCCATCACCTAAACTCGGCAGAAAACTGCCGAAAAATGCGAGGTTTGATGCTGATTTATATCTGGTAGCGGAGGAGGGACTCGAACCCCCGACACGCGGATTATGATTCCGCTGCTCTAACCTGCTGAGCTACTCCGCCCCGAAAGGCCGCCGCGACGGGCGAGCCGCGCCTATAAGCAGGCTGTTGGCGCCGGTCAATATCATGTGCGCACGCCGCGAATATTGCGGGCGGCCGGAAAATGGACTGTGCGCCATCGGTCGAAATGGGGCTGATCGGCCGCGTCCATCACTGCGGTTGCAATGATGGACGCGGCGCCAGAGACCCGGAAAGGGAGGGGAAAGCCCGGGTCGGTTGGCTCGAGACGGGAGGGACGCAGCGATCGGGGGGAGGATATGCCGTCGTCCATGGGACGCCCTTTCTCGTGACCGCGCCAATGACGCAAAGCCGCCGCGCGATCTAATCGATTAATATGGTCACAATGATCGACCCCGCCGATAGCGTGGAAAAGCGCCCGCTTTACAGACCGTTCCAATAGTCGCGCAACGCCGCCGCGACCTCGGCCGGACGCTCGGCGATCGCCCAATGCCCCGCCCCTTCGATGATGGTCAGTGGCACGCCGGTATTCGCCGCGAATCGCCGCGCCACCGACAGTTCGACATAGGGATCGCCCTCGCCCCAGATTAGCGCGCCGTTCGCGGGCAGTTTGCCGATGTCTCGCGCCCAGTCATGCGCGAAGCTGAGCCCCTTCGCCGATCGATAGAGCTTCAGGATCGCGCGCCTTTTGTCCTTGTTCGCCCATTGCCCGGCTTCTTCCGCGGCGATGTCCGCCGGCATCCCCTGCGCCGCAAGGCCCTGGGCGAGCTTGGCCGGCGCGCTCAGCGCCATGAAGATTTCGCCGAGAATCGGCGTGTTCCAGATTCGCGCGATCCGGTGCCCGCGATAGTCGGGGTCGATCACCGCGTTCGATACCGCCCAGCTTCGGAACAAATCGGGCCGCAGCATCGCGGCGCGCTGCGCGATCAGCGCGCCCCAGTCGTGGCCGACGATGTCGATCGGGCCGTGCGCGGCGGCCAGTGCCTCGGCCTCGGCCACCGCCCAATCGGCATAGGCTTCCTTGGTCGCGGCAAAGCCCGTAGGCAGCGGGCCGATGAAGCCGGGGAGCGCGGGAACCGCGACGGGCGTGTCGCCGAGGTCGAGCGCGGCGAGCAGCGGGCGCCAGATGGCGGGGCTGTCGGGGACGCCGTGAAGGAAGAGCTTTGCGGTCATCGTCGTCCCTCTTTTCGTTATCCCGGCGAAAGCCGGGATCTCACCGTGGGTTGATCCGCAATGTCGAGATCCCGGCCTTCAGCCTTTGGCTGAAGTTTATCCTGAGCGCCTGCCAAGGCAGTCGAAGGGCCGGGATGACGATCGATTGGGAATCCTTACTCCATTTCCCCGCGCTCGCGCCGTAGCGCATACCATTTCTGGACATTGGCATTATGCTCGGCGAGCGTGCGCGCGAAGATATGGCCGCCGTCGCCCTTGGCGACGAAATAGAGATAGTCGTTCGCCTCGGGGTCGAGCACCGCGGCGATCGACGCCTTGCCGGGGTTGGCGATCGGCCCCTTGGGCAGGCCGATCATGCTGTAGGTGTTGTAATCGTTCACCGCGAGGATTTCGGAGCGCAGGATGCGGCGGCCAAGCGGCTTGCCCTTGGTGATCGGGTAGATGATCGTCGGGTCGGCCTGGAGTTTCATGCCCACCGCGAGACGGTTGGTATAAACGCCCGCGACGGTGCGGCGTTCGGAGGGGACAGAGGTTTCCTTCTCGACGATCGAGGCAAGCGTCAGCGCTTCACCCCGGTCTTTCGCCGCGGTGCGCGGGGTGCGCTTTGCCCAGAGTTCGGCGAACGCCTTGTCCATCGCGGCCTGCATCCGCGCCACGACCGCGGCGCGGGTTTCGCCGGTGGTGAAGGCATAGCTGTCGGGAAGGATACTGCCCTCGGCGGGCACGGGGATGTCGCCCTTCAGGCGCGGTTCGGCCATCAGCCGGTCGCGGACCATGATCGAGGGCATGCCTTCGGGAATCATGACGAGGCGCTGGATCGTCTTGCCCGACTGGAGAAGACTCAGGATATCGCCCGCATCCATGCCTTTTTTGATTCTATACTCGCCGGGCTTGATCGGATCGCCGCCGCCGAAGAGGCGCGCATGGTTGCGAAAGCTCGCCGCCGAAACCGCACCCGCCTGTTCGAGGATCTCGCCTGCCCTGGCGATGCTTGCGCCGGGCGGAATGACCACCTCGGCATCGCGCGGCGCGCCGCCCGAGCAGGCGGCGAGCAGCAAGGCCATCATCGCCATCGTCAACCAGCGGAACGGACGCACGCACTTCTCCCGTCGGTCATCGCCCGATGGCTTAAGGACACAAAAGACCCGCATGTGCAGGGCTTTTTTGTGTCCTTTGTGGCTTTAAGCCGAACCCGAGCGGCCTCATCGCTGCTAGAGCATGGCCGCGCCCTGTAGGAAAGAGGGATTTGCGATCCGCATCGTCATTGCGAGGAGCGAAGCGACGAAGCAATCTCCAGCTAGCGTCAGGACGGGCTCTGGCTGGAGATCGCTTCGCTGCGCTCGCAATGACGAAGGCGATCAGTCCTCGACCGCTTTGACGATCAGGCTGGCGTTGGTGCCGCCGAAGCCGAAACTGTTGTTGAGCGCGGCGCGGACCTTGCGTTTTTTCGCGACGTGCGGGACGAGGTCGGCGCCTTCGGTGCCCTCGTCGGGATTATCGAGATTGAGCGTCGGCGGGACGATCTGGTCGCGGATCGCGAGGATGCAGAAGATCGTTTCGACCGCACCGGCGCCGCCGAGCAGATGGCCGATCGCGGACTTGGTCGAGCTCATCGAGACATTCGCCATCGCGTCGCCAAACAGCCGCTTCACCGCGCCAAGCTCGATCGTGTCGGCCATCGTCGAGGTGCCGTGGGCGTTGATATAGTCGATGTCGTCGGGGGTCATTCCCGCCTTCTTGAGCGCCGCCTGCATCGAGCGGAAGGCCCCGTCCATTTCGGGGTCGGGCGCGGTGACGTGATAGGCGTCGCCCGACAGGCCGTAACCGACGACCTCGGCATAGATTTTCGCGCCGCGCGCCTTGGCATGCTCATATTCCTCGAGCACGACGACGCCCGCGCCCTCGCCCATCACGAAACCATCGCGGTCCTTGTCATAGGGGCGGCTCGCCTGTTCGGGGCGGTCGTTGTAGCTCATGTTGAGCGCGCGCGCCTGCGCGAAACCGGCGATGCCGATCGGACAGATCGTCGCCTCGGCGCCGCCCGCGAGCATGACGTCGGCATCGTCGTCGCGAATCATCCGCGCCGCGTCGCCGATCGAATGCGCGCCGGTCGAGCAAGCGGTGACGACGGCGTGGTTCGGGCCCTTCAGTCCATATTTGATGCTGACCTGGCCCGAAATCAGGTTGATCAGGCGGCCGTGGACGAAGTGCGGCGAAACGCGGCTCGGACCTTTTTCGGCGAGCAGCAGGCTTTCGCTCTCGATCCCCGGCAGGCCGCCGATGCCCGAGCCGATCGAGCAGCCGGCGCGAACCTTCTGTTCTTCGGTAAGGTCGGTCAGGCCCGCGTCCTCGAGCGCCTGGCCCGCCGCGTCGATGCCGAAGATGATGAACGGATCGACCTGGCGCTGCACCTTGTGATCGACGCGCTTGCTAGGATCGAAGCCATATTCGTGATCGGGGCCCTTCACCTCGCACGCGATCGTGCATTTCTGGTCCGACGCGTCGAAATGGGTAATGGTCCCCGCGCCCGATTTACCGGCGATCAGATTTTTCCAGGTGGTTTCGACATCGGCGCCCAGCGGCGTCACCAAACCCAAACCTGTCACGACAACCCGGCGCATAGACATTCCTTTCGTCGGCCCCTGCCTCCCGCGGGAGGCCGCATCAACTCGTTGGACGCGCGTCCATAAAAAAGGCTTCCCGGCCACTGCGCGCGAACGCTCGGGACCGGGAAGCCGGAAACGCGTGGGCGGCGTCGCCGCCGCGTCCGGCTACGCCGGACAGAGCCATGTTAGCCCTTGTTCGCTTCGATATAGTCGATCGCATCCTTGACGGTGGCGATCTTTTCCGCCGCATCGTCGGGGATTTCGACGCCGAATTCTTCCTCGAACGCCATCACCAGTTCGACGATGTCGAGGCTGTCGGCGCCCAGGTCGTCGATGAAGCTCGCCTCTTCGGTAACCTTGTCGGCTTCGACGCCCAGATGTTCGACGACGATCTTCTTAACCTTTTCGGCCGAATCGCTCATGCACAGTTCCTTTTTTCTGACTATGTCGTGAATGTTGGATTTTTCCCTAGTGCCCAGCGTCCGGGCTGGCAAGAGGGCTGGCATCGCGCCGCCCCCGATCCATTTCCCTTCCCGCCCGCCGGCCCCTGCGGCGAAGATAGGGGGGCCGCTCCTCGCCTGCAAGTCGCGCAAACGGGCGGCCGCGCCTTCGCGTCAGGGCCTCGGCGCCGTCGACGGGATACCCGATTCGCGCACCGCCGCCGCCGCGCGCTCGATCACCGCGGGCGTGATCATGAACTGTCGCAGCACCGTTTCGGGCGCCGCATCCGCGGGCTGCTTCGTATAGTCGAGCAGGCGACGCCAGCCGACGCGCGCTTCGGGTAAATGTCCCTGACGTGCCAGCACGATCGACCGGATGAGCAGATATTGCGGTTCCAGCTTGCTGGGCGACGGGACGCGAGCGAGAATCGCCATCGCCCCTTCCTGATCGCCCGCCTGCGACCGGACGAACGCCAGCGTCACCGCCGGAACCCCCGGATAGGAGGAATCGAGGTCGAGCGAGCGCTGCAACAGCAGCCCCCCCTCTTCGCTCTGACCGCAGGCCAGCTTGAACAGCCCCATGAACCCGGAAAGGTCGGCGTCATAGGGGTTGAGCCGCAACGCGCCATTGCCCATCGCCAGCCCGCCCGCGCAATTGCGGCCATAGAAATTCGCGCGCGCCATCGCGAACTGCCCCGCCGCCGTGCCGGCGCCATTTTCATAGGCGCGGAACGCCAGCGCCCGCGCCTCGGCGAACGCCTTGGCCCCCTCGGGCGTGTCGCGCCGCGCCTGCCAGTCGCTGAAGCGAAGCAGCGACAGCGCGTTCAGCGCGACCGGGTCGTTCGCCTTGCGGTCGAGCGTCGCGCGCAGGCAGGCATCGACCTGTCGCGCGCCCTGCGGACTGCGCATCTGCCGCATCCGGTTGAATTGCGCGAGGCAGGGATAGCCGGGGGCGAAATCGTCGGGGCGCCGCTGAACCTGGTCGCGCACGATGACGCCATAATCGCCCGCGATCTGGGCGATCGCGGGATCGATCGCGGCGAATCCGGGCATTTCGCTCTCGGCCAGGTGGAATTGCTGCGACCAGATGGTGCGCTGGTCGGCGGTGCGATTGAGCACCAGCGTGATGTCGGCCGGTCCGTCGATCGTGCGGACGATCGAGGCGTCGAGCCGGTAATCGGCAGGCGCCGCCACGGCAGCCGGTCCGGCGCTGCGCAGATCGACCAGATCAAACCGGCGCAGCCCGTCGCGAAGTCGGCTTTCGAGCGCGCGGGCTAGCGCGCGCGATATCGGTGTGTCGCCCGATTGGGGCATCGAAATCTCGAGCAGCGGCACGGGCTGTGCGGCCGAATGCGACAAGCGCGCCCAATGAGTCGATGCCCACCATCCGGCGGCGAGCGCAAGCGCAACGATCAGCGCTATCCAGCGCCAGCGGAGTCCGAACGAGCGGCGCGCCGAAGCCGTCCGGCCATCGGGGCGTGACGGCGACGCGGCCTTACCGGACGCGTCGGCCGCTGGTGCGTCATCCTCCCCGGCCGTCGGCCGCACCGGAGGCGAAGCGCGGCGCTGAACGACGATCTCATAGCTTCCCTGCGGCACCCGCAGCCGATGCACCCACGCCGTTTCGGCATAATAGCGGTCGAGCAACGTCCTGAGCCGCCCCACCATGACGCGCGGATAGCTATCGACGGCGGGGTCGAAATCGGCGTTGCGGCCCAGCGCTTCGGTCGCGATGGCATAAGCCTTGGGCGCGCTGCGCCCGCCTTGCAGGCGATGCTCGACCAGGAACTGGAGCAACCGCGACAGGACCGGCGACCGCGTGAACAGCGGCGACGTGCGCAGCCGCTCATATTCGGCCGCGACAATCCGGTCGTCATCGTCGCGCCCCGGAAGCTGGTTCGTTGTCGTGCGGTCCATGCAACCCTCTAATGCCCTCGTCGTGGCGCGCGGTAGATACGCCATTCGACGGGGGCGGCCACCGATTTCCCAATGATGTAACGGTAACAGCCTATCCCGGCCTTATAACAAAATCACGACCCCGCTCCAAATGGCCCGGAAATTGGGGCTCAATGGTAAAGAAAATATTGCCATCCGGCTACACGCCGCGACGTGACCCATTGTAACTGCCATCTCCCCCCGGGGCATGAGATCGTTCAACGGTCGCGACACGCCATCGGCTGTCGTGGTTCGGACCGGGCCTGGTGCTCGATCCGGGCGAATGGGGTCGCAAGACCGAAGGGCGCGAGCTGGTCCCTGGCGCCTTTCGATACGTCTTGGGGCTCCATTGAACAGCGACTTCGCCGGGCGGGCATGCAGCCCCACCTGCATCCCTCCCGGCAAGTCCATCGTTCCGCGCCCCCTCATTTCCCAGCCCCTCCTTTTCCGGCCTGCCGATCAGGCAGGCCCGATCCTGAACGCGCAGAGCTTGTTGCCGTCTGGATCGCGGAAATAGCCGGCGTAAAAAGCCTGCTCGCCCTCCTCGCCGCGAACCCCGGGCGCGCCTTCGCAGGTGCCGCCAAGCGCGAGAGCCTTCGCGTGAAGCAAATCGACCTTGGCCCGCTCGTCGACGACGATCGCGGCCATATGGCCGTTCCCACGCTCGGCCGGCGCGCCGTCATAGGGGCGCGTCACCGCGATCCCCGGCTGGCCCCAGCCGGTGCCATAGAGCGTGAAGCCATTCGCTTCGGTGTCGGACATCCGCATCAGCTCGCTCGCACCGATCGTCCCGAGCAGGCCCGAATAGAAGGCACGGGCGCGTTCGAGGTCGTTCGTTCCCATGGTGACATAGCCCAGCATCGCATTCCTCCTCCGCAAAGAAGAAGGGCGCCGATTCACACCGGCGCCCTTCGGGTTTTCCTGTACGACGAGAGCCCTCAGCTCTTGGTCGTCGCCGCGCCGTCCTTGCACGGGCCGGTGTGGGTGCTCGTCATCTGCAGCACCATTTCCATATCGCCCTGCCCGTTCGGCACCTTGCCCTTGGTCGTGATCGTCACGTCGGTCTTCTTGGCTTCCATCGTGCCGTTCATCGCCATGTCGACCGTCTGGCCGTTGGCGGTGCAGGTGCCCGCGACGTCGATCTTGCCGCCGGCGACCTCCTTCTTCGCCCATTTGCACTCGCCGCCGCTGCCAGGGCCCTTGGCGAGTTCGGACGCGATGTCCTCCTTGTCGACCTGTTCCTGGGTGAAGCACTGGTCCATGCCGCTGGCGCCTTCCATCATCTTCGCCATGCCGTCCTTCATTTCGGGCGGCATGCCGGGGACTTCGAATTTCACCAGCTTGACGTCGGTCTTCCAATTGCCGGCCTCGCGCTTCACCGTGCCGCCGGCATTACTCTCGCTCTTGCCGCAGCCGGTGACCGCCAGCGCAACCCCAAGGGTCGCGATCGTCAGAAATTTCTTCATGGATTTCATCCTCCTGTTGAGCAGATCGGAAACTCGGTCGCGACCGTTTCGGTTGCCCACCATATTGTTTGTGGTTGCGCACCATCGATACCATATTGGCGCTAATGGCAATCCAGATTCGCACATCGCTCGACGAAATCGACACCGGCGAGGCCTATGTCCCGCATCGCCCCGCACGCCCCGAAAAGGTCGAGGGCGGCAAGCGATTCGAGCTGGTTAGCGACTATGAGCCCGCCGGCGACCAGCCGACCGCGATCCGCGAACTGGTATCCACCGCGCAGGGCGGCGAGCGCGACCAGGTGCTGCTCGGCGTCACGGGGTCGGGCAAGACCTTCACCATGGCGAAGGTGATCGACGAATTGCAGCGCCCGGCGCTGATCCTCGCGCCGAACAAGATCCTCGCGGCGCAGCTCTATGGCGAGTTCAAGAGCTTTTTCCCGAACAATGCGGTCGAATATTTCGTCAGCTATTACGACTATTACCAGCCCGAAGCCTATGTGCCGCGGTCGGACACTTACATCGAAAAAGAGTCGAGCGTGAACGAGGCGATCGACCGCATGCGCCATTCGGCGACGCGCGCGCTGCTCGAACGCGACGACGTGATCATCGTCGCGTCGGTGTCGTGCCTCTATGGCATCGGGTCGGTCGAGACCTACTCCGCGATGATCTTCGACCTCAAGAAAGGCCAGGTCGCCGACAATCGCGAGATCATCCGCAAGCTCGTCGCGCTGCAATATAAACGCAACGATCAAGCGTTCGCGCGCGGCAATTTCCGCGTCCGCGGCGACAGCCTCGAAATCTTCCCGTCGCACTATGAGGATATGGCGTGGCGCGTCAGCTTCTTCGGCGACGAGATCGAGGAAATCACCGAATTCGACCCGCTGACCGGCAAGAAGATCGCGACCCTCAACTATGTCCGCGTCTTCGCCAACTCGCACTATGTGACCCCCGGTCCAACGCTCAAGCAGGCGAGCGAAGCGATCCGCCACGAACTCGCCGAGCGGCTGAAGGAGCTTGAGGCCGAGGGCCGGTTGCTCGAAGCGCAGCGCCTCGAACAGCGCACCCATTTCGACCTTGAGATGATCGCCGCGACCGGAAGCTGCGCGGGGATCGAGAATTACAGCCGCTTCCTCACCGGCCGCCTGCCCGGCGAACCGCCGCCGACCCTGTTCGAATATCTCCCCGACAATGCTCTGCTCTTCGTCGACGAAAGCCACCAGACGATCCCGCAGATCGGCGCGATGTCGAAGGGCGACCATCGCCGCAAGATCACGCTGGCCGAATATGGATTCCGCCTGCCCTCGTGCATCGACAACCGGCCCTTACGCTTTGCCGAATGGGACATGATGCGGCCGCAGACGGTCAGCGTGTCGGCGACGCCGGGGACGTGGGAGATGGACCGCACCCAGGGCGTCTTCGCCGAACAGGTGATCCGCCCCACCGGCCTGATCGACCCGCCGGTCGAGATCAAGCCGGTCGAGGAGCAGGTTGACGATCTGATCGCCGAGGCGAAGAAAACCGCGGCGGCGGGATACCGCACGCTGGTCACCACCCTCACCAAGCGGATGGCCGAGGATCTGACCGAATTCCTCCACGAGGCGGGGCTGAAGGTCCGCTATATGCACAGCGACGTCGAGACGCTCGAACGCATCGAGATCATCCGCGACCTGCGCCTTGGGGTGTTCGACGTCCTCGTCGGCATCAACCTGCTGCGCGAGGGGCTCGACATCCCCGAATGCGGGCTCGTCGCCATCCTCGACGCCGACAAGGAAGGGTTTCTGCGCAGCGAGACCAGCCTCGTCCAGACGATCGGCCGCGCGGCGCGCAACGTCGACGGCCGCGTCATCCTCTATGCCGACCGCATCACCGGCAGCATGGAACGCGCGATGCGTGAGACCGATCGCCGCCGCGAGAAGCAGAACGCCTATAATATCGAGCATGGCATCACGCCGACGACGATCAAGCGCAATATCGGCGACATCATCGCCCATGTCGCGTCGAAGGATCAGGTCACCATCGACCTGGGCGACGACAAGCCCGACCATATGGTCGGCCACAATCTGCGCGCCTATATCGCCGACCTCGAAAAGAAGATGCGCGACGCCGCCGCCGACCTGGAATTCGAGGAAGCCGGCCGCCTGCGCGACGAAATCCGCAAGCTGGAAGCCGACGAGTTGGGGTTGCCAACGGGCGAGCAGGTCGTACCGCGCGTCGGGCGCAGCAACGAGGGCAAGCCGGGAACGCGCAAAGGCCGGTTCGGGAAGCAGAGCAAGACGAAGTGGGGGCGGTGACGATCGCTTCGACCAAGCGCCATTGCACACAGACCAGCAACCTTGCCGCTCCTCCCCGTCCCGCTTAGGCTTCGCGCCTCAAACGGGGAGAAAATCATGAAAACGGGTCTGTCGATCATCGCGCTGGCGCTCGCCGTCGCTGCGCCTTCGATTCTTTTCGCACAGGACGCGCCGACCGAGAAGGCGGCCGACAAGGCGAAGACCGAAAAGCCGGTCGATTATACGCCCCAGACCCACACGACCAAGCTCTCCGGCACCTTTGGCGGCCAGCGGATCGCCTATGCCGCGACGATCGGCGAGACGATCCTCAAGAACAAGGACGAGGTGCCCGAAGCCGCGATCGTCACCACCGCCTATATCAAGGAACCGCGCGACCCCAGCCGTCCGGTGACTTTCCTGTTCAACGGCGGCCCCGGATCGGGCACCGTCTGGCTGATGATGGGCGCCTTTGGCCCCAAGCGCGTCGCGATCCCCGGCGACGCGCGCGACGACGGCGCCCCGCCTTACCCGATCGTCGACAATCCCGACGCGCTGCTCGATGTCACCGACGTCGTCTTCATCGATCCACCGGGCACGGGCTTTTCGCACCTGATCGGCAAGGCCGACCCCAAGAATTATTATGGCGTGACGCAGGACGCCAAGGCGGTCGCCGAGGTGATCCGCCTGTGGCTCAACGACAATGGCCGCTGGAACAGCCCCAAATTCCTCGGCGGCGAAAGCTATGGCACGACGCGCTCGGCGGCGGTCGCCAACCAGTTGATGAACGAAACCTTCAACGATGTGGGGCTGAACGGCATCATCCTGATCTCGACGGTGCTCGACTTCGCGGCGGGGGCCGACACGCCGGGTAACGAACTCAGCTATATCACCAACCTGCCTTCGATGGCGACGACCGCGCTCTATCATGGCAAGGCGAGCGCGCCGTCGGTCGAGCAATTCGCCGAGGAAGCGCGGCAATGGGCGATCGGCCCCTATGCCGCCGCGCTGCTGAAGGGGCAGAAATTGCAGGGCGAGGAACGCGCGGCGGTCCGCCGCGAACTGGCGCGCTTCACCGGCCTGTCGGAGGATTATCTCGAACGCGCCGACCTGCGGGTGACGCCCAGCCGCTTCTACAAGGAACTGCTCCGCGATCGCGGGCTGACGATCGGGCGGCTCGACAGCCGCTACACCGGCAAGGATTATGACAATGCGGGCGAAGAGCCCGACAACGACCCGAGCTTCTATGGCATCGATGCGGGCTATACCGCCGCGATCAACAGTTGGGCGCGCGACACGCTGGGGTTCAAGACGGATCGCGAATATCAGTCGATCGGCAATGTCGGCCCATGGGACTGGCGGATCGGCGGGCGCGACACCAACGCCTATCTGAACGTCGCGCCCTATATCGGGCAGGCGCTACGCGAAAATTCAGGCCTGCGGGTGTTCGTCGGCCAGGGCTATTATGATTTCGCGACGCCCTTTTTCGCCGCCGAATATGCGCTGTCGCGCACCGGCATCCCACAGGACCGCATCGAATATAAATATTATGGCGCGGGCCACATGATGTACCTGCGCGGCGAGGACCGGCACAAATTGGCCGAGGATGTCCGGGCGTTTATTCGGGCGCGGTAGGCGGGTGGAAACCGATCAACCATCCCCGTCGCTCCCCGCATGCGCGGGGGCGACGGCTTATGCGATCGCCCGCCTCCTCTAACGCAGCACCCCGGCGGCGGCCTGCCGCCGCGCATAGACGAACAGCGCGATCAGCACGACCCAGATGATCGCGGTGAAAACCATCGGAAAACTGCCAAACAGACGCTGCAAATCGCCATAATGCAGGCCGAACTGATAGAGGCTGCTCACCGCCAACCCCGCGAGCGAGACCGCGAAGGCGGTCGCCGCATGGCGGTTGCGGATCAGAAGTAGCAGCGAGCCGAGGACCGAAGCCCAGACCCCGAACGCCCAACCGATATTCGCCCAGACCGGAAAGCCCTGAAAATAGGCCTGCTGATCGGCGGTAAAGGACGCCAGATAATCGGCGTTCCCGAGCTTGGTCATCGTGTAGTCGAACGCGCCGATCGCGTTCCAGAGCAGTGATACGATGCCGACCACCCAGATATGCCACGGCGCCTGCCTGTTTTCGGTCATGTCCGTCTCCCCCAGAAAGATCGCCGGAAACTATCATGCTTCGCTTGGCAAAGCACCAGCAAAGCGCGATAGGCGCACGCATGTGCGTCGTCGCCCTCGCCCACCGCGTCCATCCCGACTGGCCGCTGATTTTGATCGGAAACCGCGACGAATTCCACGCACGGCCCGCCGCGCCGTTGGCCGAATGGGACGACGGCAGCGGCATCGTCGCGGGGCGCGACCTCCAGGCGGGCGGGACATGGCTTGGCGTGCATCGACCGAGCGGGCGCGTCGTGGTGGTCACCAATGTTCGCGGCGCGATGCCCGATCCGGCAAAGGAATCGCGGGGACAACTCGTCGTCGACCTGCTGCGCGGGACCGGGCGCTTTGCCGATCCGGGCGAGGCCGATCTCGACCGGTTCAATGCGTTCAACCTGTTCGCGGTCGATGGCGGTGCACGGCGGTTCACCAACCGCCCGCAGCGGCTGGTTACATCTCTGGAACCTGGCGTCCATGCGCTCGCCAACGAGCCGGTCGACCAGCCTTGCCCGCGCGCCGAGCGGCTGCGCGCGGCGCTGGCGGCGGTGGTCGAGGCCGGAACCGCTCCCGAAGGCCTGCTCGATACGCTGACCGCCGAGAGCGATCCGGCGTTGTTCCTGCTTGGCGATGTTTACGGCACGCGCGCTTCGACGCTTGTCGCCATCGCTGCCAATGGAAGCGTGCGCATGATCGAGCGCCGATACGAAGCGGGCGGCCGTCCCGCTGGAACGACCGCCCTGCAATTTCGTCTCGGCTGAAATTCATCCGTCGTCCCCGCGAAGGCGGGGACCGCTGGAGATATAGCACAGGATAGATAGCGGCCCCCGCCTTCGCGGGGGCGACGGAAAGATTATTTCGGCGCGATGACCATCAGCATCTGGCGGCCTTCGGTGCGCGGGTGCGCCTCGACCTTCGCGATTTCCGAGGTCAGCTCGGCGACGCGCTGGAGCACGTTCAGGCCAAGCTGGGTGTGGCTCATCTCGCGGCCGCGGAAGCGCATGGTCATCTTGACCTTGTCGCCTTCGCCCAGGAAGTCGAAGACCTTCTTCATCTTCACGTCGAAATCATGATCGTCGATGTTCGGACGCATCTTGATCTCTTTGATTTCCTGCGTCTTTTGGCTCTTGCGTGCCAGGTTCGCCTTTTTCTGGGCTTCGTATTTGAACTTGCCCACGTCGAGGAACTTGCACACCGGCGGATCGGCATTGGGGGAAACCTCGACCAGATCCAACCCGACGGAGGCGGCCTGCTCGATCGCTTCGGCCGTCAGCATCACGCCCAGATTCTCGCCTTCCTCATCGATCACACGGACCTTGGGCGAAGCGATGAATTCATTGTATCGCGGGCCGTTTTTGGGCGGCATCGGCGCCATCGAGCGGCGAGTCATCGGCGGTGGTATAGCTGTATCTCCTGGTCGTTTAAGGCAGGCGTGCGGAATCGACGCGATCGACGCACGCCACGCTCATATAGTGATGCTGGGCGCGCCGTAAAGGCCACCCGTGGCACAAGGATGACGCTTTTCATCCGACTGTGGCGGCTAAGCCACGCCGCGACGCATCACCATTTCGTCGGCGCCGGGTCGATCACGCGAAAGCCGCCCGCCCCCACCTCGCTCACTTCGAGCGCGCGCACCGCGATGCCGCGATTGTTGAAGCGGAAGATGCCGTCGATGCCGCCGAACCCATCCGCGGCGAGCAGGCGCGATACAGGAAAGCTCGTCCCCGGCTTCCAGTCGCGCGCGATACGCACCGTCAGCAGCACCGAATCATAGCCGAGGCTGGCGAGCCGGTACGGCGTCTTGCCGTAACGGGTACGGTATTTGGCGGCGAGCTGGCCGTAGAGGCCATCCGACACGCTGGCGAACCACGATCCGCGCATCGCCGCACTGCCGCCGAGCGCGGCGTCGGTGTTCCACAGCTCGGTGCCCAGGATCTGCTTGTCGCCGCTGCTTTTCACCACCGGAACGGCGCGGATCGCGTTGCCGCCCGAATCGGCGATCAGCACCGCGTCGATGGCGCCCGCATTGGCGAGCCGCCGCGCCGCGCCGGTCAGCGCGGTCGCGCTGCGGTCATAGCTCTCGATCGCGACCAGCGTCCCGCCGGCCGCCGTCACCGCGGCGCGAAACGCCGCGGTCGAGCGCTCGCCATAAACCGTCTTGGGGACAAGCGCGCCAAAGCGCTGCTGCCCCTTGCTCCGCGCATAAGCGACGACGCGCTCGACCGATTGGCCGGGGACGAAGCCCATGATGAAGACGCCGTTGCCCGCGACGCTGCTGTCGTTCGAGAAGCTGAGCACCGGCACTTTCGCCGCGCGCGCGATCGGCGCCACCGCGGCGACATCCTCGCTGAGCAGGGGGCCGAGGATCAGCCGGTTGCCGTCGGCGATCGCCTGGCGCGCCGCGGCAGCGGCGCCGAGCGCGGTGTCATAGGTGGTGATGCGGACCTTTTCGGTGCGCGAATCGAGCAGGGCCATCGTCGTCGCATTGGCGATCGCGGTGCCGACATCGGCATTGGTACCACTCTCCGGAACGAGCAGCGCGACGCGGTGGCGATCGGTGTCGGTCGGCAGGCCGGGGCCCACATTGTCGCCGCCATTTTGCGGTGGTGGCGGGGTCGCGGGACCGCTGGCCTTGGGCACCATCTGGCACGCGGCGAGAAAACCCGCCATCGCCATGACGCCAAGCCCGCGCAGCAATTGCCGACGCGGTGACGCATATGCTTGGCGCTCGGCAGCAGTTTCTGCCATTTTCGGCTCCATGCCGGATTCGACCATCTCAAAATCTCCCTTGCCCGGTCTCTATATCGTTGCGACGCCCATCGGCAACCTTGGCGACATCAGCGCCCGCGCGGCCGCGACGCTCGCCTCCGCCGACCTGATCGCCGCCGAAGACACGCGCGTGACCGCAAAGCTGCTGTCCCATCTGGGTTTGCGTGTGCCGATGACCCCCTATCATGATCATAGCGACGAACGCGTCCGCGCCGCCTTGGTTGCGCGGATGGCGGCAGAAGTCGTCGTCCTGGTGTCGGATGCGGGGACGCCGCTGATTTCGGACCCCGGCTACAAGCTCGTCCGCGATGCGCGCGCGGCGGGGCGGCATGTGACCACCCTGCCCGGCGCCTGCGCCGCGATCGCCGCGATCACTTTATCCGGCCTGCCGAGCGACCGCTTTCTGTTTGCAGGATTCCTGCCCAACAAGGCGAAGGCACGCGCCGACACGATTGCCGAATTCGCGGCGCTGCGCTCGACGCTGGTCTTTTATGAAAGCGGGCCGCGACTGGCGGCGGCGCTCGGCGCGCTGGCCGCCGGGCTCGGCAACCGCGAGGCGGCGGTCGCGCGTGAGATCAGCAAGCTTTTCGAGCAATGCGTCACCGGCACGCTCACCGACCTCGCCGCACGCTATGCCGATGCGCCGCCAAAGGGCGAGATCGTGATCGTCGTCGGCCCGCCGGGCGAGGCGATCGCCGAGACAGCCGACGACGCAACGATCGATGCGGCGCTGCGCGCCGCGATGGCCGACAAGCCCGTCGCGCAGGCGGCAAAGGCGGTCGCCAAGCAATATGGCCTCGACCGACACGCAATCTATGCGCGCGCGCTGACGCTGAAGGAACGGCCATGAACCGTGCCGCCGCCGAGGCGCGCGGGCGCAAGGCCGAGCGCCGCGCGGCCTGGTGGCTGCGCCTCCACGGCTGGCGGATCGTCGGCGAACGGCTGCGCGTGGCGGTCGGCGAAGTCGATCTCGTCGCGCGGCGCGGGCGGACGCTGGCGTTCATCGAGGTCAAGTGGCGCGAGCGGCCCGAAGACCTCGACCTCGCGATCGACGAACGGCGGCTGCGGCGCGTTGCCGCGGCGGCCGCGATGCTGGCGCCGCGCCTTGCGAGGCCAGCCGACGACATCCGCATCGACGTGATGCTCCTTGCGCCGAAGCGTTGGCCTCGCCATCTGGTCCACGTCTGGCAGCCGTGACGGCGTTGAACAGATGACCCCCTCCCCGTCAGGGAGGGGCTTGAGAAGGATAGACGAATGACCCTGCGCGCAGCCGTGCAAATGGACCCGATGGACGCGATCAACATCCAGGGCGACAGCAGCTTTTACTTGATGCTGAAGGCGCTCGAGCGCGGCTATGCCATCTATCATTATGACGTGCGCGACCTGACGTGGGAGGCGGGGCGGCTGACCACCAAGGCGCACCGCGTCGTCGAAGCGAAGCGCGTGCCGGGCGATCATTACACGTTCGGCGAGCCGGTGACGCTCGACCTCGGCCGCGACGTCGATGTCGTGCTGATGCGGCAGGATCCACCCTTCGACCTCGGCTATCTGACCGGCACCTGGCTGCTCGAGCGGATCGCGAACGAGACGCTGGTCGTCAACGACCCGGTGTCGGTGCGCAACGCGCCCGAAAAGGTGTTCGTGCTCGACTTCCCCGAATATATGCCGCCGACGATGGTCACGCGCGACCTCGACGCGGTGAAGGATTTCCAGGCGCGTTACGGCGCGGTCGTGATCAAGCCGCTGCACGGAAATGGGGGGAAGGCGGTGTTTCGTGTCGACGCCGACGGTGCGAACCTCGGCGCGCTGGTCGAGCTGTTCGGACAGGTCTGGCCCGAGCCGTTCATGGTCCAGCAGTTCCTGCCGAGCGTCAGCAAGGGCGACAAGCGCATCGTCCTGATCGACGGCGAATTCGCGGGCGCGATCAACCGCAAGCCCGGCGAAGGCGAATTCCGGTCGAACCTGGCGGTCGGCGGCTATGCCGAAGCCGCCGGATTGACCCCGCGCGAGCGCGAGATTTGCGACGTCCTAGGCCCGCGACTCAAGGAACGCGGGCTGCTGTTCGTCGGCATCGACGTGATCGGCGGCGAGTGGCTGACCGAAATCAACGTCACGTCGCCCACCGGAATCGTCGCGATCGACGGCTTCGACGGCACCGACACGGCGGCGATGATCTGGGACGCGATCGAACGGCGGATCGGCTGACGCGCTCGCGCGTTCCCTCCTTTGCATGACCGGCTTCATTCTCGATCTCATCCAGGGGTGGGGCTATTTCGGCATCTTCGTGCTGATGGTCCTCGAAAATGTCTTTCCGCCGATCCCGTCCGAAGTGATCATGGGCCTTGGCGGCATCGCGGTCGCGCAGGGGCGCTTCGATTTCTGGACGTTGATCGCGGTCGCGGTCGCGGGGACGACGGCGGGAAACTGGGTCTGGTATGCGATCGGGCGCTGGATCGGTTACGAGCGGCTCAAACCCTTCGTCGACCGGCATGGGCGCTGGCTGACCCTCGACTGGGCGGAGGTCGAACGCCTGCATGGTTTTTTCCTGAAATATGGCCCCGCGATCGTCTTTGCGGCGCGCTTCATGCCGGTGGCGCGGACGATGGTGTCGCTGCCCGCGGGCATGGTGCGGATGAATCAGGCGAAATTCCTGCTCTGGACCGCAGCGGGATCGACGATCTGGATCAGCGCGCTCGCCGGGGCAGGCCATTGGTTCGGCAGCCGCTTCGCGAATCTCGACGCCTTTGTCGGGCCGGTCGCGCTGGTCGCGATCGGATCGCTGGTGCTGATCTATCTGTGGCGGGTCATCACCTGGCGACCGCACCGGGATGACGACCGTTAAAAGGAACGTCACCTAGGCCCGCGGATGCGCGTGCCGGTAAATATCGAGCAGATGCGCGGCATCGACCGCGGTGTAGACCTGTGTCGAGGCGAGGCTGGCATGGCCGAGCAATTCCTGGAGGCTGCGCAAATCGGCGCCGCCCGCCAGCAGATGCGTCGCGAAGCTGTGGCGCAGCGCGTGCGGCGTCGTGCGTTCGGGAAGGCCCAACGCCCGCCGCGCCGTGCGCACGCTCGCGCGGATCACCCCCGGCGCCAGCGGGCCGCCACGCGCGCCGAGGAACAGCGCCGTCTCCTTGCCGATCGGCCACGGGCAGGCCTCGGCATAGCGCGCCACCGCCGCCGCGACCGCGGGCAGAATCGGGACGATGCGCGTCTTGTTCCGCTTGCCGGTGACGCCCAGCGTCTCGCCGAGCGGCAGCGCGGCGCCGGTGAGGCTCAGCGCTTCGCCGATCCGCAGCCCGGCGCCATACAGCAAAAGCAGCAGCGCGAAATCGCGCGCGCCGACCCAGCCCTCACGGGCATTGGCCTCGACGTCATGCGCAAGCCCAAGCGCTTCGTCGGGCGCGACGGGGCGCGGCAGCCCCTTTTTGACGCGCGGCCCGCGAAGCTGCGGCACGCTGGCGTTCGAGCCGCCGACAAAGCGCAGGAAGCCGCGCAAGGCCGAAAGCTCGCGCGCCGCCGACGCATTGCCCAGCCCCTCGGCGCGGCGGTCGGCGAGATAGGCGCGCAGATCGTTCGGCGTCAGCGATTGGAGCATCGGCGCATCGACCGCGCCGCCGCGATGGTACGACAGGAAGGCGCAGAAACGCTCGGCGGTCGCGATATAGGCGCGGCGCGTATGCTCCGACCGGCGCTTTTCGTGCGCCAGATGGGCGTCCCAGTCGCGGATGATGTCTACGCTCACTCAAAACCCGTTCATCGAAACCACAAGCCGATAGTAAAGCAGGATCGGCGCCGAATAAAAGCCTCCGTGCTCCCGCGACGGCGGAAACCCATCACCGGTCGGTGCGATGTTGAACCGGCGGGAGATGGGTTCCCGCCGTCGCGGGGACACGCGCTGCTTTCAGATGCTCAGCCTGCTTGCGCCGTCCGCACCACCTCGGCAAGGATCGAGTCGAGCAGCAATATCCCGTCCTCGGTTACCGCCAGCCGGTCGCCGTCCTGCACCAGCAACCCCTGCCCCGCGAGCCGCGCCACCGCATCGGCATCGACGAACGCCGCGCGTTCCAGCCCGCTGCGCCCCTCGACGCGCGCGAGGTCGATACCCTCGGTCAGGCGCAGGCCCATCAACATGGCCTCGGTCGCGCGTTCGCGTCCTGGCAGGTCGGTCTCGACCTTGAGCCCGTGGCCGTTACGCCCCACCGCCGCGATGAAATTCTCGGGCTTCCTGTGCCGCTCGGTCGCCTGGCCCAGACGGCGGCCATGCGCGCCGGGACCGACGCCGGCATAGTCGCCATAGCGCCAATAGGTCAGATTGTGGCGGCTCTCCTCGCCCGGCCGTGCGTGGTTCGATACTTCGTAGCGCGGCAGCCCGGCGGCGCGCGTGATCGCCTGCGTCGCGTCGAACAGATCGGCGGCGGCATCGCCGTCGGGAATGACGAGATCGCCCTTCGCCGCGAGCGTCGCGAAGCGCGTGCCGGGTTCGATGGTGAGTTGGTAAAGCGACAGATGGCCGGTGCCGAACGCCAGCGCGGCACCAAGTTCGGCCTCCCACGCCGCAAGCGACTGTCCGGGGCGGGCATAGATGAGGTCGAAGCTGACCCGCGCAAAATGCGCCTGCGCCGCCGCGATCGCCCGCCGCGCCTCGTCGCCGCTGTGTGCACGCCCCAGAAATTCAAGCACTTGCGGATCGAAGCTTTGAACGCCGATCGACACGCGATTGACCCCGGCGGCGGCAAGATCGGCGAAATTGGCGACCTCGACCGAATTGGGGTTCGCCTCGAGCGTGATCTCGCAATCATCCGCGAGCCCCCATGCCGCATCGGCCGCCGCGATCACCGCCGCGACGGTTTCGGGCGGCATCAGGCTGGGCGTGCCGCCGCCGAAAAAGATCGACGAGACCGGGCGGTCGGGCAGCAGCGCCGCCTCGTGCCGTAGATCGGTGAGCAGCGCCGCGCGCCACGCCGCCTGATCGACAGCCTCGCGCACATGGCTGTTGAAGTCGCAATAGGGGCATTTCGACACGCAAAACGGCCAATGGACATAAAGGGCAAGCGGTTCGGGCATTGCGGGCGCTATAGACTCAACTTAGGTTCACGTCGCCCCCGCGCAGGCGGGGTGCCGCTGAATACCTGACTCCATCGTTGCGGCGTAAATCGACAGCGGCCCCCGCCTTCGCGGGGGGCGACGATCAGGTCAGAACACGCCCACCACCAGCTTCGCGAAAGCATCGGCGCGGTGGCTGATCGCATGCTTCTCCGCCGGGTCAATTTCCGCATAAGTCAGTGACTTGCTAACCGGAACGAACACCGGATCATAACCGAAACCCAGCAACCCGCGTGGCGGCCAGGTCAGGCTGCCCTGCGCGCGGCCCTCGAACACCTCGGCATGGCCGTCGGGCCAGGCGAGCGCGAGGGTGCAGATGAAGGCGGCGCTGCGGTCGACGTCCGGCCCCTGTTCGGCGAGCAGCCCTTCGACCTTGCCCATCGCCATATACCAGTCGCGGCCTTCTTCGCCCTCGAACCATTGCCGTTCGGCCCAGTCGGCGGTGTAGACGCCGGGCCGCCCGCCGAGCGCCGCGACTTCGAGCCCGCTGTCGTCGGCGAGCGCGGGGAGGCCCGCCGCCGATGCGCTGGCATGCGCCTTGAGCAGCGCATTTTCAACGAAAGTCGTCCCGGTCTCCGCAGGCTCGGGCAGGCCCAGGTCGCCCGCCGACACCGGGTCGACCCCAAAGGGCAGCAGCAGCGCGCGGATTTCACGCACCTTGCCCGCATTATGGCTCGCGATGACGAGCTTGCCGGGGGTGAGTTTGCGATGGGTCATGCTGTGCCCTCTCCCTATTTTCGTCACCCCGGATCGGGTCCGGCATGACGAAAAGAGATTACCGTCCCACCGCCTTCGCCTGCGCGGCGAAGATGTCGGTGCAGCCGATGCGCGCGAGACGCAGCAGGCGCAGCAGGCCTTCCTCGTCATAGGTCGCGCCCTCGGCGCTGGCCTGCACCTCGACGATCTGGCCGCGGCCGGTGAGGACGAAATTGCCGTCGGCCTCGGCGTTCGAATCCTCGTCATAGTCGAGGTCGAGCACCGGCGTGCCCTTGAAGATGCCGCACGAGATCGCCGCGACCTGATCCTCGATCGGGTCGGCGGTCAGCGCCTTGCTCGCGATCAGCTTGTCGACCGCAAGGCGCAGCGCGACCCACGCGCCCGAAATCGACGCGGTGCGCGTGCCGCCATCGGCCTGGATAACGTCGCAGTCGATGACGATCTGCCGCTCGCCGAGCTTTTTCATATCGACGACCGCGCGCAAGCTTCGCCCGATAAGCCGCTGAATTTCCTGCGTCCGTCCCGACTGCTTGCCTTTCGCCGCTTCGCGGCTGCCGCGGGTATGGGTGGCGCGGGGCAGCATGCCATATTCGGCGGTGACCCAGCCCTGCCCCTTACCGCGAAGGAACGGCGGCACTTTTTCCTCGACGCTGGCGGTCACCAGCACCTTGGTGTTGCCGAAGCTGACGAGGACGCTGCCCTCGGCATGGATGGTGAATTCGGTTTCGATGGCGATGGGGCGCATCTGGTCGGGCGCGCGGCCGGAGGGTCGCATGGGTGATCCTTTCGATTGATGATTGCCGCCGCCCTTAGGCCGCCGCCCGCACCCGCTCAAGCGCATAGCGAAGAAATCGGGGATTTCGTCGCACGGGTCGCCGCCGCCGAGTGGACGCGGGGGGCCATGACCGTTGCCTCCGCCTTCGCGGGGGCGATGAAATGGGTGGAAAGCCGAACGCCCCACCCCTACATCCTCCCCTATGACCAATCTGCCGATCACCGAACTGACGACGCGCGCGCGCGATGTGTTCCGGATGGTCGTCGACGCCTATCTCGAAACCGGCCAGCCGGTTGGGTCGCGCACCTTGTCGAAGCTTGCGGCGCTCAACCTGTCGCCGGCGTCGATCCGCAACGTGATGCAGGATCTCGAGGAGTTCGGCCTGCTTGCCAGTCCGCACACCAGCGCCGGGCGGCTGCCGACCGAACAGGGGCTGCGCCTGTTCGTCGACGGGATGATGCAGGTCGCCGAACCTTCGGCCGAGGACCGCGCGCAGATCGAGGCG